>JBEBRW010000018.1:0-81230 GCA_040394635.1 Victivallis vadensis | reverse complement strand
ATAATAATAAAATAAGGAGCCGACGGAGTCACAGGAGACTCCGTCAACTTGTTTTAGTTTTATCAGTCGACGATTTCCGCATCAACTACGCCGTCGTCGTTCTTTTTCTGCTGTTGCTGCTGCTGGCCGCCGGGCTGCTGCTGTTCGGCGCCGGGGGCCGCGCCGGCCTGCTGCTGCTGGGCATAGACCTGCTCGCCGAGCTTCATCAGGTGCTGCTCGAGTTCGGCCATGGCGGTTTTCATGCCTTCGGTATCGTCAGCCTGGATTTTGTCCTTGAGCGTGGCAATGCCGCTTTCGATCGGCTTCTTGACGTCGTCCGAAACCTTGTCGCCGAATTCCTTCAGCTGTTTTTCGGTCTGGTAGACCATGGAGTCGGCACGGTTCTTGGTTTCGATCTTTTCCTTGGCCTGCTTGTCGTCTTCGGCATGGGCCTTGGCTTCGTTGACCATCTTTTCGATTTCCTGCTCGCTGAGCCCGGAGTTCGCGGTGATGGTGATCTTCTGTTCCTTGCCGGTGCCTTTGTCCTTGGCGGTGACGTTCAGGATGCCGTTGGCGTCGATATCGAAGGTCACTTCAACCTGCGGCACGCCGCGCGGAGCGGGGGCGATACCGTCGAGCTTGAAATGGCCGATGGTCTTGTTGTCGCGGGCAAATTCGCGTTCGCCCTGGAGCACGTGGACGTCTACGGCGGGCTGGCTGTCGGCCGCGGTGCTGAAGACTTCGCTGCGCTTGGTCGGGATGGTGGTATTGCGGTCGATCATGCGGGTGAACACGCCGCCGAGGGTTTCGATACCCAGCGACAACGGGGTCACGTCGAGCAGCACCACGTCATTGACTTCCTTGTTGAACACGCCGCCCTGGATGGCTGCGCCGCAGGCCACGACTTCGTCCGGGTTCACGCCCTTGTTGGGCTCTTTGCCGAAGATGTCCTTGGCTTTCTGGATCACCGCGGGCATACGGGTCATACCGCCGACCATGATGACTTCATTGATCTTGGAGGCGTTCACGCCGGCGTCCTTCATACAGGCGTCGCACGGCTTCACGGTGCGCTCGATCAGGGAGTCGGTGATCTTTTCGAGTTCCGCACGGGTCAGGGTGCGGTTCAGGTGCACCGGGCCGTCCTGGTTCATGGTGATGAACGGCAAATTGATTTCGGTGCTCATGCTGGTGGAGAGTTCGCACTTGGCCTTTTCAGCGGCTTCTTTCAGGCGCTGGAGGGCCTGCGGGTCCTTGCGGAGGTCCACACTGGTTTCCTTCTGGAAATCCGCGGCGAGAATGTCGATCAGCGAATGGTCGAAGTCGTCACCGCCGAGGTGGGTGTCGCCGTTAGTGGCCTTCACTTCGAACACGCCATCGCCGATTTCGAGGATGGAGATATCGAAGGTACCGCCGCCGAGGTCGTATACCGCGATGGTTTCATCGGATTTCTTGTCCAGACCGTAAGCCAGGGAGGCCGCGGTCGGCTCGTTGATGATACGGCGCACTTCGAGACCGGCGATACGGCCGGCGTCCTTGGTGGCCTGGCGCTGGCTGTCGTTGAAGTAAGCCGGCACGGTGATGACCGCTTCCTTGATTTCTTCGCCGAGGTAGGCTTCCGCGTCCGCTTTGAGCTTCTGCAGAATCATGGCCGAAATTTCCTGCGGGGAATACAACTTGTCGCCGACTTTGATGTGAGCGTCGCCATTGGGCGCGGCCGCCACTTCATACGGAATATTGTTGAGTTCGTTTTTCACTTCATTGAATTTACGACCCATGAAGCGTTTTACCGAAAAAATCGTATTTTTCGGGTTGGTTACCGCCTGACGCTTGGCCGTCTGGCCGACCAGTCTTTCGCCGGATTTGGAGAAAGCCACGATCGAGGGAGTGGTCCGGTTGCCTTCCGCGTTCGGGATTACCGTCACATCCCCGTGTTCCATGACCGCCATACAGCTGTTGGTGGTTCCGAGGTCGATTCCTAAAATTTTACCCATTTTTTCAAGTCTCCTTTTACATATACAGATTTAAAAATACGCTCTATTAATAGCAAGCACCATGCCAAGTTTGAGGAAATTAAGAATTATGAATTAAGAATTAAGAATTTTCGGGACAATCCTGCGGGAGTATTCGACGGGGGCGAACATGACACAGGTGTGACACAAGGAACAAAGCGAGACTGTTTGTCACACTTGCTGTGTCGTGTGACTCAGCCGGAAATCGGAAACAATTTTTTTTAATGGATTTGCATTTTGCGGATTCTGTAACTATCTTTCAGTGGCTAACAAGCAGGGGGTTTATGGACAAGGAACGACAACGGAAGTACCGCGAAGCGCGCCGCAGAATCCGTTTCTCCCCATGGGAAATCGGCAACGGCGCCAACGATATTCCCCCAAATGTCCGTTTCCGCGAGTGTGACGAAATGTTGCAGATCAAATATAACCGCCGTTCCCTCGCCGCCCGCGCCATCGGTTATCTGACGATCGCGGTTCTGATCGGGCTGGCGGCCCTGCTCATCCGGTGGCTTCCCGGCCTGAGTTCCCATGATGCAACTGTTCTCATGGTTCTATTTTCGCTGGTGCTTTTTCTGATTGCGGCATTTGTCTTTCACCTGAGCGGTCATCCGTTTTCGGCTACGCTGTTTTTTTATAACGGTATCGTGTACCTGATCGAAATACCTGAAGCCCGGTTGACCGGCCTCTCCTGCGACGACAACCGGCTGATCCTGAAAACCGAGAACATCCGGGAAGGAGAATTCAAAGCTCCCGACATGATGCCGGCAGAAACCCAACTGTGGATTTACCGCAAACTGAATTCGAGGTTAAAGCGCCTCCCGGCAGCGCCGGAAAGCCTTTACCCCATGCCCATCGTCCTGCCGCTGTCCCGCGGCGTAAAACATAGCAGATGGAAGTTCCTGGTTCCACTGGTAATGATGGTCGCCGGGCTGGTTTATGTGATAAATCTGGCCATAAAAACGTATGATCATCCGGAACGAAACCTCCTTTATATCGCACTCGGCATGATAACTCTGCTGGGCGGGTCTTACCTGAGTGTACTCTTTTTCCTATCGCTCAAAGGCAGGAAAATTAAGCATTTTCTATACGGCATCGATTCGCTGGAACTGTCGCCGGACGGTATCGCATTTGTCGGGAAAAACGCCTGGCAACTCCCGTTGGCGGACATCCTTGAAGTGTACGTATGGGGTGCCAATTCCATGCAACCTCAAGCCGCCGTCCGGATTTATTCCCGGGACGGCAAATGCTACCCTATTTCATCCGCCGACCTGAAAACACCGCACGAAGTTGGTCCATCCTTTTTTTACTGGAACCGGAAATATGCCGCTCCGCAACATAGCCTCGATCCGCTGGCGGAAAACGCCGAACTGAACTTCCTGCCCTCTCGATGCGGCAAGGCAAAGGAAGCCATGAAAAACGCCTGGCCCTACCTGCGGGCGGGAATTATTTTTGCCATTGCCATGGCGGCCATGCCGTGGATCAGCGAATACCTCGGAAACGAAAATCCGCCGAAACTTCTTATGCCCATTTTCAGCGTCATCGGCATTGCCGGTATCATCGTGGTGATCAGAATCATGCGGAAACAAAACTGGCTGGCGGCCAAGTATCACGGCGTCCGCGTCACCCCAAAATACCTCGAGTTCCTCGGCGATTCCCCGCTCCGGATCAGCTACCAAGACATGAATGACCGGAAAATCCGTCCCAGTAAAATTACCGAGCTGATGCTCGATCCCCCGGACGAAAAAATGCAATACAAATTCAGTTTCGAATACCAGGACCAAATCTGGCAGCTCCCCTACTCTCTTTTCATGGACGCCCCGAACGCAATCCAAATCCTGAGCCGACATTTCACTTGACCGCACTAGCCGGCATCGAGGGCAAGGCCGTATTTGCCGCAATGGCGGCAGTGGAAGATGTGGAGTTGTTGACCGTCGCCCATTTTATTAAAATCCAGGGACGACTTGAGCTCACTCAGGGCGTTCTCAAACGCTTTTGAGCAGTATTTCTCCAACTTTTCTTTTGAGCAGAACGGTCCGAGATAGCACATGGCGTCGTTGCAGCAGCCTTTCCAATGGATATACTGATGGCAGTCGTTGAGATGCGGAGTGCGCAAGCGAATGATATCGACAATTTCTGGAGGAAGCCCATCGCCGGATTCATCGAATTCGTTCAGGGGTTTGCCGTATTTGACGGTGGCCGCACCGCTCCCGAGGCACCACGGGCAGACATGCAGACACCCGTGTCCAAATACAAAATCCCTGTCATAATCATAGTCGCCGATCCACTCCACCTCGTGCTCGCAGCATTCGCATTTGCTCTTGCTGTGATCGAACGCCCCGTCCTCATAAACACCAGGGTAATAGGCGAATTCCGGCAGTTTCGCATAGTCGTGTTTTGCGGCAATCTCGCGGTAGGCTTCGTTACCGGCAATGGACCTGTTGCTCATGCCGTCAAAAAAAAGCACACCCCATAGAAAAGGAATGCCAAACAGCAGAATCAGAAAAATGACCGAAAGCACGTGAGAACCATCTGCTACCTTGCAGAAAAACCCCAAATAAACTACACCCATCAGCAGTAAGGCTAAACCGATAAGCGTTATGATTCTTTTTTTACTCATCGCCAATCACCCGAAATGAATTTTCTTGCCACATAAAAAATATATCATTACAGGCCTCAAATACCAATTGGAATCCCATTTTATGTATTTTTGTATTTTTGCAGTAAAAAAATTCCGATGAGCGCCCGGCGCGGGCGTTCATCTTTCGTGCCTTTCCGTGAATTTGTGGTTAAAAATGTCTTTTATTTGGCCTTGCGGCAGCGGTAGACGAAGGCTGGGGGGAGGTTTTTCCAGACCAGCGGGAGGACCTCGACCGTGGCGAAGCGGCGGCGCAGGTCACTGCGGAAACGCTGGGCCGTCGGGAAATAAAACCCGTGCATGTAGGCGAAGGTGGTGAAGTAGCCGCCGGGTTCGAGGTTACTCTCGATGGCGTCGAGGATCTCCATCTGCAGTTTTTTCGGGAAATTGGTCCAGGGCAGGCCGGAAATGATCGCGCTTGCCTGGTCATGGCCGCGGCTGGCGAGGATTTTGTCGAGGTCGGCGGCACTGGCGTTGGCGACGAATGCCCGGGGGCAGGATTCCCGCAGGGCTTCGGCCATTTTCGGGTCGAGCTCCACGGAAATGATATCCGTTTGGGGCGGCACGGCCTTGGCGATGCAGTGGGTGATGACGCCGGTGCCGGCACCCAGTTCCACCACACATGCCATGTGTTCGAAATCGATATCCTCAATCATCTTGCAGCACAGTTCAGGGCCGCTCGGCCAAACCGAGCCGACCTGAAGCGGATGCGTCAGAAATTTCACAAAAAAACGAGTACTGTTAACCATCGAAACGCTACCTTTATCTAATAGATCGAAATCATCAATTCATGTTCATAAAGTTCAAAGTCCGCGACCGGAAACCCACTGTCGCGGAAATCACCGCGCTCCATGACAACCAGTTTACCCTTCGGCGTAGTTTTGATCAGCTCCAGGATTTGCTCCTCCCCGATCCACCGCGCGGCCGAACCGTGCTTAATGCCGTAATCGAATTCACCGGGCGACCCGAAAAGCCAAATATCGTCGCGCTTCAGCTCCCAGCACGCCGCATGAATCATATTGCGGTGCACCACCACGACCGAATCGGGCTGCACCAGCGAAACCACCTTTTCAATGACCACTCCCTGCGCCTTGCCTTCGAACGGTCTGCCGGGCGCGGCCAGCATGGAGAGCATGAAAAGCGGTACCGCAAACGCCGTCAGCCAGGCCGCCCGCATCCGCCAGTCGGCGGCGCGCAGGCTCATGAACAGAAATCCGAGGGCAATCACCCCGCCCGCGATACAGATGAGCCAGGACGCGGTTTCTTCGTGATACAGCCCGTGGTAAACCCCGGCGTCGGCGATGATCTGCGCCACCGCGAAACCGGCCAGCCCGACCGCGAGCAGGATCAGCAGGATTTTCGTATGAATCCGGTAATAGCGGTCGGCGGAGGCGGTCATAAACATTTCTTTGAGCAGGTACGCCGTCATGATGGCGATAAACGGGAAGCAGGGGAGAAGGTAGGTGCCGAGCTTGCCGGAGCATATCGAGAAAAAGATAAACGGCAGCACCAGCGCACAGAAACAAAAGCTGAAAAGGTCATCTTTGAGCAGGCTTTTCAGTTTACTGCGACAAAAATACACAGCCGCCGGCACCAGCAGCAGCCACGGCATCCAGCCGCCCGCCAGCACCGGAATATAGTACCAGAACGGCTCATAATGCTGCCCTTCGCTGCGCCCCAGAAAGCGGTTCCAATGTTCTTCCACGATGAAATAACGCCAGAAATCGGGTTCGCGCAGATGAATGGCAATCCCCCACGGCAGAATCACCAGCACCGCCACCACCAGCGGAATCCATGGCAGCGTGATAATATCCTTCCAACGCTTTTTCCAGATCAGGTAGGATGCAATCGCCAGTCCCGGCACCACAAACGCCACAAAACCCTTGACCAGGCAGGCCGCGCCGCAGCAGATACCGAACAATATCAGGTAAAAAACCTTGGCGCGGTTGAATTGCGGGATGGACTGCGCCAGCAGAAAAAAGACCATAGAGCCGGTCAGGAAAAGTACAGTCATGGAGTCCATCGTGGCAAACGTCCCGATGCCGTAAACCAACCCGGTAGTCATAAAGATCGCGGCGGAAAAAAACGCCAGTTCATCGTCCCGCTTCATTCGCTTGACCAGCAGCCAGACCAGCGCGGCGGCCAGTCCGATGCTCAGCGCGGAGCTGAAGCGCACGCCGAACGCGTTTTCGCCGAAAACCAGCATCGACACCGCGTTGAGCCAGTACCCGAGCACCGGTTTTTCGAAGTACCGGAAGCCGTTCAGCCGGGGGACGACCCAGTCGCTGTTGGCGATCATTTCGCGGGGGATTTCGCCGTAACGGAATTCGTCGGGGGTGAGCATGGGCCGCACACCCAGCGGCACGATATACATCAGAACAAAGGCTGCCAGCAGCCAGATGCAATATTTTTTATTCACAAACAAAAAGCATTTCTCCGGATTAAAACAACAAACCCTATAAAATAGCCCTTCTTTCGGGATTTGACAAACCCGGACCCGGAAAAATCCTGATACTTCTAACAAAAAACAAACAATTCGCGGCATAAACAGCCTCAAACGGCAATCTACACGGTTTCATCCGGTCAGAATAAATCGAAGTTGGTGCTGGTTTCTTCGGCTTCGATCATGTCGAGGTTGCGGGAGGTGAAGGGCAGAAACAGAATCGTGTAGTTGATGTATTCCGTCCGGGCCATGATGCTCTCGTAAATCCGCAGCGTCTGCTGGGACTCGGGAAGATTGATTGTCAAACTGAATTTAGCGAACCCGCTGCGGATCAGGCGCTTGAAAAACGCCAGCTCGGGAATGGCCAGACTGGCCGAACTGTTGGTCAGCGGAATCGGCAGCGGCGGGGTACCGATCAGGAACTGTTCGGAATCAGTGGCCAGCGTGCCCGAAATCAGCCGCAAAGTATAGTCCGCACTTTTTTCATCGGCCGCCAGGATGATGCCGTTGCGGGAGAGATGCAGCTCAAACTGCCCCTTGGCGTATGGCAGATCCACCTGCGGCGCCAGGTTGGTATAATCCACAAAAACTTTGGAACCCCGGAATTCCCGAAGGTCCATCTGCCCGAAACAACGCTCCACCGCGGTCGAGATCAGCATCTGTTCCACCACGTTGCGCGAGGTATTGGTCACGGCCGGATTGGCGCACCCGGCATGAAAAAGCATCACAAAAACAGCCGCGAATGCCATGACAGACACTCTTGCCGCCGCATTGCTGTATTTTCGGTTTTCCGTTATTGCATGTTTCATTCTGGTCAACTCTTACGGTACGAAATCAATATCGAGACTGTTCCCCTCGGCCTTAACCATATCGAGGTTGCGGACCGTGAACGGGAAAAAGATAATGGTATAATTGATGAATTCGGTTTTCGCCATCTGGTTCTCATAAACCCGCAACGGCTGCCGCGTCTTGGTATCCAGCACGGTAATGCTGAACTTCGCCATGGCGTTGCGCACCAGGCGCTTGAAAAGTGCGATTTCCGGCACCACGATGCTGATCGTGGTCTCTGGGATCGGAACCGGCAGCGCCGGCGTGCCGAAGAGGAACTGGTCGGAGTCGGTGGCAAGCGTACCGGTGATCAACCGCATCGTATACTGGGCGTCTTTCTCGTCCGCGGCCAGGATAATGCCGTTTTTGCGCAGGTGCAGCTCGAAGTGCCCCCTGACAAACGGCTGGTCCACCTGCGGCGCCAGGTTCGCGGCATCGATAAATACCTTGGCT
Organism: Victivallis vadensis; assembly: GCA_040394635.1. Taxonomy (GTDB): domain Bacteria; phylum Verrucomicrobiota; class Lentisphaeria; order Victivallales; family Victivallaceae; genus UBA5239. The sequence goes on along the minus strand of JBEBRW010000018.1, from coordinate 72,883 downwards.
CCTTCGTATTCCCTGACGTCGAATTTGGCCGCGCAGCGCTCTACCGCAGTGGAAAGCAGCATCTGCTCGACAATATTGCGCGACGTATTGGTGACATTCGGGTTGGCGCACCCGGTATGGAACAATATCACAAACACCGCCGCAAAAATTATGCCGAAAATCGAACGGCAACGAGTCATCGGATCAAAACCTTAAAAAATACTTTTAATAATATCTATATTTTACTAAAATACCATTGGTTTGCCGAAAAATCAAGTTATATATGGAATATCATACTTGTTTTTTAAGAATTCAGGTTTATTTTCAACTAAAAACACCAAGGAACATCATGACGAAAAAGATTATCTGCCTGGGGTCGCTGAACCTCGACCATGTGTATGAACTGCCGCATTCGCTGCAGGTCGGCGAAACCATGACTTCACGGAGTTACCGCGTCACCTGCGGCGGCAAGGGCGGCAACCAGTCCATAGCCGCGGCCCGCAGCGGCGCCGCCGTCATGCACGCCGGCCAGGTCGGCGCCGACGGCGACATGCTGCGCCGCAACCTGCTCGACTCCGGCGTCGATATCACACTCCTCGAATGCGGCAGCGTCCCCACCGGACACGCCATCGTGCTGATCAATGACCAGGGCAACAACTCCATCGTCCTTTTTCCCGGCGCCAACCGCAATCTTTCCGACGATTACCTCCGCCGGGTCATTGCCGCCGCCAACCCCGGCGATATCCTCCTGATGCAGAACGAAACCAATCAGCTCGCCAATGCCATGCGCCTCGGCAAGGCCGCCGGACTGAAAATCGCCTTCAACTACGCCCCCTACAATCAGGGCGAACAGCTGCCGCTGGAACTGGTCGATTACCTTTTTCTGAACGAAATCGAGGGCGAGGGCCTGAGCGGCGAAGCGGACCCCCTGAAAATGCTGCAGACGCTGAAATCCCGTTACCCCGACACCGTCACGGTCGTGACCAAAGGGGCCGACGGCGCATTCGTACTCGGCCATCACGCCCCCTCCCCGAAGGTGACGGCAGTGGACACCACGGCCGCCGGCGATACCTTCATCGGCTATTTCCTCAATGAAATGCTGAAGGATACTGCCCTTGCCGAAGCGCTGGATATCGCCTGTCATGCCGCAGCGTTGTGCGTGGGCAAAAGCGGCGCTGCCGAGTCCATCCCGGTATACGGCGAAGTCGCCAGATTCCGCGGCCGCTGACCGGTAATCACCCGACCACGAGCTCGGCCTTCAACTTGATTTTGAAGCTTTCGCCGCGTTCGGCATAGCCGCCACCGAGCCAGCGGTAAGCCTCGCTGTGCATCAGGTCGAACTGCTGACGCAGCATGCCGACGCCCGGATAATTTTTCAGCTCGGCGTAATAGTCGAAGGTCAGGAGGAAATAGTCCCGCCCGGGCTGTTTGCCGAGCGCTACGCCGCAGGTGATCAGCGGAATAGCGAATTCCTGGTTCAGCAGTACAATGCCCCGCGCCGGTTTCACCCCCAGAAAAAGCTCCTGCGCCACTGCCGCGATCTCCTTCGGCACATCCTTGATGTCACGCGAATAAATGCTGCTGCCGGTCAGCCTCGCCCCCAGCTCCACCGCCGTCTCGTAAAATGCAATGGTCCGTTCAGCCATGTAAGGGCGCGTGTGGTCGTTCGGACGCGCCAGCAGCGTGATATCGCGCCCGGACTCGATCAGCAGCCACGCCAGCCCCTCGCGGAAACTCGCCCGCGGGTCGGTCGCCACGTAATTATACGGCGCATAATCGCGATTGATCAGGATCTGCGGCACGCCCGCGTTGGCCAGCGACTTCATGAAATACAGCGATTCCATTCCCGGACAGTTCCAGATCACCGCCGCCTCCGGCGCCGACAATTTGGCGAAATAAAGCCCCACATCCTCTTCGTCGATCGCAGTCACCGGCAGCGGACAGTTCACCTGGTTGAAAAACTGTCCGTCCAGGTTGGTATTGGACCGGACATGCTGGTAGATGACATACAGTTTTTCGAGGTGCTTGCCCGGCGTGGCCTGGCGCACCAGCGTACGGCTGCCCTGGGTGGCGCTGAGGTACCCCGCCTCGATCAGGCGGTTGATCGCCCGGTCGACGGTGGTCCGCGAAATCTGGTATTTCAGGCACAACTGATTGCGCGAGGGAATGGGCTTACCGGGTTTCAGAACGCCGTTTTTGATGTCGTCAAGAATCTTCCGCTGCAGTGAATCGCTTTTTCCCGGCATTTGCTTCTCCTGAATTATAATGCAAGAATACAAGTTTATTATACTCTTCAATATGCGTTTTTCAAGAGCCGGATGATGCCTTAACCGCAAAATTCCTGCCGGTTTTCAGGAACAAGCAATAAACTTTATATCTCTACTGCGGTTGAATTGCGGGCCGTTTCGGAGTATCTTATAGTATAACTTAAGCATATATCTTTATGGAAGGATTTTATTTTTATGGAAAAAGTCAAAGTCGGCATTATCGGTCTCGGCGGCATGGGAAGTGCTCACATGGGCTCAATCGGCAGCCTGAATAACGGCGTCGTCACCGCGGTTTGCGACATCGACCCCTCGAAACTGACTCAGGTCAAGGACCGCAAGGAAATCAAGGCTTTCACCGATCCGGACCGCTTCTTCGCGGAGGCTGACGTCGAGGCGGTCGTCGTGGCCACTCCGCATTACGACCACCCCGTCCTCGGCATCAAGGCCCTCGAATCGGGCCGTCACCTGCTGGTGGAGAAACCGATCGGCGTCCACACCAAAACGGTCAAGCCGCTGCTCGAAGCCGCCGCCGCCCGCCCGAAACAGGTCGCCGCTCTCATGTTCAACCAGCGCACTCTTCCCGCGCACCGCAAAATCAAACAACTGATCGACTCCGGCGAGCTCGGCACCATCATGCGCGTCAACTGGATCATCAGCGACTGGTTTCGCAGCCAGACTTATTATGACTCCGGCGACTGGCGCGCCACCTGGGCCGGCGAAGGCGGCGGCGTACTGCTGAACCAGTGCCCGCACCAGCTCGACCTGATGCAGTGGTTCTTCGGACTGCCGAAGCGTGTGCTCGCCATCGGCTCCATCGGCAGATATCACCACGTGGAAATCGAAGACGACCTGACCGCGCTGCTGGAATATCCGGACGGCAAGACCGGCGTTTTCGTGGCCTCCACCGGCGAGGCGCCCGGCACCAATCGCCTCGAAATCGCCTGCGACCGCGGCAAACTGGTTTATGAACACGGCGAACTTAAATTTTACCGCAACGAAGTTCCGATCGCCAAATTTTCGGCGGAAACCACGCTGCGCTTCGGCACCCCGGACTGCTGGAACATCACGATTCCGGTCGACAATAATCCCCCGCCACAGCACCGCGTGGTCATGGAAAACTTCCTGAACGTCATCCAGCATGGCGGCGAACTGGTCGCTCCGCTGGCCGACGGCATCCGCTCGCTGGAACTCGGCAACGCCATGCTGATGGCCGCGCTGCAGAACCGCGAAGTCACGCTGCCGATCGACGGCGACAAATTCGAGGAAATGCTGAATAAGCTGATTTCCACCTCGACGTACAAGAAGAAGACCTTCAACGGCGAAATCAACACCGCCGAGTTCAACACGTCCTTCTGATTTTTTCGTGGACTACAAAAGTTCCCGGAGTTCTTCGAGGCAGTTTTCATCCAGCACCCGGCAGGACGGAAAGCGTTTGATGAAGGCTTTTTTAAAGAGTCCGCCATCGCCGCAGCTGGGCGATTTGCTCTTGAAAACGAAGGCGTCGAGATTCTGTCCGGCAAGTTCGTCGAGTTTGCGCTCGATCCAGTCGAGCATTTGGGGGGTAAAATCGTGGCCGTGGATATTGCCGATCAATCGTCCGTCGATCAACGACATCGGCTCGCGCGGCACACCCATGCCGCATTCGGTTTCGGGACACACCGCCACAAGCTCGTGCTTCTCCTGCAGCGCCGCCACGTCAGCCGCGAACTTGTCGCGGCCGTCATAGCGCACCGGGCACCCCAGCAAACATGTACTCACTCCGATCTTCATCAGCTTAATTCGTAATTCGTAATTCGTAATTGGTTAGAGGTATTTCGCGGCGATGCCGGCAAGTTCACTGCGCTCGCTCTTGGCCAGCGTAATATGGCCGTGAACCGGCAGGCCCTTCAGGCGCTCGGCGGAATACGTCAGACCATTGCTGGAGGCGTCCAGATACGGATTGTCGATCTGTTCCGGGTCGCCGGTCAGCACCATTTTCGACCCCTCGCCCGCGCGGCTGATGATGGTCTTGATCTCGTGCGGTGTCAGGTTCTGCGCTTCGTCCACGATGATGAACTGATTTGCCAGGCTGCGCCCGCGGATATAAGTGATCGCTTCCAGTTCGAGACGCTGCGAATTCAGCAATTCCGTGATTTTCTTACTGGAAGCGTTCGGGCGGGTCGTTTGAAAAAGAAAATCGAGGTTGTCGAAAATCGGCTTCATCCACTGCAGAAGCTTGTCGTCCTTGGCGCCAGGCAGATAACCGATGTCGTTGCCCAACGGCATGATCGGGCGCGAAACCAGGATTTTTTCGTACAGGTTCAGGTGCATGACCTGTTCCAGCGCGGCGGCAAGCGCGAGCAGGGTTTTGCCGGTCCCGGCGCAACCGACCAGCGAAATCAGCTTCACGTCCTGGTCGAGCAGCAAATCCATGGCCATGCGCTGCTCCTTGTTGCGCGCCTGAATGTTCCATACCGACTGGTCCGAGCGGCCGTTGAGCAACCTCAGTTTGCCGTCTTCGTAATTGCGGCCGAGCGCGGTGCGCTTGGGATTTTTTGCGTCCTGGAGCATGGCGAATTCATTGGTGACCAGGTCGAAATTGCTCGGCATTTCCTTGTTTTTATAAAAATCGTCGACCACGCCGGCTTCGACTTCAATGGTTTTCCAGCCCGCGTAGAGGTGTTCGTATTCGATGCGTTCGCGCTCGAAATCCATCACATCCAGCCCGAGCGCGTCGGCCTTCAGCCGGAGGTTGATGTCCTTGGTGATGAAAAAGACGTTCTCGCGGTCCTTCTGCAGCGACAGCGCCACGCGGAGAATCCGGTTGTCCGGCGAATTGATATTGATCGCGTAATCGGAAATACGCTCGAGCTGTTCCGCCGAAAAAGAAGTGGGGGCGCAAATGATCTGGAGTTTGCCGCTTTTCGGATCGTCGGGAAAAATGGGTACGCCGTTCATCAGGGAGCCGCGGAGGCGGAATTCGTCGAGTTTGCGGATGACATAGCGGGCATTGCGGCCGAGTTCGTCGTGATTTTTCTTGAAACGGTCGAGTTCCTCGATCACCGCCATCGGGATGACGACATCGTTATCCTTAAAGGCCATCAGACTGTCGCCGTTGTGGAGCAGAACGTTGGTATCCAGCACGAAGGTTTTTGTCATAAGCATTTCCTCTATTGCTACAAGTAGCTTAGTACAATGTCGGCGAAATTCAAACTACGGAAGCAATAAATCGCGGATTTCTCGGCAAATAGTTGGAAAAAGCGGCCTTTGGCGCTATTATATGAGCAAGTACAACAACGGGGAAGGATTCATTTGAGCAGAAGAAGGCTGATATCTTTTCGCAAGCTGATGCTGATTTTGATCGCGATGATACTGCTGGCGATACTGGCGCTGATTTTCCGTCAGAGCCTGCGCCGCAATCTGGTGGCGGTCTACCGCATCATTTTCGACAATCCGCGCCAGTACGAAGCCATTATCGCGGCAGCAGCCGAGCGCCACGCGGTGGACAGCCGGCTGATTTACGCCGTCATCAGCAAAGAGAGCGGATTCGACCATGACATCGTCGGTCCGGTGGGCGAAATCGGGTTGATGCAGATCCGCCCGACCACCGCCGCCGCCGACTGGGTCAAAGCACACGGCTACCCGGTGCCCGTGAATGGCCTGCTTTTCAATCCCGAACTGAACATCGAAATCGGCACCTGGTACCTGGCGCAGGCCATCCAGCGCTGGCGCAATTACGACCGCGCCCTGGAGCTGGCGCTCTGCTCCTACAACGCCGGCGACGCCAAGGCCCGCGAATGGCAGCCCATCACCCTCCACGGCGAGCTCAAGGAAATCACTTATCCGACCACCCGCCAATACGTCAAAGACATCATGAAGCACTACCGGAAACTTTCCGCCGAGTGAGGAATTGGTCGGCGGCTCTCGCCGCCTGAATTGGTGAATTGGTGAATTAGGGAGACATCGTGCGGGTCCGTGTCTCCCCCCTGTCAAATCAATGTTGAACGAGCACAGTATATGAGTATTTTACCGAGAGCTCTTCGCCGGGCTGAAGCGTCAGTTCCCAAGTCAACTCGCGGCGCGGATTCACGCTGTAAATGCCAGTTTCCATCAAGCGGGCCATCGGTTCCTTTTCGGCGGAAACAAACTCTCCGGAGAACTGCAGTTTCGCGACCACTTTGGCTGGAATCGAACGGTAATTATGCAATTTCAGCGTGCCTTCAACCGTCGGATTACGGTAATTGTAACCTGCGATATAAACGACCGGGCGGCCGCTGATCTTGGAACTGCTGCCGGATTTGTCTTCTTGAACTTCAAATTCGTTGATCCTGCCGCTGACAGTCAATGCCTTGGTAATTTTGATCAACGCTTCTTCACCGGGGTTCACCCACTTGATGGTACTCTGGCCGAGAATCTTGTCGCCATCCACGATTTCGACCGGGGCGGTGGTCAACGGCGATTTCAACGGATTCTTGAAACGGATGGCGTCCCACAAATCGCCATATGGATTTTCCTTACTGTTCGAATTAATGCCCTGGTAACGTCCCCACACGTCGCGCCGGTCCGGAATTTCCCATTCGACGATCCGCTCATAATCAGCCTGCGCGCTGACGGTGTTCTTGTACACGCTTTCGCCTTTGGCCAAGGTAATTCTACCGGCCGGCGTGTAATGAATATCTTCAGACATACCGGTCGAAGGCAGCGGCGATACGGAAACCGCAGACGGCGCTGCCGCCGCCATCGCGAAATTCGACATGATCATCTGAGACGTTGCCCCGTCCCGGTATCTTCCGTTGTTATTTCCGGAAAGCAGCGAAAAGAACTGACTCAGATTCATGCCGGGGGCAAGCGGACTGAACACATGCATATATTCGAGATTCGGAAACCCGGAAATCAGACTGACTTCGACATCGTTGAGATCCTCGATTTCATTGGTGATCACCGCGGACTGGTCGAGCTGCAGTTTCAGGTCCCTGCCCAGTGCGATCCGGTAGGAAGGAGCCCAGGATAAGCCATTGGCCAGATAGGTCATATGCAGCGGAGATTCTTTCTGATGACCATCGATCAGCAGCATCCATTTATCGATAGCGATTTTTTCATTGATGTTGTCGGATTCGATCGAAACGATCATGCTCTTATCAAATGTCAGTAATTGACCGGATTCCTGCCTGATCGCCAGATAACTCGTCGTTACCGGCGGCTGGTAATAACCGTAATGGTACAATGGCTGAACCGATGGTGTCTGCTCGCCGAGCTTGAGCATGGTTCCCTTGATAATGCGGGGCTGCTCATTGCCGGTAGACTTCAGCGTCACGGTGACTTTGCGGTTTTCGTACGTGGCGGCCAGGTCAGCAAACGGTGTTTTGTTGGATTCCTCGCCCTGCCGTTTGACCTTGGTGGCGGAGAGGTTCTGCGCGGGGGAGAACCATAGCGTGCCGTGAACGGGCTTGATTTCCTCATCGATCAGGAAGGCCTTACCCGGGGTGGACTTGATTTCGCGCACGACCAGGGCGAAGCCGTTTTTGAAGAGCGCCGCCCGGGTGACCGGGGCCTTGACCCTGGGTTCGTCGGCTCCGGACAAGTTCGCGCCGATAAGCGCCGCCATCGCAAGTGCTGCCGCAGTTTTCATAACTTTTCTCCTGTTTTCGGGTTGCTGGTGATACAATAGCCCGAAAACAAAAAGAATTCATCAGAGCATTGTCAAAACATTGTAAATTCTCGGAAGTATGATACTTTATACCGAATTGAAAATTGAGAATTGAAAATGGAAAATTGTGGGGAGCAAATTCGTTTCCGGTTCATCGGTGATTATTGCAGTATCAAAGAGGGTTAAAGGGATTCCTCCCTTTCCTTCATTTTCCATTTTCAATTTTCCATTATCCATTAAAAATTTAAGGAAATCAGATGAATGCAGATGAAATAACACTGGGCGCACTTTTGCTTACGGCAATCCTGACCGGGGTGATCCATACGATCGCAGGGCCGGACCATTACCTGCCGTTTATCGCCATCGCCAAATGCCGTAACTATGGCTGGCTCAAGACATTTCTATGGACGCTGTTCTGCGGCATCGGACACGTCGGCAGCGCATTGCTGCTGGCGGCACTGTTTCTGCTTTTCGCGGAAGTTCTTTCCGAGGCGCATCTGGAATGGGTGGAGGAGTGGCGCGGCAGCATCGCGGCCTACGCGTTGATCGGAATGGGCGCGGCCATGCTGATTTACGCCCTGCGCAAACGCTGGAAACGGCGGCCGCACCAGCACACGCACGACCATGCGGACGGCACGACCCATGTCCATACCCACACCCATGACCCGCAGCACGGTCACCCGCACGGCAGCAGCAAAAGCATCTCGTACTGGGTGGTTTTCATCATTTTCGTGCTCGGCCCCTGCGAAGCACTGCTCCCGCTCCTGACCGCGTCTGCGGTGCTGGGAACAGCGAGCGTGATCGTGGTCGCCGTGGTATTCAGCATCGCCACGATCCTGACGATGCTGTGCGCCGTGGCCGCCGGAACCTTCGGCCTGAAACTGCTGCGCTTCCGCTACCTGGAAGAATACGCCTCCGAAATCGCCGGAGCCACGGTCATGTGCTGCGGGTTGGCCATCGCCTGCCTCGGGCTGTAAGTTCAGTCGGCGATCAGGTAGAAGCGGGCGCGGTCGGGCTTGAAATCGACGTCCAGTTTTTTGCCGCCGGGCAGCGTGACCGTGGCCGTCAGCGAGCGGTCGTTGCGGTAATTGGCGGCGTAGACCAGCAGCTGTTTGCCGAGGCGCAGCGCCTTGATCCGGAGCCAGTCGGGATGATCGCTGATTTCCACCTGGGTGCCCTTCAGGAAAAATTCCTCGTAAGGAACTGCCGTGCGGATGCCGTCAGCCACATGACGCAGGTTCACCGGGTTGAAAAAAGCGGCCGAGTTCCAATAGAGCACCGTGTCGGCCCGCTCCATCAGGCACTCCCAGAGCTGGTATTTGTACATCGGTTTTTCGTCCGCGGGAACCTGCCCGAAACCGGTGTGGCCGGAGAGCAGCGTCGGCACCGCGACCGGGCGGCCGAGTTCCCGGCTATGCATGGCGATGGTGTCGCCGACCAGCGCGGAATCGCAAATCCCCTGGTAGGTGTAGATCATCGGGCTGATCCGGTCGACGTACCGGGTCAGTTTGCGGTAATCCCAGAAGCTGCTGCGGCGCAATTCCTCCGGGGAACGGTCACGAACGATCTGCGGAATCAGTTTCGCGTTGGTATTGTGACGGCGCGCCGCTTCGAGGTACAGCTGGTAATGGCGGCTCATCATCTCGCATTTGAAGTCGACCCACTGTTCGTATTCCCGGCGGTAGCGCTGCCGGTCGCCGACGATCTCCCGGACCGGGGTGGTTACTCCGGTGCTTTCGCGGAACATAGCCAGCAGTTCGGGGTGGTAATCGATACGGTCGCCGGCCATGTTGGTGTTTTCGTCGTCGATCACGATGGTGTCCACGTATTTGCCGAGCTCGGCAATTTTATCGAGATCCTGTTTGACCCACGCCGAATCGGGGCGTACCAGAATGGTCGGCTTGCGGTCGGGCTTGCCGTCAAGGCCGATGGCGCGTTCATCCTCGGGCGGCGCTCCCAGCCGGGGCGAATGCTCGCCGATGATCCGGATGCCGTTCGCCGCCGCCCGGGCGGAAAAATCCTGCCACAATTCGGGGTATTGCGCGGGATACAGATGCCACGGATTCAGGAGGTTGACCCCGAAGCGGCGGCAAAGCTCCGGCAGCCCCGGATAATCGGTGAAGAAGCCCCGGAAATTCTCCCCGGCGGGCCCCACGCGGATTTGCCGGAACGCCGGAGTGTCGGCAATGCGGACCGGCTCCAGGTTGACTGTGCTCCACGGCTGGTTCACGCCGTACATGACAAACGAATATTCCAGCTGGACGCTCTCCGCGGAGGTGGCTTCCAGAAACAGCGTCACGCTCAGTGAAATATGGCTGAAACCGATTGCGTACGATTTCCGGCCGTCCGCTTCGGCAGTCTCTTTCAAGGTCAGAAATTCGGGGGCGCGCCCCTTCCAGTTAAGGCCGGCCCATTGACTGGTGACGCCGTGAAGGGTGACGCCGGCGGGCAGCCGGACCTGCATGGCGCCCAGCTGTGCCACGGGTTTGTTGTCCGGCGTGACAAAGCGGAAAACCAGCGGTGAAACAAAGCCCTGTCCGATGCCGTTCACCGCGTAATCCGGGTTCAGCATCACCGGGATTTTCAGGTCGGTGAAAAAGTCGCCGCCGCGGTCGCGCGCCTCGAACTTGTCCGGCGTATAGTTGGCGTCGGTGGTGAAAACCAAGGCGTCCGCCAGCAGCCGTCCCGCAGTCGACAGGATCAGTTCATGAGAAGCGCCGCCGCTCCTGAACGTGCCGAGACGCTGCCAGTAATATTGACCGTCGACCTTGCCGTCGATTTCCCGCTCGGTATCGCGGGTGGTGAACTCGTAAATATCCTTGCGGTCCAGACTCACTTTCACGCCCGGGCAGTCGCGGTACCCGTAAACCCGGCCCCAGATGTAATAATCGCGCTCCAGCGGCAGCAGCGACTGCTGGTCGATCTCCGGCTTGACCTGGAAACGGTAGGTCAGTTTCCCCCCGGCCAGGTAATAGCCGCCCTTCCCGGAAAAATACCCCGGAATATCGCGTCCGTGCGCCGAAACGCTGCCGCCGGTCATGCAGTCCTCGGCCTCCTTCCAGACCACCAGCGCGTTCGGCGCGATGCTGCCGGGTTCGCCGGAAGACGCGGTCACCGCCAGGTCGGCGAATTCGACTTCGCCCTTGCCTTTGTAAAACTGGTAAAATGCGAAATACTCCTTCAGCGGTACCGGCAGCAGGAGCTTGCGCGAAAAGGTTTTCCATTCCGGTGACGGGGTCAGGTTCAGCCCCATGGCGCGGCGGTTCGCCTGGTCGTTGCCGTTGAAATTCACGTTTACCCGGACGAAACCGTCCGCGGCCAGTTCCAGATTGCGTGTGCGGTAGCGGCCGGTGGCTTCGACCATGGTGCCGGCGGGCAACTCGCATTTGGCCCGCTTGCCGATGTAGCCGGAAGCGGTTTCCGCCGCCGAAATCCGCACGATCCGGCCCGGCAGCAGTTTGATTTCGGAATCGGTCTTGTAGTGGTTGACGGTCCAGCCGGCGGGCAGTTCGCCGCCGCTTTCGGGCCAGTCGCTGCTGGAGAGAAGTTCCGCACCGGTAGCCGCGAATCCGGCCAGCAAAAGAGAAATAATGAGTTTACGCATGATGTAAATTTCCATTGGGTCAGCGCTTCATCCCGTCGGGAGTCCACTGGTTGTAATCGACGATATAGGAATAGAAAGTGTCTTTTTTGTACAGGCTCTGGATGCCGATTTCGCCGGAAGCGGCGGACGCGGTGGCGAAAACCGGCTCCACGTGGCCGTCGACCTTGGACACCATGCAAATCCGGTTATGAATCGGCTTGGCACAGTTGTTGGTGGCGCTGTAGGAGGCGTTCACATACATGCTGCCGAGGTATTCCTTGGTGGCGGTGGCGCGGCTGTTCACCACACTTTCCGCCAGCATGACCATGTTGGCCGGGCGGGTGATACGCGACAATTTGTTGGGGATCGCCTTATCCGCCGCGATAGTCGGATGGGAGCGGGCGAGGAAATCCTGGTTGTAGCCGTACGACGGGAACTCCCAGTAGTAACTGGTGCTGCTTTCCGGGCTGTTTTTGTTGGAGCTCAGCCAGGAGGCATTGTAGCCCTCGGCGAGCCCTGCCGGCGGACGCCCGGGGCAGATGAAAACCCGGCCGCCGATATCATAGTGCTTGAGCAGCGTGGAGGTCCAGCGAAATGTCAGCTGCGGAGACGTTCCCGCGATATCATAATGGTAGGGGATGAACCAGTCGTCGTTGTCATTGCAATACAGCAGGATGCCGAGGCCGAGCTGCTTCAGGTTGTTCTGGCAGGAGGCGGAACGGGCCTTGTCGCGGGCGGCATTCAGCGCGGGCAGCAGCATGGAGGCCAGGATGGCAATGATCGCGATCACGACCAGGAGTTCAATGAGTGTGAATCTTTTCCGGTTTACCCGTAGCTTAAACATTTTGCACCTCTTTTCTGATATGATGATTTCGTTTGCACAATGGAGAACTCTCGCGTATGACAATCCGGCTTTTCATGAAGCCGTAAGGGGGCCTGAGCTCGGGGTGCTGCGGATTGAACCACTGCCCGGCGTGGCGCAGCAGCAGCAGACTCTGGCGCGCCAGCTCCTCGAAATCGGCGGCCACCGAAGTCAGCGACGGGGTGATGAAATTGCAGTTCAAGCCGGAAATAAACCCGACCACCGCCACATCGTCCGGAATCCGCAGCTCCATGCGCTTCAGCACTTCATACACCGGCATGGCGTAGTAGTCCGAATGACACATGACCGCCGTCGGCACGTGCTCCTTCCGGAACAGCGCCGTCAGCCGGGCGTATAATTTGTCCTGCATATCGGGGTCGTCGTATTTGAGGCGGATCAGCAGTTCAGGATCATCGGAGAGGCCGATCTGCCTCAGCAGTTCAAAATATTCGTTTTCGCTGTATTCACGGATGTCGCTGCCGGGCACGGTCAGCGTGATCACGCCGGTGTGTCCGCAGGCATGCAAATGCGACAAGCCGATGCGCCATCCCTGACGGATATCCAGCCCGATGGCGGGCCAGCCGGTCAGCTGATAGTCCGCCTTGGTGCCGAACACCAGCAGCACCGGGATTTCGACATCGTGCAGGATCTTCAGGATCGGCTCGTTGCCGATGAAGTGGTTGGCCATCAGGAGGATGCCGGAGATGTTCATATTTTTCAACGCGTCATGCGCGCTCCCGGCGGTCAGCCAGCAATACTGCCGCAGGTCGCAGAGTTCCAGCTCGACGCGCATGATATCGGCCTGGTGCCGCATAAACGGCATCAGGGCATTCCACGACAGCGCCGTCGAACCGTTCAGCTCGGCGATGACCAAAAAGCGTTGCGGCCGCGAATGACGCGCGCAAACCCGCGTGCCGCTGCCGTTGAAACGCTCCAGCAAGCCTTCTTCCACCAGCTTGCCAGTGGCCTTGCGCAGGGTCTCGCGGGCCACCCCGTAGTGACGGGAGAGCTTCACTTCGGAGAGCTGTTCGCCGCCGGGCAATTCGCCGTTTTCGATCCGGGTCCGCAGATCCTGATACACATGATTGTATTTGTTTTCAGCCATTTTCACCTCTGCTATACAGTATTATAAAAGCTGTCTAGGCAGTTTGTCAATGGCCCTTATGAAAAAATGAAGGATTTTTCCGGGAACCGTATGAAATCAGTAGTTTTTCAGGACAACTTTGAATTCGTTGAGAAATTGGTCGATTTCGGCTTCGGTGTTGTGCCAGAAGCTCAGGCGCAGCCCGGCGTAGGCGTCTTCGCGGCTGAAGCCGAGCGCCAGCAGCGCCGGGCTCGGGCGGTTCGATTCCGCCTGGCAGGCGCTCCCCGCCGCCACGTGAATTCCGCGCTGCGACAGCATCCGCACCACCACCGCGCTCTGGTAGCCGCTCAGGATCAGATGCAGGATGAACGGCGACGACTTCTCCGGCGACACCGTGACGCGGACTTTTTTGCCGTTCGGCATGGTCCAGCCGTCCAGCACCGTGATGAGTTTGTTTTTCAGGGATGCGGCTTGTTCGCGGTGTTCGGCGCACTGCGAACAGGCTTTTTTCAGGGCGTCGGCCAGCGTCAGGCACAGGGCGGGTTCGGGGCGCCCGTCCAGATAATCGCGGCTGCGGACACGGTCGAGGAACTCGCCGATTTCTTTGTGGCGGCAGACCAGCACGGCACCGCCCGGCGCACCGATCTTGTGCCCGGAGCAAAACACCAGGTCAAGCTGCGCGGCGCGCCACGGGAAATCGAGTTTGCCGGCGCTCTGGACGGTGTCCGCCAGAAATACGGCGTTGCCTTTTCCGATTGCGCCAAGGTCGTTGATCAGGCCGGTTTCGCTCTGGACATGATGCAGCGCGATCAGCGGGGTGGCTCCCGCACCGGGAATCCGGCCCAGCGCCGCGCCCAGCGCCGGGTGTTCGAACTCCGAAGTCGTGATTCGGCCGCGGTCGAATTCCGGGTAGCCGCAGACCAGATTGAAAAGCGCCGTGGCCGAACTGCCCCAGTAGATATAGTTCGACGGTTCGCCGGTCAGCAACATTGAAACTTCGGCCGCCGCGTCTTTGAGTCTGCTGCGGATTTCGTAGGCCAGGGAGTGGACGGCCTCCTGATTGGCAAAATATTTTCCGGCGTAAATCCGCCAGGCGCCCATGATCTCCGGATCGACCGGAGCGGCCGCGGCATTGTCGAGATAAACCATTGTCAGTTAAGAGTTAAGAGTTAAGAGTTAAGAGTTATCGGGATACTCTGATTGAGACTAAAGATACATGCGGGAGAGTTTAATTGCAAACGTTTTGCGACTGCGGAGTATAAATAAATCCGGGTTTTCAGTTGAAATCTCGGGACGGTGGTATTATTTTATGTGTTGTCTAACAATCAAGGTGCGGAAAATGACGGGCGGAAACGGAGCCAGGATATTATTTGTATCGACTCAGTGCGGGTTTCTCGGCGGGGTCGAGCGTTATATATACGACGCGGTTATGGCGCTGAGAAACGCCGGATTCCGGGTCGACGGCATTTTTTGCGACAAAACCCGCGACGCAGAGTTCGCCAAGGTTTTCGAGCGGATCTATGAACGCGACAAGCTCGATTCTTTGCGCGACAGCGAATACGACCTGGCATTCATCCACAAGGTCAAGGACCCCGCTTTGGTCAAAGCTGTGCGCACCAAATTCAAAACCGCCGTCATGATCCATGACCACCAATACTGCCCGCTGAACACCTCCGGCGGCTGGCTCTCCGGCTGGCTGAACCGGGCCGGACACGGCAGGCTGATCAGCGAAATCCGTCATTGCGACGCGTTTGTCTTTACCTCCACCTTTATGCGCAGCGAGCTGCTTTACAATGGTTTCGATGTGACGAAACTGGTCAAGATTTACCCGGTCTGCCGGGTGGCCCCGCGCCGGACCCGCGTGCGCGAGAACGGCGAAACCCCGGTCATCGTGTTCGCCGGGCAGCTGATTAAGGAGAAGGGGGTCAAGCAGCTGCTCGAGGCGCTGTCGATGGTGCGCGCCGAATTCAAGGCGTATATCATCGGCTCGGGCCCCGAAGAGAAGAACTGCAAGCGCCTGGCGAAGCGGCTGGGGCTGGAAAAGGAAGTCGAATTCGTCGGCTGGCAGAATGACCTGTCGAAATATTTTGAAAAGGCCGACATCGGGGTTCTGCCGGTGATCTGGCAGGAACCGTTCGGCATGGTCGGGGCAGAGGCGAATTCCTATGGCATCCCGGTGGTGGCGTTCAACATCGGCGGCGTCAGCGAATGGCTGAGGGACGAGCGCAACGGGCTGCTGATACCGCCGAAGGACATCCGTGCTTTTTCCGACGCGCTGGAAATACTGATTGAAGATCCCGGCTACGCCTGCCGTCTCGGCGACGAGGGCCGCAAATGGGTGGAAACGTATATGGCGCCGAGCGGTTTCGTGTCCAGTTTCAAACTGATGCTCGACCGCGTCCACAGCCGTCAGGATTAAGAATATGAGAAAGATCGATTTCGCAACCATCGAAAACGCCGTCGCCGCGCTGTGCGTGAAAGCCGCGTACGACCTGCCCGCCGACGTCCTGAAAAGTCTTGAAGATGCCCTGAAAGCCGAGCGCAGCGAGCGCGGATGCGCCTTCCTGAGCCAGTGCATCGAAAACGCCCACATCGCGGCGGACGAGCGCATGCCGATCTGCCAGGACACCGGATTCGCGGTCTATTTCGTCGAGCTGGGGCAGGAAGTGGAAATCACCGGCGGTACACTGTACGACGCCGTGAATGCCGGGACCGCGCGCGGTTACCGCGAGGGATACTTGCGCAAATCGATCGTCACCGACCCCGTTTTTGCCCGCAAAAATACCGGCGACAACACCCCGGCGGTGATTCACCTGGAGCTCGTCCCCGGCGATCAATTGAAAATACTGCTGGCCCCGAAGGGCGGCGGTTCGGAAAATATGAGCGCGCTGAAAATGTTTCCGCCTGCCGCCGGGCGCGACGGCATCATCGAATTCGTGGTGGAGAGCGTGACCCGCGCGGGCGGCAACCCCTGCCCGCCGACCATTGTCGGGGTGGGCATCGGCGGCACCTTCGAAAAGGTCGCTTATCTGGCGAAAAAGGCGCTGCTGCGCCCTGTCGGCCAGCCGCACCCCGAGCCGCTCTACGCCGAGCTTGAGCGCGAGCTCCTGCGCCGTATCAATGCGACAAACGTCGGCCCGCAGGGGCTCGGCGGCGACACCACCGCGCTGGCGGTGCACGTGGAGTATTTCCCGTGCCACATCGCCTCGCTGCCGGTGGCGGTGAACCTGAACTGCCACGCGGCGCGCCACGACCAGGTGGTGTTATGAGCAAAACAATCCACATCGATATGCCGCTGGACAATGCCAAAGTCGAGGCGATGACCGCCGGGACACAGGTACTGCTCTCCGGCGTCATTTATACCGCGCGCGACGCCGCCCACAAGCGCCTCTGCGAACTGATCAGGAAAGGCGAAAAACTGCCGCTGGACCTGAACGGCAGCGCGCTGTATTTCGTCGGCCCCTGTCCGGCCAAGCCGGGCGAGGTCATCGGCAGCGCCGGCCCGACCACCAGTTACCGCATGGACGCCTATTCGCCGATGCTGATGGAACACGCCGGGCTGAAAGCCATGATCGGCAAGGGCAACCGCTCACGCGAAGTGGTCGACGCCATGGTCAAGCATAAATGTGTTTATCTGGCGGCCACCGGCGGCGCGGCGGCACTGATCGCCCGCTGCATCACCGCCTGCGAAGTAGTCTGCTACGAGGACCTCGGCCCGGAGGCCATCCACCGTCTTGAAGTCAAGGATTTACCGCTGCTGGTGGCGATCGACTGCCACGGCCGCAATCTCTACGAAAACCCGGAGGCCTGACATGCTGGAAATCATCAACCTGCGCCACGGCTCGGTCGTCAATCACACTCACGGACGCGAGAGCGGCGAGGCGCTGGAGCTGCTCGTCGAGGGCGTCAGCGACTCCTCCGGCCCGGTGAAAATCAACGGCGTCCAGGCGACGTGCAACGGCAAACGGTTCGCCGCCGTCATTTCGCTCAAAAAACAGTTTAACGAAATCAAGGCCGAAACCGCCAATGAATACGGCGCTTTTTCGCAAACCCTGAAAGTGGTCTGGGACAAGGCTTCGTTCAAGCGTTACAACTTTTTCATTGACGACCACAGCTTTTTCTTTACCGAAATCGCCAAGGAGCGCCCGAAGTCGCTGTTCGATCATTTTTATCTGAAATTCCTCCGCGAAATGAACCTCAAATACGGTATGAAAGTGACGCTGAACTGCTTCTACCGCAACGATCATCATCTGTTTGAGCTGAGAGACTTCCCGGATGTCTACAAACAGGAATGGATCGACAATTCCGACTGGCTGCGACTGGCCTTCCACTCGTATTCGGAATTCCCCGACCGCCCCTACCAGAACACCGCGCCCGCCAAGCTGGCCGAGGATTACGATTTGTTGAAGCGCGAGATCATCCGCATCGCGGGTGAAGAGACGTTCATCAATCCGATAATCCTGCACTGGTACATGGCGCGGCCGGATGCGTTTCACGTGCTGGCAGAGCGCGGCGTCAGGGTGCTGGACGGTCAATACATCAGTTATCAGAACGGCACTCCGGTCTGCGACATCGGTTATTGCCGCAACCTGAATGACGCGCTTTACCTGGACCAGAATAAACTGCTTTATGATTTCGACCATAATCTGCTGTTCATCCAAGGCGACTGTACCTGCAATCTGGTGACCCCGGCAGCGATTCCCGCCAAGCTGGAAAAGGCCCTCACCCGCCAGACCATCAGCCTTGGTTCGCACGAGCAATATTCGTATCCAGGTTATCACAATTACCAGGTGGACCACCACGAGCGGATCGAAACCGCGCTGCGGCTGGTGACCGAGCACGGTTACAAACCGGTATTTTTCGCCGAAGGCTTCCTCGGAAACACCAGCTGGGGAAAATGACGAATGACCGGACTTGAACGCGCATTTGAATGCAGCCGCAAATCTCCGGGATATTACAAATTCATACTGTGGGCATTCTGCCTGGGCGCACTGCTGGGTTCACTGGCGGTGATCGTGTTCCTGTTCTGGGCGGCGATCCATTCCGAAATCTATTTCATCCTGATATTTCCGATCGCCATGGTCATCGGTATGCTCACATTTATCCCGGCGATGTTCCGTCATGCGCCCATCCCGCCCCATTCCTATAAACTCGACCGGAAAAAATTCGCGGAAACCTACCAGAAAATCGGTTACATCTCCAAGCTGGTGCGCGGCCCGAAAATCACCCATATCTACATCGACAATTCCATCAACGCCGCAGTGACCCGCCAATACAGCTTCCTGCCGGGTTTCCGGCGCTCGATCCTGCTGATCGGCTACCCGGTGCTCTGCCTGGAAACGGCGCGCGGGTTGTGCGGCATCCTGGCCCACGAAATCGGGCATCTGTCGATGAATCACTCGCTGTACAGCCGGTTCATCGTCGGCATCCTGAATTTCTGGCAGCGCGTGGCGCAGGACCAGGTGGGGAGAGCGGCCTGCTTCTGGCTCCGCTGGTATCTGCCGGCATTCAACGCCTGGTGCACGCCGCTGTTCCGGAAATTCGAGGAGGATGCGGACCGCTTCGCCTGCGAGGCCTTCGGCGAGGACGATTTCCGCGAGGGAATCATCCTGCTGGCGCTTTATACCGAGCAGGCCGAGGCGGATGGCTTCATCGAAAACCTGATGCACCCGGACAGCAAGGCCGAGGAGTGGAGTTCGCTCAATCTTTGCGCCTACTACCGCGAGGCTTTCGGCAAACCGCTGGCCGACGAACAGGGACAGAAATTTTTCGACGCCATGAAAAAGGCCCCGGACCAGCTGAATTCGGAGCACCCCCCCTACAGCCAGCGCATCGGCAACATGGGGTGGCAGCAGTGCAACCGCCGCCGCCGCGACGGCCTCGAAAAGACCATCCCCAACTTTCAGGAGCTCGACGAACCGCTCAACCGGATCATGCACGAACTGTGGGACGAGCCGCGCCGGGAGTTCATTCGCGCCCGCGCCCTGGCCAAAGATCTCTGCGAATACCGGCAGGAGCGTCCGTGCCGGACGGTTTCGGAGGCGGGCGACCTGCTGCACGCGATGAGGCTCCTCGGGCAGAAAACGGAAGCGTTGGAAATGGCGGAAAAGTTCCGGGTCAAATTTTCCGGCAGCGCGCTGTCGCTGCTTTTCTACGGTTCCGCGCTGTTTGACGTCGACAAGGAAAACGGCTTCAAACACATCATGCGCGCCATCGAAAAAGATCCCCGGCTGGCGATCCGGATGAATGATTTCTGCCTCGCCCGGCTCTACGAAACCGGAGATCAGGGCAAACTGAACGAATACGAGGAACTGAAGCGGATTCACGCCAGGGAGATCAATTCCGTCCTCAGTGTTCTCCCGAATATTGGCCCCGACGACGAACTGGAAGCCATGGACGCCCCCCCGTCGCTGAAAAAGGAGATCGTCCGGAACCTGCAGAAACACAAGGTGATCAAAAGCGCCTACCTGGTCCGCAAATACCCCTGCGGCAAGGATTATTACGCCATGGACCTCGTCGCGATTGAACTGAAAAATATGTTCTTCAGCACCAAAACCTACGATCAGATTCTGCATTCGCTGAACACGGAATTTTACAATGACGCCATTATATTTATTCTCAGGCCCGGCTGTTCGAAGCAGCTGGACCGCATTTCAGATGCCAAAATTTATTAAATAAGGTGTGAACGATGAAAGTTTATATTTTCTGCGACATGGAAGGAATTACCGGGGTCAACTGCCGGGGACACGTGCTGAAGGACCAGCCGGAATACCCGGAGGGCTGCAAGCTCATGGCGGCGGATATCAACGCCTGTGTCGAGGGGTGTTTCCGGGGCGGCGCCAGTGAAGTGACGGTGCGCGACGGCCACGGCAGCGGCATGAACGTCGACCCCGCGCTGATCGACCCGCGGGCAAAGCTTTTTCAGGGCGGCTCGCCCGGCGTGCGCTACGCGGAGTTCGCCGGCACCGATGCGCTGATCCTGCTCGGTTACCACGCCATGGCCGGAACGCCGCGCGCACTGCTCGAGCATACCTACAGCTCCAAAGCGTATCAAAATATATGGGTGAACGGCGTCAAGGCCGGCGAGGCGCTGATCGACGCCGCCATCGCCGCCGAATACGGCGTCCCGGTCATCATGCTTTCCGGCGACGACAAAACCGGCATCGAAGCGGCCCGGATCATGCCGGACGTTCCGTCCTGCCAGGTCAAAGTTTCGTCGGGCCTGGAAAAAAGCGAGTCGCTGCCGCTCGACAAGGCCCATGAGAAAATCACCACTATGACCGCCGACGCCGTCCGCCGTTACCGCAAATTCAAGCCGTTCAGGATCGACTATCCGGTCACGCTGCGCATCGAGATGATTGAGCGGCTCCAGCGCGAAGACCTGACCGGGGTGAACTTCCCCGACCCCGACGACTGCCGGATCTACGAAAAGACCGGGGACAATCTGGAAAAGCTGTTTTACGAGCTGCTCTGAGGTATATAAAAAGTGAAGCCGCACCTTTTCGGGGTGCGGCTCTTTTCGTTACCGGGATTTCGTCTTCTTGCTGAAGATGGCTTCCCAGTTGTCACGGTACTTTTTTTCGTTACCGGGACGACGCTTGCTGCCTTTTCCATTCATGATATATAACCTCGTCCAATTTTGAATGAGCGTTTAATATAACACAAAACGTCAACTTTTCAAGAGTAAACATGGATATTATGGACACGGGGTCAACAAAAAGGCTCAATCACTGGTATAGGCGAGGAAGATGTCTTCCAGCGACATGGCGTCCAGTTTGAAGGTCAGGCCGTTGATTTTCTGCAGCGCGGCGCCGAGCTCCTTTTCGTCGCCCGCGACCGTCAGCAGCAGCTCGGAGCCCACATCGCGGCGGTTGATGACCTTCAACTCGGGCAGCAGTTTTTCCTGCTCGGCGGCTACGGTCAGCTGCCGGGTCCGGTCCTGCAGCACGGCGGTGTCTTCCTCCACCACCAACCGGCCATGGTTCATGATCCCGGCGCGGTCGACAATGCCCGCCGCTTCCTGAATCAGATGCGTGGAGAGCACCACCGTTTTTTCGTAATCCTCCAGCGAATCGACCAGCATTTCCATGAAGTTGCGGCGCGACACGGTGTCCAGGCCGAGGCACGGATCGTCCAGCACCAGCAGGTCGGGTTCGCGGCAGATCGCGGCCAGCAGCGTGCCTTTCGCATACATTCCGCGAGAGAAATCCTTCATTTTCTGGTTCAGCGGCAGCTCGAAGGTCCGGGTCAGCCGCGCACAGCGCTCATCGTTCCAGGCGGGGTAAAACGACTTGACGAATTTGAAGAGATCCTCCAGCGTCATCCAGTCGTACACCTTCATGATTTCGGCCACGTAGGCGGTGCGCTGCTTGACCTCGACGCCGTGCTTGACCGGGTCCAGTCCGAACACGGAGATGCTGCCGGAATCCGGAACCATCTGCCCGACCAGCATTTTGATGGTGGTGGTCTTGCCCACGCCGTTGTTGCCGAGCAGCGCGTAAACATTGCCGCGGTGCACGTTCATATTCAGCCCCCGGACCACCGGCTTTTTCCCATAGGATTTGCTGATGTTTTCAGCCTTGATGATGATCTCGTTCATGTTCATTTCTCCTGTATGGTTATTTTATTTTGCAGAAATTCTAAATGACTTTTGATGATGGCTGCGTCGTTGGCGCCCGGGTTGAAATGAATCATGGTAAGGCCGGTCATTTCCCCGCCGGTGGCTTTGGCCTCCCGGAACCGCCGGGCATAATCACGGTACGCCGCAGGCTCCCTGAACCAGCTCACGACGGAGCGCGGCAAGCTGTCGTCCGATTGTTTCAGCCAAAAGCTCAAGCGGCCCCGATTGCGGTTGACAATCAATTGCGTCTCCGGCTTGCGCCGGGCCATCGCCAGCCAGCGATGATAAAACTCGATATTGTCCAGCGGACTGCCGTTCAGCCCGATAATCTTCATGAGCACCCCGGCCAGCATATACTGCTCGGTGCTCCACATATAATTGTACACCCGGAAAAAGTTCTCCTCGTCGCCGGCCAGATAATAAGCGATCAGCGCCTGCCCCATAAATTCAGTCTTGGATTTGGAGTGAAAATCGATCAACTGCCCCCGGTTATCCCCGGCTTCGGCTATGCGGTTGAACGCGGCGCAGCAAATCCGGTTATCCGGCTGTTTGAGCCAGATTTCAGCCTTCTGAGGAGTATCGATGTCGAAATAGCTGTTCTCGTATGGGAACTGCCATAGCGGAATGTCGACAAGCTCGATGCCTGCCTTGGTCATCTGACTTTGCGTATAGCTGATTTTCAGCATGTTGATGCCGACACCCACACCGAATTGCAGCGGCGGCAGCAGGATCAGCACGGCATACGCCAGCAACAGCGGCCGGGCCGTTTTCCGGCTCAGGAAGATGCAGTGCGTCCAGATGTAATACGTGAAACCGGATATCACCAGTACCAGCTGCAGCGCCGCCAGCGTATAGGCAAAAACGCCGGGAACCGCACGATAAAAAAACACACTCAGCCAGCTCCAAAACACGATTATGGCGAAGATAAACAGCAGGAGAATCACCTCGGCCACTCCCTGTTCGTTCCACTGCGAATTCATCAGCAAAAATGCATACAGTGCCGGAAAAATCAGCGGCAGGAAAAAGTGCACATCTAAGGTTCCCAAATAATATCCTCCCCGGAACAGGGCGAAAGCCACCGGAATTCCGACCAGAAACAACAGGGCGATCCCGGCCAGGTATCCGGTCAGAAAAACCGTTCGCGGCTTTGCCGGCATGCCCAGCGCAAACGGCAGCTGGTTATGACGCTGCTCGTGGCTGAAACCGCGCGCCAGAAACGCCGCAAAAAGCGTCAGGATGCCGCACAGCAGCGGCACGATATACCCGGCTCGCTCCACCGACAGCGAATACCACAGTGCCGCAGCCAGCAGCACCAGGAAAAAAATGGTCCCGCCCCCCAGTTTGCGCCGTTCATTGTTCAGCAATACCTTGATCATTTCTTCGTCTCCGGATTATTAACTCGAATGGTATGATGCCCCTCACTCAATATGATGTTATAAGGGCCCTTGGTGTATATCAGGCCGGGGCGTGCCAGATCGGCCGGCGGTTCGTCCGGGAATTCGGCAGCGCCGCTTTCGTACCGCCGGGCCTGCAATTCGAAGGCGGTTATATACAGCTCAAGTGCGTTCGTAAACGACTGGAAATAGCGGCCATAAGCGCTGCCTTTTCCTTCGATCAGGGCATTCAGGTTCTTAGTCTTGGTTTGGTTGTAAACCGGTCTGGCGAGAAAACAATAAATCCCGGTCAACCATGCCGTATTACCGATGCCCGGAACATGGTAAGGTTCGCCGAGCACCCTCGCCGAGAGATTGTATTTGTTTGGCGGTTGGATATTGCGGTATTTTTTCAGGAACTCGACGAACTGTCGGGCTCGGCGCGGCTCTTTGTACACGTTAGCCTGCAACTGAACTCCTAATGATCCGATGTCTGTAAACATCATCGCCTTGGATAGTTGATCAATATAGGATTCGTCCGTCAAGGGACTGTTCACTCCCGGAGTCAAATTAACCAGTGTCCCCACGCCCCACATCCGGACGGCGGCGTCGCCGGGTTTCAAATCGTATTCCTCTTCCAGTTTCCGCAGTTTCTCCGGGAAACCGGGCCCCAGCCGCTGCAATATTTTTATGATTGATTCATCCGAGGCTGACAGAAATGCAAAAGCGTCCAGCGATTTTTCGGAGAACACCCGGATACCGGCGCGGTCGGCACGCTCCACCGCCTGACTGAAACGGACGGCCCAGTAACTACGCGCCGCGGTGTACTCCAGCCACGGCAACACGATCACGATCAAAACCCACCACCGGACCAGCGGAGCGATCCGCATGCTGCGGCTGCGGTACCGCCAGACCCACCACGAGAAAATCACCGCCAGTACCACGTATTGAACACAGCCCCATGTCCAACCATGGAATTCCGCAAAACAGGTGAAAAAACCCAGCGCCGGAAACTGGCAGAACGTAAGCAGCAAAACAACGCCAAAAGCCGGCCATCTGGGCTTGCCGCAGACCGAAACCACCAGCAGGATTCCGGCCAGGCAAGACAACATACCGAACCAGAAAAAGATATTCAGCACCAGCGGAAAAATGTTCCAGCAAGCGGCGCAGGCCACCCCGGCGATCACTCCCCGGAAGATCAGCCGCGTGCCGAACACCATAGCCGGAGACGCCGGTATGCCGTTCAGAAACGCCGCCTGCTCGCGGTCGGAGCCGATCGACTCGAACATCAAGATCACCCACATCAGCGTCAGGATGCAAAAGGCGGCCTGGTTGATGTTATCAGCGGCAAATTGCGACAGGCCAAGCGCCGTATGAAAATTCTTCGCCGCCATGACCGCCAGCCACGCCAGCACACTCATGCCCACGGCGACAATCAGCGACGCCTTCAACTGCCGCCATTCGTTATAAATGATACCTTGTAATTTTTTCATTGCGACGCATCCTTTTCCGGTACAGGAGCATTTTTTATTTTTTCGATGATTTGATTGCACCAGGATTCAACGGATTGGCGCTCAGCTTCCAAAATTCTTGGCGAAACCGGCCCGGCCTCGTCCCACCGCTCCAGAAAGAGAATGAATTTCTGTTCCACAAACGGACGTATTAAAAACTTGAGATGCAACCCCACGGCCACCGTATGGAATTTATTAAACTTCATCGCATCGGCTTCCCCTCTTCTCCGCACCTGCGATCTCATAATAAAATCTTCATCGAAGAAGAAATATCTTTCCGTACCGCGTTTACCCGCTTTCCGCTCCTCCAGCAGACGGATAAACAGTGTCTTCCACTCCTGATTTATGGGACGCTCTGCCAGGCGTTCCAGATACAAAAAACTATGCGCAAATAAAAAACTGTTTTCGTCCCATGTTTTTTTGAAATTTTCCGTCTCTCCGGCACGATAATACTTCATCAGTTCTTCCTGATAATATTCGTTCAGGGTTCGCTCGTATACGGAATTGAACTGAATCCACGGAATCGGCGCCTGCGGACGGTAATCCATGCGCGCCAACAGTTCCGCCGCCATTTTCCGGGCTGCCTGCTGCCGTCTTTCCACCTCTGCCTTCCGCTGCCCCGGCGGCAGCAGGATTTCGCCGGATTGAGTGCGCATTTTCTTCACCTGCTCGAGCTTCCGCTCCGATACGATTTCCACCTTTATCGTCTTGAGCGAATTCAGCTTATGAGCCAGCCTCGCGCTCCAGAAAACCCGGGCCGCGCCGAATTCCAGCCACGGAACCGCGACAAGAACCGCTATCAAGATGAATGCCGCCAAATCAAGGTTTTTTTCCAGGTACCGCGCCCGCCACAGCAGCCACACGCCGAGAATCATCAGCACGATCCCCTGCAGCAGCGCCGCCAGCTCGAAGTACCCCGGCAGAAACGTGATATAAAACCCCATCGCCGGGAACTGGCTCACCGCCACCACCGGCAGGGCAAACAGCGCCATGAAAATATTGCGGAACGAAGTCACCGCCGTCGACGTGCACGCCATGATCATGCCGTACATAACGGTCGAAATGAAAATCACGTTCTCCGTCCAGCTGAAGGGTCCCCGGACGACCAACCCATACAGCACGCCCCCCGCGATCGCAATCACCACGATCCGGAGCAGCAAACGCACCATGCTCAACCCACCCGGCGCAAGCGGCATGCCGCACAGAAATGGCTTCTGCTCCTGCCCGTTCCCGAACGATTCGAAAATCAGCATGACCCAGCAGAAAAACAAGATCAGAAAAACCGTTGTCCGCGCCCGTATCACATCCAGTCCGTCGACCCAGTTGTAATGGAGCCAGCCCAGCCCGACGGCACTGAGCACTGCCGCCCCCAATACCGGGACCAGCAGCTGCCGCGCTTCCAGCTTGCTGATTGCCCATATTTTTTTCATCATGACTGGCTTGGACGGATTCATTTCGACTCCTCGTTCAACCGGTACTGAAAACTCCAAATGCGATTGCTGCCTCTGATGCTGAACCACACGCGTTGCCCGTCGTTCTGGTAACTTGAGTTCTTGAAATATCCGGCGATTTCCGGCGGCAGCGACTTGGGAAATTCTCCGTGCTCAAGCTGGTATATGCGCAACTTCAAAATGCCGATCATCCCATCGACATTCTCGGTGTTCCAGCCGGTAATCCAGCTATACTTCATATTATCTTTCCGTTCCGGTACCTGCTCACCTTTTTTCGACCGCAAAGCCTCGGTCGTTCCCTCGAAAACACGGGTTTTTATTTTGGCCCGGCCCGGCTGGATCAGAAACCCGATTCCATGCAAATACCAGCCGCCGGCGCCATATCTTGTCCCGGATGTATCCCAATAGGTGTAATCGTTAAAACTCAGGATCAACCGGTTGTCCATCTTGCGGTGCCTGGTTTTCTCCAGATATTCAACCATCCGCCGGAACCACTCCAGCTGATTCGATTTTTTCTGCACTGTGTGGCAAATCCTGGACAGCGTATCACCGTGAGGATCGAAACCGAACAGGAACCACTCGATTTCCAGGTTCGCAAAGAATTTATCGAACTCGTCATTCCAGTAATAGTTCATCGTTTCCTGTTGCAATTCGTGCTGAAAACGCCAATTGAAGCCAGCATGATAGACCGGGTCCGCCCCGGGCCGGTAGCCGAACTGCTGCAACACTTCAGCGGTGGAACCGGGCTTCTCCGGGAAGATCATGATTCCCGCCGCCTTGGCCCTCTCCACGGCTATATGCGCCCGGGTGTTCCAATAAGCGGAAACGCCGCCATATTGCAGCACGGGCAGCAACAGCAGCGCCGCCACCCACCAGCCGATCCGGCGGTTGAAACAGGCTCCGCGCCAGAACTGCCAGGCCGCGATCACCGACAGGCAGAACGCCTGAAGCCCGGCCAGGAGAATATAATGAACAGTATTGATTTCCGCATAAAACGTCACCGCCAGGATCTGCACGAGAACCGCCGCGGCCAGCACAACCGGCATCCTCTTCGGCATCTTCGGACGCGCCCGGAGGAGCGACAGCAAAATCAGCCAGCCGCTGATCCCCAGCCATACCCCGAACAAACTCTCCAGTGTATTCCGGTTCCGGTCGCCCCCGGCCACCGACACACCCCAGTTCCCGACGAAACCGATCGCCCTCCACAGCAGTGCCGTCGTCGCCACAAGCAGCACCATCCGCAGCAAAATGCGCAGCCAGAATACCCGATGCAGCGACACCGGCAGGCCACCGAGAAATGCCAACTGCTCCCGGTCGTCCGCCAACGGCTCAAACAACAGAATAAACCACAGCGACGGCAACAGTATCCCGCAGACCAGCACCGCGATCTGAAATAACCCCTGATCCATCGGCACAAGATACATCAACCCAAGCGCCAGGGCGCTCACGATCGCCCCCACCGCCAGCGGCAGCCTCATCCGCCGCAACTCCAGCATAAATATCATTTTCATCGCCCCTCCTCCTCTGAATGATGCCACATTCCCGACATTTCATACTGAGCGACCGACTGAGCGGTCGCAATGCACGAATTCAATAGCAACGGTAGCAGGAAAAGCAATACAATCCGCCAGCGGAGTTTCCGGTTCAGGCACATCGATTGCCAGATTTCCCAGCTGCCGGTCATGAATATGGCAAACGCCAGAACACAACTGAACACAAACGGCAGACATGTCGCTTGCTTCCATTGCAGACTTACCATCCCGAACTGGCCGAATAACGCAATAATCACCACAAAACCTTTTCCCACCGGAAAATTATCAATGAGTTTCGACATCGCCAGAAAAAAAAGGAGCCCTACCGCGGCCAAAGCTCCCGCTCCATATTTGACCGCGAGAACCGGGTCCGAGGCCGGTACATATTTCCATGGAAAACCGACCACGATCCATAAAACCAACGTCAGAATCACCGGCGGCACTGTCCGCAGCAAAAACCGGGTCCAAAAAATCCGCCTCAACGATAACGGCATACCGGTCAGCAAAGCGAGCTGTTCGTGATCCTCGCCTACCGAATTGCAACATATCCCAATCCACAGAACCGGCAGGAGAAAAATTAAACCCTTCTCCAGAAAAATCCGGTATTCTTCCAGTGGCAAAAAAATTAAAGGCGCAACAGCCAGTATGGAGAGAAAAAGAATTCCCCCAATGGAACGGGCTAGGCGCTGGAGTTCGAAACGAATCAGATTCATTCTTTCTCCCCTTCATTTTGCGCTGTGAAAATTTCCTGCAGACGCTCGCGGGGAATCCCCAGCGAATCCGCCTTTTCCAGCAGCTTGCCGATGTCCTCTTTGATGGTCTCCTCGCGCTCGCGGTTGAAGTCCGATTCGTCCGGCGCCACGATGAAGTTGCCGCCGCCGGGCCGGCTGGCCAGCATGCCTTCTTCCTGCATGATTTTGTAGGCTTTGGCCACGGTATTGGGATTGATCCGCAGCAGCACCGCCAGCTCGCGCACCGGCGGAATCCGGTCGCCGTCGCGATAACGCCCGCTCAAGATCGCCATCTTCAGATAGTCGATGATCTGCAGGTAAATCGGTTTCCCGTTGTCAAGATCGATTTTCATAAAAAATATTCCGTACTATTGTCATAATACTATTGTACTACTCAACTAGTACACTGTCAATAGGACAAACGAAAAATTCTCGAATTTTTGTGTTTTTGTGGACAGAAAAAGAAGTTACTTTTTCTTGAAGATGACCTGGGTGATGCGGGCAGCTTTTTCGCGGAGGCCGCGGCGTTCGGCGTTGGCTTTTTTCTTCGCTTCCACCATGGCCCGGTAGCGGATCACCAGCTTTTTCACCCCGAAGTAGGTGATCGGCGTACAGACCGCCGCCAGCAGGAAACCGCCAATGAAAAACGCCACCATCAGGTGACCGCTCAGCTCGAAAAATGTTTCGAAGTCCTGCTTTTTGATGACATCCGTCAAGGCCGTCTGGATTGTCTTCAGCGACAGGTCGCCGCCGATCAGCCTGCTGCCTACGTAGCACTGAACCGGGTAAATGAAAAAGATCGTCACGTGGTTGGTCAGCAGCGTGCCGAGCACCGCGCCGATTTTGCTCCCTTTCATCAGGAACGCGGCCGGAATCGAAACAGCCAACTGCAGACCGAACGGAATAAAACAGCCGGCAAACATGCCGATGGCCCAGCCGCGGGCAATGTACTCCACCGGTGCTTTTTCTTTCACGATTTTAATATAAAACCGTAAAATTTTGTTCTTCAGTTTCTGTTTCAGTCGCATTATATCTCCGGGCTGGCTCAGGAACAACGCGGATAGCTGCCGAGAACTTTGAACATGCTGCAATTGGCGGCCATGTCTTCGAGGCAGGCCTTGATTTCCGGATTGTCGCGGTGGCCGAGGATGTCGACGAAGAAACAGTACTCCCAGGTACCGTTTTTCATCGGGCGGCTCTCGATCATCGTCATCATGATATTGCGGCGCTTGAAGGGCTCGAGCACGTCGTGCAGCGCCCCGATGCGGTCCTGAATGGCGAAACAAACCGAAGTCTTATCGTCGCCGGTCGGCTGCGACTGCTGGCGCGAAATGACGAAAAAGCGGGTCGTGTTGTGCGCGAAATCCTCGACATTGCGGTCAAGGATGTGCAGCGAAAACACTTCGGCGGCGACGAGTCCGGCCAGCACCCCGGCGTTCGGCTCGTCGGCGGCCTTTTGCGCCGCGCGCGAGGAACTGCTCACGATCACCTGTTCCACGTTGGGGAAGTTCGCCGACAGGTAGTTGCGGCACTGGCCGAAAATCTGTTCATGGCTGTAGATGCGGCGGATCTTGTCCTTGCCGCAGCGGGCGAGCAGGTTGTGATGGATGGCCACGTTCATTTCGGCGCAGATCTGCACGGAGGAGTTGACCAGTGTGTCGAGGGTATAGCTGACGGCGCCCTCGGTGCTGTTTTCCACCGGCACGCAGGCATAGTCGGCGCGGCCGGTTTCGACGTCGCTGAAGGCGACGGCGATGCTCGGCGCTTCGATCAGTTGCACACTGTGGCCGAAACGCTGCAGCGCGGCCTCGTGCGAAAACGTCCCGCGCGGCCCGAGAAATGAAACCTTGACCGGCGATTCCAGGTTGATCGCCCCGGACATGATTTCGCGGTAGATGGCCGTCAGCACTTCCGGCTTGACGGAGCCGCCCAGCTCGGCGTTGATGGCGCAAACCATCTCGAAAACGCGTTTTTCGCGCTCCGGCACATAAACCGGCGAGTTCCCGGCCTGCTTCAGCTTGCCGATCTCGGCCACGCTCTTGTAGCGTTCGTTCAACAATTTCACAATCTCGCGGTCGACCCGGTCGATATTGCCGCGCAATTTATCGATAGACATGTCTGCTCCTGTACATTTCTAATTTAATATAATCATATAAAATACATTTAGTTCCGGATTATTACAAGAAAAATATTGACTTTTCAGTGATTTATGGTATCTTAACGGATTCATTAATCAGGAATTATACATGAAACCTTTGATCATAGCGGATAAAGAATTCAAATCGCGGGTGTTTCTGGGCACCGGCAAGTTTTCGTCCGCCCTGGCGCTGAAGCAGGCGATCGAGACCTCCGGCACCGAAATGGTGACCGTGGCCATGCGCCGCGTCAATGTCGAAAATAAGCAAGAGGACGATATCCTGAGTGCGATTCCGTCCGGCGTGACGGTGCTCCTGAATACCAGCGGCGCCCGCAATGCCGCCGACGCGCTGCGTATCGCCCGTTTCGGCCGCGCCGCCGGCTATGACTGGATCAAACTGGAAATCCACCCCGATCCGAATTATCTGCTTCCGGACCCCATCGAGACCTATCTGGCCGCGGTGGAACTGGTCAAGGAGGGCTTCAAGGTATTGCCGTATATCAACGCCGACCCGGTGCTGGCCAAGCGCCTCGAAGAAGCCGGGTGCCATGCCGTGATGCCACTGGGTTCACCCAT
This sequence comes from Victivallis vadensis, assembly GCA_040394635.1. GTDB lineage: Bacteria > Verrucomicrobiota > Lentisphaeria > Victivallales > Victivallaceae > UBA5239. Next base: position 41,551 of record JBEBRW010000018.1, on the reverse strand, counting down.
CGGCAGCAACCAGGGCATTAAAACCGAAGCGATGCTGAAAATCATTATCGAGCAGTCCAACGTGCCGGTCGTCGTCGACGCCGGGCTCGGACTGCCCTCGCACGCCGCACACGCCATTGAACTGGGCGCGGGCGCAGTGCTGGTCAATACGGCGATTGCCGCCGCCGGGGACCCCGGCGCCATGGGCAAAGCCTTCGCCATGGCCGTAGCCGCCGCCGAAATGGCGCTGAAGGCCGGGCCCGCGGCCATGACCGGCGGCGCTTCGGCATCATCCCCCTCCGATATTTTCAACGACGTGGTGTGACCATGAACATGATTCCGTACAGTAAATATTCTGCGGAAGAACTCGACTCCTACATCACCAAAGTCACTCCGCAGATGGTGAAAAACTCGCTGTACTGCGACGCCCCGGCATTCACCGATTTCCTGCATTTCATTTCGCCCGCGGCGCAGTCGCTGCTGCCCGAAATGCGCGAGCGCTCCGCCATGATCAAGCGCATGTACTTCGGCAAAACGGTGCGAATTTACGCGCCGCTCTACATGTCGAGCTACTGCATCAACAACTGCGTTTACTGCGGCTTCCGCAGTTCGTTTCAATACAAGCGCCGCCGCTTGAGTTTCGAGGAAGTCATGAGCGAGGCGCAGATCATCAAGGACATGGGGCACGACAGTCTGCTGCTGATCGCCGGAGAGGACCCGAAGGGCGTCCCCGTCGATTTTCTCGCCGAATGCATCCGCGAGCTGAAAAAGATGTTCGACTACATCAATATTGAATTTTACCCCATGGTCGAGGCCGACTACCGCAAGCTTTTCGAGGCCGGCTGCCACGGGCTGACGCTCTACCAGGAAACCTATGACCGCGAACTTTACAGCCAGCTGCACCTCGGCGGGCCGAAAATGGATTACATGTTCCGCCTGAACGCCATGGAAGCGGGCGGCCGCGCCGGATTCTACAACCTCGGCATCGGCGCGCTGCTGGGGCTGAACCCGAACTGGCGGCTGGAGGCGTCGAACATGGCGATTCATGCGCTCTGGCTGCGGAAGCACTTCTGGCGCAGCCGCAACCAGTTCTCGTTTCCGCGCATCACCCCGACCAAGGGCGGGTTCAACGTGCCCGCGCCGGTACAGGACCACGAGCTGGAACAGATGATGCTGGCGTTCCGGCTGTTCTTTAAAGAGTCCGATCTGTATCTCTCCACCCGCGAAAAGGCCGAATTCCGTGGGCGCATGGCGGAAATCTGTGTCAGCCACCTCAGTGCGGGCTCGCAGGTGTCGCCCGGCGGCTACCGCGAATTTCTCGACGGCGTATCGCTGGGGCAGTTCACCATGAACGACTCCTCTTCGGTCGAAGCCGTGGTCAAGGACCTCAAGGCACGCGGCCTGGAACCGGTATTCAAGGATTGGGATTGTTGTTTTTCTGCTTAATTCTATAAATGGAAAATGGAAAATGGAAAATGGAAAATTAAAAAGAAGGGCTGCCTTTCAGCAGAATATTGACGCAGGTCAAAGGGATTCTTCCCTTTCCTCAATTTTCAATTTTCAATTTTCAATTTTCAATTCAAAAAGCTTATGGCTTTTTGCTGCCGTTGCGGCTCTCATTGCCGGGGGCTGTTCGAGCCCGCCCCCGCCGCCGCGGCCCCAACCCGCCCCGCTTACCTCCAATCCGCGGTTCTATGAACACGCCGAAATCATGAAAAAAGAAATGGCGGAGCTGCGTACTGTCGGCGCTTTCATCTCCACCCGCATGTATGAGAATTACCGTTATTCACCGGACGAACTGATCGGCCACCTGCGGCAAACCGGGATCACCCAGATTTATCTGCTCAGCGAGGGCTACGGCGTCAACGATTTCGGTGAGGAACTGCCCGGTTTCCTGGCGGCCATGCGGAAAGCAGGCATTCCCGCATGGATCGTCGTCACCGACCGCATTTTCTACGAACGCGACCAGAAGTCGTTCGTTTCGCTGACCACCTCGGAGATCAATTATGACAAACAGCTGAACCAGCGGATTCAGGGATTTTATGACATGGACGGCGTATTCGGCATCGTGCTCGCGCTGACGCCGAACATCAACAGCCACCAGCGCCACCGCAATCTTTACGCCTGGGGCGAAAATACCTACGGCATCGGCGGCAGCAACGATATGCTGATGAAGCAGTCCTATGCCATGGCCTCCGACATCCGCCGGAAGTTCCGCGGCAAACCGCTGGCGCTGATCATCCCGGGATTGTTCCACGCCAAAGCCGCCGCCGGCGAACTCTCGGTCGGGCGCATCCGGGATTTCCTGCCGCTGGCGGACCAGTTGATCGTCACCGCGTTTGCCGCCGTGCCCGAGGGGCAGCTAAAGGTCCTGCAGCCGCAGTTCGAGGAAGCCGCCTCCATGGGCAAACAGCTGGTCGTGTGCCTGCTGACCGACGATCACTTCTCCAGCCTCCATCTGGACTCGCTGAGCCGCGGCACCTTCAATGAATTCATGGAAAAAATGTCGTCCGCGCTGGCGATCGTCCGCAATGAAACCGGATTCGGCGGCGTGGCCTTCATGAATTTCCGTGGTGTTGAGATACTGTTGGAAAAAACAGAATAAATACGAGGTATGAACCATGCGTTGTCCCAAATGTCAGTTCCAGGATGATAAAGTCGTCGATTCACGCTCCGTCAAGGAAGGCGCCGGGGTCCGGCGGCGACGCGAGTGCCTGGGCTGCGGTCACCGTTTCACCACCCACGAAAGTATCATTTATTCCGAAGTCAAAGTCATCAAAAAAGACGGCGTACTCGAGGAATTCGACCGCGACAAACTCCGCAAAGGCATCGTAAACGCCTGCTACAAGCGCAAAGTCAGCCAGGAGGATATCGACCGCGCCGTGGACGAAATTTCCAGCTCCATCCAGCGCGAATTCGAACGCGAAATCCCGTCCGTGGAAATCGGCAAACGGGTGATGGACGCACTGCTGCCGCTGGACAAGGTGGCCTTCGTCCGCTTCGCCTCGGTTTACCGCGACTTCCAGGCCGTGGACAGCTTCACCGAGATCATCAAAGAGATCCCGGCTGATGATTAAGCTTGCCGACAGCTCCATCATGCTCATCCTGAACTCCGGCGAACTGATCCCCTTCGAGCCGGAAAAACTTCAGAGCAGCATCGCCCGGAGCTTCATCGCCAGCGGCATTCGCGACAGTTACCTCGCCGAGGACATCGCCCTCGCCGTCGAATTCGCCCTGGTGAACAACGACAACCCCGACAAGATTTTCGCCATTTCCGAGCTGAATACCACCGTCGTACGCATCCTCGAAGCCAGCGGCTACCCCGAAACCGCCCAGTTCCACAAGCGCCACAATGCCTGCATCGAAATCAGCACTTCCAGCGACCGCGACACCGTGGAAAAACTGCTCCAGCGCCACCTGGGCCTGTACGGTCACCACCTCGCGGAAATCACCACCAAAGTCATCGACGCCGCCGAACGCCTCGGCATCGCCATCGCCGCCCCCGCGCTTTACGTGGAGCTCGGCCGCCACTTCCAAACCGTCGGCGCCACCCTCCCCGAGCTGCCCGCGCTGAAAATCCCGCGCCACAACCGCAAAGCGCCGTGGCTGGTCGCCCCCGAGAAACTCCTCGAATCCCTGTCCCTGCCGACCCGGGAGCTGATCGAAAAGAACATCATCACCATCAACGGCGTCAGCTCGCTTTTTCCCTCGCTGCGCCTTGAACTCCGCTTCCTGAAACTGGCCGCGCAACTCCAGCTCGAACCGGTCATCACCGAAATGATGCTGCTGCCGCATTTCAAGGACCTGGCCCCGGCGCTCAACGACTGCGCCGTGAACGCCTTCGCGCTGGCGGAAAACAACACCATGCCGGTCTTCCTGAACATCCCCGACATGTCGCTTTTCGCCGTCAAATACCTCGACGCCGAATGGCCCGAGTCCCGCAAAGACTGCCGCGACATGCTGAACCACCTGATCCGCCAGCTCGACTTCAGCATCTTCCGCTCCCGCCTCAACTAACCATCTTTCTAACCACAAAAAGCACAAATAGACACAAAATTTCTTTTTGATGGATTCCTTTTTTGTGTACTTTTGTGTATTTTGAGGTTAAAACTCCCCCGGTTACACCGTGGTCAGGAGCAGGTTCAGGGCGTTGACGAAGTGCTTGACTTCGCCGACTCTCTCGGCCATTTCGGCCAGGCCTTGCCTGGTGATAGCGTAGTATTTGCGCGGCTTGGCCCCGGCCAGTTGCCACGAACTCTCGATCAGCCCCTGCTGCTCCAGACGGTGCAGACACGGATACAGCGTCCCCTCCTTCCACTCAAACGCTCCGCCGGTCCGCTCGTTGACCAGCTTGATGATCTCATACCCGTACATGGTCCGCTCGCTCAACAGCTTCAGCACCACCGGCTCCGCCACGCCCCGCATCAAATCACTGTTCACCTTCATATTTCACCTCGCTGATTATGTTGAATTTCCTCAAATCCTGTATCAGCTGCGTACGATGCTGCCGTACATAGCTATCCTCGATTCCATTGCGCCCGGAGAAGAATATCTGATCCTGCGCCAGGCCGCGGCTGATTTCATGGCGGCAGTAAAAATGCATGATTCCGCCTGAAATCAGCAGGAACACAATCAACGCCGGAATCAGGTTGCTCAGCATCGTCATACCGGAAACGTTGCGCTTCGAATCCATCGAGACTTCCGCCTGCCGCTTCCGCAGCATCCGTCGGAAAACCAGGCAAAACCACACTGGAAAAATCACCGCCCATATCGATGAATGAATCAGATGAAGCGTTATCAACCCGATACCAAGTTCCCGCAAGTGGAACAAATTGTAGCAGCTCCAATACAGAAGTTGCGGCAGCACAACACCATAGACCAGAATCTTCAAATACGATTTTCTTCCCAGCCACAACATATTCCCGCGTTTTCCCCGCAGAAATCCGATACTCTGACAAATGCTTAACACAAAGATCACGCCGAACCAGAATAGACAATATCCCGCCAGAACCACAGTATCCACCAACCCGTTCGTCAAGCGCCGGTCGCCCGCCATCGTTTCCGGAGTGATCGGCACAATGTCATTCCATTGCCATCCAATTAGTTGCGAAAACCAGCCTCCATGAAACTCCCGATTGAAATAGTTCCCGAACATGGCGTCATAATTCACTTTTTTCACTTCCCTTCTCTGTGCTTCCGGCGCATACATCCGGGCAGTTTCCTCCGCCACCCGGTCCGCCTGTTCCTTCAGCCCCAGTTTTTCGTACAGCGGCGGCAGGGTTTGATTGAAGTCATTTACCATGCTGTACGCCCTGGATAAATCGATGAAAAAATAATCCGTATCAAGCATATGCAGCACCAGCGCCGGCCACGTATCCAGCAGTTTCCGGGCTTCATCCTTCCGGCCCTGTTCGATCAGCCGCTCGGCATACAGCGGTATCGCCTGGCCAATCGCCCAGTATGCATCCAATTGCGGCAGGGTAATCGTAAAAGCCAGAGCTTTCCGGGACATCCGGTCATGGAAATCATCTTTCGGAAACAGTTTAGTCCGAACCAGTTCAAACCGCCGCTCCATATAATTGTCGCAATACGGGCAGGCAATGCCTTTCAAATATTCATCAATCGCTTTCCGGGCCATATCCCAATCCGTGATCTCATATTTCTTGTCGTCAATTTTTCGCGGCGGAAGATAGCTGCCGGCCAGCATGTAGTGGTAATAAGCATTGCCCGGCTCGTGCGCAATGGCGTATTCAAGAGATTCACCGACGGCGTTGCGGTTCAGTTCCCGGGCCGTCAGGACATAATACATGAGATATAACTTGTCATCGGGGTGTTGTTCATAATATTTCCGGCGGATTTCGATCGTTTCCCGGTCATCTTTGCCGACACCGAACAACAATAGATTATCGCCGGACAGCTTACTAGTGTAAACCTCCATCATTTTCCTGCCCGGAAATTTTGCGATAAGGTCACGATTGGTTAACGGCGAAGGAAACATCATTCCCCCGGACAGTCTGGCAACCACATAAAGGTTGCTCATTCCAACCAGCGTCCGGTAGTCGAACGACAGCCATAGCGCAACCAGCAGCAGCGGCAGGATCAGGATTTTGACCGCCAGCTTCAGCTTGCCGCGCCATTTCATCCGCGCGACATTCGCCTGAAAAAGCTGCGGCGCGATTTCGTCGGGATCGCCGAAACACTTGACCGCCTTTTCGACGCTCTCGGCCTCGCTCAAGCCCTGCGCCTGCAGTTCGGCGCACTTATCCTCCAGATGCGCCCGCAACTCCTTGGCAACTTCCTGCTCAAGCTCATAATCGTCATGCAGCGACTGCGAACTCGCCTTGATGATGCGTTCAAAATCTGCGCCCATATCTTACCTCTGCAAATATTATACATCGGTACTCGATGTATTGCAATAGTCAGAGTAAAGATTTTCCCAAAAATTCCGATGAGCGCCCGGAGCAGGCGTTCATCTTTCGTGAATTTCGTGGATAGAAAAGAAATTATTCCCCGAGCGAAATGGTGCTCAGCAGCATCGACTCATAGTCGAGATCCCGGCTCGCCTGCCCCATGGGCTGATAGCGGAAGAATTTCACGTGGCCGTCATGAAACATGGTTACCATACCGGTATCCCCGTGAACGGCTTTGGCAGAAGCTACGTTATAAAGATAGTCAACGGTCAGGAAATTGGTGTTCCAGCATCTTTTGCCGGTATCTTTGCTGATGTTCCCTTTGCCGATCCTGATGGGGCCATTGGCCCGGGTCCAGGTATTGCTGTTTTTCGGGCCGTACCCGGTATCCCACTGCCGATACCAGTAACTGTTGAAGCCAAGGTTTACGGTACTGGGGCAGATCAGCGTCTTGCCCGAAGGTTCGAGGTAATTCAACTGTTGTCCCGGATAACCGTCCAATTCCGGCAGTTTACACAGAAAGACCAGGTCGGTCCGGTAAACAATGGACGGGCCGCCAACTGTCTGATTGGCCTTGAAATCACCCCATGCACTGGTCGCGATCAACGTGTCGTTGAAGTCGTTGGCGTACTGCATCAGCCCGGTGCCGTTCTGTTTCTGGTTGTTGATGCAGTTGGTGAGCATCGCTTTTTCCCTGGCCTTGTTCAGCGCCGGAAGCAACATCGCGGCGAGAATAGCGATGATCGCGATCACAACGAGGAGTTCAATGAGGGTAAAATCCGCAAACATCCGTTTTCTTTTGTTCATAATTCTGGTCCTCCTGGGAAATTATTTGAGAAATAAAACATCGGAATCAATATCGTTGCCGGTGAATTCATAAATACCGGCGCCATTCTTTTTTACCCGCCCGAAACGCGATTCGTAATCGCCGGCAGGCAGTTTAAATGCGGCTCTGGCGGGGCCGGGGCCCTCGGAAGTCACGATCACCGCCGTGCGGCCGTCGTCCGCCGTGAGGATGGCGGCTTCCACCAGTTCGGACGAACCGGGCTCCAGCTTAATCCGTTTGATCGCGGCTTTGCCCATGATATAAGGCTCCATTTCGCGCATGATGCCGCCCAGTTCGGCGATTTTCGGCCATTCCGCCTGCGAACTGCCGGGGGCGAATTTATCGGCCTCCCAGACGTCGAAGTAGGAATAGAAGACAAAACCTTTCGCGCCGCGCGCCGCACTGAGCAGTGCCATCGAGCGCATTTCCACCGCGGTCGGGAAGCGGAAACCATCCTTGAAGTGTTCCGCACTTTTCGCCTCGTAAACGCCCCAGTTGAAAACCTGCGGCACCACCCATATCGGCGTATTGCTCAGCATCGCCTGCGACAGCGCATAACCCAGGTACTTCATCGTGAAATTGGTTTTCCGGATCGGATACGGGTCGACCCCGAGCGTGTCGCCGGACATCGCATAATACGGCAGGTCGGCATACTCGCGGGTCAGGGTATAAACCGGGTGCCACGGGTCGATCGCGCTGATCAGTTCGCGGAGGCGGGTCATTTTAGGCACTTCGCTGCGGCTTTCCTCGTCGCTGAGGTACCAGCTCAGGATGGCGGGGTGGTTCCTGAATTCGGTCACGACTTTCCGCGTGACTTCATACGGCCCCTTGACACCGTCTAGCTCGTTGATCGCCCACAATTTGCCGGGATACTGATCCTTCACCGAAAAGATGACTTTGATCCCGTATTTCGGGCAGAGATCGAGCACCTGCCGGATGCCGTCGATTCCCTTGCCGAGCTTCAAGCTCGAGTACGGCAGGATGCAGTTGTATCCGGCTTCCGACAATCTCTGCAGGTCCGATTCCTTGAGGTTACTGCCGAAGAACCCCAGCGGCATGAACGGTTTGCCGTCGACCAGCAGCCGCCCGTATTCATCGAACCGGCACGCGCCGGCGGGCTCCGGCGTATTGGCGGCAATGCAATTCATCTTGAATTCTTCCGTCAGGGTCACGGCGCGCTTGTCGAAATCAACCAGCCGGGCGGTCACCTTCACCGGCCCCGGAACCAGGCCATTAACCTGGCCATGGAAACGTTTCCGGTTCCTTTTCAGCAGCAGGTCCTGCGATTTGCCGTTGTTTTCCAAGGTCACCCACATGCCGGGATTGCCGAGATTGCCGCTGGTCGTGAACGCGATTTCACCGCCGCTGCCCCTGAAATTCAGCATATCCGGACGGTTGGGGATGATCGCCATGCTGCTGTCGCCGGCCTTCTTGATCTGCAGGTCGTCAAACCAGATTTTACCGGTGAAGCCCCTGTTCATATACAGAATCACGGAAGCGTTGGTGGAGTCTTTGAACTGCTGGAATTCCATGGTATATTTCCGCCATTCGCCGTCCTGCTCGACCCCGTTGGTCGGGTACGCGCCGAAATACCATTTGCCGTCTTTGAAATACTCCAGGCACATGATGCCGACGTTCGGGGTTTTGTCCGCCTTCATGTTCTCCATCCTAGCCCACACTTCGGCGGTATAAAGCTGCCCCGGTTCCAGTTTCGGCAGGCCGAAATAAACCAGCGTATACTCCTTCGGATCGGTACGCTCCACCAGCAACCCCCCGTTGCCGTTGATCCCGCCATGGGGGTCCAGCCGGAAGCCTTTCGGATAATTCACCTTTTCCGCCTGCTGCTCAAAGGTCTCCGTGCGAATGATCTGCATCAGCCCGGCGGTGGTATCCTTGAACTTGCGAACCTCATTCAGCGACGGCTCGGCGACGGCCAGGCGGAACAACGCCAGAATGGCGAGAAAGGCGGTAATTTTCAATTTCCGGCTCAGAGTCATTATCTACTTTCCTGCTTGTGTATTTTTTTGTGTATTTTATTTTTGTTTTGCTTTAATTATAATCATACTGATCAGCAAAATCAATAGTCCCCATGCATTTTGAAACTTTTTTTGAATATTATTCTCCAAAAAAGCACAGTATAAGATTTAAAATACACAGAAAAATACATAAAGACTGGATTTTTTCATTTTCCACCGTATATTATATTTATAAACAAAAGGCGGGGGACTCAGATGAGTAATCATGGAATCCGGAATCACAAGCAGCAGCAGGCGGATGAACTGGTCAATTCAAAAATCATCCGGTTGGATGCGGACGAAGCACTGCCATCCATCCGCAATCTGATGAAAGACAGCGGCTTGGGAAGAATCGTCCTGCAGAATTCAATCAATGAAGCCATTGCCAGGGGGCTACTGCGCCCGGAGCCCAAACGCGGCTATTTCCGCACCGACACCGGCAACAACCGCCATAACAAAAAGACCATCGATATCATTGCCTGTTCCGAGGTGAATTATTTCCGGGTCGAGGGATTTCACAGCAAATTGATCCAGTATCTTTTCCATGCCGGTACCAACTCCGATTACAGCATGCGGATTCATACGGTGAAGTATTCCGATCAGGTCACCGCCTATCTCGACCTGATTCAGGCGAAGGAAATCTGCAACTGTTTCCTGATCTCCCCGGAAAACCGCGAGATTCACAAGCTCTGCAAGCATGCCGGTGCGCAATGCGTGGTCATTACCCCGCATTATGATATTCAGGAGGGACCGGCCGTCATCGACGCTCCGGATATAATGGACCTGCACTTCAACCATCTGCTCAAGCAAGGCCACCGCCATATCGCTTATTTATACGGCGAAGGACAGATTTTCAGTTCGGTCCCCTACGCCGCCCGCCTGGCCAATTATTACCGCCATATGGCCGAAGCCGGGTTGAAGGTACTGCAGGAATGGGTCAAACCGGGCTGGAACTCGGATCAACAGCTCCGGCTCGACCTGGGAAAAATGCTCAATTCCCGCCCCCGCCCCACGGCCATCATCGTCGACGATACCTTTCACCTGCCGGAAATCTATGCTTATCTCGCCGCCAGGAAACTCATCATCGGACGCGATATCTCCATCATTGCCGACGGCGAAAGCTGTCCGCTCCGCCCGGCCCCGACCCTGGTTTTCAATTCCCCCCGCCCCATCGCGGAACTGGCCTGGGAACTTCTGATGAACCTGATGGCCGGAAAGCCGGAGAACCGCATCCTGGCGCCGAAACTTTTCATCAACCCCGGCGCCTCCGTAGCTTCCCTGAAAAATCCGTAGTTCAGGTAAATCCGTATGGATCGAAATTTGAATTATCCGCAAAAAGCGATTATAGTGGGTGATATCTGAAAACACAGGAGGTAGCCATGGGGTTCTTCGCCAAACTGTTCGGCTCGAAAAAGCAACCGGAACCGGTCATCAACGAAGCCTATCTGGAACTTGTGGCTACCCACGATTACAGCAAACCGCCTGAGTTCCCGTATTACCCAAACGCCTACAAAGATGGCACTATTGTTCAGGAACAAGGCAAATGCGACTGCTGCGGCAAGGAGGTCGATTATATCCTCCATGAACCGCTTTTCTACTCACTGCACGATGTCGACGATTTATGCCCATGGTGTGTCGCCAGCGGCGCGGCGGCAATTAAATACAATGGTCAGTTCTGCGAAATTGATTCTGACTGCATCGATAGCGTTCCAGCCGAACTTCAGGACAATGTCAACAAGCGTACGCCCTCATTTTCCGGCTGGCAGCAGGAACGCTGGCTGGGGCATTGCGGCGATATGATGGAATACATCGCCACAGCCGAAAACAGCAAAGGGTTAAAGCCATATTTGACTCCAGAATTCAAGGAATCCCTGCAGAACGACGCCGGTTTTGATAACGCCGATTTCGATTCTTTCCTGAAAGAGTTTGAAAACGGCGGCGGCAGTTTGCTGGTATACATTTTCCGCTGCCGTCATTGCGGTATTTATCAAGCTTATCAGGACTGCGACTAAAATAGTAGAGCGTGTTTTAAACAACAGGAGGTAGCCATGGGGTTCTTCGCCAAACTGTTCGGCTTGGAAGAACAGCCGAAACCGGTCGTCGACGGGGCTTATCTGGAACTTGTGGCAACCCACGATTACAGCAAACCGCCGGAATTTCCATATCACCCGAACGCCTACAAAGACGGTACAATCGACCATGAAAAGGGTATTTGCGACTGCTGCGGCAAGGAGGTCGATTATATTATTCCCGCTCCGGATATTCACCCGGATGCATATATCGAGGCACTCTGTCCATGGTGTGTGGCCAGCGGAGCGGCAGCAATGCGGTATAATGGTATTACATGTGAACTCAATCCGGGTTGCTGCGCCGATGTTCCGCTCGAACTTCAGGAAAATATTACCTTGCGCACTCCGCCATGTTGGCCGCGCGAACGCTGGTTGACCCACTGCAAGGATATAATGGCGTATATTACCGAAGCTTTCAACATGGATGAGCTGACCCCCTACCTGACACCGGAGCTGAAGGAATCTCTTCTGCTTGACGTCGGCATCGATGATTCCGGTTTCGATGCGTTCTTGAAAGATCTCAATGACGATAAACTATCCGTATACGTCTTTCAATGCCGCCATTGCGGTATCTACCGGGCTTGTCAAGCCGAGGACTAAAGTACGGTTATTTCCGAGGGCTGGCGGCCGTAGTAGAGTTTGAAGCAGTAGCGGCGCTTGCCCGGCTGCCAGGGGGTTCGCGGGTTGATATAGCACTCCCCGGCGTTGCCGCTGAATCCGGCGATGATGCAGCGTTCGGGTTTGATCGTTACCTCTTTGTGCCAAATAATTTCGCCGGCGGTGGGAATCTCTTTTTCGCGCGGCAGGTCCTTGGAGAAACCGTTGGCGATGGCGGCGAAGCGCAGCACCTCGCGCGCCGCGCCGTCCGGCAGGAAATCGCGCAGGATGTCGAAGCGCTTTTCCAGCGGCGGCTTGCCGTTGGCGAAGAGTTCGTCTTTCGCTGACAGCTCCTGCAGAAATTCGTTCAGGAATTGTGGGTTTTCCTGTACCGCCATGATGAATGCAGAATGCAGCGGCGGCGCATTGAACCAGCAGTCGAGAATCTGCGACAGGCGGTCGGCGGTGCGCAACTCTTCCGCGCTCATCGTCGGCGTCGAGCGAATCCGGTAGGGCGGCACCGGTTCAAAATCGGTGGAGTCGTTCCATAACGCGGTGCCGGGCAGGATTTTCAGGCTTTCCAACTGGATTTCTTGTGCCTGCAGGCCGATCAGGGTCTTGACGTCGTCGATCAAGCTCGGCAGCGTCTGCGCGGGCAGCCCGGCGATCAGGTCGGTGTGGAGCTCGAAATTGCCGCAGTTCAGCAACCCTTTCAATCCCTGCAAAACGTCTTCGACCTTGCCGTGGCGGCAGCAGCTTTCCAGCACCACGGGGTTCAGCGACTGCACCCCGGCCTCGACGTGGAGGTTGCCCCGGCTCATTTCGTCCAGAAACTCCGGTTTCAGCGCGGAAGGTTCGATTTCCAGGTGAAAACGCATTTCCGGAAAGTCGGTCCGGAACATTTTCAAGAGCTCCGCCGCCCGCGCCTGGTTCTGGTTGAACGTGCGGTCGAGCACCCGGATCTCACGGAACCCGCCCCGCTGCAGCGCCAGTAAATCCTGCCGCACGCGCTCGAGCGAGTAGTATTTGACGCTTTTTGTGAGTGAGCTGACGCAGAAAACGCAGCGTCCGCCGCAGCCGCGCGACGTTTCGATCTGCCAGAACGGTTTGCCCGGCGTGAAATACCCGAGCTGGTGCGGCGACGGCAGGTCGTCGAGACTGCCGGTATAGATGCCCTCTTCCACAATATTGTCCCGCAGGTAACGGTAAAACGTGGATTCGTCGCCACTGACGGTAGCGTCGGCCTCCGGCGGACATGCCCGGCCGGCCGGGAACTCGGGGCCGCCCAGCACGATCCGGGTATCCGGCAGCACTCCGCGGACCACCCGGCACAGCTGCAGCAGGACCTCGACGTTGAAAAGATAAGCGGTGCCGCAAACCACTCCGGGCTTGAGTTCCAGCAGTTTTTCGCGGAGCTGGTTTGCATCGGGATTACGGATGGTGCACTCGAATTTGTGCCAGCGCCACTCCGGCGCGAGACGTTCGGTGTACGCGCGCAACATGCCGTAGGAAAGCATGGAGTGCGAATAAGAGGAATTCACCTCGAGGAACAGCACGTCAGGCATCGGCATCCCCGTGAATCGGGCGGTGCGCCGCCTGTTTCGCCTGACGGCGGCATTCGTCGATCTGCCGCACCGCGCCGGCGCTGAAAAAGCTCTCCGTGAACCGCCCGCAAATGATGCCGGAGGCCAGGTCGGAGGGATGCAGCATGTCGTCGCGGTAAAAACGGTAATCGCGCAGTTCGTCGGTCATGATTTCGTAGGACGGGAAATAGATGCACTTATCGTCGAGCGAGTCGTGAATGGCGGAGAGCAGATTGGCCTTGCTGCGGGCGTTCAGGACCAGGTCGCCGGGGTAGTGCCGCACCGGCGAGAGCGTCATCACGATCCGCAAGTCCGGCCGGATTTCGCGGACACTGCGGACAATGCTCCGGATCGCCTCCTTGTTCTCGGTATGCGAAAGCATGTGACGGTTGAAAAACGTCCCCGGCACCTTGTGGCAGTTGGCGACGAATTCCCCCGTTTCCTTGAGCTCATACACCACCGACGATGAAAACGTCAGGATCAGCACCTGCGCCTGCATCAGCCCCGCCCGGAAATCGTTCATCGATTGATTGCAGAGTGCCATCGCCTCGGCCAGTTCCGGCCGCGCAAATGCGCCATGGTGTTCCCACGAAAACCACAAGCCGTCACGCTCAAAAAAGTTCTTTTCCCCGTACTCGTGCCCCGCCGCCAGGTGCCGCAGCGAACGCGCCATCGACACCGCGTTATACACGATCCCGCAGGGGTTGCAGTGAATCCGGATTCCGCCCTCGCCCAGGTACGCGGCGAGCCGCTCCGAAAAGCACGAGCCGACCACCGCCAGCGCAGCGTCGAACGCTAATTTTTCCGCAACCTCCGGCACCCTCACCGGAGTAAACAAATCAGCCATAGTCAAACTCCTTTTCCCTAATATAAATTGAAAATGCAAAATTAAAAATGCAAAATCGATAAAACCGCCCGTCGGACCTGTCCGACCTGTCCGACAAGTCCGATGAATTTAGACTGCCGCCCTTGCAAAATCTACCGCCGATACTATATTCTATCTCAAAAAAACAATCGGGAATTTCATGAACATCAACGCCATCATCCTGGCCGCCGGTTTCGGCAGCCGCCTCCGTCCGCTTACCGAATACATGCCCAAGCCCCTGATCCCGGTTTTCGGGTCGTCCATGCTGGCCGTGGTCGCCGCGAACCTGAAGCGCGCCGGCATCGACCGCATCGCCGTCAACACGCATTATCTGGCGGAGCAGATCGGGGACGCCGTGGCGAAGTTGCCGGAAGCGGACAGCATTGAGCTCTTTCACGAGCCGGAAATCCTCGGCACCGGCGGCGGCGTGGTCAATGCCAAATCCCTGCTCGCCGAGGGCGAATTTTTCATGATTCACAACTCCGACGTGCTGACCGATATGGACCTCGCGGCCATGATCGAATACCACAAGCAAAGCGGCGCCAAGGTCACTTTCGCGCTGGTGGACGGCCCCGAAAACCGCGTCCGCGTGACCCCGGACGGCAAGGTTCACGACATTCTCGACTCGCTCGGGCGGCACCCGGCGGGCAGCCGTCTGCTCACCTACGCCTGCGTCATGATCCTCTCGCGTGAAATCTTTGACCACCTGCCCGAACAGCCGGAAAACTGCTCCATCATCCGCGCCGTGCTCGACCTGATGCGCGACCAGCCGGACGCCGTGCGCGGCTGGATACCGGACAAACCCTACTGGCGCGACCTCGGCACGCTGCCGCAGTATTTCGACGCGCACGACGACGTGGTCAAGGGCGTCAACACCATGCCGCTTTTTCAGAACCGTCAGCGCATCTATTTTGAGGATGAGCCCGAGATCGGCGACGGCGCCGCGCTGCTCGGCTATGTGACCGGCGGGCGCAACTGCCGTATCGGCGCCGGCTCCACCCTCATCAACTGCCTGCTGCTGGACAATACCGTCGTCCCGCCGGGCAGTTTCCACAGCCGCCAGATCATCGGTCCGGATGGGTTCAACCTGCACCGCGACTACAAAACGCTCGAGAACTATCACATCCTGAAGAAGTTCCGCAAGGAACCCTACTCCATCAGTTCGCTGATCGAGCGCGGCTCCACCCGCAGCTTCTACCGCATCGCACAGAACGGCAAATCCTCCATCCTGATGATTTCCGACGGCATGGACCAGGACTATGACCGCTTCATCAACATTGGCCGCTACTTCAACAAACACAATTTCCCGGTCCCGGTGATTCAGGATTTCGAAGCGGAGGAGTTCACCACGCTGGTCGAGGACCTTGGCGATGAAACACTCTACAAGTCACTACTGGCCAACGGCCCCGACGAAACCCTCTACCGCCGGATCATCGACGCGCTGGTTCACCTGCAGACCGAGGGCACGAAGATTTTCCGCAAGCGCACCGCCCCGATCCTGCGCACCTTCGACCAGAGCTATCTGCGCTGGGAAACGATTTATTTCAGCGACAACTTTCTCGGAGCCTTCTGCTGTTTGAGCGATGACGAACGCGCCGCGCTGAACCAGGAGTTCGACGCCCTCGCCGCACTGGTGGACAGCCATCCGAAGGTGCTCATCCACCGCGATTTCCAGTCGCACAACATCATGCTCTCGCCGGGCGGCGTGCGCTTCGTCGATTTCCAGGGCGCGCGCTTCGGCAGCGCCGGTTACGACATCATGTCGCTGCTGAACGATCCCTACGCGGAGCTCACCCCCGAAATGCGTACCCGCCTCGAAGATTATTTCCGGGCTCAACATCCGGACATGCCCGAACTCGAAGCCATGATGATCACCGCCGGGCTGCAGCGCAACATGCAGGCGCTCGGCGCCTACGGCTTCCTGGCGCTGACCAAGGGCAAACGCGATTACCTCGCCTACATCCCGGCCGGCTTCCAGATGCTGAAAACCGGTCTCGATCGCCTCGAAAAACTGGAGAAACCGCCCATCCGCCTCGAACGCCTGAGCCAACTCCTGAACAACCTGAAGCTCCCCGAAGTCACCGCCGAAAAACCCCGGCAGTAAGTAAAGTTTCGCCCGTTGGGCGACCAGCGTTCCGCCGCTGGACCGCGTCCGGGTGCGACCCGGCGCGGAGTATTTTTTGGGGGATATGCACATTCGCACTCAAGGCTGACCGCCTTGAGAATCCGCCGGAAAATTACCGGAATTCGGCGATTTCGGAGAGGGATTTGCGGGAGGTCGGCTCGGGGTGTTTGTCGGGATAACCGAGGGTGATCAGCGAGAGCGGTTCGAGGCCACGCGGCAGGTTCAAGATTTTGCGGACGGCCTTGGCCCTGAACCAGCCGATCCAGCAGGAGCCCAGCCCCTGTTCCTCAGCTGCCAGTACCAGGTGTTCGCCTGCGATACCGAGGTCGATCAGGTGGTAATGCACCCCGGAAACCATTGCCGCGATACCATGTACCGCCAGCGATTTCTTCGCACACAGCACCACGATCACCGGCGCGGTTGCCACCCACGGCATCGGGATGCCGGGCAACAGGGCGTGTCGGCTGAGTTCGGCGCGCAGTTCGGGGGTCTCTACCACAATGAAGCGCCACGGCTGCTGATTGCACGCCGAGGGGGCCACTTGCGCCGCCTCCAGGCAATACGCCAGCGCCTCACTCGGCACCGGTTTGTCGAGATAAGAACGGCAGCTCAAACGCTTTTTCGTCAGTTCCAGAAAAGTCATGGTTTCACCTGTGTTTTACCATAACTTAGCACCGGTGCGGGAAAATATCAAATCGGAGGTCAGAGGCTTTTGCGGACTTCCCACCAGCCGAGGTCGTTGCCGTCGTCCTTCCAGTTGCGCTTGTCCCAATCTTCCTTCCTTTCGTAGGTGACGTGGCCATCAAACCACAGGAAATTACAGCCGGTACCACCGTGAATCATCCCGGTGTCCATGTAGCAGTTGCCGCCGTCAACTCCGGTGTCGGAAGCGGTGTAATAAGTCGCCGCGCCGGCAGCGCCCTGCCGGGCCTCGGCCATAACCATTTTGCGGCCGGGATTTTTGATGCCGGTGATCTTGACGAATAACCCGGGGTACCAGGAGTGTCCAGTATAGGCATTGTACACATAGTTGATGCCCCAATAGACGGTGGCAGTCACCTTGAACGGCTTGGCGGCGGGGCATTTCAGGACCGATTTCGGGATATCCTGTTCGGTTGCTCCCGAAGCCATTTTTACGTTGACATAGTCCGGGAGCCGCTGCGCCCAGGCCAGGTTGAACGGCGAGCAAACTTGAATGCTCGGGCACACCACGTCGTCATTGTCCGCCGTATAAAGACTTCCTCCGACGCCCAGCGTTTTCAGATTGCTGGTGCAGGAGATGGCCATAGCCTTGGCTCTGGCTTTGTTCAGCGCCGGCAGCAGCATTGCCGACAGTATTGCAATAATCGCAATTACGACAAGGAGCTCGATAAGTGTAAAATTTTGCTTTTTCATATTTAGTTCTCCGTTGATTATGGATTTGAAATGGATGATTTTTTTACTTTGTCCCGATTGCCACAGGAGTCGCGTATGATCAATTCCGGGTTCATTTCGATCTGGCAGGGGCTCGAATCGTTCAGCAGGATCATCGACATCAGTTTTTCGAGTCCGTAATGCGCCACCATGAAACTGGGCTGGCGAATGACCGACAGGGGGGGCGTGAAATAGGCCGCTTCGGGGCTGTCGTCGAACACGATCACGGAGATATCCTCGGGAATCCGGAGGTCAAGTTTGCGCAATGCAGCCGCCACGGTGGGGAGCAGCGCGTTGCCGCCCACCAGCAGCGCGGTCGGCGGCTCGGCGCCATGCAGCAACTGTGAGAGCTGCTGTGTGACACTGATGGGGGAAAGCCCGGTTTCGATGACCAGTTTGTCGTCAAATCCGATGCCGCTTTCCTGCAAGGCTTTGCGGTACCCTTTCAAACGCTCGAAGGAGTCGATACGGGTAGTGACCGGCGCCATCAGCAGCGCGGCAATCCGGGTATGACCGAGTTTCAGCAGATAGTCGGTCCCCCGGAACGAACCCGCCTCGTGATTGACCGAGAACTGACTGAACTTCGGATTGCCGATTTTGCGGAACAGGGAGACAAACGGCAGCATGCCGTCGGTAACGGTCAGATTTTTCAACATACTCATGCTCGACGGCTGCATGGCGATGAAGATCACACCGTCAATGTCCGTGCGGGTCAGGGTGTGGCGGAAAAGTTCTGCGGCGTCGGCGTCGAATTGATAGGTGAGTTTGCAGACCGGACAGCTTTTCTGCGCCTCGACGTTCAATCCTTCGATGATATTCAGCAGGAACTGATGCGGCTGCAGTGATTCCATTTCCACGATCACGGCGATATTCAGCGATTTAGTGCTAGAGTCCTGTTTGGCACGATAGAGGGAGTCTGAAACGAACGTGCCGCGCCCGGCCACCCGGTAGATGATCCCTTCATCCACCAGCGACTTCATCGCCTGCCGCACCGGCCCGCGGCTGACCCGGAACTTGTCCGAGAGCTCGTTTTCCGTGAGCAGTGGGGTATTTGGCGAAATCTTGCCGGAATAAATCTGCTCGCGCAGATAATTGGCGATTTCCAGATATGCCTTGCTGTTGTTGCGTTCGTCTCTGATCATCATCGATCCCTTATTTTACCGTAAACGACTTGGCTGCACTCTTGCCGGAAGCCAGTTCCGTGGCTTCGACGTGCCATTCGCCGGGAGCGTCGTTTGCCGCTATATTCAATATAACACGCATTTGGCCATCTTTCACGCCGTAATAACCACTGAATTCAGATTTCCCGCCCTGCGGGTCGGTCACTGTCAGCTGCAGCGGCACAATTCCGGTCACATTAATCGACACCTCGACCGGTACCTCACCGCCACGCGCAACACTGGCCGGAACACTGAGCATCACCTTGTCCATTGGACGCGGGCTGATCATAAAGACCTTGCCTTCGCCGGGGCCGAGTTTCACTTCGAAACCCTTGCGGCTGTCGGCGTCGATTTTCTGGTGGTTGATCAAGTCGTACACCGTACCGGCCTTGCTCACGGACACGGTGCCGGAAACCGGGAGCCCCTTTTCCATGACCAGTCCGAACTGTCCAACATAATCGCCATAGGTGCGTTTGTCATTGTAAACAAAGAGGTAATCGCAATCCTTGTAACGGCGGACCCGGACCATGATGTCAGGATCGCTGCTCACGGCATAAGGCGCATACGAGCCTTTCAACTCCTGCGTCAGGGCGGCGGCTTTCTGCTGGAACACAGCCTTGTCTTTGTCGGAATTTTTCGTGCGGTTGTAACGGGTCAGGACGATGTCCGGGGTGATGGCCGGCGCGAGGTTTTCGTCGCCGATGATGATGCCGCCCTGGCGCTGGAATTGCTTCATGATTTTGGCGGTGCTCGCGGTGATGACCGGACAGTTGACCGCCGTCAGAACCTTCACACCGCTCAGCGCTCCTTTCAACAAGCTTTCCTCATAAACCACCTTGGGCTGCAGCCTGGCATAGCGCAAAATCTGGTAGGCGTCGTTGGTCCAACCGTGTCCCCAGCCGAATTCACCCACTCCGGCGAACATTTCCGAGGTGAAACTCTGCAGAAATGCCACGTCCGCAGGCAGATCAGGGATCTGTTTCAGCGTCGGACCGAGCGGCGTGACTACGGTATCGATCAAGTTTTTCAACACGACTTTGGTCTCGGAATTGGTGTAGCAATACGACCAGCGGTTGCCCTTCCATTTATCGTCCAGCGACCACAGCCCATGATACATAATGCCCTGTACCGGGCGCGAAACCATGCTCCAGAACGCGATCGAGAGGTGATCGGGCGCGATAGTGATGTATTTGGCGTCCGGTTCCCGCGTTTCCCATTCGGCCACCGGGATATTGTCGTGCACGCCGGGTTTGCGTACCGGCGCAGTGGGTGAACGGTACCAGATGATCTGAGTCATCTTCATAACCTGCTGGTTGCCGCGGGGGTTCAACGCAGCCATAGCAAATAGCTCGTCGGTAGCTTTGCCGATTTTGATCGGGTCCGGATACGTATAGGTCCACTGCGAAATGTAATCGACGCTGCCGCCGCTGCCGGACGTGCTGGGTACGCGCACCGCGGGGTCGTACCAGGTGGGGATTGGATGAGGGCCGGTCTGAAGCCCCTTGTGGGTCTGAGTAAAAACTTCGTTCCAGCCGTCACCGCGCTGCCAGAACCACTGGAGATAATGTAGAATCGGATCGTCGTCCTTGATCACGCGGTCGGCCGGAAAGTTCGGAATCTGAGTATATTTGAGGCCGAATTTACTCTTGACATTCATCGGCACCTTACGCCCGGTTTCCTTCTCGTAGGCCTCGAGATCGTGCGGATGGTAGCAGAGCCGGGTACCGTCGCGCGTTTCGGACTCGACCATGGTCAGGTCGAGTGCAGCGAATTTGCCGTAAGTCCGGGCGTAGGAAACCCCGACACTGTAAGCGAACTTCTGTACTTCGGGAAACATGGCGCAGCAGTTGCCGTGCGTGTCCGAGTACGGTTGGCCGTTCTGTTCGACGCGCTGAAATTGCGAATATTTGGCGTTGAAAAGGCATCGGCCAGGGCAGACGTATCCCGCGATATGGTAACCATTGATCAGCGCCTTATCGAACGTGCGGGCGTAGTTCTCGTACGTTTTTTCGCTGTTGGGCGGTACCGAAGCGCCGGCCTCGAAAATCCGGGCGCCCTCGACGTAGGTGATGAAATTATGGGTGAAGCCCAGCGGCTGGACGAGGTCGATTTCGCCGTGTCCCCACATCACCACCGGCATCCAGTGCGGCACCTCGCGCGGTGCGATATACAGCTCGAAATCCTGCGACGCACCGGCCAATTCAAGCCGGCACGGATACGAACCCGGCTTGAGCGAAGTGTCGAACTTGAAGCCCACGGTCGCATCCCCGGAAACCGGATAGGATTTGGTTTCGCCGGTGAGCGTGACTTTCAGTTCCGCGTCGGCCGGAGCGTTGCTCACGGTAACCGGGATTTCAACGTTGCCGCTCATGCGCCGGAATGCGTAGGGACGCTCCGCCTTGACGGTTACTGCCAGCGTTTTCTCCAGCGCAAATTCCAGCCCGTCGACGAAGAACTCGGTTTCGAACAGCGGTTCCCCCGGGGGCGAGATTACCTGATACCCCACCACGGAGAGCCCAGTGATGTTTTTCAGGTCCACTTCCTTATATTTGGCCATGGCGCCGACTTGGACGGTGACCTTTTCCCAGCCCATATTGCCCGTGTTGAATGCGCGGGTCGGGCGCCAGTGCAAAAATCCGCCGCTTTGTTTATCCAGCAGCCGGAGCTCGGGGAGCCAGCGCGCGGCGTTGGTATCGGCTTTCCAGTACAGCGTGACTTCGGCGTCGGTGTATTCCATATTTTTCGCCGGAAATGTCAGCGTGAAACCGGGATAATTGCCCTTGATCGCACCACTGCGGACACAATTCTTGCCGACTCGCGGATTTTCCGTGCTCAAAACCGGAGTACGGTCCCATCCGGAGACGTCCGATTCCGTCGCCGCATCCTCGGCGAAAATACCCGTCATCAGCAATGTACCGAACAGTACCAAAGTTGTTTTTCTGAAATTCATCGTCGTAACCTTTTAATTGAACAGTTGAACCGTCACCGGCTTCCAGATGCCGCCGGCCATAGCCGAGTCATAAACCCGTACCGTGATCTGATTTTTCTGACCCCATTTGACTTCTTTGGTAATATCGAGATTGAATGGCTTGTCCCAGCCAGCCGGGCCGAGCACATGCTGCCCGATATAAACATCGTTCAGCCAAACCCACGCATCCTCGTCGACACCACCGAAATGCAGCTCGATGGCCAGATATTCCGGCTTTGGCGGCAGCTCAAATGTCAGCCGGTACCACGCCACTCCGTCGTAATCCTCGAAACCGCACGCTTCCCAGTTGATGCCGATCGGGATATCGCTCCATTTCGAATCGTCAAAATCCGCGCGGTGGTAATTGCTCAAATGCCCCTCCTGCTCCAAATCGGTCTTGAACTTCCAGCCCTTCAACGGCAGCGGAATTTCCTTGATCATCGTGACCTCGTAGTCGTAATCGACCCGGTTGCGGATGCCGATATTGTCGCGATGAAACGGCCACAGCGCATTGTTCGCTTCGTCGCGAACCATTTGCGAGGAATCGGTACGCATTTTACGGAACACGGCATCAAGCTCCTTCGTCAGGGGTTTGATGCACGCAAGCGCCTTCACGGCCTGCAGTCGGACGACGTCACTGAGGTCGCCGGTTTTGGTCAGGAATAACTTCTGGTTTCCGGCGGCATCAATATCGGCCAGGGCCTTGATCGCTGTGGCCCGGACCATGTAATCGTCGTTGTCCGCCGCTTTTTTCAGTTCCGCAGCAGCGGGGGCTCCAAGTTCGGCCAAGGTGCGGGCGGCTTTGCGCCGGGCCATGGCGGCCCCTTCCGACAGTTGTTTGGCGGCTCCGGCGATTTCACTCTCCCGGACTTTGTCGTTTCCCCATGACGGAAACATCAGAATCATCGAAATCACGAGGATGAACAAACCATTTATTTTCATTGAATCACCTTCATTTGTATATATAGTATATAACCTTTGAATAAAATGTCAATACCCTTGTCTACAAAAAGCTGCAAATTAGTTTTCAAAAGCAATTGTAAAATTGTTGTAAAAATGGCGAATTCGATTCGAATATTTATAATATTCTGCTATTGTATCTGATAATCAATTTCAGACTTTTCAGGAGGTATTTTCAAATGTTCATTTCTTCGTTGCCAGTCCTTGCCAGTTCCGGCGTTTATTATGCTTTTACCAGCAGCGATTTATGCGGCAAAGCCATCGTTATTTTCCTGTTGCTCGGCTCCATTGTGGCGTGGTCGATCATGCTCGAAAAATGGATCTCCATCAAGCGCATGGGCGATAACTCGTCCGACTTCATCCGCGGCTTCGGCAAAAAACGCTATTTCCTGATGTCGATCAATGACGCCAAAAAGAGCGTCGGTCCCGCCGCCAGCATTTACAACGCCGCCATGGTCAAGATTTCCGAGTTCCATGGCGCCAGCGACGCCCAGCTCGCCAGCATGATTCAGATGGGCCGCAAGCCCGACAAGGCGCTGACCGAGCCGCAGCTGGCCGTGATCCGCGCCGCCGTCGACAAGGAAATGTCCGACCAGATCAAGATTCTCGAGACCCGCATGGGCTTCCTGGCGACTTGCGTCAGCGCCGCGCCGTTCTTCGGATTGTTCGGTACGGTGTGGGGGGTGATGCTCGCCTTCTGTTCGCTGGCGGAAAAGGGCCGCGCCGAAATCAGCGCGCTGGCGCCCGGGGTGGCCGGAGCGCTGCTCACCACCGTGGCCGGCCTGATCGTGGCGATCCCGTCGCTGATCGGTTACAACCTGCTCACCGCTTCGATCACCTCGCAGATCACCGACCTCGAAGACTTCGCCGACCAGCTCCTGGCCCAGCTGAAAGTCGAACAGACCGAATACGAGCTGGAAAAGCCCGCCGCACCGGCGGCACCGGTCCGCCAGCAGCAGCCCGTCCAGCAGGTACAGTATCAACAGCCGCAGCAGGTTGTCCAGCAGCCGGTATACACGCCTCCGCCGCAGGTTCAGCAGCCCCAGGCGCAACCGCAGTATCAACAGCCCCAGGTGCAGCAATATCAGCAGCCGGTTCAACAGGTTCAGCAGCCACAACAGCAGGCTCAGCGTCCGCTGGCCCAGACCGTGTTTGTGCCGAACCCCGCGCCGGCTTCCGAGAACGATCAATCCTCGGTACAGCCCAATCTGCTGAATTCCTGATCAGGAGGCTCGAAAATGGCCAGACGCCCCCGAGTTAAAAAAGGTACCATGGACCAGATCAACGTTACACCGTTGCTGGACCTGACCTTCATGCTGCTGATCGTGTTCATGATCACGACCCCGCTCCTCGAATACTCCATCGACGTGACGCCGCCGGCCATGAACGCCGAACCCAAGCCGGACGAAAACACCGTCAGCGTGGGCATGAACAAGCAGGGCCAGATCCTGTATGACAAGAAAACCATCAGCCACGAAGAGCTGCTGGCAAACCTCCAGAAGTTGTACACGACCTCGCCGAAGGCGATCATTATGGTCAGCGCCGATGGCTCGCGCTCCTATAACGACGTCATCGACCTGATGAATACCATCAAAAAAGCGGGATTCTTCAATGTCTCGCTGGTAACCACCGCAGAAGCAAGCAAGTAACGGAATAATGATCGAGAGCGTACAGGACACAAGTGGAATTCTCTCACAAACTGTCGGAATGGTGACGAACCGGACACGGTTCAAAATCTTCCAGGCGGTGCTGGCCGTTCACGTCCTGGTGGTAGCCGGTCCGTTCGCCATACAGAGCATTTACGGAATCTTCAGGCCGCCGCCGAAAACAATCATGACCGTCCGCCTCATGCC
The DNA here is from genome assembly GCA_040394635.1 of Victivallis vadensis. Taxonomy (GTDB): domain Bacteria; phylum Verrucomicrobiota; class Lentisphaeria; order Victivallales; family Victivallaceae; genus UBA5239. Next base: position 16,728 of record JBEBRW010000018.1, on the reverse strand, counting down.
CCCGTCCGACGAAGTGGCAGCAGTGGCTCAACTCAAACGCGGCGGCGGCAGCGGCAGCGATGTCCCGGCTCCCCCGGCGGTGATCCAGGCGCCCCCTTCGCAGCCGTCGGTCAAGCCGGTGACTGCATTCAGGCCGCCTCCGGTCAAGCCGGCACCGCGGCAAGTCGATGCCCCCAAGCCGCCGCCGGTCCGGGTCGCTCAGAACAAGACCCAGCCCAAACCGCCGAAGAAAAAGCCCGATCCGAAACCGCCGGTCCAGCAGCAGACCGTTGCCGCCAAACCGGATAACCGGAAATTCGATCCTATTTCCCCGCAGGACTGGCAGAATATGAACCAGCCGCAGCAGACGAGCACATCCAATAGCCAGGTCGTGAACAACCAGTCAAACACCAGGACCGGCACAGGCGGAGGCAGTACCGGCGGGTCCGGCCCGCCCTCTCCGACCGGCGAAATCGGCGACGGCGGCACCGCCGACAAAACCAGGCTCGACTACAGTCAGTATGTGGCGCAGTTCCTGAAACAGAACTGGGATACCCCGAGCCGCATCCAGCTCGGCGGCCGCGAACCCGAAGTCAAACTGAAGATGTATTTCGCGCCGTCCGGCCAGATCACTTCGTGGAAAATCGTCGAGTCCAGCGGCATCGCCATCATGGACAACTCGGTGGAGAAACTGATGCGCTACGTCCGCAAGATTCCGCAGCCCCCGCCGCCCGGCATAACCGAGCTCACGCTGATCATGGCAATCAACGACTGATCTTGAAATTCTCTGTCCGACAATATTATCCAAGGAGAGACCTGAGCATGAGTTTTGTTAAGATGTGGTGTGTGGCCCTGCTGGCAGTATGTTACGCTTCGTTCGCGGACGAGAGTGCCATTGAAAAATTTGTCGCGGAAATCTGGAAGGGCAATGCCGCAACCAAAGATGTCCGCGCCAATCTGGAAAAACAGTTCGGCCCCTATCAGGAAACCCTTGAAGTCAAGGAAATTGCCACCGCCAAAGGCTTGAAACTGTTCAATGCCCGCTGCCGTTTCGAAAAAGGCACCGGCCGCCTGGCGCTCATACTCGGCCCCAATGGCAGAGGCGACATCCAAGTGATTCCGGACATCGACCTGCCGGTGTTGAGCAAAGAACAGATGCTCGACGACTTCGACTTCATGGTCGCCAAGCTCCGCAACACGTTTCCGCTGGCCAAGGCCAATCAGGAGTTGTTCGGCCTCGACGTATGGGCAAAACTGGCGGAATACCGCGCCAAAATCACCGGCACAGAATCTCCGATCGAATATGCGAAACTGATTGGCGACGCCTTGAAAGCATGCAAGGGCAACCACCTGTGGCTCAGCGGTACTCCATACATGTTCCGCAGCAATCCAATGGTCAAGGAACTTTACTCGCTTACGGACAACGAAATCGGCATTTCCTGGTCGGCACTGGTCCAGATCAATATGCTCAACATATTAGGAAACGGCCCGGTCCGCCTCAAGTACCACGACGGCAAGTTCTACAGCGGCGTGAAGCACACGCAGGGCCAGCTGGAGCTCCCCTATGGTTCGGAGCTTCTGAGCATTGACGGCAAATCCCCGGCGGAACTATTGCCGTCCGTTCAGGACAAGCTCAACCGGTACGATTTCAAGCACCGGATTTTCTACGGATCGGCCTTCGACCAGATCGGAGATAATTTCTATGCCATGCTCGACCGCGAATCGAAAGAATTCAAATTCAAGACGCCGAACGGCGACACTGTGACCTTGAATACGGGATTGCCGGAAGTGATCCGGGCGATTTACCCCTCCAATTCGCCCACCTCAATGCCGAAAGCCGTGCAGTATTTCGCCGATCAAAAAATGCTTTATATCCGCATTCCCAGGATGAATCAGCCGGACATTGCATTTTATGAGAAAAGCATCATCGACGCCGGCAAGGACAACGAAGTTCGTGCGGTGGTCCTCGACGTCCGTTTCAACCCCGGCGGCAGCGATCTGGTCTGGATAAAAATACTTTCGCTGCTGACCACTGAAAACATCACTTACCAAACAGCCTCGGCGGCCCTGGACACCCCGGACGTTCGGGCTTTCATCAAGCGGCACATCGAAGTAATTGCCAAACATTTCCCGGGTGCAAGCGGGCGTGATCCCTCGAAAGTCGACGAAATGACCGGCGAGGAACTGCCATTTTTTGGCGACGGGAAGTTTCTGGTTACGACCGGACAAGGGAACATCGCCCCGGCGGAGAATTCCCTGAAACTCTCCTGTCCGATTTACCTGCTGGTCGAGGATATCTACTCCTCGGCGGGCGGGTTGCTTGCCGTGGCGAACCGCCTCGAATCGATGATCTCGGTCGGCCTCCCGAACCCGGTGAGCCTGGGCAAAGGGATCGATCCGCTGCAAATGGCGCTGCCGAACTCCGGGTTGATCTTCTCGGTCGAAATCAGCGCCGATATTTCGGGCTGCAAGACGGCGGCGGACACCTTCCACGGCGGTGTCGAAGTTCCGGTGGAAATGACCGGCCCCGAGTACCTCGAATACTGGAACACCGACACCGGCAAGGACCGCACCGACTGGCTGCTGACCAAAGACCCCTTCATGCGCAAGGTCCTCGACCTGATCGCAAAGCAATAAAAAACGGACCTGTCCGATAAGTCCGACAGGTCCGTAAAACAGGGCTCAGGCTCAGCGCTTTGCCAGTACTTTCTTTTCGTACTTGCGGACTTCTTCCAGCCAGTCGATGCCGACCGGAACGTTGTTCTTCGCACAATAGTAATCCCAGATCGCACCGAACGGCATGCTCTTCATTTCTTCGAACATCGCCAGGCGGCCGGTGTTGTCGCCTTTCAGCTCCATGTCCTTGAGCTGTTTGCTCGGCTCGAGCATGGCGTACAGCAGGGCTTTCAGCATATTGCGGGTGCCGATGGTCCAGGCGGCGATACGGTTGATGCTGGCGTCGAAGTAATCCAGGCCGATATGGACGCGCTTCTGGAAGCCGTGACGCACGATTTCTTCGGCAATGGCAATGAGCTCGTCGTTCATGGTCACTACGTGGTCGCTGTCCCAGCGGACGCCGCGGCTCACGTGCAGCAGCACGTCATCCAGATACAGCAGCGCAGACGACAGTTTGTCGGAAATGACTTCGGTCGGGTGGAAGTGGCCGGCATCGAGGCACAGCACTTTTTTGTTGGCCACGGCATAGCCCATGTAGAACTCGTGGGAGCCGACGGTGTAGGACTCGGCGCCGATGCCGAAGAGCTTGGATTCGACGGCGTCGAGGTTGTATTTCGGATTGATCTTGTCGGCGAAAATCTGGTCGAGCGAATCCTTCAGGCGCTTGCGCGGCGAGAAACGGTCGGCGGGGATGTCCTTGCTGCCGTCCGGAGTCCAGAAGTTGGTGACGCAGGTCTTGCCGAGCTGCTTGCCCATGGATTCGGCGATTTTGCGGCAGGCAATGCCGTGCTCGATCCAATACTTGCGGACGGCGGCGTCGGCGCTGCTGAGGGTGCCGTTATCGGACAGCGGATGCGAGAAGAAAGTCGGGTTGAAATCCAGCCCGAGGCCGTTGGCCTTGGCCCAGTCGATCCAGTTCTGGAAATGCTTCGGCTCGAGCGCATTGCGTTCGACTTTGCCTTTGGCTTCGGCATAGATGGCGTGGAGATTCACGCGGTGCTTGCCGGGGATCAGGCCGAAGACGAAATCGAGGTCGGCGCGGAGTTCCTGCGGGGTGCGGGCACGGCCGGGATAATTGCCGGTGACCTGAATGCCGCCGGTGAGCCCGCCATCGGTGTTTTCGAAGCCGCCCACGTCATCGCCCTGCCAGCAGTGCAGCGAGATCGGGGTCTGCGCCAGTTTTTCCATCGCGGCATCCGCATCGACGCCCATTTCCTGATAACGTTCTTTCGCCAACTGATAAAGTTTTTCGATCTTTTTCATATGTACAGTTCTCCTGTGTTGCCTATTACTATACCCCGGATCAAGACAAAAAACCTTGACAAAACAGGCAAAAAACTGGACAAAATCGGCAAAAGAAAAGACCCCCGGGGCCGCAAGGGGGGACGGCCGCCGGGGGCGGAGGGGGGATGGGGTCTTATTCAATTACGAATTACGAATTGAGAATTACGAATTAAGAAACTCCTGTTCTTTGATTTTTTCAGTTTTTCATTCTCCAATTCAGGCACGCAGTGCCAGCCAATTCTCCAATTCAGGCACGCAGTGCCGGCCAATTCTCCAATTCAGGCACGCAGTGCCGGCCAATTCTCCAATTCAGCTCAGCCGGCTTGCGAGGGCATGGTGCCGGCGGTTACGGTTATTTCCTGTTCTTTGTTGTCGCGTTTGATCAGGAACTTGATTTTTTCGTTGGGGCGGTGCGACAGGATCTGCAGGCGCACCTGGTTCAGCTGATCGGCTTTCAGTCCGTCGATTTCAAGGATGATGTCGCCGGTTTTCAGGCCGTCGCGCTGCGCCGGTGAATTGCGGTAAAGCTGATTAATCACCACGCCATAAGGCAAATTGAACTCTTTTTTGGCGGTCGCGGAGAGTTCAGCCATGCCCACGCCAATCCAGGAGCGCTCGACCTTGCCATAGTTGATCAGGTCCTCGCCGATGCGCTTGGCCAGGTTGCCCGCGATGGCGAAGCTCAGGCCGATGTTGCCGCCCTGTGGAGTCAGGATAAAGTCGTTGACCCCGATCACCTTGCCGTCGATATCGAGCAGCGGGCCGCCGCTGTTTCCGGGGTTGATCGAGGCGTCGCTCTGGATAAAATTCTCATGCGGATTCATCCCCACGGTACGCCGGTTGTGGCTGACCACGCCCACTGTCACCGTATAGGAGAGGCTGAACGGCGCCCCGATGGCGATCGCCCAATAACCGGGCTTGACTTTGTCCGAATCGGCAAAGGTCAGGAACGGAAATTTCTCCTTGGCGTCGATTTTCAGTACCGCCAGGTCGGAGAGCGGGTCCTCGCCGGCCAGCACGGCGTCGAACTCGCGCCCGTCGTGCAGCGTCACCCGGAAATATTCCTGGTCCTTGACGATATGGAAGTTGGTCAGGATGTAGCCGTTTTCATTGATGAAAAACCCGGAACCCTGCCCGGTCGGCACCAGTTGACGGCGCACTTCGCCGCGCCCGTAATAATAATTGTAGAGGTCTTCGTAAGCATTGCCGGTGCGGACACGCCGGGTCACATGGCGTCCGGTACGCACCACGACCACGGCCGGAGTGCTTTTTTCCGCCACCGCGGCAAACTCATCCTGCATGGCGCGCGCCGCGGACTGGGCCATCGCTCCAAGCGGCAGCATCGTCACTGCCAAAGCCAGATATATTCCTTTCATCATCAATACAAATCTCCATATATTTTATTTATGATTAATAAGACCCTCAGGCGCTAAAAAAAGTTCCATCGGAATTCCGCAAATGAGAAATAATATTACATATTTGTCAGGTTTCCATGATTCCCGGTTTGACATTTGTAACTATTGCGCTATGTTTATGTTAAAGATTATTTTGTAGGATAAAAGAATGAAAGCGTACACCAAAATTGTTGATTGCATCGGAAATACCCCGCTTCTGCAGATTTGCCGTAATCATAATGAAGCATCCGTATGGGCCAAACTGGAATATTTCAACCCCATCAGCAGCATCAAGGACCGTCCGGCATGGAACATCGTCCAGAGGGCCATGAAGAGCGGCGCGCTGCGCCCCGGCGGCACGATCATCGAAGCCACCAGCGGCAATATGGGAATCGGGCTGGCCATGGCCGCGATGGCGGTTAACTGCCGGCTGATTCTGACGATGCCGGAGTCGATGTCGATCGAGCGCCGTGCACTGATCACCCACCTCGGCGGCGAAGTGGTGCTCACCCCTCCGCAGGAAGGCATGAAGGGGTCACTGGCCAAGGCCGAAGAACTCGCTTTTTCCCTGACCGGCGCTTATTTGGCGCGGCAGTTTGAAAATCCCGCCAATCCCGAAGCGCATTACCTGACCACCGGCCCCGAAATCTGGGAAAACACCGAAGGCAAGGTCGATATTTTCGTGGCGGGCGTCGGTACCGGCGGCACCATTACCGGAGTCGGCCGTTACCTCAAAGAAAAGAACCCGAAAATCAAGATTATCGCCGTCGAACCCGCCACCTCGGCGGTTCTCAGCGGACAGCGCCCCGGCAAACACGCCATCCAGGGGATCGGCCCCGGCTTCGTTCCGGTCAATTTCGACCACTCGGTCGTGGATGAAATTCTCACGATTACCGATGCCGAAGCCCTCGAAGCGGCCCAGGACGCGGCGCAGCAGTCCTCCGTACTGTGCGGCATCAGCTCTGGCGCGAATATCGCCGCTGCGCGCAAACTCTCCGAGCGCCTCGACAATCACGGCAAGATGATCGTCACGGTGATCTGCGACACCGGCGAGCGGTATCTCTCCACCCCGCTGTTCCAGCAGCAGTAATTCAGTTCGTATTTGCAAGGCGGCCTTAAACGGTCGCCTTTTTTATTGTACTTGTGATAATAATCCAACAAAACGGCAAAAATGTCCATATCTTTTCATGGAGTGAAACGGTATATTATATAGCAAATCCAGAAGCAAAATATATAAGGAGCTTTGTCCATGAATATCAATAATTTACCGGTATTGGCAGAATCTGAAATCATCGTATGTGGCGGCGGACCGGCCGGAGCTGCGGCAGCCTTGACGGCCGCCCGGGCCGGACACAAAGTCGTGTTGCTGGAAAAAGGCGGAGCCTGCGGCGGACAGGGGACGCTGGGGCTGGTGCCGATGATCTACGTGGGGCACCGCGAGGACCAGGTTTTCACCAGTGCGATCTGCAAGGAAATCGTTGAGGAATCGTGCCGCCAGATGGGCATCGAGCGTACTTACACCTGGCAGACGACCGACCCGGAAATCATGAAACGTATTTACGACGACAAGCTCGAAGAAGCCGGCGTCCGTATTTTTTATGATGTGAAAATCGCCGCCGTCAACCGCACGGGCAGCCGTATCGACAGCGTCATCGCCGCCACCTCACAGGGACTGAAAGCGGTGAAAGGCAAAATCTTCGTCGACGCCACCGGCGACGGCGCGGTCTCCGCCTTTGCCGACGTGCCCTTTGAGTTCGGCGACCAGAACGGCAACACCATGAGCCCGACCCTCTGCATCCAGTATTCAAACGTGGATCTCGAAGCGCTCTACGCACTGGAAATGAAGCTCGGAACCACACCGCGCAGCATCTGGCTCAAGCTTCAGGACGAAGGCAAGGCGCCGCTGCCGGAATACCACTTCGTCGGCGTCCGCGCCTACGGGCACGGCTCCGTCGGCGGCAACCTCGGCCACATTTACGGGACCAACTGCATCGACGAAAACGACGTGACCAAGGCTTATATCGAGGGCCGCCGCCTGGCGCTGACCTACTTCAATTTCTACCGCGAATACGTGCCGGGCTTCGCCAAGGCCGACCTGGTGAACACCGCCTCACTGCTGAGCATGCGCGAAACGCGCCGCGTCACCTGTGATTACCAGCTGAATATGGAAGATTATCTGAAGCGCGCCGTGTTCGACGACGAAATCGGGCGCTTCTCCTACCCGGTCGATATCCACTCCTCCAGCACCGATGCCAAGGAACAGAAAATGGTCGAAGAGCGCATGACGCAAACCCGTTATGAACCGGGCGAAAGCTATGGCGTGCCCTATCGTTCGCTCTGCGCGCAGGGCGTGGACAATCTGCTGGTGGCGGGACGCTGCATCTGCTCCGATCGGGCGGTACAGGCATCGATCCGGGTCATCTCCGGGTGTTTCCTGACCGGACAGGGCGCAGGAGCCGCCGCCGGCCTGGCTTTAAGCACCGGCGATATCCGCAAAATCGATATTTCCGCCCTAAAAAACGCCATTCCCAAAGTGAAATAACTTTACTTTTTGCGCAGCTCGGCCAGGCGCTGGACCACCACGTAAAAGGCAGGGATCAGGAAGGTGCCGATCAGCACCGAGAAAAGCATGCCGCCGACCACCGCGAACCCGACGGCCCGGCGGCTGACCGCTCCGGCGCCGTCGGCAATCAGCAGCGGACACAGCCCGAGGATGAAGGAGATCGCCGTCATCAGCACCGCCCGGAAACGGAGTTTGGCGGCGGTCACGGCGGCGTCTTCGATCGGAAGTTTGTCTTTCTCGCGGCTGTTCTTGGCGAATTCCACAATCAGGATGGCGGTTTTGCTGGCCATGCCGATCAGCAGCACCAGCCCGACCTGCGTATAGAGGTTCAAATCAATGCCCCCCAGATACAGGAAGGCCGTCGCGCCGAAAAAGGCCACCGGCACCGACAGCAGCACCGAAAACGGCAGCGTCCAGCTCCCGTAAAGCGCCGCCAGAAAGAGGTAAACGAAGACCAGCGCCAAGCCGAAAATCTTCGGTCCCTGCCCCCGCGCCAGACGCTCCTGAAACGACATTTCGGTCCAGTCGTAACTCATTTCCGGCGGCAGGATTTTTTCGGCGATTTCCTCGAGCGCGTCCATCGCCTGCCCGGTACTGTACCCCGGCGCCTGCTGCCCCTGAATATTGGCCGAGGAATAGGTGTTGAAGCGGGAGAGGAACTGCGGCATAAGTTCCTTGCGAAACGAGACCAGGGTGCTCAGCGGCACCATTTTGCCGCCGGAGTTCCGCACCCATATTTTTTTCACGTCGTCGGGATTCATGCGGTATTCCGGGGAGGCCTGCAGATTCACCTGATACACCTGGTCGTAGCGGTTGAAGAAATTGACCATCGAGGTGCCGGTGAAGCTCTGCAGTGCGTTGTTGATTTCATCGATCGAGACGTCGTAAAGCATGGCCTTGCGGCGGTCCACCTGGACAAAATACTGAACCATGGTAGGCTGAAACGAGCTGAAAACATTGAAAAACTCGGGACGTTTGTGAGCCTCCGCCACGATTTCATCGAGAACGCGGCCCATTTTCTGCGGATTGGTCCCGGATGTATCCATGACCACGAAATTGAATCCACCGGTAGAGCCGATCCCCTGAATCGCGGAGCGGTTGATCAGCAAAATTTGCGCCTCGGTCACTTCACTTTGCAGCCGCTTCTGCAGCCGCGACATGATCGCCTGCTGGGTTTGCGACGCTTCCTTGCGCTGGTCCCACGGCTTGAGCGCCACGATCCCCCAGGCGTTGTTCGCCGAAGTGGAGGTGGTGAGAATCGAAAATCCGTTGGTCATGATGATGTCTTTGACGTCTTTTTCCTCGCGGATCAGCTTATGGATTTTTTCGGTAACGGCAGCGGTCCGTGGCAGCGAAGCATTGGCCGGCAGCTGGATATTGACATAGAACACCCCGCGGTCCTCGTCCGGGACGAACCCGGTGGGCATTCGCTCCATCGCCTTGACTATGAGCAGCGACGCCCCGATGTACGCCACGGTGGCCAGTACGGCGATCCGGATCAGCCGTTTGACCACTCCGCCGTAACCCGCCGTGACCGAGAGGAAAAAGCGCCGGAAGCGCCCCGGTTCCTTCTCCGCCTTGCCGGGCTTGAGCAGCATGGCCGCCAGCACCGGGCTGAGTGTCAGCGCGTTGATCGCGGAAAATCCCACCGCCAGCGCGATGGTGATGCCGAACTGGCGGTACATGGCGCCGGTAATCCCCGACATGAAGCAGATCGGCACAAACATCGACATCAGCACCGCGGTGGTGGCGACGATCGGCGAAGTGACTTGCTCCATCGATTTGATGGCGGCGTCACGTGGAGAGAGGTTCTCGGTCTCCATCAGGCGCTTGACGTTTTCGATAACCAGAATCGCGTCGTCCACCACGATTCCGATGGCCAGGATCAGCCCGAAAAGCGAAATCAGATTGATTGAAAATCCGGCCAGCCACAGCACGGTAAAGGTCGTCAGCAGCGATACCGGAATCGCAATGGTCGGCACCAGCGTGGCGCGCCAGTCGCCAAGGAAAACGAGCGTAACCAGCACCACCAGCGCGATCGCCTCAAACAGCGTGATGATCATTTCCTTGATCGACGCTTTGACGCTCAATGTGGTGTCATAAGGGAAATCATACGCCACGTCGTGCGGGAAATTCTTCGACAGCCGCTCCATGGTCTCGCGGCAGCGGTTGGCGATCTCCAGCGAGTTGGCGTCGCTGTACTGGTAAACCGCCATCATGGCGGCCGGCTTGCCGTTGACCATGACGAAACTGCTGTAATCCTGCGCGCCAAGCTCGATCCGGGCGATATCCTTCAGGTAAACCTGCGCAGTATCGCTCTTGGCGCGGATGATGATGTTGACAAATTCCTTCTCGGTAATCAGCCGTCCCTGCGTGACCAGTACCTGGCGGAACTGCTGCCCCGGCGCAGTTGGCATATTGCCCAGGCTGCCGGCCGATACCTGGATATTCTGGCTGCTCAACGCGGTGGTGACGTCCTCCACCGTGATCCCCAGCGACGCCATCTTGTCGGGGTTCAGCCAGATGCGCATGGAATAAAGCAGCTGGCCGAGCATTTTGGTGTCGCTGATTCCGGGGATGCGGGCGATTTCGTACAGGATTTTGATCTGGACGTAATTATTGAGGAACAGCGAATCGTAAGTATCCTTGGGCGAATAGAGCAGGATCGTCATCAGGATACTGGCTGATTTTTCTTTGACGATGACGCCCTGCTGCTGTACGGAAGTCGGCAGCTGCGGGGCCGCCCAGAATTCGCGGATCTGGGTATTCAGCGTGTTCAGATTGCCGCTGGTGCCGGGGCGGAACGTGACCGTGGTCAGCGCCTGCCCGGTGTCCGCGCTGATGCTGGCCATGTAAAGCTCGTCTTTCACCCCGTTGACCTGCTCCTCGATCGGCAATATCACGGTATTCTGCAGCGTCAGCGCGTCCGCGCCGGGGTAAACGGAAGAAATCTGCACCTGCGGCGGGACGATGTCCGGGTATTCGGAAATCGGCAGATTCAGGAGCGCGAGGACCCCGACCAGCGACATCACAATCGCCACCACAAACGCAAAAACCGGATGATCGATGAAAAATTTACTGATCATGATTTATTTTTTCTCCGGAACAGCCGCGCCCGTTTTTTTCTGCTGTGGAGCCTGGGGGCCCGTCGGCTCTACGATATCCGGTCCTTTTTGCGACGGGGTCAGGAACTGCTCCGGGTCCATCGCGTGCGATTCTTTCAGCGGCGGGGTCTGGAACTCCTGACCCAGTTTCTCTCCCTCCGCCTTGGAGCCCGCCTTGATTTCGCCGCCGAAAAGTTGTCCGCCGGTGTCGCTCTGATGCAGATAAGTATCTTCGAGATTGATTGCCGGAACCTTGACGGCTGCGGCACTGGTGAGCGCCGCAAATTTGTCCTTCATCATCGTCGATTCATGCACGGCGACATGGGTGCCGATGCGCATTTTCGCCAGATTGTCCATCACGATCCGGTCGCCCGCGGCCACCCCCTGCGACACCGCGGCGAAATGGTCGAACTCCCTGGTGATGACCAGGTCGTGGCGCTGCGCCTTGTTGTCCGCGCCCGCCACCCACACGTAGTCGCCGGCCTGGTCGGACTGAATGGCCAGGCGGGGAACCAGCAGCAATTCGTCGCGGGTCCGGGTCTGGATTTTCAGCGTCACAAACTGGCCGGGGGCCAGCTTGCCCTCGGGATTCCGGAAAATCGCCTGCAGCGTGGCGGTCCCGGTGTCCGGGTCGATCCGGTTGTCGCTGCGGACGATGATTCCGGGCTCCGGATACGCCTCGCCGCCTTCGAAAAAGAGGAACACCAGCAACCCGGCAAACTGCGTTTCCGAGCCCAGATGCTCGCCCAGCGCCCGGAGCTCCGTATCCGCCGGCGAAAACTGGACCAGCACCCGGCTCTGATCCACGATATTGGTCAGTACGCCGCTCGACGGCCCGACGAGATTGCCCACATCGTATTTGATCAGCCCCATCCAGCCGTCGAATGGAGCCACCACATCGGTATAGGAAAGATTCAGCCGCGCCTGTTCAAGCGCTCCCTGCATGGCCTCGACATTGGCGTCGGCCTCGATTTTGGCGGCCAGCGCGTCGTCGTAAGTCTGGACGGCGGTCGCCCGGCGCTCCACCAGTTCCTTCTGGCGCTTCATGGTGATTTCCGCGTTCTTCTGGGAAGAAACGGCCACCCCCAGATTACCGGCCGCCACCTTCACTGCGGCCTCATATTGATAAGGCTCGATGCGGAACAACCGCGTGCCCTTTTTGACAAACTGCCCTTCCCGGAAATTGCGCTCCACCAGATAACCGCTCACCCGCGCCACCAGGTCCACCGAAGCAAACGCCTTGACAGAGCCGATGATCGCGGTTTCGCGCGGCACCTGACCTTTTTCAGCAGGAATAATGGCTACCGGAACCGGCGGCGGCGGCGGCGGAGGCTCCTTCTTATGACACCCCACCGAAAGAAACATAATCACGCAGCATGCCGACAGCATGCCAGTCGAAGTCCTCTTCATAATAAACCTCTTCACGCTGTTTCAAGTACCGTTCGCCTCCGGCAGGGACTCCTCAATCCCTGGGGAATTCCGCCGGAACCCCATTGAACGGCAACAGAATAATATACTAGCTAGCGTATACCTTTTCAACACCGGAAATCAGTTTTTTTCGGACGACCCGGACCTTTTGAGCAGGAATTTCAGCAGTTTATTTATTATCGATGATGTGTACCTGTACTTCATACGGCTTCAACGCTATACTTCTCCTGAAACCGGAAACACTGATGCTGGCGCCGATTGGTTTTTCCTCGGAATTGATGATCGCGAGCGCGGTCCGGGAACCATCGCTTTTCGCCCAGTATTTGACCTCCCGCGGCAGGCTCAGGCGCAATTTCACGTCGTGTCCGGTCAGGAACGGCATCAGTTCATTGAGCTCCTTCACCGTGGCACAGACTTCCGCCCACTGAATGGGTGAATGCTGCTGCATATCATAGCGGTCCTTCGGCAGCCAGTAAAAGATGATGCCGCGCGAACCGCCGGCCAGCGCCAGATGGGTCATGCAACGGATTTTGCCGGCCTTCGGTTCGACATCCTCCTGCTTCTTTTTCAGGGCTCCCTTCTGATCCATATCGAAGGCCTGTATCACGCTCCAGACCGCCTGCGACGGAGCGATTTCGCGCGCCGTGGCGGCTTCCTGGTATACCAGATTCAGCGGCAACTTCGGCACCGGATACGTATCGTGCCAGAAAATGTCCCCTTCCTGTCCGTAAAACTCGATCAAACGATCGCCTTTGACGACCGGCGTATGCAATTGAACCACCGGAATCTGCGGCACGATTTTCTTGATCGTCCGGTAATATTCGCGCACATAATAGGGATTGACCTTCTGCCAGACCGGCTCGTCGATCAGGTACCAGACAAACGCGGCATCGCTCCCCGAGAGTTCCGCACAGAACCGGCGGATGGCGTCGAAATCCTTGTTGAATATGGCCGGCCGGCTGATTCCGAGGAAACTCATCACGCCGTTTTCGCGGCACGCCGCCAGGTACTGCGCCGCCCCTTTCGCATTCGGCGCTTTTTCTTCAAAGTAATAACTGTGGGTCATATTGAATCCGACCTTTTTGACGCCGTCGAATGTCATCACCTGGTCCGATGGATCGCGGTAAGTGCCGACCGGAAAAAACGGTTTGCCGTCCACCATCATCAATTTATCGTCGCGGAAGGTGATTTCGTGCTTGACCTGCCGGTTGTTGTAAAGGAAATCGTGTTCCTTTTTTCCGGCGGTCAGTTTCACCTGATACGATCCCGGCTTCAACTTCTCCGCCGGGCGGAAACGGACTTTCCGGGTATCGCGCTCGATGACGGAAACTTGTTGACCATCGATTTCAACCGCGACTTCGGTCTCCACGGGTAGTTCCGGATAGAATTGAACTTCGAGTTCCGGGCTTTCCCGGTAAGCGCCATTCGGGAAAGCCGCAATCGCAGTATGGGTCCCGGCCGTGGGGTCCGTCGCCAGCGTGAATGACTTCCGGATATTGGCGAAAATACCGCCGGACGAACTGAAAGAGTAAACCGCCTCCCATTCTCCGGGCGCCAGACTGTGCGGCACCGCAAACTCGTTGCCGTCGAGGAAAAAGATGAAATAATCATTCGAATCCTTCCGGCGCAGTTCCAACGTCGCCACATTCTGGACGCTTCCGATGAAGCTTGCCGGAATATTGAACTTGAATACCGGCGGGTTGACCGCAGTATCGACCGTGTAATTCCGCTCCAGGCTCAATTCCTTGAATACCAGATCCTTGAACCATGCCTTGCCCGCGCCTTCGATCCCCACCCACACTTGCATATACCGGACCTCCGGCAAAACCGGCATGACCAGCGGCACCGTGATTTTCCGCCAATCCGACGACCCCATGATTCCATGCGGAAACGTACCGCCGGGAACCCACTTCTTGTCTTTGTCCAGGAAGCCGGTAAATATCGTGGCTCCGCGCTGGCTGTTGTCCTGAATATTCACAGTTTCAGCCCTGATCATCACTTCGGCGGTGTATATTTTGCCCTTCACATATGGAATATCAAACGTGATGAAACGCCGCTGCTTGCTGCCGGTATTGTCGATTTCAAGGCCGTCAGGCGTCAGGCGGATTTCGCTCTCGCCTCCGTGAAACGACCAGCCCGCTCTTTTCAAGTCCTTGTTCGGCCGGTCGAACTTCTCCATGAGTATGTTCTGGCCTTGAACGGTAAATGCGGCGGCTAATAATAGTAATATGATGATTCTGGACAGCATCTTTGATGATTCCTTAGGGATTGATTTTTTCTCTTACATTGTTTTTGTTCAGGACATACATGATTTCCAGATTGGAGGTCATGAGCCGCCCGAATTCGCTGATCTCGGCGCGCTGGCACGGCTGGACGTGACCATCTACAAACGCCATATTGGCCCGCTCGTTGTGCTGCAGACTGATGGTGAAGTTGGTCGCGTTGAAATACATGCTGGCGGCCGGAAGCAGGTAATTGACTCCGCTCATGGTGAATACATTGTCGGCCAGCACGAAATAGCGCGAGGGCTGTTTGAGGCTTTCGATTTTCAGATATGTCCAGCGCGGAGTGCCGGTCAACTCGATTTTATCGGAAGGATTAATCGTCATCAAGGCGCCATAGCTGTAACTCCACTCAAAAACTTCCGGCTTCTTGGCGGAAGGACAGGAAAAAACCTGCTGGTTAACGACATATCCCTCCTCAAACAG
The DNA here is from genome assembly GCA_040394635.1 of Victivallis vadensis. GTDB lineage: Bacteria > Verrucomicrobiota > Lentisphaeria > Victivallales > Victivallaceae > UBA5239. The sequence continues at coordinate 1,592 of JBEBRW010000018.1, read as the reverse complement.
GCGCCGGCTCCAGCGGTATTCCTTGCTTCCGTCATAAAAATAAATCGGCGCCAACCCATTGCTGTCCTGCGAATACATGCTCATGCCGAGGATGGATTGTTTGAGATTGCTGAGACAGCTGGAAGAACGTGCCTTTTCCCGCGCCTTGTTCAGTGCCGGCAGTAGCATTGCCGCCAGGATCGCTATGATCGCAATTACGACCAGGAGCTCTATCAGTGTGAAATTTCGTTTCATGTGTTACCTCATTTTTATATGTTGAATGTTGCTTCTATGGTTAACGGTTTTTTGAGTTTTTCGGGGTCCAATAATCCGTCGAGCAACGCCTTGGCGATTTGCCGGTATTCCGGGTTCAGCGAACGGATTTGCGGGGTTGTGTATTGATACAGCGGATCGTCGTTGCCGCCGACAATGATCAATTCATCCGGTAGTTTCCAGCCGAGCGCCTGGAGCTTGCCCTGCATGCAGACCGCGTGCTCCGCGTCGTCCACATACACGGCGTCCGGGCGGTGCGGCTCGATCAGGTGTTCAATGACATATCCGGTCCGCCGGACCACCTCGCCGGCATGGCCCGGCGTCAGGATCACCAGCTTTTCGTCATATTCCAGTCCGGCAAGTTTCAGGGCCTCGCGATACTCCGCCAGCAGCCGCGATTCGCTGCCGCTCTCCAGCCGCCCGTGGGTCAGCGCGATTTTGCGGCAGCCGGATTTCAAGAGATGCTTCACCATGGCATGCAGCCCCCGGGTACGGCCGGTGCTCACATAGTCGTAATCCGGCAGGAACGGTTTTTCCAGGAAAATCATATTGTCCATGCCGGAAAACATCCGGATCACTTCGTCCCGGTGCTCCGGGTAATCGTGTGACAGGCAGACCACCCCGGCAATGCCGTGTTTCTGCAGCGCCCGGTAAGTTTCCTCCATGTTGGCGATATTGTCATGGGTCCAGCTGATGATCAGCCGGTAGCCCCGCCGGGCCGCCTCGGACTCCAGTTCGATCAGCACGGCACGGTTGCGGTAACGCGCCTGCGAATCGACCATCACGCCGATCAGCTTCGACTGGCCGCCGGCCAGGATCGACGCCGCCATGTTGGCCTGATAATTGAGCTCGCGGGCCGCCTGCATGATGCGTTCGCGGGCGTCTTTGCCCACGCGGATATTGTCGCTGCCGCCGTTCAGGACCTTGCCCGCCGCGGACAGCGAAACTTTGGCCAGTTCGGCCACATCCGCCAGTCGTACCCGTTGTGTCGTTCGCATGATTTGATAACCTTTTAATAAAATTGATATAGCGCTCTATCTTTTTCATATTATACTCCCCCCAAAGCAATCTGTCAATAGTCTTGCCGAAAATTTCGCCGGATTTCTTTTTCCGGCAAATCACGAAAGCCGCGAGGAAAAAATTATTTTGCATATTTTTGTGGATTTTGCGGTTCAAAAAATTTTCCATATTCAGCCAAAATCCTGATAAATAAACCGTTTCCGCATTGAATAATTCTAATTTTTGTGCCATATTACTGAAACATTCAGGGAATATGGGTGTCTTAATTGTGTATATGGACAAATAGGAATAACAGGATTTGATTATGAAGAAACATATTT
>JBEBRW010000017.1:0-82319 GCA_040394635.1 Victivallis vadensis | reverse complement strand
GGGCCTGGTGGATCAGCTGGACAAGCTGGAAGCCCGCCTGAAGAAATAATCAGGTGTTTCCATAGCATTCGAGCCCGCCCGTCAAACGGCGGGCTTTTTTTCGCCCCAATTATTGATAATCCGTCAATCGATGCTATAATTCCAATGTTGGCAAGGAGGCATTTATGAGATGGATAATGTTGGCGGTCCTGTTTTCGCTGTTCCCCATGCTGGTGTCGTGTATTGCCGGGTCGGGCAAGCCGGTGGAAAACAGCGAGAAAGTGTTGCGGAAAGAAAAGGTGCCGGAAGAGCTGATTTCCAGTATCACGGAGCGGAAAGAGCTGACTTACGATGAGTTTCGTAAATTCGCGGAGCATAAAAACCACAATGTCCGGTATCTGATTGCCGTGAATCACTATACGCCGAAAGATGTTTTGACCCGCCTTGCGGATGACCGCTCCCGTTTCGTCCGCCGTGGAGTTTCCATAAACCCCGCAATAGACCGCGATCTGGTCGATAAGCTGATGAAAGACAAAAAGATATACGATGGACTGGTGACCAATCCGGTTGTTCCGGAGGAATTGCTCCTGCAGATATACGATGGCCGCAAAAAAGCGGAATTCCCAATCACATTTTTTGCTCAAAATCCGAATTGCCCGGAAAGGATTATCCAGGATATCCTTGCCTCGGATGATGTTATGGCAAAGGACTATTTGCGGCAAAATGGACATTATCCGCCGCCCAAACGTTATGAGCCGGTAATAATCAACCCATAAGCCGCGTTTAATGCCGTCGGAATTCGCGGGGGGATTGGGCGGTGGCTTTTTTGAACTGCAGCGAGAAATAATTGCTGTCGCGGAAGCCGCAGCGGAAGGCGATTTCGGAGACCGGCAGGTCGCTCCGGCGTAGTAATTCCGTGGCATGATTGATGCGGACGCGGATCAGGTAGCCCACCGGCGTTTCGTGCAGGAATTCCTGGAAAATCCGGCTGCCGACGCTGATCGAGACTTCGGCCTGCGCCATGATTTCCTCGCGGGAAATGTCGCGGTGAAAATTCTCTTCAATGAATTTGAGCATCAAACTGAGTTTGATCATTCGCCGCGAATATTTTTTCTCGTCACTGGCATAGCTCCGGGAAAGATAGATCAGCAGCTCGAACAACAGGTTCCGGGCGGCAAAGCGGAAACCCGGTTTCTGACGCGAACACTCCTGTTCCAGCCGGTTCAGGAGCATTTCGACTTCGCTTAATTGAGCGGGGGAGAGCGTGTGCTTGGCCCTGAAGTTGCTTTGTGCCCGGGTGGCCGGTTCTGATTTGAAAAGGGCGAAAAAGCCGGGAATTTCCGGCAGGTCCAGCAGTTCGGAAGCCAGGTCGTCGAAATTGAACATGACATTGGCCAGTTTCAGTTCGCGGGTGTTCTGGTAGCAATGAATCGAATCCTTTCGCACCAGAAAAACGTCGCCGCGGGAGATCGGATAATGCTTCTCAGCGGTCCGGTGCACAGCGGAGCCGTTCAGCACGATCACCAGCTCCTGGAAATCATGATGATGCGGCAGGTTGTTTTTCTGTGGATAAAGCATGATACGGAAAGGCAGCCCGTACGAATGGATGTAGTCGCTTGCGGAATAATATAGAACTTTCTTCATAAATGTTCCGAAAATTTATTGTTCTGCGATAAATATATATCTTTTTGACACAAAAATCAAGGTTTTTTATTTGGCCGGGACTATATTATACAAGATACTTTACCCAAGGGAAAATACTTATGATTATAGAACCGGCCAGAATAGTGAAATCCGCGGACCATATTTTAATCGATTTCGGCAAAGACGCTTTCGGACGGTTGGAGGTGGAGCTGACCGGGCAGGGGGGCGAAACGGTGGAGCTGGCGATCGGCGAAGTACTTAAGGATGGGCGCCTCAACCGGGAACCGGGCGGCTACCGTTGTTTCAAGGCGCAGCAGCTTACGTTGAAGCCGGGCAAGCATACCTACGCGTTTGATATTCCGCCGCACAAGGCCCCGGACCCGAGCTTGCCGAAGGTTTATCCGCCGGCCTCGGCAGGGGGCGAAATCGCCCCGTTCCGCTACGCCGAGATCAATGGTTATGACGGCGAATTTGCGGCGCGGCAGCTGGCGGTGTTTGCGCCGTTCAACGACGATGCGGCCATGTTCGAGTGCTCCGATGAGCGGCTGAACCGGATCTGGGAATTCTGCAAGTATTCGATCAAGGCCACCACCGCATTCGGCAAATACATCGACGGCGAACGTGAGCGGCTGCCCTACGAAGGCGATACCTATATCAACCAGCTCGGGCATTTCTGCTGTGACGCCAGCTATACGATTGCCCGCGACACCATCGACCAACTGTTGAAATATCCGACCTGGCCGACCGAGTGGCATTTGGTGATGCCGCTCGTGGTGCGCGATTATCACCTGTACTCCGGCGATGCCGAAAGCGTGCGGCGATGGTATCCGGTGCTGAAAGAGCGGACGCTGGTCAGCCTCGAGGGGCCCGATTACCTGACGCGCGGCACCAAGGACATCCGCGATATCGTCGACTGGCCGCTGGGCGAGCGCGACGGCTACGAATTCGGCGAAGTCAACCTGGTGCCGAACTGTTATCACTATGCCGCGCTGCTGGCGATGTACGAGCTTGGCGGCGATGGATTTTATCCGCAGCGTGCGGCGCAGGTCCGGGAGTCGATCCGGTGCACAATGCTGAAAAATGGTTACTTCGTCGACAATCCCGCCTCGGAACATGTGTCGCTGCACGGGACGATGTTCGCCATGCTTTTCGGCATTGCCGAGGCGGCGGAAATTCCGGCTTTGGCGGCGGTGCTGCAGGGTAGGGGCATGGCGTGCAGTGTTTATGGCGCGCAGTTTCTGCTGGAGGCCTGTTACAAATGGGGATTGGCGGATCATGCGCTTAACTTGATGACCAATAACGGATTGCGCAGCTGGCAGAATATGCTGGACAAGGGCGCTACGATTTCCATGGAGGCCTGGGACGATTCGCTGAAACCGAACCAGGACTGGAACCATGCCTGGGGCGCGGCCCCGGCCAACATCGTGACCCGCGAACTTTGCGGCATCAAGCCGACTGCGCCGGGTTTCGATGTTTTCCGGGTGGAGCCGCAACCGGGGACATTGACGCACTTCAAAGTTCGCCAGCCAACCCGCCACGGCGCAATCGAGCTCGAATACGATGGCAGTGGCTATACCTTGACGGTGCCGCAGGGCAGCAGGGGAACGTTCAACGGCGTCGATTGCGGCCCCGGCACGCACCGGTTCTGATTGCTCCGAAACAAAAAAGGACGGCGTTTAAGCCGTCCCGGATTTTGAGGCGCACGGTCATTCGATCTTGACCATGAATTCCCCTTTTTGAGGTGTGTTTGTCTTTGGAACGGTGATAACCAGGACACCATCCTTGCACTGCGCTTTGATGGTATCTTTGTCGAATCCGCCAGGCAGGGCGAAGCCCCGGGAGAATTCGCCATGCGAACGCTCGGCGCTGATTACTTTGTCATCCTTGACGGTTTCCTGCTGGCTGTCGCGTTTGCCGCTGACAATCAGGAGATTGCCGTCCACCTTGATTTTCAGGTCGGATTTATTGATACCCGGCACATCCATCCGAACAGTATAAGTATCTTTGTTTTCGCTGAAATCCGCTTTGGGCAGGAATGGAAAGTTCCGGTCCTTCGCATTAAAACCGGGGCTTTGGCGAAGCCGGTTAAGGGTATTTGTGAAAAGCCGCTCCATATTGTCGTGCATCAGCTGCATTTCGGCGAAAGTATCAAGATCGGAGAAATCCCGAAACAGTGGAACAAATGAACTCTCGTCAAGGTTGGCTATTGCCGGTTTAGCGGAAGGCTCTTTGGCTTTTTCAACCGTCTTGTCCTGCTTTTCTGCTTTTGCCTCTTTATCCCTGGCATACAGATTTGAGGCATAGAATGTGATAAATACCAGACAGAATATGACTACCGGCAGCACAATGGTACCGCACCAGTTCGTTTTGTTTTTGTATATGGACATGGTTTCAACTCCTCAGATTAATCGTGATTGACCGTGATTTTTTTGACCTTTTTCCGTTTTTCTTCACTTTTGGGCAAAGTGATCTTCAGAACGCCGTTTTTGAACTTGGCATCGAGTTTTTCAAGGTCAATTCCGTTTGGCAGGGTGAACTCACGCCGGAAAGAGCCATAACTTCTTTCCGAAAAATGACAGTTTTTATCATCCGATTCGGATTCGCAGTGTTTTTCGCCTTTGACGCACAGGAAGCCGTCCTCGACCGAAACGTCGATGTTTTTCATTTCCACGCCGGGCAGTTCCGCGGTGACGACGATCCGGTCGGCATTTTCATTGACTTCAAACTGCGGAAAAAAAGTTTCGCTGGTGAAACGCGCCAGGGGCCAGAGCCCGTTGTCTCCCAGGAAACGATTGAAAATTTCGTTGACCTGCTTATAGAGTTCTCCTACTGGACCCATCTGCTTGTCAACCGGGGAAAGCTGGTTTTCATGCTTTCGGAATGGCATTAATTCGTTGATCATAAAACATTACTCCTCTTCTCGCATTATTCTATGAAAACTCAGGTAAGGTAAATAAAAAAACGCAGACAAACAAAGATTTAAATGCACATTGGACTCACCCCCTGTAGCATTTGTCAGGGTATCAGGAACCGGCCTCCCGGACGAACTCCTCTTCAAATTCGCCCGGGAAAGCCGGTAGGTTGAGTTGTATTGGGAAACCGGGCTATTCGATTTCCAGTACGCTGTTCAGGCTGCCGGCAAAATTAGGCACGAAATTGGGGTTCACCGGATCAATGCACCAACTGTCATTGACCAGAAATTTGTACTGATAAACTCCAGGGGGGAGCATAACGGTACAGCGGAAGTCGCCGTCGCCGTTTTTGTCTTTCAGTACTTGCTTGTGGGGGCACCAGTCATTGAAGCACCCCGCCACCGAAACGATGCTGCCGGGCTCCGCCTGCATGGCGAATGTGTGGCGGCATTTCTTTTCGCTGGGGGCCTTCTTCTGGTTGGCGACTTTTTCCTTTGTTACAATTCCTTTCTTACCCATAATCAATTCCTCCTTGAATGGATTGTAATATATTATTATAACGTTTGTGGTTATTGATGCAATAGGGGAACGTGTTTAAACTGTTAGGATTATGTTAGATCTATATTACCGGGAGGTGAGATTATTTCCGCAAAGGAGTATGACATATCGCATACTGGTTGTGGTGGTGAGGGAAAAAGATTCCATAATTGATCTCTGTATCTGCAGAAATAATGGCAAAAAAAAGGACGGCGATGAAGCCGTCCGTGGGAATTATAGGAGATTTCAGTCTTCCATGGCAGGGAGACCGGATTTCAAGCGCTTTTCCATGACCGGAAATTCTTTCTGCAGCATCAGTTTCAGCGATGCGATGCGCTCATGCAGCATTTCCGCGTTGAAGCGGAAAACGCCTTCGCCGAAATGGAATCCGATGGTGTGGTCCCGCTCGATGACCAGCAGCATGCGCCGCGAATATTCGATCTGGTTGCGGACCAGCTTGCGGAGCTGTTTCAGCTTCAACAGGCGGTCGGGGCCCGCACCGGCGAAAAGCTGGCAGCGCAGCTCGTAGAACTTGAAGATATCGTTACCGGCATCAAACAGCAATCCCAGCGCTTCCATGACCGCGATTTCGCGCATTCGCTCGGGCGATTTACGGAAATGCTTGACCTGTTTGGTCATAATCCTGACGCCGACGGCCCAGCGGCGCGCCAGCTTCGTCAGGAGCTTGGTGACTTCTTCGAGGTTGAAGTCGCAATCTTCCAGGCAAGCCTCGATGCGGCGTGCAAAATCATCTTCTCCGCCCGGCAGCAAATTGAGTTTCCAGGCGATACCGTCCTGCAGGGGACCCGCTTCACGGAACGCATGACAAAGCGGATAGTGGTTGAAGGCCTGCGAAAAATGTTTCCACGCCGCGACAATTTCCGTGGCGTTCTTTTCGTCCCAATACATTCTGGCGAGTTTGTTCAGGAAGATATCCTCGGTGGCCGGGAACGGCTCGAACGCGAGAATACCGGCGGCATGAGTCATTTCCGAGGGATACATACCCATTTCCCAGCTCTGAACCACTCCGGATACGCCCAGGCTGCGCATGGCGCGGTATTTGCGATAGTAGTTGGAGGGCACCGGAATATTGCGCACAGTACCGATTTCCGGCGAAGAGCCGAGCGGCAGCATGGCGTAGAGCGGATCGCCCGCTTTGCGGCTGCGCTTGGCGCAAGCCTTGAAGTACGGGCTCGGTCCGATGTACGACAGCCAGTTGTCGGCCACGACCCGCTTCTTGCCCATCTGCTGCTTGGAGCCGAACGACTCCAGGTTGCGCATCTGGACGATACCGCGGGGCATCTGATTGGCGCCCTTCAACTGATTGTCGATGCCGCGCCAGAAAATTTCCTCATAGGGCCAGAAAGCCACCGTAGCGTTCGGACTGGCCTGTTCCACGGCTTCGCTGATCAGTTCCAGCGTCTGTGCCGCGGTCTTCCAGGAGTTGTTTCCGGCTTTGGCGCAGTTGGCTATTTTGTAACCGTCTTTGAGGCTGCGGAAAAATACCCCGCCCAGGGCCGGTACCTTGCTGAACGTGCGTCCCATCAGGTGCGCCAGTTTTTCGCGTGCTTCCGGGGAACTGTAAGCCTCGGCCGGAGCCAGCTCGGGGAAATCTTTGAAAATCGGGCAATCCGCTTCAAACGAAATCGGCTCGGTGCAGAACAGATAAACCTTGATGCCGTAACGGCGGCACTGATCCACGACCGCGCTCAGTTTGTCCGTGTACGCCTTGAATTTTCCGGTCAGCTTTTTCAGGTCGACGGTCAGCAGGAACCCATTGACCGCGTCGCGGGCCAGCATGCTCAGATATTCCTCGGGCCGCCGCTCGGGACCGGTTCCAAGTTCATCGTCAAACGCATTGAGCGGATAACCATGAACGATTCTGTTTTCGACGATGGCGTTGCGTTCGACTTCGCCCAGCTTCAGGAACGGGCCGCCGCTGAGCATCATTTCGCTCATCAGATAATACATGCCGCGCCGGATTCCTTCCGTGTCCGCGGCTTCCAGCAGGCACTCGGTGGTGTTCACGCTGATCCGGTAGGATTCGTGCTTGCTGACCCGGCCGAAACGGCAGATGACCGGATAACCGTCCCGCTTCAAAATCTTGATGCCGCCGAGCTTGCAGAAGTACTTCAGGTCCTCGACCGTGGATTCCAGAACTCCTTCTGCGTCCGGAAACTCCATCTCGATTTTCATGCCGCCGCGCAAATCCGCTTCACTGATGCGGACCCCGCGCCATTGCCAGTTCAATTCTTTGACTTTCACATTCCAGAACTTCGCGTTCAAATCCCAGATGTTCATAGTGTTCTGATTTTTGTTACTCATGGTGCACCATCTTTAGTATTTTATAGTTCTTCTCTTCATTGGTTTTTCAAATCAACCCGAAAACGCAATTCGGGGTTGAGCCCATTGGCGTCGATACTGTATACCGATATATTGTCGATGCGGAAAGGGGCCCGCGGAATCGGCTGCCTCATGATTTTCTCCGCGCTTTCCGGCGGCAGCGGATTGTCGAACAAAGTCAGCGTGCAGTGCGGCAGATAAGCGTACGGCGAACTGTTGTACTGAATCTCGGCCTCGCAGAAAAGCTGGTGAATCCGGCGGAATATCCGCTCGTCGCTCATGGTGAAAAAATAAATCCCGGTACCGGGAAATGAACCGATGCCGCCGAAACTGGCGCTGAACGCAGTCAGCGTGGCGGCGATTCTGCTGATTTCGGCGAATACTTTCTGCTCGGATTGTCCGGCCGCCAGGGTGCCGACCCCGGACGAACCGGTGAGCGATACCTCCGCATTCAAGTCCGACCGGTTCGGATCGAACTCTTGGCGAATTTTGTTCACCTGCAGTGTCGCATTTTCCGGCAAATCAAATAGTATATATGTCGGCCGGGCAAAATAATCCAACTTCATCATTATCCCTTAGTGGATTGTTCAAACAAAAACTATATCTCGAATTCATTTATTTTCAAGGATTTTAAAGTAAACAATGGAATATTTCCAGATATTTCTTCGGAAAAGTTTTTGAATTTTTTTTCAAACCCTGCTTGCATAAATAAAAAAGCATTGTATCTTATAGCCCATAACGCTGGAAAACAGTGTTAGAAGTTGATTCAAGATCTAATAAGCCGATGTGGCGGAATTGGCAGACGCGCTACGTTCAGGTCGTAGTTCCTTCACAGGAGTAAGAGTTCGACTCTCTTCATCGGCACCACTCACGTTAAATTGCCTTTTTGCGGGTATGGCATAACGGTTGTGCACCAGCCTTCCAAGCTGGATATAGGGGTTCGACTCCCCTTACCCGCTCCAGATACATCTTGGCGGGGTTCCCGAGCGGCCAAAGGGGGCAGACTGTAAATCTGCTATCAGTGATTTCGGTGGTTCGAATCCACCCCCCGCCACCATTTAACAATCAAGGACTTACGAAGTTTTTCGCAAGTCCTTTTTTCTTGCCGCTTTTCGATGTTTTATTACGAATAACAAGATCATTACAAGATCATTTTGCCGAATAACAAGATCATCCAGACACGAAAAAGCCGCGCCTGATCGTTAGCGCGGCATATGATCGTTCATTGTATCAGTGGCGTTTGTATATCCAAGGGTCAGATTAACGCTATTTTCTTACCGCAGGCCGCCGCGTATTTTGCTACGGTCTGGATTGTCATATTGACCTTGCCGCGTTCCATGCGGGCAATGAAAGACTGTGAGGTATTAAGTTTCTCGGCCAGTTCCTTTTGCGTCAACTTTGCGGCTTTTCTGGCCTTGTAGAGTTCTTCGGCAATTCTCATTCCGTCCTGTACTGCGGCAAGCCGTTCCGCTCTGGCGGGATCATTCAAAAATGCCTCATGTTCCGCATTCTGCTTTGCTGCTATTTCGTCAAAATGATCTTTCAGGTAATCAAGTTCTTTCTTCAGTTGTGCATCGGTTTTGCTCATACCATCCCCCTTTCTTTCAAGAGTTTTGAGATTTTTATTGCTTTTTCCATTTCATATTGCGGTATTTGCTGGGTCTTTTTTACATAGCCATGAATGCCAAATACTCGATCATTCAGGCCATAAACGTAAAATACCCGAACATTGCCAGCCTGTATAATCCTGATTGCAAACAGATTTTTTCCGGCAATTTTCTCTCCAAACGGCATACTTAGCCGTCCGTCCAGTTTTAACTTGCCAACTATTGACCTGTATTCAAGTTGTACATCTTCCGACTGACTATTTATGAACTCAACAACGTCTTCAAGCTCAACGTATGTTTTCTTATACTCTTCCATAAATGAACCTTAATTTGCTTGATATAATATATCTTATAAGTTATATTTTGTCAATATGTTTTCGTACAAATCGGCAAAGAAGTTACATTGATTTTAATCCCCGTGTTCGTCTGCCTTGTCTGTGCTGGTGCTTAACTTACGAAGTTTTTCGCAAGTCCTTTTTTCTTGCCCGGTTGGTGTGCATATTATCGTTTTCAGGTAAAAAAAGAAAGCCGGCTCGTTTGAACCGGCTTTCCTGTATAAGGGGCTGAGGTTTGATTACTTGGCGTCTCTCGGGCCGCGTCCTTCGCCGCGTCCGCCGCCGCCTTGACCACGGCCGCCACCCTGACGGTCACGGTCGCCCATGCCGCGGAATTCGCCTTTCTTGATCGCTTCGAGATCCCGGGCGATGTTGGCGTCTTTCTTTTCCTTCATTTCGGCGACTCTCTGCTCGATGGCTTTGATCTGGAGATCCTGGATGGCGCCGAGCTGGGTTTTGATCGCTTCCAGCCTTTTCTCATCCTTTTCTTTGTTATACTCATTGATCAGCTGACGCAGTTTCTGGTTGGCTTCGCGCACTTCCGGGGAAACCATCATGCCGCCGCCGGGGCCGCGCCCTTCGCCGCGCTCGCCGGGAGCCTGTTTGGGTTCGTGTTTGGGTTCATGTTTGGGTTCATTTTTTTCCTGGGCCATGGTGGTCATTCCGATTCCCAGAATTCCGACACTGAGGAGCATCATCAAATACTTAGTCATTTTCTCGTTCTCCTGTTGGTTTTGTGCGACGTGAATCGCAGTTGTTTGTCAAATAAAACGCCGCCATTTCTGAAATATTGTGAAAAATCTTAAAAAATATCAAAAATCTTTTTATCCAACTTAAAAACTCTTGGTTTTATGTTAGTAAATCGCGTGAACATGGGTTATATTACAGCCTCATAAATGGAATTTAACAGGAGATCAAATATGGCAAAGAAAGAATTCGGCTCACAGGAATTGATGGAAAAACTGGTATCGTTGTGTAAACGCCGCGGCTTTATTTTTCAGAGTTCTGAAATTTACGGCGGCTTCAACGGATTCTGGGATTACGGTCCGTACGGCGTGAAAATGAAACGCGCCCTGGAAAACCTGTGGTGGAATTACATGGTGGAAACCCGTCAGAACGTGGTCGGGCTCGACTCCACGATCATTTGTCATCCGCGGGTTTGGAAGGCCTCCGGCCATATCGACCAGTTCAGCGATTTGATGTGCGACTGCAAGGATTGCAAGGCGCGCCACCGCGTCGACCAGATGCCCGACCCGACCAAATGCCCGAACTGCAATTCGAAGAATCTGACCGAACCGCGCGAATTCAATTTGATGATGAAGACTTTCGTCGGTCCGGTGTTCGATGAGGAGCATGTGGCTTATTTGCGCGCCGAAACCTGCCAGCCGATTTTCGTCGACTTCCAGCAGGTGCGTATCGCCACCCGCCAGAAACTGCCCTTCGGTATCGCCCAGATCGGCAAGGCGTTCCGCAATGAAATCAATCCGCGTAACTTCACCTTCCGTTCGCGCGAATTCACGCAGATGGAAATGGAATTTTTCTGCGAAGACGAAGGCTCCATGGATATCTGGGAATACTGGAAAAACGAACGTATCCGTTATTACCGCGAAAAGCTCGGCTTCACCGATGACATGATGCGGATTTATGTGCACGAAAAGTTGGCCCACTACGCCAAGGCGGCTGTCGATATCGAAGTCAAGTTCCCGTTCGGCTGGGGCGAGCTCGAAGGCATCCACCATCGCGGCACCTGGGATATTTCGCGGCATCAGGAATTCTCCGGCGCGGACCTCGCGTATGTCGATGAAAACGGCAAGCGCGTGATCCCGACCGTGGTCGAAACCTCTGTGGGTGTGGACCGTACTTTCCTGGCCGTGCTGGGCAATGCTTACGATGAAGAAGAAGCATCCACCCAGAAAGAAGGTCAGGAAACCGACGTGCGCGTGGTGCTGCATCTGCCGGCCACGATCGCTCCGATCCAGGTGGCGGTCCTGCCGATTTCCAAGAAACTCAGCGAAAACGCCGAGAAGCTTTTCCATGATTTGTCCTCCAAATTCCGTTGTGAATTTGATGATACTCAGGGCATCGGCAAGCGTTATCGCCGTCAGGACGAAATCGGCACGCCGTACTGCGTGACCTTCGACTTCGATTCGGTAAACGACAATGCCGTGACGATCCGCGAGCGCGACAGCATGGAGCAGGTCCGTGTGGACGTGACCCAGCTGAAAGCTTATTTCGAGGAACACATCGGTTAATGACGGAGTACTTCATCCTTGGTGCAATCGGAGCCCTGGCGGTCATTTTCCTGATCGCCTGGTTCCGCAAGAAAAAATGCAACTGCGACAGCTGTCCGGCCAAGGACTGCCCGTCGCGCAAGGATTGCAGCCATGATCAGGAACATAAAGACTGATCATGGCTTCGACTCGTGAATTCGTCGACTATATTTGCGACCAGCTCGATGGAGCAGGAGATATTTTCGCCCGCAAAATGTTCGGCGAATATGCCGTTTACTGCAATGGCAAAGTGATCGGATTGATTTGCGACGACCAGCTTTTCGTCAAGATCACCGAAGTTGGTAAAACACTGATAGACGCTCCTCTCACGGCTCCTCCCTACGAAGGAGCCAAACCTTACTTCCTGATCGATAACATCGATGACCGCAGTTTCCTGATCGAACTGATCCGGGAAACCTGCAAAGAGCTTCCGCCTCCGAAGAAAAAGTAGATTATTCGAAAAGCCTGTAGGTGCGGTATTGGCCCGTGGCGGCGGGTATGTCGCCGGGGGCCAGATGAAATTTGTTGGCTTGGAAATCGAAGATCACGCTGTACATGTTGCTGCCCAGCAGCACCGTTTTGCTGCGCATAATGGCTTTGATATCGTCCGGGGTCGTGAGCGGCATGGCGGCGCGGGCGACTTTATCCATGGTATTGTCGGTGATGAGCTTACCGGTTTGAATCGTATTGTCGGCGGTGATAAGACCGTCGAGCGGTTCGCGCTTGCTGACGGTACCGTCGCGGTTCCGTTCGTAAACGGCGATCTGGCCGGATTTGGCATGGCTGAGGCCGATGCAGAACGGCATGCCCTGCTCCATATTCATAATCATGGTTTCCGCGGACTTGAAATCGGGGCATTTCTCGGCGATTTCGCGCATTTTCATGAAGACCGGCATCTTCGATTCCTGACGGCTGAAGCCGTGCTGGTTGAAGCTCAGGGCCACGCCTTCCGAATTGATCACGTCCAGAGCGCCGATCATGCCGGGAAAGCCGAAATAAACGGTCGCCAGGCGTCCTTCGCCCGCCGGCACGCGGAACACCGTCACCCAGTATTGTCCGACCCCGGCCAAGCCATCCCAGTCGAGGTTGTGGGTATGAAATACTTTGCCGCCCGGGGTCACGGTCAGCAGCTGGCGGCAGCCGTTGCGGTAGTGGCCGATGTCGAGGAAGCAGTTGCCGAGCATCATGGCGTCGAGGCCGGCGCTGGATTTTTCAGCCAGCGCAGTGGCTTCCCGCGTCCAGCGCGGATCGATCGAGGCGAAAAGCTCCCGGGCCTGTGCGGTCAGTTTTTCGTAACTGTCCTGTCCGACGGAGTTTTGGATATAGAGCTTTTCCAGCAGTTTGATGGCGATACGGAGCTGCGAACCGTGAATGCGTCCGGCCTTGGCCGGATCGCTGTCGAGCGTGATGATGACCGGTTTGCCCTGCGGAACCCGTACCGCAATCTTGAGCACGCGCCAGAGGTCGCCGTTGAGGGTGAAAAACAACAAGACCAGCAGGAACGGCGAGAGGATTATCCAGCGGATCTGTCGTTTTGTGAGCTTTTTCATGTCGCTTTTTTGAACCGGATGTAGAGTGAACCGGCGATGGCCCGGATCAACGGAATTTTTTCCAGCGTCAGGCAGAAGGGCTCCATGATGCCCAGCGTTCCGGCGGGGAGGGCGGGATGCAGGAAATCGAACGGCGCAATCTGAATCTCCGTGAAATGACTGTGCTGGAGCTGCCGCTTCAGCCGTCCGGCGAAAAATGCGGTTTCATCGGGGGAATCCCCCAGCTTGCGCTTGAGATAAGGGATATTTTTTTGCAGCGCGATTTGCGGATTCATCATATTGGGCTCGGTAAAGGCGGCGGAGCCGCCGGGCTTGAGCAGGCGGTAAATTTCCGGGAAAGCGGCTTCAATATCGAGGTGGTGGAGCACGGAACTGCCGATGACGGCATCGAAGGACGCATCCGGAAATTCCGTGGCGTAGGCGTTGCCCTGCACGAAAACCACATTCGGGGCGGTGATCTCCCGGCGCGCGATTTCCAGCAGTTCCTCCGAGATATCCAGCGCGGTGAGTTCGATGCCGGATTTGACGAATTCGGCGGTGAAGAGACCGGTGCCGCAGCCGAGTTCGAGCACTTTGCTGCCGGGCTTCAGGTCCCGGCAGAGCATCTCGATACGGCGCTGGAACCGCTTGATTCCGGCCGGCGAGCGCCAGTTCCAGATCTCCGGCGCGCCGTGGTCCGCCAGGTAGCGGCCGTGTTCGATTTCGTGTTTGAGCCGTTCTTCCATAAAAAGATCAGTGGAATTTGATTTTAAGTAACGACACCATGCACATACGGAGCATGATCCAGCCGTTTTTGAAGCGGTGGGTCATCTTGGTTTCGCCGTAGGTGCGCTCCATATAATGTACCGGGAGGTCGATGATTTTCAACTGGCTCTTGGCCGCGCTGAAGATCAGTTCGTAATCACCCCAGCGGTCCTTGATGCCCCAGGTGCCGCGCAGCGCCTTGATGTGGGCGAAGTCCTCGCGCCAGACCACCTTGGTGCCGCACAGTGTGTCCTTGATCTGGTTGTCCAGAATGAACGAGAAAAAGAGCGAGAAGAATTTGTTGCCGATGATGTTGAAGAAGCGCATGGCATCGTCGTGCATGGGGTAAACCAGGCGCGAGCCGTTGATGAATTCGCCGTAGCCGCGGGAAATGGCTTCGTAGAAGTAGGGGAGCTCCTCGGGAATGACCGTCAGGTCGGCGTCGAGGATCAGCATGATATCGCCGGTGGCGGCGTCGAAACCGGTCCAGACGTTATCGGCTTTGCAGATGCCGGGGCCGTTGACCAGCTTGATGTCTTTTTCGGGGTATTTCTGCTGCATTTCACGGACGACGTCGGCAGTGCCGTCGGTGGATTTATCGTCACAGAAAATGATTTCAGTGTGTTTGCCGAGTTGCGGCATGCGCGCCACGGCACTTTCCACATTGCCGGCTTCGTTGCGGCACGGGATCACCACACTGACGCTGTATTCGCCGTATTCGCGGGGGCGCAGCCGGGCCACCGCCAGGCGGCTCATGGTCAAGCCGCGCAAGCCGGGCAGCCGCGCCATGAATTTATTCAGCAGCGTCGAAATCAGCGGAATCCAGAACGGAAACAGGATGATCTTGATGGTATTGATCCGTTCGTAGTCGGAGAGCCTGAGCAGGTTTTCGATGTCCTGGTCGGAGAACCAGTTTTGCAGTTTCTGCGGAATTCTCATATGGCATTTTTCGGCCAGTTTGACCAGGGGCTGCCAGAGGTAATTGTAGTAATTGATGATCACCCGGGTGTGGCGCCCGCAATTCGGACGAACGGCATCCAGCACGCCTTTGATATCGACGATATTTTCCGCTCCGCTGATCAAAACGTAGTCGAAGACGCCTTCGATTTTGATATCATCCGGTTCCTGGTCGAAAAAATGAAGCTGGGGGTAAGCTTCGCGGGCGATTTTCACCTGGTCGGCCGACGCCTCGACGCCGACGCCGTAGGATGGCTTGAGTTCATTCAGCACATACCCGGTTTCGCAGCCGATATTGAGGATTCGGGAATCCGGCCGGACCGCGTGCCGCAGCGAGTTGAGGAACCGCCCGTAATAATACGGATTACCGGTGATTCTGGAATTCCGTTTCGAGGCGATCGCATCCTTGTTATCGCGTATTTCGCGCCGGATCTGGTTCAGGGTTTCAAAGTTGATCATATGTCAGCTCCAATCTTTCGATAGATCATGATTTTAGGCCGGTATACTTCAAAATAATAATTGATATAGTAATTCCGTTTCAGCGGCAGCAATCCGAAAAGCGCCCGCGGCACATCCTCAAATTCCTTGTCGAGGATGTAGTGGTATTTTGCGGGGGGGGCGGGCAGTTCGCCCTGAGTGATCCGGGCCGGGAAATTTTTCGACGGCATATCGAAACTGCTGTAAATCAGGTAGTCCGACTCATAAATCTTGTCCCCGTCGATTTCCGCGCTCAAGAAACGGTAACGGTCCGGCGGTACCATCGGGGCCCGGTAGGAGACCGGATAGGTCATGAAGCCCAGGAGCGAATCGGCGGGGATATTGGCCTGAATCCATTTGGATGCGGTCAGGCGTACATTTTCCCGTTTGGCGCACTGCTGGTTGGCGAGGGTATAGCTCCAGGTCACTATGACAATGGCCACCATCAGGCTGTATTTCACGGTTTTGAGCTTGATCATATCCCAGGCATAGCCGGCCATCAGGCACAGGACCGGAATGACCGGGAGCGTATACATGTCCGAGGCCTGTGAACCTTTGGAGGCGGAATAGAAGAAAAACAGCACAATCGGCACCATGCCCCACCAGATTCTCTGCGGTTTCACGCAAATCATGACCAGCCCCGCCAGTACGGCCAGTGCCGCCGGAATTCCATAGGTGAAAAAGATCGCGTCGTGCCAGTAATTCAACAGCGTGTCGGCAAAGTTGAACAATGAATTGCCGTGTCGCGCCGCGCCCAGCACATATTTGTAGGATTGTATGAAATTCGGGATATCGAACAGTATGGGCAAGCTGACCACGAGCCCGGCGATGAAGGCTGCTCCGAGGCCGGTCAGCAATGAACGGTCGGCCGCGGCAAAGCGCAGGTTTTTCCAGGAGCCGCACTCCTCCTGGCGCCGCAGCAGGTGAAACATGAAAATATAGCTGAACGTAAATACCGCCGGGTATTTGGTGGCCGCTGCGAGCCCGGCGCAGGCCCCCGCCGCGATATAATCAAAAGCGCGGTTCCGCTTCAGAATCGGAATCGCAAAAAAGAGCGCCAGCACCGACCAGAAAAGCACCGGCGGGTCAGCCTTGATGAAACCGGCACTGATGGTCACCATCGGCAAGGTCGCCATCAGCAGCGCCGAAAATACGGCGCCCGGCAGCTTGAAGATGCGCCACGCCGCCAGAAAGGTCACCGCCACCGCCAGCGTTTGAAACAACGCGCAGATAAAGCGTACACTCAGGTAAAAGGGGCGGAACTCGGCCGGATGCGTCAGGTAATACTCCGGTGCTTTGAGGCCGCCGATGTAACCGGTCGCTTTGGCCACGGCCAGCGGAAAACCCATCTGGTAAAAGAAAAACGCGCCGTAAATGTAGGACTCCGGGCGCGGATCGCGGCGCGTGTACATATCGGACAGGACCTTGAAGACATAGAATTCATCGGGATTGTAACTGCGCAGTTGATCGAAGTAAAAGGTATATTTGGCCAGTTGCCGGAAATTATCGGGGTCGTCCTTGGCGAGGAACTCGGATTTAAGGGCCAGGGAGGTGTCCGGGTTGAGTTCCCGCAGCCCGCGCTCGGCGGCCTCTTCTCCGCCCAGCGTGATATTCAGTCGCTCGGTGGAGGGCAATCCCATATCCAGGCACGCGAAATTCAGAATTGCGGAGACCAGCGTGATCAATGCCAGCGCCAGAAAATTTTTCCGGTTCCGGAATCCGCGCATCGAATAATCGTTTTTGTTCAACTTCAGCTCCGTTCAAAATTATCTATTCGGATTAATATAGTATCAACACGATATTTTTCCATTTGAAAGAGATTGATTTTATGTTATATTCTCCAAAATAAGGAAAACAACAAAGGAGTTTGAGTTATGAAACTGGGTATCATCGGCGGCAGTGGCCTTTATGAAATCAGCGGCATGGAAAATATACAGGAAAATCATATCGAAACGCCATTCGGCTCCCCCTCCGATGCGTTGATCTCCGGCACATTGGAAGGACAGGAAGTCGTATTTCTGGCGCGCCATGGGCGCGGACACCTGATCTCCCCGCCCGAAATCAATCACCGCGCGAACATTTTCGCCATGAAAACGCTGGGCGTGACCCATATCGTCAGCATTTCCGCCGTCGGCAGCCTGCGCGAAAGGATGCGGCCGCGGGACGTGGTGGTGGTCGACCAGTATTTCGACCGTCGCCGTACCGCCGGTGACGATTCGTTTTTCGGGAACGGCATTGTGGCGCATATCGCGTTCGGCAATCCGGTTTGTCCGGAAATGGCCGAGCTCGCCGCCAAGGCCGCCAAGCAGAGCATCGAAAATTCCGACGACACCTCCCGGCACGTTCATGATACCGGTACTTATGTCAATATGGAAGGGCTGGCTTTTTCGACCCAGGCCGAGTCTAAATTTTATCGCAACAGCGAATTTCATGTGATCGGCATGACCAATCTGCCCGAGGCCAAGCTCGCCCGCGAGGCCGAAATCTGCTACAGCACCGTGGCCATGGTCACCGATTACGACTCCTGGCACCCCGATCATGACGACGTGACGGTGGAAATGGTGATCGGCCACCTCAACGCCAATACCGCACTGGGCAAGGATATCGTGAAACGGGTTGCCGCCGGCCTGAAAAATGTGCCCGGCAAATGCACCTGCTGCAGCGCCTTAAAGGCTTCGCTGATTTCGGATCTCAGCATGGTCTCCAACGAGCGCAAGATGGCCCTGGCGCCGATCATCGGGAAGTATCTCTGATCATGGAGCATACCCCTCCGCGGATCGAGGCGCCGCCATATCCGAGCTCCAACCGCTGGCTGCTGGAGATCAGTTTCGACGGCACGAATTACAGTGGCTGGCAGTATCAGCACCACTGCATGTCGGTGCAGGAGATGCTGCAGCGGCATTTGAGCAATATTTTCGCCGACCTGCCGGTTACGCTGACCGGCAGCAGCCGGACCGACGCCGGGGTTCACGCGCTCGGCATGGCCGCTTCGTTCGCCGTGCCGGACCGCCCCTCGATCGAGCAGGACAAGTTGTTCCGCGCCATGAACCGCATGCTCCCGCAGGATATCCGTATCCGCAAAATCCGCAAGGTGCCGATGGAGTTTAACCCGCGCTTCGATTCGCTGGGCAAAGCCTATACCTACGTGTTGAACATGGGCGCGGAAACGCCGTTTTCCACCCGTTACTCCTGGTACCGCTACCGGCGGCTCGACATCGACGCCATGCGCGAGGCGGCGGCCCATCTGGTCGGCAAGCATGATTTCTCCTCTTTTGTGGTTGAGCGCTCCAAAATCGACGATGCGGTGCGGACGATTTACCGCATCGAATTCGAGCAGTTCGGTAATTTCCTCTGCATCAGCTTCATCGGCGACGGATTTTTGTACAAGATGATCCGCTGCCTGGTCGGGCTGCTGGAGGCGATCGGGGGAGGGGAGCGCAGCCCCGCCGACGCGAAACGGGTCCTGGAAGCTTGCGACCGCTCGCAGTCCGCGGAGACCGCGCCGCCGCACGGGTTGTTCCTGATGAAAGTATTTTTCGAGGAGGAACCCATCCATAGCTGGAAGTTGCGGAATGTGCCGTTTTTTATCTGAAAATTTATGTTTGTTATGTAGACTTTCCGCAAATCCGGTTGTCTATTACTATGAATTGACCGTTGAAAATTGAAAATGGAAAATTAAGGAAAATTCAATCTGGGCAAAAGGATATTTTTTCCTCCAATTATCCATTATCCATTATCAATTATCCATTAAAGAAGAAAGGTTTTAAGGATGCAGATCAGTTACCGGCAGGAAGTATTTCGCAAGCTCATTCATCTGAGCTCACTGTGGATGTCGCTCTTTATCCTGTTGCTCCCGAAGTGGTGGGCGTTCAGCGTTTTCGCGGTGGTGCTGGTGCTGGTAGTGGTGATTGAAGTCGGATACAACCGTAATTGGCCCCTCGTTCATCCGCTGTATCATTTCTTTTTCAGCAAAATGATGCGTGCCAAAGAGCCCGGGCAGAAGTTCCAGTTCAGCGGCGGACCGCCGGTGTTGCTGGCCGCTTGCATGTCGGTGCTGCTGTTTGCCAAGCCGTACGCATTTTGCGCGCTTACGATCATGCTGCTCAGCGATACCGCCGCCGCCCTGGTTGGCCGCCGCTGGGGCGTAACCAAGTTCAAAAATGGTAAATCCATGGAAGGTACGCTGGCGTTTATCCTGGTGGGGTGGCTGGTGATTGTCATTACCGGGATTTGCATGAACTTTACCGGCCGTGAATTCGCTTTCGGGTTGGCTGCGGTCTTCCTGGCCTCGATTGCCGAATGTCACAACAAGAAAATCCGCATTGACGACAACTTCTCCATTCCGTTGATTATCGGAATCGTCCTGACGGTAGCCGGCTGGCTTTCCTGAACAAAGATTTTTCCGACCTCCCGTTCATTGTTGAAAAATCAGCTACGCAATTTTTCAACCTCGCTTCCGGTCGAGCAGTGATTATTTCGAGTAACGCCTGCGGCTTACGTTTGTTCCGCCTTGGAGGCGTCCAGCGCTGTCCGCGCGCTGGATTGCGTCCGGGTAGCACCCGGCGGCGAGTTCTTTTGAATTCTTAATTCTTAATTCTTAATTAGTTAGAGCGAAGTTTGCGTTTGATCAGTTCGGCGGAGCGGCGCAGTTTTTCATCCTTCAGGCAGAGTGCCGGAATCTTTTTCACTGCGTTCATGACTGTGGCGTGGTTTTTGTTGAAAGCCGAACCGATTTCCGGAAAGGAATGATTGGTCAGTTCACGGCACAGATACATCGCCAGCATGCGCGGTTCAGCCACGTTTTTCGGACGCTGCGAACCCATGATATCATTGCGGCTGAGCTCAAAATGTTCGCTCACTGCTTTCTGAATTGCTTCGATCGTGATGTTTTTGGAGGATTGTTCCTCTTCAAACAGCGGACGCAGCAGGCTCTCCGCATCTTTTTCCGTGACCTTGCCACCGTTGACCGAGGCATAGACCACCAGGCGGATCAGCGAGCCGATCAGGCGGCGTACGCTGGAGGAAATGCGCGAGGCCACGAATTTGAGCACATCGTCGTCGATCTTGATCAGGTGTTTCTCCTGAACCAGTTGCAGGATGGCGAGGCGGGTTTCGTAGCCCGGCGGGAAAATTTCCGTGGTCAAACCCGATTCGAAACGCGATACCAGCCGCGCTTCCAACCCCTGGATTTCCGAGGGCTGCTTATCCGAAGTCATAATGATCTGTTTATTATGATTATAGAGCGAATTGAAGGTGTTGAAAAATTCTTCCTGCAGCTGGGTTTTGTTGCTGAGGAAATGAACGTCGTCCACCAGCAGGACGTCGACATTGCGGAAGGAATCGCGGAACTCCGGCAGCGATTTGTTGCCGATGGAGGATACATACTGATTCAGGAATTCCTCGCAGGTGACGTATTTGACCACGGTTTTCGGGTTCTTGCTGAGCACGCGGTGTGCCACTGCCTGCAGCAGGTGGGTCTTGCCGAGTCCGGTGCCCCCGTAAATATAAAGCGGGTTGTACAAACCGGGGTTTTCCGCGGCGGTGAGCGCGGCGGTATAGGAGTAGCGGTTTTCTTCGCCGACGGCGAAGTTCTCGAACGTATGCTGGGCATTGCAGTTTTTGGGCGAGGACTCGTCCGGGTACAGCGCCTCCACGTGCGCCTCGGCCGTACGGGTGTCCGGCTCCGCAAACGCGTCTTCCGGGGAGTGCCCCTCTTCAAAGAAGAAACTGTAGGAAATCCCGTTAATATTGCTCAGGGCCCTGGTTATATCCTGTTCGTAATTGTCCTTGATCCAATCTCCGAAAAAACTGTCCGACACACCGAGGCAGACCTGAGTTTCTTCCAGTCTCAACGGTATGATATTATGAACAAGTTGTTCGAAAGTAACCTGATGTAAAATTTTGCCAAGCTGTTCACACGCCAAGCCCCATATCTGACGTGCTGCTGCATCCCCGGAATGCATTTAACTCATCTCCATTATTTTAAAATTATTAACAATTCAAATTATCCATTAACAACTGCCGGCGGAAACACATGCTGTAAATGCCAAATCCACGGTATTTTACAGAAAATCAAATTCATCCGGCCCTATCCTCTACTGCGCATTTTTCGCTCATTCCGCCTCAAATTCCGCCCTTGTTATCGAAATTTCGGCCTGATTCCGGCGATTACGAAGGTATTGTTCCGAAAACCGCTTAAATCATAGATACTTGCGATTTCCGGCCCTCTGACACTATCAGGATGTTAACAAGTTATTAACAGCCTCTTCGTCATCTGCGCTGCACGAATAATAAGTTACTGCCGATTGGCAAATAGTCAAACCGGGAAGCTAACAAAAATCTAACTTTTTTCCCCGGTTTTCGTTACTCATTATCGGATACGTGTTTTCGCGAATTTACGCGTTTGGCTTATCAACTGAAAATAGCAAAAAGCTCCGGGATTCGCCATCCGGCAATATCGTTTCGGCAAAGATAACCCCGATAATAAGATTGTCAAATCGTCAACCGGGAGGGATGCCCGGAAAAATGACGGAATATTTCGCCGGGCAGGGAGTTGACGGGGAGCCAAGTCGCAAGTATAGTAACAATTCAGCGATGAATTTGTAATTTTTATTGATATAAGGAAATGATATGAAAGGAAAGTGGCTGCTGATTGGAGTCCTGTGTGCGTGCGGGCTGAGCGGAATTTGTGCGGAAAAAGCGGATGTCGAGGTGGCGGCAGATCCGAGGGTGGAGCTGATGGCTGTGGTTTTCCGGTTGGGCGGCAACCCGGAGTTCCGGCAAAGTCCTGTGCCTGAGTATAATAAGAAAATCACGGAGCATTTCCTGCCATTTGCCGCGCATCCGGTGGTCGCCATGGCGAAGGAGCTCCGGAGCAAACACGGCGTGAGCTATGATGCGGTCACGAGCATGGCGGTGCACCTCAGCGACATTGACGGTTTGAAGCTGATTGTGTCGGTTAACGAAGCCGTGAGCCTGGACGAGCGTTGGCCGCGGGAGCAGATTCCGGAATTTCTGGCGAAATTGCGTGATTTCGCCGCACAGAGCAAGTTCAATGAATTTTTCCAGTCAAACCGGGGCGAATATGGAAAGTACGAGGAGTTTTTGAGAAACCGGGTCGCTGAGCTTGGTATCATGGAATGGGCAGAGAAGACCTTCAAGACCGAAGAGCTGCCGCCGCTCAAGGTTATTCCGTTCATGACGGCGGGCGGCAACTATGGTCCGCAGATCAATTACGGCCCGGGGAAACATTGTTTTTATGCCGTTGTCAGCATGCAGCCGCAGCCGTCGAAGGGGATTGATTATATTCTGGTGCATGAATTTCTGCATTCGTTGATGAATCCGCTGGTGGATCGCCATTTCAGCAGGCTCAAACCGTTTGGCAACGCCATTTTCCCGTACGTGGAGGAGCAGATGCGCCGGATGACCTACAATTCTCCTCACTCCATGCTTTGCGAGAGTTTCGTACGCGCGGGTACGGCTGTTTATTATTATGACAAAGCCGGGGAGATGATGAAAGACGGCATGGTCAAACAGGAGGAAATCCGGGGATTTCTCTGGACCGGCGACCTGGTAAAGAGTATTTTGGACGCCCGCGGCAAGGGCGGCGAGGACTGGGCATTTGAGCAGGGCATCGGCGATTATGCCGGAGCTTTGGGCAAGTATCAGGAGCGCGAGCTGCCGAAGCTCGAGGAGCAGAAAAAGAAACTGATGGTCAGAACCCCGAAAATTGTATCGCTGGACCCGCCGGACAAGGCCGAAAACGTCGACCCGAACTTGAAGGAAATCAAGATCAAATTCGACCGGCCGATGCAGCCGAGCTGGTCATTGGTGAAAAATAATCCCGACGATTTCCCGGAAATCACCGGAATCACCTTCGATAAAGAGTGCGTGGAATTGACCGTACGGGTGAAATTGAAGCCGGGCAAATTTTATCAGATCTTCCTGAACACCGGGCATTTCCAGGATTTCATGAGCCGGGGGGGCCAGCCGCTGGAATCCTTCAACTACACCTTCACCACCGGACAGGCTCAATAGATCAATCGATGCGAGGGCTCGCGGAGTTTCTCGCATTGATTGGGGTTACTCCGAGCGGAGAACTTCGATAACATTCTGATTGGCGGCTTTCCAGGCGGGGTAGGTGCCGAAGACGATTCCGACGAAGCTGGAGATCAACAGCGAGAGCATGATGCTCCACATACTGCAGAACGTCGGCATGCCGGTGTAATACGTGATCGCCGACGATATCCCCAGGCCGACCGCGATGCCGAGCAGGCCGCCCATGGTGGTCAGGAACACCGTTTCGATCAGGAACTGGCCGAGGATGTCGCCTTTCAGCGCGCCGAGGGCGCGGCGGGTACCGATTTCCTTGCGGCGCTCGAATACGCTGGCGAGCATGATGTTCATGATCCCGATCCCGCCGACGATCAGTGAAATGCCGGCGATCGAGGCCATAACCACGGTGAAAATATTCTGGGTCTGTTCCTGCTGGAGCAGCAGGTCGTAGGGGACGATGATACCCCAGTCCTTGACTTTCTTGTGCGTTTTGGTGAGGTAGGCCGAGATACGCTTGGAGGTATCGTCGATATGCATGGTATCCCATACCTTGATGATAAAGACATCGAAATCGACGATCTGGATGCGGTACTGGCCGCCCTCGCGAACGCTGGCATAGTCGGCGAAAAGGGTATTTGAGGTGCGTTCCGGAATGATGATCAGGTCGTTGGGGCTGCCGATGCCGGGGTACTGGGTGCCGAGGCCGTTTTCCAGGATGCCGACGATTTTGAAGTAATTATTTTCGACCCGGAGAATCCGGCCGACGATATTGGTTTCGCCCAGGCTGAACAGCCGCCGCTTGGCGGCATTGCCGATCACGCAGACCATCTGCTGGTTCTCCGAATCAACCTGGGTCAGCCAGCGGCCCCGGATGATCTGCGAACCGGATTCCTTGAGGAAGGATGGATTGGCGCTGACCAGTTTGGAGTCGACGCGGATCAGTCCCTTGGTGACTTTCTGGCGGGAGTCGCGAATCGAGCTGATCAGCTGGACGTTGTCCATCTGTGAAATATGCTTGAAGTCGGCGGCGGTCAGGCCGAAGGTTTCCACGGAGCTGATGTTGGAGGAGCCTTCGCTGGTGCCGGCCACGGGCGGTTTCTGCGAGTAGAGGATGACTTTGTCGATCCCCATAGCTTCGATCTGGGCCAGCGCCTGGCGCTTGGCACCTTCGGAGATCCCGAGCATGGCGATCACGCTGCCCACCCCGAAGATGACCCCGAGCGAGGTCAGCAGCGAGCGCATTTTGTGCAGCAGCAAATTATGGAACGACAGCCGGAAAAGGTCGGTAATCAGCATCAGACACCCCCTCGTACCGGCATTTCGGTCGGCGTAACCATGACCGGGTCGCCGTTGCTGTCCACCACCTGGCCGTCGCGGAGGCGGATCACCCGGTGAAAGGTGTCTTCCAGCGCCGGGTTATGAGTTACCATGACGATGGTCATTTTGGTGTCGCGATTGAGCTCGTGAAAAAATTCCATGACCTGATCGCTGGTCTTTTCGTCGAGGTTCCCGGTCGGCTCGTCCGCCAGCAGGAACGACGGGTAATTGCTGAGGGCGCGGGCCACGGCGATACGCTGGCACTCGCCCCCGGATAACTCGTTCGGGCGGTGTTTGAGTCGGTGCCCCAGCCGGACGCGTTCGCCGAGCTCGCGGGCGCGCTCGCGGCGCTCCTTGCGGGGCATGTTGGCGTACACCATCGGGACTTCGATATTCTGTTCCACTGTAAGGTGCGGAAAGAGGTTGAACGACTGGAAAATGAAGCCGATTTTGCGGTTGCGGATCACCGCCAGCTCGCTGTCGGAAAAAGTCTGCACTTCCTGAGCGTCCAGGTAATACGTACCGGAGCTCGGAAGGTCGAGCAACCCGAGGATGTTCAGCAGCGTGGATTTGCCGGAACCGGAGGTGCCCATGATGCCGACGAACTCACCCGGCCACACCGCCAGGTTCACGCCCTTCAGCACCGGGACATCGAGCGCCGGCAGATGATACGTCTTGCGGATATCATCGAGTCTGACTACGGCGTCTTTAAGATTCAGCTTCATCACGGACGGACCATCAGGATTCATCCTGTCCTTTTTTCTGGTATGGACGGTAGAGGTAAACTTCGTCGCCTTCGCTCAGGCCCTCGAGAATCTGGACGTAATTATCGTTGGATTCACCGATTTTGACCGTGGTTTCCTGCGGGGAGCCGAACGATCTGCGGTAGACGAGGAAGCGGTCCTTGTCTTCGAACACGGCCTCGACCGGGATATAAAGCGCGTTTTTGATCGTCTTGGTCACGATATTGACCTGCACGCTCATGCCGCTGACCAGTTGCGGATTCTGTTCTTCGATCCGGACCACGGACTTGTAAATCTTGGGCGAATTGCGGTCCCAGAAACTCTGGTTGACCGGCAGCGTGTCGATCTTGCTGATTTTGCCCGGGACCTTCAATGTGTTGAGGGAGTCCGGGGTGATAATCACGGCGTCGCCCTCGTTGACCTTGGAGCGCAGTTGCTCGGGGAGGTCGAAGTCGACCACGAGGTTCTTCATGTCGGGAATGGTCATCAGGATGCGGTTTTTGGTCACGTCCATGCCAAGCTTGATTTCCACATTGCCCCAGCGGGCATCCGGGTCGCCGTAAATCACCACGCCATCCACCGGGGCCTCGAGCTGCATCATTTCCAGATAAGACTGGTGGCGCTCAAGGCGGGTACGGGCATTGCGCAGGTTGCGGCGGATATTGGAAATCTGGCGGCGCTTCTGGATCAGCGAGGAATTGGTCTGAATTTTGACGCGTTCGTTGTTCAGGAGCGCCTGGGCAAGCGAGTTTTCCAGCGTGGTGATTTTGCTCGGATTTTCATAACGTTTGAAGAGCGTCAGGTCACGCTCTGCGTTGCTGAGGTTATTGGTCTCAGTATCAATGGTGTTTTGGAGCTTGGCCAGTTCCTGTTTATTCTTTTCCTGCTCTTCCTGGTCGCCGGATGAGGTGGAGAGGTCATTCTTTTTCTTTTTCAGTGCCGCTTCCGCTTCATCGACGGCGACGTTGGAGTTTTCCACGGACAGTTCAAGTTTGTCGCGCTGTTTGCCGCGCTCGATCCGGCGGTACTTGCGGAGGTTGTTTTCGGAATCGACGACCCGGTCGTGGGCCTCCTTGATGCTGGCGCGGTTGGTACTGATGGTGATTTTCTCTTCCTCCAGTGCCACCGAGAGTTCTTTTTCGTGATTTTCCACCTGAATTTTCAGGTCGTCAATGCGGTCGATCAACTCTTCGGTTTCGAACTTGGCCAGGATATCGCCTTTTTTCACCTGGGTGTTTTCATCGATCACCCACATGAGTTTGGTGTTGAACGAGGCCTGCAGCGAAAGTTTATGCTTTTTCTGCGCGTTAACCGAGCCGGACTGCAGCGTGCCGATCACCAGGTCGCCGCGCTTGATGGTGAAAATCCGGTCCGGTACTTTGCTCTGGTCGGCATTTTCCTTGCCTTCCATGCGTATCTGTTTCTGCCGGTACGATCTGTACCACTGGTACGAGCCGATTCCGGCGCCAACCAGAATCAGGAGTATGGCCAGTTTTATATAGGTTTTCCGTTTGAACTTCATGCGGTGAATACCTTACTTCAGGGGATTTTTCTTTTCCAGAAACTCTTCTTTAACCTGCTCGAGGGTGGTTTTGTTGCTGTCGAGGTCAGCCGGGAACAGTTCCTTGGAGTCCAGGATCGCCTTGCCGACGTCGCGCATTTCATTTGCCTGGCGGCCAATGTCATAAAGAGCAGTCTGGGGCATGTCGCTGGAGGGAAGGATGGTGATCCGGATCAGGAAGATCAGCTGCGAGAGTTCACGGCTGCGGTTCTTGGAAGTGAAGAATTCACCGAGATAGGGGAGGTCGGAGAGGAACGGAATCCGCTCTTCATTCAGGGTTTCCTTGTCGGAATAGAGGCCACCCATCATGATGACCTGGCCGTCGGCGATATTCAGTGTGGTTTCGATTTTCCGGACGGACATGCTCGGGACGTCATAATAGGTGTCTCCGGTATAAATCCGCTGGTAACTGGTGATGTTCGAAACCTGCGGGTTGACTGCCAGGGTGACCGTGTCGTGATTGATGTATTTGGGCTTGATCTCCAGTATTACCCCGACCTGTTTGTAGGTGGTGGAGTTGGTGACGGTGCCGGAGGTGGTCTGGCTGCTCTGGATCGGAACTTCTTCCCCGGTGGTGATCGTGGCGGTACTGTTGCGGGAAACGAGCACGTTCGGGGCGGAGAGAATCTTGGCGCGCTGTCCGTACATCAACCATTGGAGTGTGACCTGGAAATTTTTGTTGTCGGAAACATAGGGGAACCAGTCGAGCGACAACCCCTTGTCGCTTTTCGGCTGGCCCTGAATCGAGGTGTTGGTGCCGGCGGTGGAATTCAGGTTTTTGTCGACGCCGAAGTCGCCTTTGGTCGTGTCGTGGCGGTTCATGGCGAAATCCAGGTTGCGCTGCATGCCGTCGCCCACGTTTACTTCGATGATCTTGGCTTCAACGAGAATCTGCGGCGCTTCCACATCCAGCGATATCATGATGTTGGCCAGTTCATCCATCTTGTCGGTGCGGTCATGTACGATCAGGATGTTCTGTTCCGAAGAGCGTTCCACGATCCCCTGGCTGGAAATGGCGCTTTCGATGGAGTTGACCATTTCTTTGTTGGCTTCCACAAAACGGAAGCGGTAGACGAGGGTGGAATAACCATCGAGACCGGGGATGATTTTGAAGTAGGGCTTGCTCGGAGGGCGCTTGGTCATGGCATCGCCCAGGTCCGGCGGGCTCAGCAGCGAGCGGAGGTGGTCCACCAGCACAGCCTGCTGGGCAGGAGAGGTGGTGGGATCGACATCGGGATTTGGCTGGATTCCCGGTTCAGCAGGGGCCACGGCGGGAGCGGCTTCCGGGGTGATTTTGTCCTGTGCGGTTAGAGTAACGGTACTGATCACGCCTAAGGTGAGTATCGCTATTGGGATTTGTTTCAGCATTCCTGACGCCATTTGCGAATTCCTTTTTGATATAAAAATTGTATGATTAATCCAATAGTTATAAGAGGTATATTATATATTGGCAATGTTTTTTTTCAATACTTTGAAAATAATAATTGTGGATTTTTTTCCTTCTGCTATATTAAAGACGGATCAATCGTCGAATCTGGAGAAAAAATGACGGAAAATATTGTCAAAGATAAAAATGTGGCGATCATCGGGCTCGGATTGCTGGGAGCATCGCTGGGAATGGCGCTTCGCGAGGGGAAATATCGCCGGCTCGGCTGGAGCCGGAGGCCCGAAATCAACCGCTGGGCACTGGAAAACAATGTAGCCGACGAAGCAAGTGACGATCTGGAATGTATTATCGGAAAGGCGGATATAACGATTATTTGCCTGCCGGTGCCGCTGATCAAGGAGTATATCGTCAAATATGCCGGGGCATGGCGGCCGGGTAGCGTGGTTACAGACATCGGCAGTGTGAAACAGGTCATCGTGGAATGTGGTGAAAAGTACCTGGAGCCGAGGGGCGTGCACTTCGTCGGCAGCCATCCCATGGCGGGTACGGAGAAGAGTGGCCCAGAGGCGGCTTTCCCGTCACTTTATGACAACGCCGAAGCATTCGTCACTTTTACTGAAATGACGAACAGACAGGCATTTAATGATGTCGTGGAACTGTGGGAAAGCATCCGGGTGAAGGTGGTGAAAATCACTCCGGGGGCCCATGATATACTGGTTGCACACACCAGTCATGTGCTGCATGTGGTGGCACTGGCACTGACCCAGGCGGTATTGGATTGTCCGGACGAAGAGGAGAAGCGGATGCGTTTCTCCGGCTGCGCCACGGGGTTCCGCGACACCTCCCGGATCGCGTCGTCGTCGCCGCGGATGTGGCGCGAGATCATCGAGAACAACCAGGAAGCGGCGCTGGCGACAATCAAATCTTTTGAAAAACGCTGGCAGCATTTGCGCGAAATTATCGAGGACAAGGATTTCGACGCCTTCGAAAAAGAGTTCGCCCACGGCAAGGAGCTCCGTGACAGCTGGGTGGCCTACAAAGCTGCGAAAAATGGAAAAACAGCGTCTGAAAATTAAAAAATGAGTAGATTGGGATTGATATGTTTTCGGAGTTATGATAAATTAGCAGGATTAAATATCAATCAGGAGAAATTGTGAAATGAGTAAAATTCGTGTAATGATCGTCGGTTACGGCAATGTCGGGCGTGGAGTGATGGCGGCGCTGAAGGCGAATCCGGACATGGAGCTCGCCGGGATCGTCTCCCGCACACCCGAGCGCGTAAGTAAAGAATTGAATGACAGTTCGGTTAAGGTCATGAGTTCCGCCGATGCGGATGCGTGGAAAAAGGAATTGAACCCCGATATCGCGATCCTCTGCGGCGGCTCCAGCACGGATTTGCCGAAGCAGGGCCCGGAATTCGCGGCGCTGGTCTCGACGGTGGACAGCTTCGACAATCACGGCGAGATTCCGAATTATTTCAAGAGCATGGACGCCGCCGCCCGGAAATCCGGTCAGGTGTCGGTGATTTCGACCGGCTGGGACCCCGGGATCTTTTCGCTGGAGCGCGTACTGAGTGCTTCGTTCCTGCCCGGAACCAAGGCTTATGGATTTTACGGTCTTGGACAGGCCGGCGGGCTGAGCATGGGGCATTCGGACGCCATCCGCCGTATTCCCGGCGTTAAAGACGCCCGTCAGTACACCCATGCCGAGCTGGCGGCGATCAACAAGGTGCGCTCGGGCTCGAACCCGCAGCTGAACGCCGGCGAAATGCATTGGCGCGAATGCTTTGTGGTATTGGAAGACGGCGCCGACGCCGCCAAGGTGGAAGAAGCCATCCAGACCATGCCGAATTATTTTGCACCCTACCGCACGGTGGTGAACTTTATCAGTCAGGAAGAACTGAGTGAGCGCTTCGGCGGGTTTCCGCACGGCGGCTGTGTGATCGCGGCGGGCAAAACTCCGGACGGCAGTCCGGCCCGGGTGGAATACACTTGCGAATGGGGCAGCAACCCGGCCGCCACCGCGAGCGTACTGGTGGCACACGCCCGCGCGGCGTTCCGGTTAAAGAACGAAGGGAAATCCGGAGCATTCACCATTCTGGATATCCCCGCGGCGTATTTCAGTCCGCTGAGTCGTGAAGAATTATTGAAACTTTACATGTAATCTTGAGGTTATTGCAATGAAAAAATGGTTAGCATTGGCGGCTGTGATCGGTTCACTGACGCCGCTGTTGGTCCCGGCCCAGGAAACGGCCCGGGAGGATCTGCCGCCGCCGGTGTCAACCATCAAAGTCAGCGAGGCGGCGCGGCAGCGCTGGAAACCCCTCAGCTGGGGAATCTGGTTCGATATCCCGCGCAGCGTCAACCGTACGAATGTGGACGGGGTAAAGATCGGGCTGCCGATTTCGGCCGGGCGCACCCGGGTGCACGGGCTGGAACTCTCCGTCTTCTGCTCGGCCACGGACATTGTGAACGGCATGCAGCTGGCGCCGGTGAATGTCTCCAAGCAGATGAGCGGTTTCCAGATGTCGTTTGTCAACGTGGCGGGAATGAAGTCCTATGCCTGGCAGCTGGGGCTGGTCAATACCATCGGCACGGGCGTGCAGATCGGGTTGGTCAACGTGGCGGACCGGGCGGGATTTCAGTTCGGATTGTTGAATTTCAACTCCGAGGGTTTCCTGCCGGTTTTTCCGATAATCAATTTTTGAGGGAGGCGATATGGCGAAAGAGATCGAACGGAAGTTCCTGGTGAAAAATGAGGACTGGCGCAAGGAAATCGAACACAGCATTTATATGAGCCAGGCGTACATCAGGACTGCGCTCGGGCGGGTCACCATTCGCATCCGTATCGCCGGCACCCAGGCGTGGCTGACCATGAAGGGGCCGAGCTCCGGCATCAGCCGCGACGAATATGAATACGCCATTCCCATCGACGAAGCCAACGAGATCATTGCCACCATGTGCGATACCACCATCGTCTCCAAGATGCGCCATATCGTGATGCACGAGGGGCGCTTGTGGGAGATCGACGAATTCGAGGGACGCAATCAGGGACTGATCGTGGCTGAGCTCGAGCTGGGCTCGGAAAACGATGAATTCGCCAAGCCCGACTGGCTCGGCGAGGAAGTCAGCGCCGACCGCCGCTACTCCAGCGGCTCCCTGGCCGTCACCCCCTACGCCGACTGGCGCTGACACCTTTTTTTGTCCACGAAATACACGAAAAGACACGAAAAATGAGCACCCGTTCCGGGTACTCATGGAGAATTTTTTACCCACAAATAATACAAAAATAAATCAGTTTCATTAGCTGCCGATTTTGGCGGCTAATGAGTTTTTTTTCGTGATTTTTCGTGGACAATTTGAATTTAAGGTTTGCGGAATTGGCCGGGGGAGGTTCCTACGTATTTTTTGAATTGCCGGGCGAAGGTGTAGATGTCGGCATAGCCGAAACGGTCGGCGATTTCTTTCAGGGACAGGTCGGTGGTTTTCAGGAGCGATTGGATCTTTTCGAGCCGCTTCCTGATACGGTATTCCATCGGCGGCATGTGGTAGTATTGAACGAAGAGCCGCCGGAAATTCGCGTAATCCATGCCGACTTCCACGGCGATTCCTTCCACCGGGAAACGCTGTTCCGGGCTGTGTTCCAGTAACTCGGCGCCGCGTGAAATTTCCCGGTAATGCGGCCTGGCGGGTAAGCCGCCGATCAGGAGCTCGGCGAGAAACTGGAAATAACGTCCCTGCATCAGTATCAATTCACTTTCCGGGCATGCCTGCAAGGCGTGCGCCAGTTCGTCGAAGCGGCGCAGCAGCCATTCGTGCTCGCCCAGCTGCAGCAGCGGCGAAATCAGGTTCAGCTCCTCGTAGGCTTGGCTGAATGAGGACGGAATGGCGAAGTAATAATCGATGTAGGGGCCCTTCTCATGCGTCTGGTGGTGTTTCACATGCGGCAGGCGGATCAGCAGCGAGCCGGGGCCGTAAGCCGTCCGGTTGCCGAATTCATCGACATAATAGCCCTGGCCGGAGACGATGTAGCTGGGATTCAGGAAATCATTGCAGATATTATAGCGCGTAAGGGGCGCCGGGACATCCAGATGGGAAATCCCTGCCTGCAGCTTACCGCCGAGGCGATAAATACGGTAACGGTCTTTGTTGGCAATCATGACAAATCAATTAGCAATATGAACATTGAGAATTGCTTTAAAATACTGTATAATATAACAAATACAAGGAGATTTGTCATGAATAACAATATAATCAACATCATCAATTTCATCCGTGCGATCGAGCCGCGCCCGGGACGCCAGATCGATTTGTTCGAGCCAATGCGCGAGCAGATGGCGCTGGCGAAAAAGTACAACCTGCCGACGACCTGGCTGCTGCAGTACGACGCCCTCGTACAGGGGCCGTTTGTGGAGTTCCTGAAAAATGAAATGCCCGAAGACCACGAGATCGGCATCTGGTTCGAAGCGGTTCAGCCGAATGTGGAGGCCGCCGGGGCGAAGTGGAACGGGCGCTGGCCGTGGGACTGGCATACGAATGTCGGATTTTCGGTCGGCTACACGCCGGAGGAACGGGAGCGGATCGCCGATGTCTTTGTCGCGAAGTTCGTCGAAATTTTCGGCTATGGGCCCAAGTCGATGGGGAGCTGGCTCTTTGACGCGCACCTGCTGGAGTATCTCCACACCAGATACGGCATTGAATCCGCGTGCAACTGCAAGGACCAGTACGGCACCGACGGCTACACCCTGTGGGGCGGTTACTGGGCCAATGCGTATTACCCGAGCAAAAAGAATTCGTATATCCCGGCGCAGCACAAGGAAGCGCAGATTCCGGTGCCGGTTTTCCGGATGCTCGGCAGCGATCCGCTGTATCAGTATTCCGGCGACATCTTTGGCAATGGCCAGATTGTGGTGACGCTGGAGCCAGTGTATACCAAAGCGGACGGCGGCGGCGGGATTCCGGCATGGGTGGACTGGTTCCTGAAAGAGAATTTCCGCGAGCCGCATCTGGCCATGGCTTATGCGCAGGCCGGACAGGAGAATTCATTCGGCTGGCCCTCCATGGGGGCGGGTCTGACCGACCAGTACCCGAAGATTGCCGCCATGCGCGACCGTGGCGAAGTCCGGGTGGAGACCCTGGCCGAATCCGGCCGCTGGTTCCGCGACCATTTCCCGGAGACCCCCGCTTCGGCGGTGATCACGCTGGATGACTGGCGAAATGAAAACCGCGCCGGAATCTGGTATCTCTCGAAGTTCGGGCGGCTGAACCTCTTCCGTACTCATGAACGGGAGCTGATCATTCGGGATTGGCAGATTTTCGACGAAGATTACGCCGAGCCGTTCCTGAACGATGTTTGCACCACTCCGGCCTGTACCTACGATGCTTTTCCGGTCATCGACCAGAAGCTGAAAGGCGCGGAAATCCATTTCCCCGGCGGCCCCGGCAAGTTCGGCAACATTGTCCAGCTCGACCCCGACACACTTCAAGCCGAATGGCTTACCGATGGCGGCGAAACGATTCGGATCACCCTGAAACCCGATACTCTGGAAATTGAAGGGCAGGGGTTGCAAGTGCTTCCCGGCGCGCTTGAGATTGCAGTCGAGGATAATAAGCTGAATTACGCCCACAACGGATTCACATACGGTCTTGAAATCACCTGCGGCAGCGTCGAGCGGAACGCGGACGGTATCCGGTTGAAACCGGTAGGCGGCAAGCTCTGCATTAAGTTTTAATGCAGCATGACCAGTACGCCGGCCGTGATCAGCAGCCCGCCGATGACGACGCTGCGCGAGAGCGGCTCGCCGAGGATCAGGATGCCGAAGATGATCACCAGGACGACGCTGAGTTTATCGATGGGGGCGACTTTGGAGACGTCGCCGGTCTGCAACGCTTTGAAGTAGAACAGCCACGACAGCCCGGTCGCCACCCCCGATAAAACCAGGAAAATGATGTTTTCCCGGGTCAGCGCCTTGACTTTGTCCTGAATCCCGGAGGCAAACACGATGCCCCAGGTGAGGAGCAGAACCACCAGCGTCCGGATCGCCGTCGCCAGATTCGAGTCGATGTCTTTGACACCGACTTTGGAGAGAATTGCCGTCAGCGCCGCGAACACCGCCGACAGAACCGCGTATAATTTCCACATAAAAATCTCCTGTCTGCCATACAATAATGGCTTTCCCATGGAAATGCAATCCCTGCGCCCCGGGAATTTCTCCTGTAATTTTGTCTTGGACGGATTGAAAAATCAGGACAAAATGAGTATGTTACAGTCCATGATTATAGAACACGGGAGATCACATGTCCGATATTAATTTGACGCCGATGATGAAACAGTACCGCGCGGCCAAGGCGGAGAGCCCGCCGGATGCGATATTGCTGTTTCGCCTGGGCGACTTCTATGAAATGTTTTTTGAAGACGCGGAGCGGGCGAGCAAGCTGTTGGATATGACGTTGACCAAGCGTCAGGGGTACCCGATGGCGGGCTTTCCGTGGCATGCGCTGGATACGCACCTGCCCAAGCTGATCGCGGCCGGGGTCAAGATCGCGATTGCCGAACAGATGGAGGACCCCAAGCTGACCAAAGGAATCGTGAAGCGTGAAATCACCCGGATCATCACGCCGGGCACGGTGGTCGATGCGGTGGCGCTGAATCCCGAATGCAATAACTTCCTGATCGCGCTGGTCATGCGCAAGGAGCGGTACGGGCTGGCTTCACTGGACATCAGTACCGGCGAATTCAAGGTGACGGAACTCGATAACGCCGCCGCAGCAGAAACCGAAATGAACCGTCTCGGCGCCCGCGAGTGCCTGGTGGCGGAGTCGCTGCTGGACGAGTGGAACGAGAAAAAGACCCGGCCCGCGGAGTTTGTCCGCAAAATGCTCTGGACGCCGCTGCCGGACTGGATTTTTTCCACCGAAAACAGCGAGGATGTCCTGAAGCGCCAGTTCCAGGCGGCGACGCTGGACGGCTTCGGCTGCCGCGATTTGCAGTTGGGCGTTTGCGCCGCCGGCGCGGTGCTGTATTACGCCATCGAAAACCTCAAGCACCCGGCCGGCCACATCCGTACCCTGCGGAGCTATCAGAACGGCGATTATATGACGCTGGACTCGATTTCGCAGCGCAACCTGGAGCTGGTGGAGCCGATGTTCGGCAACCGCGAGAGCACGCTGCTGTACGTGCTGAACCAGACCAACACGCCCATGGGCAGCCGGTTGATGCGGGAATGGATTTTGCGGCCGCTCTACAACAAGGACCAGATCAATGACCGCCTGGACGCCGTCGAGGCGCTGAAGGACGACCCGCTGACGCTGGCGGAAACCATGGAAGTGATCGGCACCATCCGCGACCTTGAGCGCATTATCGGCCGTTTGAATATCGGCAGCGCCAACGCCCGCGACCTGATCGCGCTCTCGAACAGTCTGTCGATTATCCCGGAGATCCGGATGCTGCTGGACAACTTCAGCACCAAGCTGCTCGATCAGCTGAAAAACCGCTTGGAGCCGATGCCGGAGCTGGTCGAAAAAATACGCACCGCCATTTCCGATGAACCCCCGATGACGCTGACCGACGGCGATATCATTCGCGAGGGCTACAGCGAGGAGCTCGACGAACTGCGCCGCTGGTCGCGCGAAGGCAAGGGCTGCCTGAGCGAGATTCAGACCCGCGAACAGGAACGCAGCGGCATCAAGTCGCTGAAGGTTCGTTACAACAAGGTTTTCGGTTATTACATCGAGATCAGCAAGTCGAATTTGAGCATGGTGCCGGATGATTATATCCGCAAGCAGACGCTGGTGAATGCCGAGCGTTTCATCACCCCTGAGCTTAAGGAGCTGGAAAGCAAGATCCTTGGCGCGGAGGAGAAATCGAAGGCGCTGGAATTCGAGCTTTTTCAACAGTTGCGTGAGGACGCGCTGCAGTATACAGCCAGAATTCAGGAGATCGCCGCGGCCATCGCCCGGATCGACGTGATCGGGGCCCTGGCGGATTGTTCGCGCCGTTACGGCTATGTGCGCCCGAAAATTACCGGCGACAACAAGCTGAATATCATCGCCGGGCGTCACCCGGTGCTCGACGCCGCCATGAAAAACGAACGTTTCGTCCCGAACGACGTCCTGCTTGACGGTGAGGAGAACCGCATGATGATCATCACCGGCCCGAACATGGCCGGTAAATCGACTTATATCCGCCAGACCGCGCTGCTGGTGCTGATGGCCCAGATGGGGTCTTTCATCCCGGCGGATGAGGCGGTGATCGGGCTGGTCGACCGGATTTTTACCCGCGTGGGCGCGGCGGACGACATCGCGCGCGGACAGAGTACCTTTATGGTGGAAATGGTCGAAACCGCCAATATCCTGAACCACGTGACCGACAAAAGCCTGGTGATTCTCGACGAAATCGGGCGCGGTACCAGCACGTTTGACGGCCTCAGCATCGCCTGGGCGGTGGCGGAGTACCTGCATGACCAGCCGGGCTGCCGCGCACGTACGCAGTTTGCCACGCACTATCACGAATTGACCGAGCTTTCGCTGATGAAAAAAGGCGTGAAGAACTACAATGTGGCGGTCAAGGAATACGGCGACCAGATTATTTTCCTGCGCCAGATCGTGGCGGGGGGCACCGATAAGAGTTACGGAATTCATGTCGCCAAGCTGGCGGGCTTGCCGCAGGCGGTGGTGGACCGGGCCAATGAAGTTCTCGAAAATCTGGAAAGCCGGGAAATCAGCAAAAAGACCGGCGAGCCGGTTGTCGCCGAAACACACCGGAAGCAGCATCGCCGTCAGGACCGCCCCCGGAATCCGAACCAGGTGCGGGAAGCCCCCGGCGAGTACAATAGCGACAACGAACCCGATCATATCCAACCCACTTTGTTCTGATGGAAATATGAAAAAGCATCAACTCGACACTCCGGCACTGGTCCTCGATCTCGATATTCTGGACGAAAACCTGCGCAAAATGCGCGACCTGGCACTGGACGCCGGTAAGCAATTGCGTCCGCATGCGAAAACGCACAAATGCAGCAAACTGGCGCAGCGGCAGCTCGAATGCGGCAACTGCGCCGGTATCTGCACGGCGAAACTCGCCGAGGCGGAAGCGCTGTTCAGGGCCGGCATTGGGGCGATCCTGATCACCTCGCCGGTGGCTGCCGCCGGAAAAATCAGGCGGCTCGTCGAGCTGGCTCGGGCGGCGGAGAATCTGATGGTCGTGATCGATGATCTCGACAACGCCCGCGCCCTGAACGAAGCCGCCGCCGGAACCACGCTGAACGTCCTGATCGACATCAACCCCGAAATGGGGCGCACCGGCATCGCTTTTGATGAAGTAATTGAATTTGCGGCAGCGCTGAAAAATTTCTCCAACCTGCACTTACGCGGCATCCAGTGTTACGCCGGACACCTGCAGCATATCGCCGATTACAGTGAGCGCCGCCGGATTTCGCTGGAGTATATGCGCCGGGCGGCCGCCTTGAAAAATCAGCTTGGCGTCGAAATTTTCACCGGCACCGGAACGGGTACTTCCGATATCGACATCGAGATCCCGGAGCTGACCGATATCCAGGTCGGCTCGTATTGCGTCATGGATTCTGAATACACCTTTATCGGCAGCAAAAACGGCAGCGAAAACGATTATTTTCGCCCGGCCCTGACGCTGCTCACGAGCGTGGTCAGCCGTAATCAGCGCGGGTTCGTGACCATCGATGCCGGGCTGAAAAGCCTCTACTTCACCCCCGAAGCGCCGCCGCGCGTCATCATGGATGGCCGCATGTGCGGCGATTACCGCTACGAATGGTTTGGCGACGAACACGGCAAGCTCTATTTTCCCGGCGATAAACCGGCGCTGGGCGAACTTTTCGAGCTGAGCCTGCCGCATTGCGACCCCACAATCAACATGCACGACCGCATTCACGTGGTGCGCCAGGGCGAAGTCATCGACACCTGGGCGATCGACCTGCGCGGCCTATCGCAGTGACGCATACCCGGCGGCCTTGACGATGCTCTGCCCCTCGGGCGTGGTCAGGAAATCGTACAGCTTGCGGGCCGGGGAGTCTTTCGGTTCATCTTTGCGGATCGCCGCGTAAATCGGTGCGACCAGCGGGTACGAACCATCGGAAATCGTCTCGAGCGTGGGGGGGACGCCATCGATCGACAACACTTTGGAGTAAATTGTGGGCCGGATGTATTTCTCGTAATAATAGGTCGAACAGACTACCGCGTCGAAATTGGTGATCAGCTCGTCGAATACCCCCATCATAGTCGTCACTTGCAGATCTTTTGCCTGCGGCGGGATCTGGTACTTGCCGTCGAAAACCATATCGCGCAGTAATATGGCGGTACCGGAATCCTTATTGCGCCACAGGGGAACTACGGTATTAGGGGAGGCGTCTTCTTTTATATCACACCACTTCAGGGCGGTTTTTTTCGGGTAATGGAATATTTTCAGCTGTTCCCGCGTAATATTGTCCACCGTGTTGGTGATATGTACGATGGCCACCAGGGCGTCATAGCCGATGATTTTATATTCAACGTTTTTCTGAGGGTCATAGCCGAGTAATCTCACGTCCCTACCGTTGATTTCGAGAAGTGCTTCGGGCGAAATCGCGTTGATAACCAGGTAATTCGGGAAAACCAGGCGCGGGTAGGAGTAAGCGCTCTGGTTGTTGGGAATAAACGCATTGGCTTTCAACAGGGCTCCCAGTCTTGTATTCGATGCGAGGGTAATGGCGGGGAAGTACTCGTCCTGGTATGAAACATCGCCCGTATGAAGCCCAGGGCTCTGCTGCCATCTGGTTTTGTACCCGAGAAGCGAGGCGGCCAGAATTATGCGCAACGGCTTAGTGGAGGTAGAGCCATCGATATCGGGCAGTTGGTCGAGACGCAGACCGGCGAGGGGATTTTTATCGGCTTTCAGCTCGATTTTAAATTTTTCGAGAGTATTGTTGAGTTTGTTATAAAGATCAAGGCGAGACAGATCGGTCATGTGTTGTTCGTAGTGCGAAACCAGCCAGGGCAGCGGCTCCAGGTCGATTCTCGGTCCGCCCCAGGGTTTCTTGGCTTTTTTCTGAATTTGTTCCGGGCTGAGAGCGCGGTAAAGCTGGATCAGGTCCTCTTTCCGGGCCGCCTTTGAAGCGTCCAGGTAATATCGCCGGCCTGCGTCCGACAAGTGCAGCGCTGGCTGGGACGGGGCCGGTTCCACGTAAGCCAGCAACTGATCGACATGAGGATTATCGGAGGCGGTTTTGCAGCCGGAAATCAGCAATGCCGATAATATGAGCAAATATAAATAACGCATGGGAACCCCCGTGTTTTTTTTAGTATAACCTGCGAAAAGAAATTTGTCAAGAGGTTATGGTATCGATCAGGAGTTGAATGTCGGTGGGGGTGATGTTGCCCATGGTGGCGACTTGGAAAAGATGGCGGGATTTCAGGTATTCGGGGTCGCTGTAGAGGCGAATGCCGTTGCGGTTCAGCTTCGAATTCAGGCGTTGCCACTCGGGTTCGTGGGGGCGGCGGAAGGTGGTGACCATCGGGCTGTTGCTGTTCGGCAGTGCTTCGACGTCAATGCGTTTGAAGGCTTCGATGATCTGTTGTTTGTAGGTGGCGTGCATGGCGCGGTAATCGGGGATGGCGGCGAGTTCTTCGAGACTGGCCGCGAGGCAGGAGAGCTGCGGGGAGCCGAGCGTATTGCGCACCATGCCCGGCGAGGATTCCGCGGCCAGCAGACGGGTGATGTCCAGCGAGTCGGGAATGTTTCGGGACGGCTCGAATTCAAGGGCGGTGTCGCAGAAAATCAGCGAGATGCCGGGCAGGGCGGCCAGCGCTTTGCCGCTCGACGCGGTGATTACGCCCGGCTGGGTCAGGGTGAAAAGTTCCGGGGCCATGCCCACCGCGCTGACGCCATCGAGCGCGAGGCGGATTTGGCGCGGACGGCAGAGCTGGTCGAGCATATTCAGGTCGTTGCTCATGCCGCAACTGGTTTCGGTGGCGACGGCGAAGAACCAGTCGATTTCGGGGTTGGCGTCCAGGCAGGCGGTGAGCTTATCGCGGTCGAACGGAGCACCCCAGTCCAGTTCGAGCTTGACGGTGTCGGGACGGCAGGCGCAGCACTGGCGGTACAGCCGCGCGCCGAATTCGCCGTTTACCAGTGTGAGTCCCCGGCGCGCGTTCGGGAGGATGTTCCAGACCATCAGTTCATTGGCCCAAGTGCCGGTACCGGCGGCAATCAGCGGATGGAAGCAGTCGTAACTCATGAGCTTGAGCAGTTCGGACGCGCGGCGGAAGAGTTGGCCGAATTCGTCGCTGCGGTGTGAAAAAAGCGGTTCTGTCAGCGTCGCTTTGGCCCTCGGAAAGAGGTGCGGGACGGTGGGGGTGAATTCCAGAATATTCATTTCCGGCACCTCGCGATGATCTCATGGCTCCAGGCCAGGACCGCCGGCAGATGGGCGGTCATGGGATAAAACCAGGCGGCGCCGTTCTGAACCGGTTCGCCGATGGCGCGGAAGCCGATGTGTTCGTAAAAGCGTTTCTGTTCGGCCACCCCGGAGATCACCAGCAGTTTGATGCCGAATCCTGCGAGATAGGTGAAAATCTCCGCCCCCATTTTCGGCACGACCAGCGAATGGCGGTATTCCGGTTTGACCGCCAGCAGCCGGACCTCGGCGGTGGCGCCGGGCAGAATCGCCTGCGACATGACCGCGCCGAATTTGTCCACGGCGGAGAAGGGGGGCTCGCTGTGCGCGCAGACCATGCCGACGGCTTCGCCGCCGCGCCAGGCCGCGATGTAATGATTTTTGTGGTGAAATTTATCCACGAGGCGGCCGTCGCCGTGGATTTCGTGCTGACGCAGTTCCTGCGAAAATACTTCGTGATTCAGCGCCCACAGCTGCTGAATTTCCTGTTCATCGGCCGGC
Organism: Victivallis vadensis; assembly: GCA_040394635.1. Classification (GTDB taxonomy): domain Bacteria; phylum Verrucomicrobiota; class Lentisphaeria; order Victivallales; family Victivallaceae; genus UBA5239. Next base: position 40,997 of record JBEBRW010000017.1, on the reverse strand, counting down.
GGCCTGATTTCGATATCCTGCATGGTTACTCCTCCCGTTCGATGGCTTTTTGCATGCGCCCCATGAAGTTGGTCAGCGTGGCCAGTTCTTCCGGCGAAAATTCCTGCATCAGGCGCTGGATTCGCTGATCGTAGGGGACCTCGACCCGCTCGAGAATGCCGTGTCCGAGAGCGGTGAGTTCGAGCTGGTAGGCACGGGCGTCGGACGCATCGACTTTGCGGGTCAGGAGTCCGGCGGCCTCCATGCGCCCGGCCACGCCGGTGAGGTTGGATTTGTCGACGAGCAGTTTCTCGCTGAGTTCCCGCTGGCTGAGTGGGTGGTCGGAGTACTTCAGAAGCAGCATGATATTGAACTGGACTTCGCTGGAAAGCAGTTCGCCGAAAAAGCGCCGCGCGTATTTTTTCAGCATCTGCCCGACCCACCAGACCCCCATCAGGGCCTCGTGCTCGGGCGAACCGAAGTTTACGACTTCATTGTAGGTTTTATTTTTTTTCATTGATGATTTCCCTTTTAATTAGTTTACATCTAAACAGATGATATATCAACTAATTTTTTGAAAAAATCGATGAAAAGTTGAAAATTGAGGGGGAATAGGACGGATAAGACCTGATAGGACATATAGGAAATGTCTCCTATACGTCCTATGTGTCCTCTGAGTCCTATTACTCGTAGCGCAGGGAGTCGATCGGATCGAGCCGGGAGGCTTTCCAGGCGGGGTAGAACCCGAAAACGATGCCCACAGCCGCAGAAACCACCACCGCCGCGATGATCGCTTCGGTACTGGTCTCGATGGGCCAGTTGAGCTTCATATTGACCAGTACCGCCGCGCCGTGGCCGAGCAGGATGCCGACGATGCCGCCGACGAGGCAGAGGATGATCGATTCGACCAGGAACTGTTGCAGAATGTCGCGTGAGCGTGCCCCTACCGCCATGCGGAGGCCGATTTCGCGGGTGCGCTCGGTGACGGATACCAGCATGATATTCATGATGCCGACGCCGCCGACCAGCAGCGAAATCAGCGCCACCACCAGCAGTAAATTGGTCATGACGGTGGAGGTGCTGCTGAGGGTTTTCATGAATTCGGCGGCGTTGCGGACCCAGAAGTCGTCGGGATCGCCGGGGGCGATGCGGTGGCGCTCGCGCAGCAGGGCGGTCAGTTCGCGGATGGCGTCATTGACTTTTTCCGGGGAGACCGCCATGACCATGATCTGGTCGACGTGGGTGAATTTCGGGACCAGCAGCGTGTCGGTGGCGAGCGTGTCGGACTGTTCCGGATAAAACGCCACGCCGGTGCCGGGGAAGAGGTCGCCGGGGGAAGTGGCGGCCGTGCTGGTGGTGTTGGTGGCGGTACCAGTTTTGAGACCGGTCAGGCGCAGCCGGACAGTGGTCCAGGGGGCGATGACTACGTCGTCCTCGTCGGAGCCCATCATGTTGGCGCCTTTGGATTTGAGGACGCCGATGACGGTAAAGCTGGTGTTCTTGATGCGGATTTCGCTGTCGATGGGCGATTCGCCCTTGAAAACTTCACGGACGATCGTCTGGCCGACGAGGCAGACCCGGGCGCGGGAATCGAGTTCGCGGCGGGTGAACGAGCGCCCCTCTTCGACCTCCCAGTTGCGGATGGTCAGGAATTCGGGGCTGGAGCCGACGATCTGGTTCGGCGTCCAGTTGACGTTGCCGAAAATCAGTTGAGTGCTGCGGGCGGTGACGATCGGCACCGCTTCTGCCACGTTGTGGCATTCGCGGGCGATGGCTTCGCAGTCCTCGGGGGTGAGCGACATTTGCGCCCCCATGCCGAGGCTGACACCGGCGTGGCGCGGCGCACCGGGCATGATGACGACCGTGTTCACGCCCATTTTTTCGATGGAAGTGCGGATCGAGCTCGAGGAACCTTTGCCGATCTCCATCATGGTGATGACGGCGGCGATGCCGATGACGATGCCGAGGGTGGTCAGCAGCGCCCGCGTGGGGTTGCGCCGCAGGGCCTTCAGCGCTACAAAAATGGTGGCGAAAATACTCATGCCGCAGTTCCTCCTCCGCCGAATGACCCGGTCACCAGCAAGCCGTCGTGGATATGGACGGTGCGCCTGGCAAACTGTGCCACTTCGAGCGCGTGGGTGACCAGGATGATGGTGATGCCGTCAGCATTCAGCTCGCTGAACATTTTCATAACTTCCTCGCTGGTGTGCGAGTCGAGGTTGCCGGTGGGTTCGTCGGCGAACAACACCGGGGGACGGTTGATCAGGGCGCGGGCGATGGCCACGCGCTGCTGCTGTCCGCCGGAGAGCTGCGAGGGATAATGATGCATACGGTCGGACAGCCCGACGCGCTCCAGCATTTCGACGCCGCGCTGCCTGACTTCGCGGGCCGAGAGCGAACCGGCGGTATAGGAGAGCGGCATGATGACGTTGTCCAGCGCGCTGGTGCGTGGCAGCAAATTGAAGCTCTGGAAGACGAACCCGATCTGGCGGTTGCGGACCATGGCTCGCCGGTCGCCGGAAATATGGCCGACTTCCTCGCCGTCCAGCAGATAATCGCCGGTGGTCGGGCGGTCGAGGCAGCCGAGGATATTCATCAGCGTGCTCTTGCCGGAGCCGGAGGCGCCCATCAGCGCGACGTATTCGCCGCGGGCGATCTCGAGGCTGATGCCTTTCAGCACCGGGACGTCGATTTCGCCCAGAAAGTAGGTTTTGGTGATGTTTTTTGTGACGATCAAACTCATCTTGAAGCACCCCGGTTCTGATTCTGGTTGTTGCCGCCGCGACGGGGCGGAGTCGGCATGAAGGGGCTGCCGCCGGCGGCATTTTTCTGCTCGGCGGTGGCGATTACGGTGCCGGTGACGACTTCCGCGCCTTCCTGAATGTCGCCGGTAAGGATTTCGGTGGATACGCCGTCGTTCAGGCCGGTGGTGACTTTGACGGGCTTGATATGGCCGTTGGCGCGGACCCAGAGGATACGTTCCTTGCCGGTGCGCTCGGGTATGGTGATGCCGGGGGCCAGCAGCGACTCGTCGGGTGTGTAGCGGAACGCGGAATTGGGTACGCAGATGACGTTCTGGCGGCTGTCGCGGATGAATTTGACATTGGCGGTGAGGTAAGGCAGGAGCTTGCCGTCGGAATTGTCGGTGCCGACTTCGATCACGTAGGTCACGACGTTCTGCGACATGGTGGCGTTCAGGCGGATTTTGTGGACACTGCCTTTGAACTCAATATTGGGGAAGGCGTCCACGGTGAAGAGTACCGGCATGCCGGCCTTGATTTCGCCGACGTCGGCTTCGTTCACGGATACCCAGACCTGCATCCGCTTCAAATCTTTGGCGATCAGGAACAAACTCGGGGCGTTCATGCTGGCGTTCACGGTCTGGCCCACGCTGACGCGGCGGTCGATGACGATGCCGTCCACGGGGGATTTGATCGTGCAGTATTCGAGGTTGCGGGTGCTGCGGGCGACGGAGGCCTCGGAGTTGGCGAGCTGGGCCTTGGCCTGTTCCAGGTCGGCCTCGGCCACGGCGATGGCCGCCTGGGCCACGGTGTAATCGGAGTACGCGGTATCGTAATCGCTCTTGGCCATGGCGCCCTTCGGGGCCAGGGAGGTGGCGCGGTTGTAGTTGGTTTCGGCGAGAACGAGCTTGGCTTTGGCCTGTTTGATGGCGGCTTCGGCGCTGACGATCGAGGCTTTGGCCTGCAGGCGCTGGGCCTCGTTCTGGCGGAGATCGGCCACGAACAGCGAATCGTCGATCTGGGCCAGGATCATGCCGGCAGTGACGCGTGAACCGTAGTCCACGCTCTTGCCGTCGGCATCGAGTCCGAATTTCTCGATCATGCCGTTTACCTGTGCCCCGACGTTGACCAGTTCCTCGGGCTCCACGGTGCCGGTGGCGCTGATGAAGCTCGACAGGTGATCACGCACCACTTTTTCCGTGCGAAACACCACTGTGTCCGACTTCGCCGAATACTTCCGGTAACCAAAATATCCGCCCACACAGAGGGCCGCCAATATGATAATCCATATGAACCATTTAATTATTTTTTTCATCGATCTACTCCAGTTTATTTTATATAACGATTAAGTCGGGATATTTATTGCAAAAGTTACAAAAAAAGTGCGGATTCTTGCTAAAATCAGTGATCTTCACTTGATAGGACACATAGGACGAATAGGACCGCAGGAGCTGTATTATTCGGCGGTGGACTGGCGCCACCCGAATTATCCGAATTGCGGGCGTCACCACGAAATCACCACCGACCCGGCGCTGCACGATATGGTCAAAAAATCTTATGTTTCTGATACCAGTACCAGAAGGCGGAGGGGGAGGAGAAGCCGAGCTCGTCGGCGATTTCTTTTTGCTTGAGGCCGCGCCGGTGGGCCTCCTGGACGAAGCGCATCCGGACTTCGTTGATGTATTCGCCGATGGTCTGGTCGCATTGCTCCCGGAAGAGCCGCGACAGATGGAAACGGCTGTAGCCGCTGAGGCTTTCGAGGTTTTCCAGCGAGCAGTTGCGTCCGTTGGCGTTGCGGATGTAATTGCGCAGGAAGATGGCGATGTCGCTGGTGTTTTCGGCGGGGAAATCGATCATGCTGAATTGGAACATGGCGAATTCGTCGAGCACGATATCGAGCGGGGGCTTCATCAGCAGATTTTTGGCGTCCGGGGAACACACGGGGATTTTGTCCAACATTTCCCAGCGGCGCAGCAGGAGTTGGTGGAGATCCTTGCTGAAGGTCATGTGAGCTTCGGCCGAGTGGTATTGCCCCGCACAGCCGATATAGGTCAGCGAACCGAACATACGGTCATCGTTGAAATGAAGCCACAGGTGGATCAGGTCGCGGTCATCCTTGCGGTAGCCGTAGCTGTGAACTTCCCATTTGTTCAGTAGAAATGCGGTACCGGGGCGCGCCCGGTAGACCCGGCCATTGAGCATGAACTGGCTTTCGCCCTGGAGAATGAACAGGATTTCGCGGTGGAGGTGGCGGTCGGGGCTGAACGAATCATCGGCCTGAAGCTCGGAAATTTCCTCCGGACAGCGGGTCGTGATAATTTCTTCGGCGCCCGCCAGCAGAGTTTCTTTGATTTCGTCCTGATTGATGCTGTTTATCATAAAAACCGCAAGATTGAGATATTTTTCGCAAGATCGAGATATTTTAATTTTCCTTTCAACAGGATATAATATAATCAGACGAAACAATGAATGCAAGATTCATAAACAAAGAAAGGACATGAAAATGGCAAATCTGGCAATATTGGGTGGCGAAAAGTTATTGAAGGAACCGGTAAAAGTATTGGATTGGCCGATTCGTACCGAGGAGACGGCGGAAAAGCTGAAACAGCTTTACATGAGCGGCGACTGGTCGTTCAATAGTCCGATGGAACAGCAGTTTGAGCAGGAATTCGCCGCTTCGCAGAGTGCCAAGTACGCGGTTTTCATGGCCAACGGCACGGTGACGCTGGAGTGCGCGCTGCAGGCGCTTGGCGTCAAGGCTGGCGACGAAGTGATCATTCCGGCGCTGACCTGGATGGCGACGGCGATGGCGGTACATTACCTCGGCGCGATTCCGGTAATCGTGGACATCGAGCCCTCCACCATGTGCATGGACCCGGCGAAAATGGAAGCGGCCATCACTCCGAAAACCAAGGCGATCATGCCCGTCCATATTTACGGCTCCACCGCTGATCTCGGCAAAATCATGCCGATCGCGGCGAAGCACGGTATTCCGGTGATCGAAGACTGCGCTCAGATGCAGGGCGGTTTCTGGGACGGCAAGGGCGTGGGCAGCATAGGCGCGATCGGCAGTTTCAGCTTCCAGCAGAGCAAAGTCACCGCGTCCGGCGAGGGCGGCATCTGTACGACCAATGATCCCGAGCTGGCGGAAAAGCTCTTCCTGCTCAAGCATATCGGTTATGTGCGCGGCGCCAAGCAGGGGCAGGGCTCCAGGACTCCGGCCGGGCTGGTTTGTCATAATTACCGCGGCACGGCGTTTCAGGCGCTGTTGCTCTTGGAACAGCTCAAGACACTGCCCGAGCGCGTCAAGCGTTACGGCGAAAGTGCCCGCATCATGACCGAGGCTCTTGCCGATGTGCCGGGCGTTCGCGTGCAGGCTCCGGGCCGCCTCGCGAATCCGCAGGGATATTATACGTTCCATTTCCTCTTTGACGGCAAGGAATTCGACGGCATCGACCGCTGGATCATCAATGAAGCCTGCGCCGCCGAAGGAGTAGGCATCGGCAACGGTACCCATGGTACGGTTTACCGCCACAATCTCTTCAACCTGGCGCCGGAATCCTATCGGATTTTCGAAGGCGAATGCCCGGTTTGCGACGAACTTTCGCTGAATCGTGCGCTTGGAATCGCCCACCAGATGATGTATTATAAGGAGACCGCCGAACAGATCGGCGCGGTGGTCCGCAAGGTGGCGTCCAACGTGGGCGAGCTGCGGAAATATGCCGACAGCAAAAAATAAGGTTAGCTGAAATCGCAATATGAAAGCGGGATTTGCCAAAGTTGATATTACCCCGCGAGCGGGAGTGGAACTCGCCGGATTCGGGCCGTTTCTGAACCGGCATTCGAGCGGGGTCCGCGACCCGCTGGAAGCACGGGCGGCGGCCTTCGAGTCCGGTGGAAACAGAGCAGTCATAATCGGTTGCGACCTGTGCGGAGTGACGGACGGGGCCACGGCCCTGAGTCGCCGGCTGATTCGGGAGAAATACCCTGATTTGAGCGACGACCGGATTATGGTATGCTGCAGTCATACGCATTCGGGGCCGTCGACGATTCCGTTGAACGGCTGGGGTGACCAGGATATCCCGTACAACATGATGCTGCCCTATAAGATTGCCCGTGCCGGAATCGAGGCGCTGGGCAATCTGCAGGAGGCCGCGATGGCGGTGGCCGTGGTGCCGTGCGAAGGCATCGGGACCAATCGCGTCTACGACCGCTTCAGCGTACCGCTGGAGGAAGGCCTGAAAGAGGGCTGGCGTCCGGCCAAACCGGAACTGACCGATACCACCACGACCGTCATCCGGTTTACCGGCAAGGACGGCGCGCTGATCGGATTCATGGCGTATTTCGGCTGTCACCCGGTGATTTGCGGCCCGACTTCTCATGCGATACATGGAGATTATCCGGCGATCGCGATTCATAACATCATGCGGACCATGCCCGGCGCGGTCGGCGTATTCCTGCAGGGGGCGCTGGGCGATGTCAATACGTGTACCGTCAGCGACGGCGGCAACGGCAATGAATCATTGCTGGCGCTGGATATCATTGCCGGGCGTTTCGAGCGTGCTTTGCGTGACGGGCTGGCCAAGGCCGAGCCGGTTGAGGATGAAACCCTCAGCAGTTTTTCATTTACCGCCCGCATGTCGCTCCGGCAGTCGCTGACGCTGGAGAAACTGGCGGAGATCAAGGCCGAAAAATTGGCGAAAATCGCTGCGCCTGAGGCGTCCGACAAAGATCAGGACTGCCGGATGGCCGCCGTGTATTTCGTCGGCGCGGAAAAAATGGAGCAATATCTGAAATCCAATCCCGAGCCGTTTATCCCTGCGGAAATACAGGGAATCCGGCTCGGACCGGTGGCGTTGCTGTGTTCGCCTTTTGAGATCATGCAGGCGATCAAAAATGAGGTGGTGGAGGCGGCGGCCGCGCCGTATCCGCTGGTCGTCGGCATCGCCAACGGCGAACTGGGGTATGCCCCGGACAAAGCCGCCGCCGCCAAAGGCGGTTACGAGGCGGATATGGTGCCGCTGATTACCGGTCTTCCGCCGTATGCCGGTATCCATGAGGAATTGCGGGAAGCGTTACTGAAACTTGACAGGGAACTTTTTCAATGAAAAATGTGATCATCAGCGCCTTCGGCTCTTCGATGCTGGAAGGCATTACCGGGGTGGCGAATCCGCTGGACCGCTGGTACAATATTCTGCACCGCAAACTTTCGAGTCATTTTCCGGAAGTTTGCTTTTCGATTATAAACGCCGGAATCGGCGGCGAGAGCACCCGCGAGATGATGCGGCGTTTCGACCGCGAGGTGGTGGCGCATTCGCCCGACTTCTGTCTGGTGAAATTTGAGGGTAACAACTGTGACCTGGCACGCCCCGAGCGTCTGGTCGGCGAAGCCGAAAAGCTGCAGCTGATGGAGCGATTCGTCAGCGGCCTGCCGGCCAAAACCAAAGTAATAGCGGTTCTGCAGGGGCCGGTTATCAACGAGAAGCATCACAGCTGGCGCCATCCGGCCTTTGCCGAAGCCAACCGTCACGGCGGTATCGGCGGATTGCTTGCCACCGAGCGTGATTATTCGCGTGAATTCGCCCGCAAACACGGCTGGCCGATTTGCGACTTGCACGGCATGATCGGCGACAAGGCGGAACAATATCTGCTGGAGGATGGAATCCACCTGAACCCGCGCGGCACGGAACTTTTTGCCGATACGTTATTTGAGATTCTGAAAGAATTATTGCAGGAAAATAAATGAAGAATTTAGTGATCAGTCTTTTCGGCTCGTCGATCATGGAAGGCGTGATCGGTGTCGCTCCGCATGAGCGCTGGTACGAGGTGATGCGGGACAAGCTTTCGGAGCGCTTTCCGGATATCTGTTTCGCGATTGTGAACGGAGCCATCGGCGGTGAATCGACCCGCGAGTGCATGGTGCGTTTCGATCGCGACGTACTGGCGTATTCGCCTGACTATCTGCTGGTGATGATCGGCGCGAACAATGAAGACTATACCCGGCCCGAGCGGTTGGTGCCGCTGGACGAAATCCAATATCATGTGGACGACATGGCCGCGCGCCTGCCGGAGAAAACCCGGATGATCGGCGTTGGACTCGGCCCCGTTATCAATGAGCAGCATTGGGCGGCGCAGCATCCGGCTTTTGTGGAGCCGTTCAAGCAGTGCGGCGGCGGGCTCGATGAACTCCTGGAGCCGCAGCGCGAGCTGGCGCGGCGCTTCTTCCGGGATTACCCGTTTCTGGATTTGTATCCGTTGTTTGACCGCGAGCGGGAGCAGTATCTGCTGGCGGACGGTATCCATTTGAATTCAGTCGGACATAAGTTATTCGGTGAAAAGATGTTTTCTATTATGGAAAAAGAGATAACAGAAAGGATTTCGCAATGAAAGATTTGATGTTTTTTGATGCGAACGCGCAAATCGGCACGCCGATGAACGGCGCGCTCGAGTATGCGTCTTCGACGGCGGCGCTGCTGCAGGAGATGGACCGCAACGGCGTTGACAAAGCGCTGATCCGGGACGTCAACCTGACCGCGGCCGGAGCGAATTACGCGAACGATGCCGTGGCCAAACGGCTGGCGGATGATCCCGGTGAAAGGCTGGTGGGCGTGTGGAGTTTCCTGCCGCCCTGTACGCACGAATTGCCGGAGGGCAAGGCGTTTTTTGACGGCATGAAAAAGAACCGGATCAAGGCGCTGATTCTCGACCCTTTGGGGCACAAGTGGATTGCGGACCGCCTGACCATCGGCAAGATCATGGACGAAGCCGCCGAGCGTAAAATTCCGGTGCAGATCGGAATCCATACATTCGGTTCATGGGATGCGGTTTACGCGTTTCTGAAAGAATTTCCGAAGAACCGTTATATTTGCCTGACCAACGGTTTATACTGGGGGACGGACCGTTATTTCCGGCCGCTGCTGGAAAATTACGAGGGCTTCCATCTGGAAATTTCGACCTACTGGGTGCCGGAGGGCGTGGCCGACTTGGTCAATGAGTACGGCGCAGAGCGGATTCTGTACGGCAGCGGCTACCCCGGTTTCATGTTCGGCAGCATGATGCTTTCGCTGAAAAATTCCGAGATCAGCGACGAAGCCAAGCGGTTGATCGCCGGCAAAAATCTGGAAAAACTTCTGAACGAGGTGCAATTATGAGTATCTGGGAAGCAAAAGGTTCGCTGGCGGAAGCCTATTGGAACCATGGCCGTGCCGGGATTCCGGTTTATGACATGCATGGTCACATGGGGCCGCACGGGCAGATTTATTTCAAGCGCGCCGAGGCGGATACCATGGTGGCGCATTTGCGCAAATCCGGGGTCACTAAATTGGTTTTCTCGCATCATTATGCGCTGTGGACGCCGGATTTCACCAATCAGGAAGTGTTCGAAATTGCGCGTCAGCACCCGGATATCCTGCGGATGTATGTGGCGGTGAACCCGAACCACCCGGAGCGGGTGATCGAGGATGTGAAGTCGTTCGACAAATGGGCGCCCGCCGCGATCGGTTTCAAGTTCCTCTCGGCTTATCACGGCAAGGCTGCCACCGACAAGGCGTATGAACCGGCGTTCGAGTTCGCCAACGAGCGCGGATTGCCGATTTTGTTCCATACCTGGGGCGGGGATCGATTCGTCGGAATCGATATGATGATCGAGCTGGCGCAGAAATACCCGAAAGTCAGCTTTTTCATGGGCCATTCGTTCCGCCCGGACTGGGACGGCGTGGCGCGGCTTCACCAAGCTTGCCCGGACAACGTCTACTTCGAGTTGACCAGCATTCCCGGCACTACCGGCATGGTGGAGAAACTGGTGGAAATCGCCGGCAGCGAGCGGATTCTGTACGGTACCGACCTGCCGTGGTTCGACGAATTCCAGGGCATCGGCGGCATTCTGGCCGCCAAAATCAGCGAAGACGACATGCGCAATATTTTATACCGCAACATCGATAACTTACTCGGAAAGGACTGGTAAAATGAAAGACATGAAAATCGGCATCCAACTCTACACCATCCGCGAACCCCTGCAACAAGACTTCAAAGGCGTTTTGAAGGAACTGGCGAAGCTCGGATGTGACGGCGCGGAATTCGCCTTCAACTTCGGCGGCATGGAGCCGGACGAACTGGCGGCGTACACCAAAGAAATCGGCCTGAAAACCTGCGGAATGCACGTGTCGGCCACGGATTTCGACGATCCGAACAACAAGGTGTTCGATTACGCCAAGGCGCTCGGCTGCAAGTATGTGACGATCAGCCGTGGCGGCAAGTTCAGCGAAATCATCGACGACGTGGTCGATCAGTGCGCCAAAGTCGGCAAGGCCGCCGCCGCGCGCGGTCTGCAGTTCACCTATCACAACCACGCGGCGGAATTCGAAAAGATCGGCGGCGAATACGCGCAGGACATCATTTTCAACCGCACCGACGCCAAACAGGTTCAGGCCGAACTGGACGTTTACTGGGTGACCAAGGGCGGCGAGTGCCCGGTCCGCTACATCAAGAAATACGCCGACCGCCTGCCGCAACTCCATATGAAAGATATGGACAAAGAGGATGGTTCGTTTACTGAGCTCGGCACCGGCAAAATCGACCTGGCCGCCTGCGCGGAAGCCGCCCGCGGCACGATTTGCGAATGGCTGATTTACGAGCAGGACATTTGCAAGCGCCCACAATTCGAAAGTGCAAAAATCAGCATCGAATATTTAAAGAAACTACTTGGCAGATAAGGAGAAAAAATCATGGCAGGAGTATTCAGATTTTCATTTGGCCCGTGGAACATTCACGAAGGTGCGGACCCGTTCGGTCCGGAAGTGCGGCAGAGCATCGAGTTCAACGCCAAGCTCAAAATGTACAAGAAAATGGGCTTCGACGGCGTGCAGTTCCACGACGACGACGCCGTGCCGAACATGGACGAACTGACCCCGAAGCAGATCATCAAAGAAGCCGCCGCGGTCAAAAAAGTGCTCGACGGCCACGGCCTGACCGCCGAATTCGTCGCGCCGCGCCTGTGGATGGACCCGCGTACCGTCGACGGCGGCTACACCAGCAATTGCCCGAAGTGCCGCCAGTACGCGCTCGACCGCACCAAACGCACCGTCGATATCGCCAACGCCCTCGGCACCAAGAACATCGTGCTGTGGCTGGCGCGCGAAGGCACCTACATCCGCGAGGCGAAAGACCCCGCCTGGGCCACCGAAAAAATCGCCGAAGCGCTGCAGATGGTTCTCGACTACGACAAGAACGTTCGCGTGATGATCGAGTCGAAGCCGAACGAGCCGATGGACCACACCTACATCCCGACCATCGGCCACGCGATCGCGATGGGGCTGATGACCTCCGATCCGAGCCGTATCGGCTGCCTGATCGAGACCGCCCACGCGCTGCTCGCCAACCTCTCGCCCTCGGACGAAATGGGTTTCGCCATGGCGCACAAGAAGCTCTGGAGCGTTCACCTGAACGACCAGAACAGCCTGAAATTCGACCAGGATCTGACCTTCGGCGCGGTCGACCCGCGTCGCGCCTTGAACCAGGTGCGCGTGCTCGACAAAAACGGTTTCGGCCAGAACGGCGAATGGGTCGGTTTGGACGTGAAAGTGATGCGCACGCAGAAGGATAAAACCGCGCTGAAGCATCTCGACTACAGCCGCAAAATCTTCCTGAAACTGCTCGAAATCAGCCGTTCGCTGGACGACAAAATGATCGCCAAGCTGCAGGCCGAGCGCGACTACGAAGAACTCAATTATTACATCCTGAGCATGATGTTGAAGTAATTCAACCGATTACCGATTCCACGGCCCGGTGCCAGCGATGGAGGTGCTCCTCCCGCTCCCGGGCCGTAATTTTTGGCTCAAAAGTGGCGGAAACGTCCGCGATCTGGCAACAGTCCGCGCCGAGCGCGAGGCGGGCTGCGCCGAGGACGGTGGTTTCAAGGTAAGGCGGCCGCTCGACGGTGCAGTTGAGGATGTCAGATTGGAACTGCAGGAGAAAGGGGTCGCGGGCGGCACCGCCGTCGACACGGACTTTGTGAATCGGCTTGCCGATGTCGTTGCGCATGGCGTCGATCAGGTCGGCACACTGGAAGGCGATGGCCTCTTCGGCGGCGCGGATAATTTCTTTGCGCGAGGTGCCGCGGGTCATACCGGTGAGGGCTGCGCGGGCGTCCGAGTTCCAGTAGGGCGCGCCGAGCCCGGTGAAGGCCGGAACGAGGCAGACGCCGCCGGTGTCCGGGATGGAGGAGGCGATTTCGGCGGCCCTGGAGACGTCCGGTAGGATGCCGATGCCGTCGCGCAGCCATTGCATGATGGCGCCGGCCATGAACACGGAGCCCTCCAGCACGTATTCGGGCTTGCCGGGGCGGGTGTTCGCGCCGAGGGTGGTGACCAGCCCGTGACAGCTTTCGATGAATTCGGAGCCGGTATTCAGCAGCAGGAACGCGCCGGTGCCATAGGTGATTTTCATTTCGCCGGGGCGGTCGCAGAACTGTCCGTAAAGCGCGGCCTGCTGGTCGCCCGCGATGCCGCAGATCGGGATGGGCGTCCGGTCAAAAAGCGGATGGCTGCAGACGGCGGCCTGACCGCTCGACGGCACCACCTTGGGCATCATCGAGCGCGGAATGCCGAGCTTGGCGAGCAGTGTATCGTCCCAGTCCAGCGTACGGATATTAAAGAGCATGGTGCGGGCGGCATTGGTGTAATCGGTGATGTGCGATTTGCCCTCGGTGAGCTTCCAGATCAGGTATGTTTCCACGGTGCCGAAGAGCAGGTCGTCGAGGTTCAGACCTTTGACATTGTCGAGAATCCACTTGATCTTGGTGGCCGAGAAATACGGGTCGACCATCAACCCGGTGTGGTGGCGGATATACCCGGTGAGGCCGTCTGCCTCAAGCTGGCGGCAGAGGGCGGCGGTACGGCGGCACTGCCAGACGATGGCGCGGTGAACGGGCTGTCCGGTACGACGGTTCCACACCAGCGTGGTTTCGCGCTGATTGGCGATGCCGATGGACTTGATCTGGCGTGGCGACACCTTGAATTTGCGCATGACCTCGCTGACCGACTCGAAAACACTGCCGAAAAGGTCGTCCGGCTCGTGCTCCACCCAGCCGCTTTGCGGATAGTGCTGCTCGAATTCGCGTCCGGCCGAACCAAGCGGTTTCAGCTCCATGTCGAACAAGACGGCGCGGGAACTGGTGGTCCCCTGGTCGATGGCAAGAATGTATTCAGCATCCATGATTCACCTCGTGATTATCGATTCAAATTAGGAGCGGTGTACCTTGCGGTAGAGTTTTTCGGCGGTGGTTTGAACGTCGCGCCAGAACCGCGGCGTGTGGCGTCCGTAGGTTGCGATGAAGCGCAGCAGATCGCGCTGCGACAAGCCGCAATCCATGGCGGAAAAATAGAGCCCCGCCACATCCTTCACCCGGTAGCGGTAGGGGATGCGTTCGCGGATTTGCGCCCGGTGCAGGTCGATCACATGGAGCTCGCCGGTCGATTTTTTCAACAGGAAATGGCAGATGTAGCAGTCGCGGTGGTTCATGCCGTGGTCATGCATGGCGGCGGCTGATTTCGCCAGCTTTTGGGTCAAGGTGATTTTCTCATGAAAGGGCGGCGGCGAAGCCTTCCAGTTCATGCAATAATCTTCGAGGCTGACCGTATCGGTGAGCTCCTCGGTAATCAGAAAGGACTCGATGGCGGCCGGGTTGCCGCCGCGCGACGCGTAGGCCGCGGGGGTCATGGTCGGCGTGTTGAGTTTTTCCAGCAGGCGGATCGCATGATATTCATTGGAAGCGCCGAGGACCGGTTTTTTGAACTGCAGCAGATTCTTGATAATCTCGCGCCAGCCGATGCCTTTGTGAATTTTGGCGAAATAACCTTGTCCATCGATTTCGAACCGGAAGGTACGGCGGGTTTTCACCTTGCGGAACACTTCGCCGTCGAGTTTATCGGCTTCGGCGATGGGGTCGCGATCCTGCCACAATTTTTGAAAAACATCATTCAGAAATACTTCGTTCATGAGCGCACCCACTGCGGTTTCCGCCATTGCCGCTGGCGGGCGCCCTCGTAGAGCAGGATGGTGGCGGCGGCGGTGACGTTCAGCGAGTCGATCATGCCGAGCATCGGAATTTTGACCTGCAAATCAGCCTGCTCCATCCAGAACGGCGTCAGTCCGGTTTGCTCGCGCCCGACCACGACGGCCACGCCCTGGGTCATATCGACGTCGGTATAATTGTAATCGGTGTGCGGGGTGGCGGCCAGGATTTTGATGCCGTTTTGACGCAGCCAGGCCAGCGCGGTGATGGAATCGGTTTCGGCCAGCGGGACGCAGAAAAGCGCGCCGGTGCTGGCCCGGATCACGTTCGGATTATAAATATCGGTGCCCTTGTCGCAGAGAATCAGGCCGTCGACTCCGGCGGCGTCGGCCGAGCGGAGCATGGAGCCGAGATTGCCGGGCTTTTCGATGGCCTCGGCGACCAGGTAAAAACCGTTTTTGACAATGGGCATGTCTTCGAGGCGATGAGTTTTCATGCGGGCGGTGGCGATCAGCCCCTCCGGGCGCTCGCGGTACGCCATTTTGGTCAGCACATGAGGCGCGACTTCGACGACGCGGACGCCGGACGCCGCCAGCTGGTCGAGCAGCGGGAATTCGTTTTCGCCGAGAAATAGTTCCGGGCAATAGAAACAGTCGACCATTTTCATACCGTATTCGAGGGCGCGGGTCAGCTCCCGGTAGCCTTCGAGCACGGTCAACTGCTGTTGATCGCGTCCACTCCGGTCGCGCAATTTGCAGACCATCTTGATCGACGGATTCTGCAGGCTGGTGATAACTGACTTTTCCATGTGGAAATATACCACCGGATCGTGCTTAATACAAATCTCGGCCGGGGAATGGACGCGCAAAAATGATAGAAATCACGGAGGTTCTCTGTCGGACAAGTCGGACAGGTCGGACGGGTCGGACAAAACGATGAACTGAAATAAAAGTTTTTTCCAAATCTTGTTATTTAATAAAATCATGATAGTTTATACGGTTCTGATAATTCAATAAGTGAGGTTCTATGCAGTTGGGAAGTGTGGTCGCTCATATTCGCGGCGCGTATAAATGGCTGGCCGGCAAATTTCCGGTCGAGACCGGGACGATTAAAAATTATCTGCTGTTTCTGGGAATTTTTATCCTGCTGCCGGTCATTGAATATGCGAGTTTGTACCTGAGCGAGGTGAATAATACCTTTATGAACCCGTTGCTTCAGGGGCTGCCGCTGTTCGTGGCTTTTTCGGCGCCGGTGCTGCTTTTCGGCAAATGGGGGAGCCGGATTTATATGACGGTGCTGCTGCCGGTGCTCTGGCTGGTCGTCTGTGTCAGCGTATTGCTCAGTTTTCATTTTCATATACAGCTGGACGGGGACATCATACCGGTGGTGCTGGCGTCTTCGGAGCAGGAAACCGTCGAGTTCCTCGGCTTTCTGAAGAGCGCCAGTTTGATCATCATCGTGCTGGTGTTCCTGCTTGGATTGGGCGGCATGATGTACCTGGTCTGGCGCAGGCCGTTGCGGGTGACCCGTTATACGGTGATCCTCGGAGTGCTGCTGCTGCTGCCGTATACGATCAGCACCGTCCGGTACATCGTCATCGGCAAGGGCGAGCGCAGTTTGAACCGCGCTTCGTGTACCCGGCTCGTGTTTAATTATGTGCTGTTTCAGAAAGAATTCGGCAAGCTCCGGGAGATGGCGAAGAATCCTGAAATTCCTCCGAATGTCCGCCGGACCAAACCGGAGGTGAACAATCTGGCCGGGGTTATCGTGATCGGCGAATCCGCCACCCGCAACCATATGGGGATTTACGGTTACCCCCGGGCGACCGACGCGGAAATGCGGAAGGCGGAGCCGCCGGTACTGGCATACAATGACGTGATCAGTGCCTACACCACGACCACGTGGGCCATCCGTTATCTGATGACGATGAGCGAGATCGGGGCGAACCGGCATGACGCCAAATGCTCGCTGGTCGATATTTTCAAGCAGGGGGGATTCAAGGTAAACATGATTTCGAATCAATACCGCTGGGGGAAATACGATGGCCCGATCAGCCTCGTTTTCGTCCACGCCGATTCGATGGAATACCTGCAGGAGGCCCAGCCTAATGTGCTGGATGATGCGCTGCTCGGGCCGTGTCGCAAGGCATTGGCGGAGAGTGAGGGGCCGGTGATCGTGATTCTTCACCTGATGGGGAGCCATATCGGTTATGATTCGCGTTATCCGTCCGATTTCGGGCCCTTCGATGCGCTCACGGACGACCTGAACCGGCAACTGGCGCCCGAATATGCCAGACTGCTCAATGAATATGATAACAGCATCGCATTTACCGACCAGGTACTGGGCGGCGTGGTTGCGGAGCTGAAGAAACTGGATCGCCCGGCGTTCATGCTGTATGTGGCGGACCACGGCGAAGTCGTCAGCGACGGGGTGAAAACCTTCCGTTCGGCAAGCAGCCGGAATCCTGACGCGTATGAAATTCCGTTCCTCGTCTGGCTCTCCAAATCTTACCGCGAGAAGTTTCCGGAGTTTACCGCCGAGGCGGAAAAGAACCTGAATATGCCGCTGCAGACGGATAAAGCGTTCTGGGGGATTGCCGCGCTGGCACAGCTGACCTGGGACGGTTTCCCGGACGAAAAGAATTTCTTCTCAACGAAATTCAAGCCGCAGCCGCGCACCATGGATTCCGGCAAGGTTCCGTACGAAAAAGCCAGGAAATAAAAAACGCCGGATGCGGTAAAAACTCGCACCCGGCGCATTGAACATCGGAAATTACTTGACGAAATTTCCGGTGAGGTATTTGAAGCTGTCGGCCAGGCATTCGAAGGGATCTTTCGGACAGACGTCCTGCTCGACGATGTACCATTCGGTACCGCCCGCTTCGGCGGCGGCGATGATGGACGGCCAGTCGAGGTTCCCTGAACCGATGGCGGCCATGGTGCCCTTGTTGTCGTCGCCGATCATGAAATCCTTCAGGTGCAGCAGCGGGAGACGGCCGGCCATTTTCTTGACCCACTGAGTCGGGCAACAGCCGCCGGACTGAACCCAGTACGTGTCGAGTTCGCTGTACATGGCCGGGGCGTTGTCATAAAAAATATCCAGCATCAGCTTGCCGTCGAAGCGGCGGAACTCGATGGCGTGGTTGTGATAGCAGAGGACCTGGCCGGCGGCGGCCATTTTTTCGGCGGCCGTGTTGAGCTGTTTGGCGATGGCCACGGCTTCGTCGTAGTTCGCCGGCACCTGGTGCGGGTAGGGATAAGCGGTGAACTTGCAGTTGAGTTCCTGGAGGCGGGCGATCACCTTGTCGGTTTCTTCGACGATGGATTTGCCGCTCTCGTGGGTGGCGCAGTTGACGAGGCCCTCATTGGCGAGAATTTTGTTCAGTTCGGCGGTGGAAATTTCACCCATACCGGAAATCTGTACGGCTTCGTAACCGATCCGGCGGACCTTGGCGAGGGATTTGGCGATGTCTTCCGGGGTCTTCAAGAAATCCCGCAGCGTATAAAGCTGTGCGGTAATTTGTGATTTTTTCATGTTATCTACTCCTGATAGATGATTTATATACAATAAATACGATTATTTTTTCAGCGCCACATTCATGCAGAACGAGCGAATCGCCAGTTCTTCGTTGATATTGAAATACATGTTGTAGACCAGGCTGTCGGCCTCCTGCAGGGCGCTCAATGCGCGCTCTTCCGGTACCGGACGTAGCTCGAGCCCTTCGAAGATTTCCGGATTGGCCAGGTGCGCCCGGTCGGCCCCGGCGGAGAGTTGGTAAATCTGCGCGAACCAGGTATGGATGGCCCCCAGAAAATAGTTGCGGACGCGCATGTACTCGCCTGCGGCGCCCGACGCCACCTGTTTTTCCAGCCGCTTGCGCATGGCGGGGTCCATTTCCTCGGCCTGGTCGAGGCGCTCGGCCCATTCGGCGTTGGTCTTGTCCTCGGCCTGGTCCTCCAGCTGGCGCGAGAGCGCGATGATGTTGGCGGCGGCCTGTTCAGCCGCGGGAAGGTTGCCGGCGGCTTCGAACTGGAGCTTGTGCAGCGCCATAAAAAGTTCTTTGGCGCCGGGGAAATTGAAGTGGCAGCGGTTCTCCAGCAGCGTTATGCTCTGGCAGCGCGAACGGGTGGTCGGCAGCAGCGCCGAGGGGTTGCCGGTGGCCAGGATGAAAAACGAGTCCGGCGGCGGCTCCTCGAGGGTCTTCAGGAAAGCGTTCTGCGATTCGGTGTTCATGCGGTCGGCATCGAAAATGACCCCGACTTTGCGGTCGGCCCCGGAGGTACTGGTCAGGTAAAACTGTTCCTCGAACCAGCGGACGGTGTTCGGCTCGGGATTGGTGCGGTCGCCCACCTGAATCCGCCAGGCCTTGCCGATGGGGCTCAGGGTGTGGTACTCCGGGTAAATGTCGCGGCTCAACTGGTCGCAGATGGGGCAGACGCCGCACGGCGCGCCATCCGGCTGCATATTCGGGCAGATCGCCAGTTGAGCGAGCGCCCTGGCGAAGTCGCGCCGTATTTCGGGGGTGTCGCCGTGCAACAGATAAGCATGGGCGAGGCGGCCTTCCCGGCGGGCGCGCTTCAGGCAGCCGGTTATTTCGGGATACTTTACTGCAAAATCATTAAAATTCATAAAACTCTTCAAGGATGCGGGTAATTTCAGTGTGAATCTCTTCGGGGCTCCGGTCGGCGCGGACGACTTTGATGCGTTCGGGATTTTCGCGGGCCAGGCTCAGGTAGCCGTTGCGGACTTTTTCGTGGAAATCGTTGTTTTCCGATTCAAGGCGGTCGTGCATGCCCTGGGTTTCCGGCCGGTGATTGGTACGTTCGCGCCCGCAACTGGGCTCCAGATCCATCAGGATCGTGAGGTGCGGCTGCAGGCCGTCCGTGGCATAATTGTTCAGCATCCGGATGAACTCGATATCGCCGTTGCGGGCATAGCCCTGGTACGCCAGCGTGGAGTCGGTGAAGCGGTCGCAAATCACCACTTGCCGCTCCGCCAGCGCGGGCTTGATCCGGTATTGAACGTGCTGGGCGCGGCTGGCCGCGAAAAGCAATAGTTCCGTCTGATTGTAAACCGGCTCGGAAGTATTGTGATGCTTGACCACTTCGCGGATGTTCTCCGCCAGCGGGGTTCCCCCCGGTTCGCGGGTGGTCAGGCAGAGCCTGCCGCGTGATTGCAGCCATGGCACCAGTAGTTTGATCTGAGTGGTTTTGCCCGCTCCCTCCGGCCCTTCGAATGTGATGAATAATCCGTCCACTTCTCGTCCTTTCGTATAAAGTCTAATAATATAAATGCAATTGAAACTATTTCAAATCGCTACGGAAATTAAATCGCATTCCGCTGGGACTGATGTTGAAATGTTTCTTGAACGCCCGCGAAAACTGATAGATGTCTTCGTAACCGGTCGCTTCGGCGATTTCGGAAATCCGCTGATTGTGATTGGTCAGGAGGTGCGCCGCGTGCTCCAGCCGCAGCCTATTCCGGTAGGCCAGCGGCGCGATGCCGTAGTGTTTGCGAAAGAGCGCGCTGAAATGCGGCACCGAAAACCCGCTCATCCGCGCCAACGCCGGGAGCTCCGCGCGCCGGACCGGATTGCCGTCCAGATAAGCTTTTACCGTCCGGATTCCGTCCGGGACGGGCTCTTCTCCGGTGCGCCGGTACTCGCGGGCGGTTTCGCGGACCAGCAGTTCAAAAAGCAGCCGGATCACCCGGGGCGAGGCGGCGGCACTCAGCTCGATCCATAGGTCGTGGAGGCGCTTTTCCAACACTTCGGGGTGATGCAATACCCATGGCGTATTTTCGGGGAACCCGGTTTCGGCGAGCAGTTCGTCGGCCAGGCTGCCGTGGAAATGCATCCAGCTGTGGATGTATTCGGCTTCGGCGTTGCCGTAATAATGACTGGCCTGATCGGGCCAGAGAAACAGCGTCCCAGCGAGGCAGGGCGTCGGTTCGTCGTCGATTTTGAGCACGACCGGAGTATAGAAATACATCAACAGCCGGTCGCAGGTGCCGTGGGGGCGGTTGATGATGCTCGGCTTCATCGATTCGCGCACCCCGACGCCGGAGATATGCAGATCGGTCTCGAAATGCTTGTCGATGTATTTCAGATATTTAAACGGAATCATAAGAAATGCTAAATTAATAATGAATTCTGCTATTCGAAAATATTTTTCCGGTGATATAATATAACAAACAATGCAGGAGATGCAAATGAATTATTTCAATGGATTGAATATGTCGCTGGGAACGCTGTCACGTCTGTCGAATGCCGAGACGAGGTCGATTTCGGCGGAGAACCGGACCGGGGCCAGGGGGGCGGGGGGCATGGACCCGGCTCAGCCGGGCTCGCCGTCCCGCGACCTGGGCGTCGGCTGGAAATGCCATGCCTGGGATAAGATCGAGCCGGGCGAAACCTATGTCATGGCGGATATCGAGGGCCCGGGCGCGATCCAGAGCATGTGGCTGACCGGTGACATGGGGCGGCACATGATTCTGCGGATTTACTGGGATGGCCGGGAGTTGCCGGCGGTGGAGTGCCCGGTGTGCGATTTCTTCGGCCTGCCGTGGAACAAAGGGGATAATCCACGGACCATGGAATATTTTCCGGCGTTGAACTCGCTGCCGGTGGCGGTGAACCCCAAAAACGGCATGAACTGTTTCTGGGAAATGCCCTTCCGTAAGCATTGCCGGATCACGTTGGAAAACATTCACCCGGCCAAAGCCGCGGTGCTCTATTATCAGGTCAACTACACCCTGACCAATATCCCGGAGGACGCGGCCTATTTCCACGCGCAGTTCCGGCGCGTCAACCCGTTGCCGTACAAAGAGGTCTACACAATTCTTGACGGCGTCAAAGGGCAGGGGCACTACGTCGGCACTGTCATGGGCTGGGGTCTCAATAACAACGGCTGGTGGGGTGAAGGCGAGATCAAGTTCTATCTGGATGGCGACAAAGAGTTTCCGAGCATTTGCGGTACCGGTACCGAGGATTATTTCGGCGGTTCCTACAACTGGGACGTGGGCGGATATCAGATCTATTCGACGCCGTTCATGGGGCACCATCAGGTGATCCGTCCGGACGGCCTGTACCGGTCACAGCAGCGCCACGCCATGTACCGCTGGCACGTGATGGACCCGGTTCGCTTCAAGGAAGATATCCGGGTGACGATTCAGGCGCTTGGCTGGCGCGACGGCGGGCGCTTTTTGCCGGAACAGCCGGACATTTGCTCGGTGGCGTTCTGGTATCAGCTGCAGCCGGCGCAGCCGTTTCCGAAGCTGCCCGGTATGGACGAGCTGGAAATAATTTAAGCGCTTTTATTCCTCCGACATTTGCGAAAAGGGCAAAACGCGTCTACCTTAATAGCATGAATTTATATTAAAAGAATAAATCAAATTTTGGAGGAATATTAAATTATGGCGCAGGAGCTCAACCGCAATACTTATCTGTCGAAAAATGTCGGCGATTTTCCCGAAAAAACCGTGGTCAACGGCCGTGAATATGTCAAGGTCAACGACTTGCGCTACGGCACCAATCCGCATCAGCCGGCCGCTTATTACAAGCCGGCCGATACGGTTTCGCCCATCGGCGACATGGAGATCCTGAAAGACGGCAAAAGCGGTCTTTCTCAAACTAATCTCGAAGACATTTCTTATGCGTTGAACATCGTCAAGTTTTTCGACAAACCCGCCTGCGCGGTCATGAAGCACGTGAACCCGAGCGGCGCCGCGGTGTCCCGTCCCGGCGAATCGCTGTGCGACGTCTATATCAAGGCGCGCGATTGCGACGCTCGCGCGGCCTTCGGCAGTGCCATCGCCTTCAATGTCGAGATCGACGAAGCCACGGCCAAGGAAATCATGGCCACATTCAACGAATGCGTCGTCGCGCCTTCCGTAACTCCGGCCGCCATGGCCGTTTTCAACGACCAGGAAACTTATAAGCTGAACCGCCATATCCGCATCATCAAATGCGGCAATCTGGCCTCGTTGCCGAAGTTCGTCGGCGACCGTGGCGAATATACGATCAAGGTCCTGGCCGATGGTTCGCTGGTCATGGCCGAGCCGCTGCTGACCAACCTGCGCAGCCTGGCCGACCTGAAACCTGCCGTTGGCGAGAACAAAGCCTGCGGCCGGGTCGAATCCACCGTGGCCGCCACCCCGGAACAGCTCGAAGACCTGCTCTTTGCCTGGTACGTGAATATCAACGTGCGCTCGAACGGCGTGGTCATCGCCAAAAACGGCCAGACGCTGTCCGTGGGCACCGGTGAACAGGACCGCGTGGGAGCCATCGAACAGGCGATCGCCAAGTTCAATGCCAAATACCAGGGAGCCGGCACGCTCGATGGAGCGGTCATGGCCAGCGACGGATTTTTCCCGTTTGCCGACGGTGTGGAAACCGCCGCCGCCGCCGGTGTCACCGCCATCATCGCGCCCTCCGGCTCGCTGAAAGACGCTGAAGTCATCAAGCGCGCCAATGAGCTTGGCGTGGCCCTTTACCATGCTTCGGAACGAATTTTCTCGCATCATTGATGAATAAGGAACGGAATATCTGGATCATTTCCGGTGAATCCTCGGGCGACATGTACGGCGCGAGGCTTTGCCGCGAAATGCGTGCCGAGGCGGAACGGCGCGGCGACAAGCTGCGCGTCGCCGGCATGGGCGGCCCCCGCATGGCCGAAACCGGCATGGAAATCATGGTCGACGCCACCGAGCTCGGCGTGGTCGGTATCGTGGAAGTGCTGAAGATCATCGGCAAAATTGTCAAGATCTTCAAACTGCTGCTGCGCCGGGCCGATCAGGAAAAACCGGATGCGATCATCCTGATCGATTATCCGGGGTTCAACCTGCGCCTGGCCAAACAGCTTCACAAGCGCGGGCACAAGGTGATCTGGTACGTCAGCCCGCAAGTCTGGAGCTGGGGCAAGGGACGCATTCCCAAACTGGCCGAATATTGCAACAAAATGATGGTGATCTTTCCGTTCGAAACCGAAGTTTATGCAAGCACCAAACTCGACGTGGAGTTCGTGGGCCATCCGTTGATCGAGATTATTGCCGAGAAGCGCGACCCGAAAGCCGCCCGCGACCCGAATACCCTGCTTCTGCTGCCCGGCAGCCGCACCATGGAGATCAACCGTTTGCTGATTCCCATGCTCGAAACCGTGCTGGTGCTGAGCAAGAAACATCCAACCTTGAAATTCGTCCTTCCGACGCCCCGGGTGAAGATTTTCGAACATTGCTCCGCGGTTTACAAGGAATTCCGGGCCAGTCACCCGGATATGCCGCCCATCGAAATCACTACCGGTGATACTTCATACTGGCAGCAGTGCGCTGGTACCGGTATCGCCGCCTCCGGCACTGTTACGGTCGAATGCGCCATTCAGGGGCTGCCGCTGGTGGTGGTGTACAAACTCAACTTCTTCACCGCGTTGACGGCGGGGCTGCTGGTCCGGCTGTACCGTGGATTTTTCACCATGGTAAATGTCATTGCCGACAAAGAAGTTTTTCAGGAATTCTTCCAATACCGGGTGAACCCGGCCAATCTGGTGCCGGCTGTCGAACGCATTCTGCCGGAGGGCGAACATCGCGCCGAAGTGGAAAACGATATGCACAAGGTGGTGGAAATGATTTCCGGCGGTTTTGCCAGCGCTTCGCAGCGCGCGGCCGTCATCTGCCTCGACGCCGTGCAAGACTGAGCCTCTCGCGCATAAACGCATCATTTGCCGCCGAACCCTCTCCACGGCACAGAGATATCACCGGTCAAAACGGCTTCCTCGACCCCCCTCAAAATTTGTATAAAGAAAAAATCTCAAAAAAATCTCAAAAAAATCAATAAAACCGCTTGTAAAAAAACAAAAATGGTGTTTATTAATGACTCATTCAGTTGACCGGCATTTGGTCAACCTGATATACCGGTGGCAGGATAGCTCAGTCGGTAGAGCAGAGGACTGAAAATCCTCGTGTCCCCAGTTCGATTCTGGGTCCGGCCACCATTTTTTTACCGCACGCCAGTCGCAAGACTGGCTTTTTTTGTGCCGTTTGAGGGAAAAACATCAAAAAGACCGTTCCTGATTCGTTTTCTTTGCCTGATTGTTAAAAAACCTGTTTTTGATCACTTCCGAGCCGGAAGTGTAACCAAACTGTAACCAAATTTATTGAATTTTCAAGTCCTGATTTATAAAAGACGATAATAAACTGGGCGGGTCCTCTGCTCTACCGACTGAGCTATCCTGCCACCGGTATATCAGGTTGACCAAATATGACAGTCCAATTGAAGTTGACAATATTTCCTTGATTATGTATATTGTGCATCAGCAAATTTGACGTAAGGATTGGAACTAATGAGCATAAATCTGCGGGGAAAACATTTTTGGGAAGAATGTGCAAGGTTAATATTGATAAAATTTGCCGGAAATGAATTCAATGATTTGAAAAACGGCGACAGACCCGACTTATACAATTCTTCATGGGGTATTGAAGTCACACAAGTATTGGAACCAAAGGATGGTTATATCAATGCCTTATGCGACAGAGTTATGGGAAAGCCATATATGGATGTTCTTGAGAAAGACAGACGAAAACTGGAGGAACTTGGAATATGTGTGCGTGAGTTTGATGGCAAGATTGCGAGTTTTCGTGCCCCTGCTCAATGGGTCAGTGATAATAAGGTCATAACATCCTTTGAAAATAAATTGATATGCCTGAACAGTGGCAACTATGAATACCACCCTCGTTACGGACTTTTTGTTTTTACCTCAATGGAGCGCTTTAATGAAGATGAGGTGATTCAGCTTACCAGGAAAGTCAACCAGTTGCAAGTCAATTCACCAAAGAGGTTCTCAAAACTTTTTATCAGTTGTTTTTTTAATCGCTTTTGGCATTGCGATCTGGACACTCAAGCCAATGAGTATATTGACTTAACAAAGCATTGGCGCACTCTCTTTGATACAACAATAATCCCGCAGGCAGAAGAATACTGTCGGAATAAAGGCTAACTGTTGCCTGATTCCTATAACACCGTCATTGCAAATTGAATTAACGATGTTACTGCCGCTGACAATTCGACGGTATCTTTTAGACCTAGACAGGCATTTTGAAGTCCGCAGATTGCTGTTTTAATAAAGCCTTTCTTTGGTTCATTTTTTTTCAGTTCCTCTTGGAGTACATCAATATTATCATTTATTGCTTCGAACCTATCAGTAGAAAGGTTGGCTTGCGCTGATAATATTTTCACTGATTGCACCAATCTATCCAATTCGGCAGTATTTATACTGTTGTTTTGCACTGCATTGATAATGGAATTATCTTTAGCCAAATTAACTTGCCCGCCATTGACTGTAATTACATAATGTTCACTTTCATCAATACCCATATCAATCCCAAGATGTCTTAAATAAAGTTCAATGTTATTTGTGAATGGTAATATGATGCGATTACCAAAGGATTTTGCCATATCACTTAAATGCTTGGAATGGCAATAAGCGTAACCTATAGCCAAAATATTATCTGGGTTACGTTTTACATATTGCAAAAGTTGATATATATAAACAACCTCCTCGTCTGGAGTGGCTCCTGTGCTAAATATAACTCGACCATGCCCATTTGAAACAGCCTCTACATCTTCTTCTATGGGATTTTCGAGTTCTACTGGTAAGCTTAAAATGTATTCTTGTATTAAAGGGGTACTATCAATGAAATTCAAAAACTTGGTAAGCACTGCGGCACACTCCTGATAATGTGCATTAATCATTCGACTGGCCATTAACCGAAAATCATGACTTATTTTACGAAGTTCTTTTCTATTTATATTCATCATAATTTACTCCACAAAATGGACAATAACTACCTTCTAACTTTACAGATGGACTTATTTTAGCGTCTCTTTTACAACATTCATATGTTTGAATTTCCAGTTCATCGATGCCGGGAATAATAGGCGACTCGTATTCATCATTTGGTTTTGGACCGGCTTTAAATGAAAAACCTTTCCCGCGCGATTTTCTCTCCCATTCTTTCATATGCTGATGAAGCATGTCTTGAACTTTATTCTTCACTATGGCTTGAGCCAAATTAAAAACTTCATCAGTTAAATAATTTTCACTTTTGAGACCACAGCTTGGACACCATATATCTAGTATGTCATCTGCTTCAATATCAGTATGGCTTAATTTAAAGAACACATTACAAAGGGGACACTGTAATAGTATAAACCCATCACTGTCAGAAGGGATTTCAATTCGTAAATTCAAATCACCCATTATAAATTTCTCTCTCTTTAATCGCTTTAATTGTTGAATTTGATCCAATATAGTTCTTAAAAGAAATTTTTCAAATGATTAAAAAACACTTTTCAAAATCCCAAGACAATGACTCCATGTCGGGGGCGGCCATGAGATCGCCGTTCTGCTGGCCGTAGTGAGCGATACTGATGATTTCGCCATAGCCGGGTAAGTGGCCGACTTTTTCGATAATGACTGGCATA
The DNA here is from genome assembly GCA_040394635.1 of Victivallis vadensis. GTDB lineage: Bacteria > Verrucomicrobiota > Lentisphaeria > Victivallales > Victivallaceae > UBA5239. Next base: position 13,792 of record JBEBRW010000017.1, on the reverse strand, counting down.
TAGGTGGGGTTGTTATTGATTTGGGCATGGTAGCCTTCTCTGATTATATAGGGGCTGTGATACATGGCTTCGTAAAGTTTCTGGATGATGAGTTTTGCTCTGGTATTAAGGCATTTCATGGTTATTTTTCCTTGAGTTTTGATGGATATTGTTTGATGGTAATAGTTTCTTGATCGGAACGGGGGTTGAACACTGGCTGAACAGCTACTGAACGGGGTTAAAACCGATGCAGAACTTGCGGCCGTCTTGGCCTTCGCCGTTGTAGAGGAGCTTATATGTTTGCAAGCAGTTTTGTTTGCCGGTAAGTTTTATTACGAGCTCCATGTCCATGAGTTCGGTCAGGTGGGTATGAAGTCTGGTCTTGGCCCAGCCGGTGTGTTGCATGGCTTCGCTTCTGGTGAAGATTTTACGGTCCATTGCCAGTAGTTGATGCAGGAGGTCACGAGCCGGGAGGGAGAGATCGTCCAGTGAGACGCCGAGGAGTTCGGAAGCGAGTTTTACGGCCATGTCAATGTCGGTGCGGTCCACTTCGATGTATTCGATGCCTTCGTAGCGCTTGACTTTCTTCTGCATCTGTCGGAGGAAGGCGATGGTGTTGATTAGTTGCAGGAACTTGGGCTGGTCACGTCGGGCTTGGAGACGGTCATCCTCGTAAAAGAGCTCATCGGCGTAGGGATTGACTATGGCGTATGGTTCCAATAATCGTTGGAAGGTTTGGTGCTTGCCGATGATACCTTCGACTTCGGTGTTGATTTTCAGCCCGGCGAGGGTATGGGCTTTGCGTTGCAATTCCAATATGCGACGGGTCTGTTCACGGCTTTCATCGACACCGAGGACGAAGAAGCGGCTTTTCGTTTCCGGGTTGATCTCCGGGTTCGTGGTCGTCTGGAAGATGGAACAGCCGCCTTCGACATGTAATGACTGTGCATGGCCGCCTGATACCGATTCTTGAGCTAAGTACCCTTCAGAGACCAATGTTCTGATCGCATACGTATCTTTGACTCCTGCGGCTTCTTCAAGAGCGAGGAGCTTGCCTTTCAATGATTTCATGTAAAAGAGTGCTTTGTCCGTGATCGCAGATGCCCGGATGACCGATTCAGACGGCATGAGCTTCAAGGTTTTGTCCTGCAAGGTGCTTTTGCCAGCGCCTGATGACGAAAGGACGAGGATATTCAATGGTTTGTCCATCAACCGTGATGTGGCCGCCAGATAGGCCATGAGCTTGTTGGTTTCTTCGCCGACGAGGCCGAGCTTATCGTAGTCGTCGAGGATGGTCTGGAAGATATCTGATTCTCCCATTTTGATAGCATAGCCGGTGTAATCGGGTTCAAATGCGAGGTTGGTGTTCATGATGTGTTTTCCTTGTGTTTAGATGGTTATTTACAGAGATGATAAGCATGGGTTTTGGAAATGTTGAGTTCACGGGCGATACCGGCGTAGGACATGCCGCTCTTTCGGAGGTCAAGTGCTTTTTCGTCAATATCGGGATCGACCTTGGGACGGCCCAGTGTCTTTCCCTGTGATACTGCCCGTTGGAGCCCGGCCTTCGTGCGGTCGGAGATACGCAAGCGTTCCTGTTTGGCAAGACAGGCCATGAGCGAGATGATTGCATCGGCAAAGATGCCCAGTGAGGATATGTACTCTTCTGTGTATGAATGCCATTTGACTTTGTAGTTGTCGAGGCGAGACAGGTATTCCAATGTTTCTTTGGTTCCCTCACGGCTGAGACGGTCGAGCGACCAGAAGAGCAGGATGTCGAAGCGGCGTTTCCGGGCAAGGTCGAATACTTCCTTCAGGCCGGTTCGTTCATCGGCTGATTTACTGCCGGAGCAAACATCCGTTTTGACGGCGGCGATGGTCCACCCTTGTTTTTCGGCATATTCCGTTAATTGCAGGATTTGATTGTCGGTCGTCTGGTCCGTGGTCGAGACACGGCTGTAGATGATACATTTCATGGTGATCTCCTGTTCGTACCATATTCGTTCGTTAATGGAACGGGTTGATTCGTTGATGTTTTTGAACGGTGAAAGTTGTCGATTTTCAACAACGATTAGTGAACGATGAAAATGCGGCCTGTCGTACCTCCTGTGGACATGGCCGGTTAATTCCCTTTCTCACTTTCGTGGGCCGGGCTGGCGGTTGCCGTAAATGCCGCCTGATCGGCGGCGGTGGATTAATTATGTTGGTGGTTGATGGGGACGGACCAAACATCGCCACACATGAAGCAGTAGAACATGTCGTCTTCTCTGGCGACTTGACCATGACAATAGGGACAGATGCCACGATTGAGCTTGCGAAGCTCTTTCTTTGTCGGGATGAAGCAGTAATCGTCGGACGGCCAGTCCCAGTGCAGATTTGAATAATAAACGCCGTCGATGTTTTCCCATTGGCCGAACAGGTGGACTTTGTCTCTGGTCATGACCGCTATCCGATTTTCGGCCATCATGCCGGGGATAAGGTCTGGAATGGCCGCTACGTTGCGATGGAGGCCCTTACTGGCAATCATCCGGCATAATTCCATTGTATCTGAAGTTTCCTCGTTTACGGGTTTCAGGGGCAACATACCGTTATGAATCAGGGCATAGTTGGTCAATACGTTGGTGTGCTGTAAGAGCCGTATGTCCTGCGTGAAAGCGAATGGATGGGTATTCCCCGAACTGATAGCGCCATGCGTGGCTATCCTGAAGTGTAAAAGCAAATTTCCGGCGAAGTCGGCAAGGCCATATTTTTCATAGGCCGTGACAAAGTGTTTCCATGTCATATAGCCCTTATGAATCTCAATGGCGTATTTTTCAGCTCCGGTAAGCAGGGCAAATCCTGCCCCATCGGGGTTTGCTTGCCAGCATTTTTCCAATGTTGCCAATGACGGCGTTTGAATATCTTTTGGCTTGTAGATTGCGACGCACATGTTGACCTCCTCAAATCAGTTCTTTTTCAGTGAGATAGTTGACGGCATTGACATAGAGTTCGCCGTTATTCTGGATGAACCGGGTGAAGTTTTCGAAGGCGTCGCCAGTGGCGAGGATATCGCTGATGGATAATTTTTCGGCCCAGTGTACCAGTGCATCGATAATCTCAAGCGTTGCCATGAACGTCGAGTATTTGAGCGTGCCACGGAACAGTCGAAATTCAACCGTATTTTTGTTTTCGAAATTTACTGCTTGATAACGAGTGCCGGAGGATTTGCCGTATACATCCTTGACTGGCTGGCCGTTGCTTTTCTTGAAGCAAGCCCAGTGTGTTTCCTTACGACGGGCGATAGCCTCAAAATTCGATTGATACTTACTGATAAACCAGTCGATCAAAAGCCATTTGTAAGGGGAAAGATAGTTCCTTGATACGTGAACATGCAGACCGCAAGATTCAGTACCTAAATCATGTGACCGCATACCGCCAGAGCTCATTTCAGCAAGGACCGATTGCCAGTTCAATTCTTTATGGCGCTTCAGGGTAATTGGATGTGATACAAGCTCGAATCCATGCTCAGGTATAGAACCATCTTCTTTCAAGTAAAAAGTCTCTTCACCATCGGAGATTGATTCAGCGATATTCTTGCAATCGTAACTGCTGGACAGCCCACCGGCTTCAAGCTCAAACCCGAGGTATGCAAGACAAGTTTCATCGTCTTGAATGGATGATTGAAAGTTCAGGTACGGTTCATAGCTGTAATCGTGTATAAGAGACGAATGATTCTCATTATAACAGGATTCACAGTAAGTTCCATCGTCATGGTAATAGGCATTGTCATTGTGAATGACCTCATTGCAATCGTCACAGATGCAGTAATGGCGCTCATAACATTCACAGCACAGGAGCGTATTATCGTCGCCGTGATTGCGTGAAGTCCAGTTGCCACATTCACTGCAATGATAAGCATGGTATTCAGCGCATGAATCACACCACCATTCATCTAAATCGGCAATCCGGGAAAAATCATCACAGGATGAATATTCATCGCAACGTTCACAATATGAAAGATGTTCATCCCGGCATCCCTCGCAGTAGACCTCGCCTGTACGGTCAACGGCGTAATCATTTTTCGAGTCGATGAATGACTCTCGACAGCAGGAACATGTTTTCAAATGCTCGTGTTCACAGCTTGAACAAAGTTCAACCGTATCGCCGTCAATCTCAAATAATTCGGCCTCCTCCACCGCTCCACAAAGACAGCAAACCACTTCCTCCAGTACCAATGTTTCCAAACCCAAACCCGACGGATCGCTCTTTGACAGCATGCACATAGAAACCTCCAGTGTTATGGTCCGGCAACATGCCAAACCTTCTGCTGGAGCTCCACTGCACATTCCCTATCCCACAAAGGGGGCGCCTTCTAAAATTCTATTCAAAGATGCTGTCTGAGAGTGGCTGGGGCCGCCTGTGCGAAGGATGCGACTTTCCAAAATGAGGAATACGGGAAAAGTAATAAGTGAACGATCAGAACAAAAAAGAGCCGTCCGAAAAAATCCCGGACGGCATATTAAAGAAAAAGTGAACGTTTAACTATGTTTTATGGCTTACTTTGGGTGAATTGATTTAAGCACAGAAGCATACCATTCTCCTGATAATTGTCGAGGGAAATTATTGATAAAAGCATCCCAAGCCGCATCAATGATCCGACCTGATTCATCCAATGGAAAACTCTTATGCAATATGACGAAATCCATGTCCGCTTCAATGTTTGGATAGTGACCGGTTCTGACTCCGGGTCTTCGATTCCAATTATCTGCGAATGTACTTTTTATTGCTTTTGAATGATTCGTTGCTAACAGGCAGATATAGAGTTCCAATACATTATTTCTTTGAACAGCATGATATTCAAGAGTAGAGTCGATCTCAAAAAGATTTGAGTATTCCGGTCGGATATCGGTGATTCGCCATGTATTGATGTATCTTCCTCTCCATGGGATTTCGCCCGGATTCAGGGTGAAATATTCCAGAAGTGAGGTTACAATCTCTGTTTCCTCATTGGCAGACTCATCAATGACATCACAATCAATCTCCTCCTCATCGTTCTCATAATCCATGTCATTGGCATCTGTTGGCAAATCCAGCCAATAATCCTTGACTTGACTGAACAGATCGTCCAAATCTTCAAGTAAAATACCATACCCCTTAAAGTAGCTTAAACGCGTACTCTGATCATCGTGGTCACAGTGCATGACAGCGTTGAATTTATAACGCTTGGATTTGACTTCAACTTTGTCATAGTCATCCATGTTTTCTTTAAAAAATATTTCACCTTGCAAATTCATATTTTCACCTCGCATAGGTACTGGGCCATTGAAACTGGAAACTCATTTTATCGTAATATTCTTTTTTCAACCATGCAAGATCGACCTCCCAATCGCTGATCGCGTACCTGTATTTTTCGCTTCCATTTCTTTCCTTTTTCCTGTTTTTGGTCAAAGAAGCAATAGTATTGGCCATTTTCTGTAATCGATATGGAGTTCGAGCCGTATTCCATTTTTGCATGTGTTCCGAATCGCCGACGAAAGGCAACTTTCCGGTGAAAACCATCCGCAGTATTTGATGCCGCTCGTACTCAGGTATGCCTGTTTGGCCGACATGATAACCGCAAAGCTTCAAAACCCCGCTTTCGGGAGCATCAAAGTCACTCAAAATCCCCTGACTGGGATAAACATCAGTAAGTGGCCATTCAAAGTATCCTTCGGCGCAATATTTACATTCCGATAATAGCCGATTCACATCCGCATCATTCTCATTATCTTTGACATTTCCAGCCAAGAAATTCAAAAAACCTTGAGGGGTGAATAGTCTTGCCTGATTCCAATACGGGATCAGACGGTCCCAATCGATATTATCAAGTTGTTTACCAATAATAAAGATTTGCTCTTCCTTGTCCCAATTTTCCTGTAATTCAACATTTCGTGATTTAAGCTCACGAAGAAAAGCACTTCTCGCATATTCAGGTCCAAGCACTACTCCGGTGTATGAAGATTGTTTATTAGGCTTCAGAAGCGGTATCTTCCAGTAAGCATAAGCTCTGCGAAACAAATCGGCCAAGTCTTTCTTTGTTGCCAGTTGACCGCAATTAAAATATGTCATCTTAATACCATCATCCGTCTGCTTAAAGTTGGCATACCAATCTCTGTTGTCGGGTAAGGCAACGGTAATTCTCTGAGGGCCAAGAGAGGTAACGGATGCTTTGCTGATTCCTTTATGTTTTACAGGAGACTTGGATGCTTTCTTTCGACTGTTGATAATTTCTTGGCATATGTCTTTGTTTACCGTATTATTCGTCGTTGGCCTTTCTCGATTCACAATATGAATGGGAAATACGGAGCGAAACGCAGAGGTACCAGAGGATTCCGGTACAATAAGAGAGGAAAATGTTTTCGGAGACAGGGGATTTCTTTTTTTCTCAATGTCTTGCACAATATTTTCTGCCAATATTCGATTTTGCCTGTAGTCTGTTGAGTATTGAAATTGAAATTCCATTGCCTTACCAGAGGCAGAATTAATTTTATAAACGAATTTTATATCATTACAACTTCCTCTTCTTGAAATGATTTGAATGGAAACAAGGTTTTCATAGTAGATTATCGTTTCTCTGCTTGAGTTAAATCTATATTGAATATGAACATGGTCCTTGAAAACAAGCATGTCATATTGAATACCAGCAAGACCATATAAGATATCGTCGCTCATGGGTTCCTCCTTCGCTTATTTTTAATTCATACAACTTCTCAACCATGAAAGTAAAATAATGGCGGCAATCAACCATATGATGTATTTTGATTCACTGTTCATCTCAGAAGAAGCGTAAAGTCCTAATACAATTATTATGAATATAAGCATATTCTTCCACCAGTTTAATGATCACTATACATTGATTCTGGGCCATGTGAATGTTCGGTCATGGACGCCATCATAAAACTCTTTCCTGAGCCAAGCAAGATCATCTTCCCATTCTTTAATCGCAACAGCAAGCCCTGACTGTTTCTTTCGCTTGGCATTTTTCGTAAAAGAAGCAATGCTTTCTGCCATTTTCTTTAATCGTACTGCTGTACGGGGTTTCCCCCATTCTGCCATATGGGCAGAGTCCATGACATTTGGAATTGCTTTTGCATAGACGTCTTGAAGTATACTATGCCGTTTCCTCAGAGAAACACCTTTGGTCTTGCCGACTGAATATCCCATGAACTTCAATACACCTTCCTGCGGCCAATCTTTTTCATCGGTGATCACTCCGGAAGAAGGAGCTATCAAAGTCTTCGGCCACTTGAAGTATTCTGAATAACCCCAAAGCCGCGCAGATACATCCATCATATTTTCCTCAGAAAACTTCATCCGTTTAGCCTTGAGAATTATTCCTTTCCATTCTGCATTGAAAGGTTCATACGGTTTTAGTTTGTAGTTCAAGAAGAGGTTGAGGAAACAGGCAAGTCCGTAGACGTCGGCCAGTTCTTCAAACTCTTTATCAACAGTTCCTACCTGCTTGACTCCTTGTTGATGAAAGAACTGATGGCCGATCTCATGGAAAATAGTGAACTCAAGCGGTTTTTTGTAAATTCCCCCTTTGTTATCCAGTCGCTTTTGAAGAGCGAGATAAGTATCGCCAGGATGACAGTCGTCACCGTAAAAAGTCATCGCCCACGTATGCTGAGCATGAAAGATCATGAATTCTCTTTCGGCATCCTCATAATCGACACTTTCGTATCCTTGTTGAGCTATGGCATAACTGTGCAAGAGTGTATTCGTCAAATGAAAGTCAGATAATCCGTATCTCGGCATCAGTTTATCAGGGATAGTATTAACCATGTTAATGATGTGCTTTACCGGGTCCTTGGCTGGGGTTTGTGCCATGTAATTATGAACCATCATGATGTATACTCCTTTCATGTTTAAATGATTTAATTTGAGGACCGGGGATGATGCAATAAAAACATCCTGATTCCAATCTCATATATATATATTGCGATAGTCGGAGCGAAATCTTACGCGGAGTTTGGCAATTTCTGGCAAAAAAGAGGGAAGCCACCATCCCACCATATCGAGGCAACCGCCAAGTTAGCCCACATAGAGTACGAGAAGGGGCTTCCCAAGATATGGGAGGTCCCTTCAGCGTTGGTACTCCATGGAAAAGATTTGGCGGTATTTTCGATATGGTCATAGCTGAAGTCAAAAGACTTTATATTCGATTGTTAGTTGATACTGTTACTTTCCTTGTTTAAATCTCCATTATAATCATTTTGTATTTTGTTCATATAATGTAAATGGCGTCGGCTTAAATGTCAATTCATTGCCGTAATGAAAGACGGTTTTTCTTCCCGGTACCTGCTGACTGTCATCGATGACTCTTTCGATGTAGGCAATGATCTGCAACCGATGATCGGTACCGATGAGATGTTACAAATTCATAAAGATCAATAAAAAAGATAAAAAGAGATAAAACTTTGTAAAAGTACGCTTTTTCGACATAAAATTTGCTAAAAATGAACAAAACGGCAAAATTGCCTTGAAAAATGACATCATCCGCTCATACTACTCAATACGGTTTGTCGGACGTTATGGTAGAAACGGGAGCCTGATCTCTCAGGCCCCTTTGTCACCGTGAAATACATCCTTCCGGTAAGCTGTCCCCATTTTCGGCTCTGCTCTGTCCGTCATTCCCTTCGGGGCACAAGAAGAAAGAGGAAGAAAAAAGTCTTAACGGCCCCGAAGGGTCCGTAGGGAGGGATTTAAGCTCAAAGCGGCCGCATTACTGCGGGTTTATATAAGAATATATAAATACCTCCCGCAGAAAACAACGGGAAGAACGCTCAGAGCCCGACCGCCCGTTCGATAACCGACAACCTGTCATAGCGACTGCGTTCATCCAATGCAGGGTCCATCAGTGCGATGATTTCTGACTTCGCCTTACCGCTCAACAGAGCCTCAACAATCTCCTCATTCTCATAGTGGAATTCAGCACCCGGCAATTCTTCCTTCAAAACAGTAAGAATGTCCAGTCCGTTGACGGCGCAGACTACCTTATACCGGCTGGCCGGGTTGTCCCTGATACAGCCCCGCATGATCGTCTGGTAAAGATCAACCACAATTGCCCGGCAGTAAGTCTGCTGAATTTCATCATCAGTGAAGCCACCGTTTCGCTTCATACTTGGGTACTGAAAGGGCGTTCGCCAAATGTCCTTGGCCGTAAAATCATGCTTATAAACTAACGCCGCCCGCAGAACATAGTAGGAAAGGCTGTTAAAAAAGCTCATACAAATGGCGTTAACATGAGCCAACCGGCCCTTATTGGAACCGATATGCTCTCCACGATGAAGTTCGATCAGATTGATGTCTTTGTCTGCCAGAGTCAATTTCAACAGGTTGATGTTCATTTGGAGCTCGGGGTCTCTTTCCAGTTCCTTATTGCGGAAGAGAAGAAGATTGTCCTCTGGCTCAACGACCCTGATCACGGCATCAGTGATCTTTGCGAAATTGCCTGTACCTGAGAGAAAACTCTTGCTGGGGTTGCCGTTGATGAACTCGACCGTGGTGTTGGCATAAGTCTGCCGGAGTTCCTTGCAAGTGTAGATGTTGAAGTTTCGCCACTTGACATCGCTCATTTGAGCCGAGCCATCCAATACGATGTGCGGTATCTCAGTTTCCAAATCAACAGTACCACGAATGAAAGTCATCTTCCAATCTCGACGATGCCACTCAAGCATTCCGTATATTTCCTTATCGGAAAAGAAATTGAGAAACATTTGCATTTTCTCAAAAATTTCCGGAGTGATTGTTTCAATGTTCAGCAGTTTATGGAGGCATTTCTGAATATCGGTCATGTGTTGTAAAATGGTTGGAGACGGTATTCTTTTACAATCACCTTGTGCCAGAGTGTTTTTAATGAACCTGATGTCTGTCAAAAACTGCTGTTCCAATACCCTGTCCTTCTCAAAAACTTCACTCAAAGCCCCGACCATATTCTTGTCGAAGGTGAAATATTCCATCAGCGCAGGACTTTCATCGACAATGACATATTTGACGGAATCGGGAATCTTCTTTTGAATAATGGCCGTAGCCCAGTGGGAATGAGTCGTTACCAGAACATCAGCCGATAGACAATCCCATATATCCGAAGCCAGATACTTCTGCTTGGCAGTACAAGGGGTCTCGCATCGCTTGCAGAAAAATCCTTTTTTCTGAGTGATGAACTCTTCCCTGCTGATCAGACAATCATTAGTCCGGCCATGCCATTCCAATGCGTTTGCCCCTGACTGCCGAAGAGATTCGGCAATCCGCCTCACATCCTCAATCTTCTGAGTAACGATCCAGAATCGATTATCAGGAGAAGCGTAAGCGGAAGCCAGAATCATCGCCGCCGTTGTCTTGCCGGAGGCACAAGGAAAGTTCAGAATCGCCTTCTTACGGTCGAGGTAAAGTTTTTCCATCAAGGTAAGGGCTATCGTAATCCTGTCATTGCCGGAAGTATCGTAGATGGAGTTAAAAGTTTTTCGTTTGGCGATAATCAGTTCCGATGGCGATTCTCCATTGTATTTCAAAGCCTTCACTTTCGTGAATGGCTTCGGTCGTTTCTCCTTGGTCAGCTTCTGCTTCATCCTGCGAATATCCTGCCGACAATACAGCTCAGCTTTTTCGCCTTTGTCAGCATAATGAGCATAAAACAGTTGTTTTTTCATCGCCGCCAATAACTTGCGTTCCTCAATACCAGGACTGCGTCTCAGGACATTATCCAGAAAACGAAAGGCTTCTGCTGAATTGTCCTGACCAGTCTTCTGCATTTTCCTCTTTGCCTTTTTAGCGGCAATGCTCTTATGTTTTTGCGTCCCCGAAGAAGGAAGTTTGAACTTATGTTCATGGCAATATACTTCCAGCTCCGCAAGGGTATAATCGATCTTTGGATTCATCTCAAGAATCTCAATATCACGGACAGGAGCACCATCTTTATAATTCTTGGTGAAAGGCGTACGGAAGACATGACCAATTCCCTGACAAGCATCGGAATAGACCGGGCCCCCCAGTGTCTTGCTGAGAACTTTATACTTCATCATCCCCTCGTGGCCGGAGATACGATTCCTAAACCGATAAACGAGCTGTAAGCCGCCACCAGAGTTGATGAGAACGGTCGGACGGGGCAGAATCCGTATCGCTTGCAGAGCTTCCTCTAAAGTGCCATAGTACGCTTTCTTATGGTATGGACCATAATCAACATCAATGACCATACAAACAATTTCCAAAAAGTTTTCTTCCGAAACAGCGGCTGTCATATTTTCATTCATAGAACCGTTATGGGCGGCATGGCTGTAATAATGGTTTTTGGCGGAAATAGAATTTTCCTCGAAAAGGGAAATATAATTTTTCACTTTCTTGACATGCGGACTATAATGACCATCCGATTGCTTTGACGCATGAATGATTACATCCTCCGGCCTGAAGCCCGCCACCTTGAAAAAATCGCGAATATTCATCTTGTTACCTTATTTTATTGTGGAAATATTTTTGATGTCTGAAGCTTGAATCTGTAATTATTTTACCGTTCAGACACAGTAAAACAACGAACAATTGATCTTGTTGGCCGCACCTCATAACGGAACGTTTTCGGTTCGACGTTGAGTTTTGCCGCCTTTTTATTGCTAATAGTTTTTCCGTTGTTGGCTCCTGATAACCTTTTCTGGAATAAGTGCTCACGTTTTAACAAAAGAAAATGTAGTTACTTGACATTAAAAAATGAGTAAAAAATAGACAATTCCAGATATAAGGAAATGTACTCTTTGCGGCTATCGGGTTTGCTCTGGTCCCAGTAATTGCACCGGGAGGTATTAATTACTATAATCAGAATATACAATAAATCAAACCTTGCCTGAGCATGAGGAGTCCCCATTAAGTGACTTGCAACTTTAGACTCTAAAGAATTAGCCTAAAAGATAACGTTATCATTAGTATGCGAGGTTTTGGTTTTGAGCTTAAATCAAAGACTACTGTGATCATAAGTTTTTGGGGCAAGTCATAACTTTTTTAATTTTTTTTGAAACAGGGGCTTGGCGATGGGAAAAATGGCTTGGGATTTGGATAAAAGGCAGAAAAACCCGGTCTAAGTGACGGGTTGGCCCTGTCGGTAAGGCAGTAACAAGGCGATGATTCATTTTCAAGGTTTGGCATTAAGGCAATGTCCGAGATCAGCAGTTTCTGCCAGTCCCGGACATCCATGACCTGTACTTATAATGTTGCTTGAAAAGGCTGGCTTAAGATCAAATTGATCAGGGCATCTTTTGACATTTTCATCAGTTCCGACCGGTCATAGGGCCTCGGTATTGGAGCCTTTGACGAATTATGTGGATCAGTCAGACAATGGAGGGGAAGAGCATCAATGACACTGCGTTTGCTTTCAAGGTCATAGTGGGTGTAGTGTTCTGTCATGGCGATGTTGGCATGACCGACTATTGACTTGATGACCGACAGGTCTTTGCCGGAGTTGGCGGCGATACTGCAAAAGGTATGCCGGAACGAGTGGAAGCTGTACCGGCCAACTTTCCGTTGTTTGACTTGGCCTTTATTATCGGTATAGGTCTGTCTCCGGCAGTCAGTGGCATCTTCCCGTGTTTGTATACCGGAGGACTCAAGCAGTTTATTTATATCTTGGCTAATGCCGGAGTTGTTGTATTGGTAGCGATAGGCTACGTCCGGCAGAATATAACAATCACGTCGCCACCTTTCGGCCTGTTTGAAGTATTCCATGAGAATTGTCGGGATGGGTAACGTTATCGCTTTCTTCATCGTGCGTTTAGTCTTCAGGGGTTTGAAAGTTACGATGTCGCCAGCAATATAGTCCCAGCGGAAACAAGCGGCATCATGAAGACGGAGACCAAAGCATAGTCCCAAGAGAATGGCAACCCTCATCTGATCCTTGTGGAGCATATAATAATCTCCATTGTTCAGTGTCTTGAAGATGTTATTGACCTGTTCCGGGGTGAAGGGCATTCTGGTTGCCTGTTCTGTCGGCTTGGCCTTGAACTCAGTAAATGGCGAGTCATCTTTCATTACAATCCGAAAGACCAGTTTCAGCGATTGCAGATGTTTGTTGTACGTCCGGGGCGAGACACCTTTGCCCCAAAGATGCAACATGTAAGAACGGGCTTTTGCGATGGTTATTTCCTCATTCCCGGCATGAGCCAAGAAGAGGTATAAACATTGACGATAACTTTCAAGAGTGGCTTGCCCGGAGTCCGGCCTGTTGGGACTTTCAAGATATAGTTGCCAGATGTCAACATTTGATATTACCTGCCGTTGAATGATCTTTTTCGCTTCGGCAACTTTGACCATGTATTCAACTTTGCTTTCGATCTGCTCAATTTTCTGCCGTTCAGAGATATATTTGGCGACCATCTGCTCTGCTGTTTTCTTTTGCGTTACAACAGCGCCATTATCATCTTTTATTGCTCTCTGGGTGTACTTCCCATTGATTTCCTTATAACGCCAATAATAAACATTTCCACGTTTAACGATGCTTCCTTTGCCTTTCATCCTTTACCTTTTCCTTTGCCTGTGGCGAGGAAAACGGAAGGAGGAAGATTTTTATTGATGTAACCAATTTGTAACCAAAGTTCATTTTCTCTGTTCAAGAGCAGAGGACTGAAAATCCTCGTGTCCCCAGTTCGATTCTGGGTCCGGCCACCATTTTTTTACCACACGCCAGTCGCAAGACTGGCTTTTTTTGTGCCGTTTGAGGGAGTGATCGTTGAAACGAGTTCTTTCAGGTTTTAAGTCAGCACGGTTCTTCTCCGGTTTAAACCATAAACGGCCTCAAAAATACAGAAAATCCTGG
>JBEBRW010000016.1:0-90525 GCA_040394635.1 Victivallis vadensis | reverse complement strand
GAGTTTACTTGCCGATGCAGAACTTGGAGAAGATGTTTTCGAGGATGTCGGGGTCCACGGTTTCGCCGGTGATGCCGCCGAGGGCGCTTACCGTCTGGCGCATGGCCGTGGCTGCGAGCTCCCATTGCCCGGCTTCGATCAACTCCATGGCTTCAGGCAGGGCGGCGATGGCTTCGTTCAGCAGTGCTTGATGGCGGGCGTTGACGGCGACTTCGGGTTCTTCGGCGTGGGCCCTGCCCCAGACCATTTTTTCAAAAATGTCGAGCAGACGGTCGATGCCGGTGTTTTCGGTGACGGAAATGGCGGCGGTCGGCAGTTCGAGGTGTGCCAAGGGGCGGTCGGGGACGAGGTCGGTTTTGTTCCAGACGGCGATGACGCGGTCGAGGTTGCGGCAGGCGGTGTTCATTTCGCGGATTTCGGCGTCGGGATTAGCTTCGGAGGCGTCGAGGAGCCAGATGATGATCTGGGCGCTTTCGATGGTGTCGCGGGAGCGGTCGATGCCGAGTTTTTCCAAATAATCGTCGGCCTGGCGGATGCCGGCGGTGTCGGTCAGGCGGACGGGGATGTTGCGTAAATTGGCGCTTTCCTCGATGGTGTCGCGGGTGGTGCCGGGGATTTGCGAGACGATGGCACGGTCGCGGCCGAGGAGCAGGTTCAGGAGGCTCGATTTGCCGGCGTTCGGGCGGCCGGCCAGGACCACCCGGATGCCCTCGCGCAGGATCATGCCGGTGCTGAAGGTGTCGACAAGTGTGCGGCAGCCGGAGAGAATGGCGGAGAGCTGGGCGGTGACTTCGGCGGGGGGGAGCCAGTCGAGATTGTCGTCGCCGAAATCAAGGCGCGATTCGGTTTCGGCCAGCAGGTGCACCAGTTCGTCGCGCAGGGATGAAATTTTGGTGCTGAGGCGGCCGGCGATCTGGCGCTCGGCAAGATTCAGGGCCATCTGACTGTGGGCGTTGATGATGTCGCCGACGGCTTCGGCCTGGACTAGGTCGAGCTTGTCGTTGACAAAGGCGCGAAAGGTGAATTCACCGGGTTCGGCAAGGCGCGCTCCGGCATTGACGGCGGCGGCGAGCACCCGGCGGGCCGCCAGCGCGCCCCCGTGACAATGGATTTCCACCACATCGTCGCCGGTATAGCTATGGGGCAGAGGCATGTAAACGGCCAGCGCGGGATCGCCTTGGCTGGTGCCGTAAAGCATCCGCCGCCGGTTGGCCGGGTTCAGTTCGGAGTGGCCCTGCCAGATATTCCGGCCAACCGTCAGGGCGTCCGCCCCGGAAATCCGGATGATTGAAATGGCGCCGCCGGTACCGGTACAGATGGCGCAGATGGTGTCGACTGTGTTCATATTGTTTCCGTATCTGATTCTGATTAATATACCTTTCATGGGAGGATTTTTAAAGCTTTTAATCGTTAATTTTCGGGATTTATGCTTGCAATCTCATCCAAGCGTGTATATTATATCCATTCATCAAATTAGGAACGGATTATTTTTATATGGATAAAATGAGTTTGGACCAGGTATCACACAACATGCGTGATATCTTCTCCCGTGCCTGCGAATCGAGCCAGAATGCCAATCTGGACTATGCAATCGAGCTGCTGTGCGACCTGGTGACAAATACACCGGGTTTGATGCCCGCGCGCGAGTTGCTTCGCGAGTATGAAGCGAAAAAATCCAGAAATGCCGGATTCGGGGCCAAAATCAAAGCCTACTTCGTCGGACTCTCTTTTCCGAGCAAATACCGCAAAATGATCGACGACGAGCCGCTGGATGTGATGAAAGCGTGCGAAGAAGTCCTGACCGAATATCTCTTTAATATTCCTGTGCTCGAAGTGCTGGCGGATGCGGCAGTGGCGGCGGATGGCGACTTCATCGCCGTCGAAACCAGAACCCTGATCCACGACCTGCAGCCGGAGAACGAGGAAAACCTGCAGAAACTTCATGCCCTGCGTCAGGGCGAAACCGAAGAACCCGAGCCCGAGGCGGAAGATGCCGAGGACGAGGACGAGAACGATATTTCCGAGCTGATGGGCAAGAAGCTCGATTCCAAGGAGGAATTGTTCGATGTGATCGGCCAGCTGGAAGAGGAACTGAAGAAGGACAAGGAAAGTTTCGAAATTCGCCGTCAGCTGGGGGATTATTACGCCCAGGCCGGGGATTATGCGAAAGCGATCGAGTATTTTGAGTCGGTGGTCGGCGAGGACGATGAGTTCGACCCTGCCATCGATAAATATCTGGAAAAGGCGATGATTGCCCGTTATGACGAGCAGATTGCCGCCGCCACTCCCGAGGAAGCCGCCAAGCTGGCCAGGGAAAAGTTCGAATACCGCCTGGCGCGCGCCATCAACCGGGTCGACCTTTATCCGGACGACAACCAGCTGCATTACGATCTCGGCGTGCTTTATTTCCAGGACAAGCAGTATGATGAGGCGATCGAAGAGCTGGAGCTCGGCCGCCGCAATCCCAAGCGTCACGATTCGTCCAATGTTTACCTCGGGCGCTGCCTGATGGCGAAGGGGGAATACGAGTTGGCCATTGAGCCGCTGCGCGATGCGGTGCGGGAAATGGGCCGCATGGACGAAGACAAGATGGAGGCCATGTATTACCTGGCCAATGCATATGAAAAGCTCGACATGGACGAGGAAGCGCTGGAAATTTACAAGGAAATCTATAAAGTTGAAATCAGTTTTATGGATGTGGCTTCGCGTATTGACGACTTTTATATGAAAGAAAAAGAGCAGGGAAGCTAAAAAGTAAGTTTTTTTTCGTCAATAAGCAGATTCTGCCTGTTGACTTTGGGTCACTTTAGAATATATTACGATAAAAAATGTAATAAACCAAGGAGCAGATATGGCTGACAATAATGCAGATGCGGCTGGACAGAATGCCAATCCCCCGGGGATTTCCGATCCTTTGAGCAACCGTGAAACCGATACTGGCAATCTGGAGAAGCTTGACGATACCCGCACCCGCAAGACCATTAAGTTGCGGCCGATCGCCAGCGGTACCCCTGCGAAATATGCCGATGCCGCCGCGGCTCCGGCCGAAGGCGAAGAGGTGACCGACCCGCTGAACCAGCGCCATACCAATACCGGAAATCTGGAAAAGCTCGACGATACCCGTACTAGGAAGACCATCAAAATGACTCCTGGCGGCGCGGCGAAACCCGAAGTCGGTACTTCCGATGCCGAGGCGAAAACCATTGAACTGAAACCGATTAAGACGGAAGCCCCTGCTCCGGCCCCCGTCGCGGAAGAAGTCGAAACCGCGACCGTGCCGGTGACGAAAGCCAAACCGACCGGCGGCGGCCTCCCGAACCTGATTCCCGATGAAGACAAGATTCAGATCACCCCCGGCCCGTTGAAAGCGGTGGAAGATGACAAGACCCGGATCATGCGTCCCCCTGTCAAGACTCCGCTCCAGGCTCCGGCTTCCGCTCCGGCAGTGACTCCCAAGCCGGCCTCGGCCGCGCCCGCCGCTGAACCGGTCGTGCCGACCAGCAGCGGCCCCATGGATGCGGACGATACCCGCACCCGCAAAACGATTAAGATTTCTCCCGCTCCCAAGTCGAGCGTTCTGGAAGCTGCCGAGTCCGTGATGCCCTCCGTGGCGCAGGCCAAGGCGCTCCCGCCCGGCCAGACGATTAAACTGCGTCCGTCCGAAAGCGGCAGCGCGGCTCCGGCCCCGGTTGCCCCGCAGTCGACGGCCAAAGATACGATTAAGCTCAAACCGGGCGCCGGCGCATCCGCTGCGGCTCCGCCAGCAGCAGCTCCGGCCCCGTCCGCGGCTCCTGCACCGGCTTCCGCGCCGCCCTCGGCATCGACCGTGGCCCTGAAGCCCGCTGCACCGGCCAAGCCGGCGGCTCCGTCCGTACCTTTGAAACCGGCCGCACCGTCCGCGGTCAATCCCGGTGCCGCCACCGGCGCGAAATTCGGTCTTAAACCGGCCGCGCCAGCCTCGGTTCCTCCGGCTGCCACCAATCCGCCTCCGGTCAGCGCCAGCGGTACCGGTGAAAAGAAAAAGGGTGGTCTTTCGTTGAAGAAAGACGAAAGCGGTGGTCCGAAGGGACCGCCGGCCGCCGAAAAAGAAGCGGAAATCATGGGCGACAAGGACAAGAAGGGCCGCCGCAAGAAACCAGGCGGCGGTGCCGAGGGTCCCTCGATGTTCTATACGGTTTCCGGGTTTTTCACCTTTATGTTCCTGTTTGCCAGCGCCTACATTTCGACGGCGCATTATATCAATACCTGGGAACAGGCTCGCTTCGAGGAACCGGTCCGTATCACGGTGCCGTTCCTGGAAGACCGTATTAACATGCGGTAAGCGTTTGAAGCAATTCGCCGGCGGTCTTTGGGCCGCCATTTTTTTTAATTGAAAATGGAAAATTGAGAATTGAAAATTAGGGAAAGAGTTTATTCTTTATCGGAATGCTTCTCAATTGAAAGAGGGTTAAAGGGATTCTTCCCTTTCATCCATTTTCAATTTTCAACTTTCAATTTTCAATTTAAAAATGATGGAAATTAAGGGTATCATATTTGACATGGATGGCACGCTGACCGTGCCGGTGCTGGATTTCCGGCAGATTCGCCGCGAGCTCGATATCGAAGAGGGTTCGGGGGATCTGGTGGAGGTGATTAACCGGCGTTCCGAGGCGGAGCAGCAGGAAGCCTGGGCGTTGATCGAGCGTCACGAGGAAGTGGCCGCCGCCAATTGCCGGTTCCAGCCCGATGCCGAGGCGGTGTTGAATCGTTTCGCCGCCGCGGGGCTCCGTCTGGCGGTGATTACCCGCAACACCCGCCGCAGTGCCGATATCGTGCTGCAGCGGCTCGGCGTGAAGTTCGACCCGGTGCTGACCCGGGAGTTCCCGTCCATGAAGCCGTCGCCCGAGCCGGTCCGCCACGTGCTGACGCTATGGCAGCTGGACCCGCAAAATGTCATGATGATCGGGGATTATATCCACGATATCGCCTCCGGGCGCGACGCCGGAACACTGACCTGTTATTACCACAATCCCGCGCTGTCGAGCTCCTGGTCGCATGCCGCCGATTTCACGGTTTCGTCGTACGCCGAACTCTCCGGTCTGGTGCTATGAACAAAATCCGTGCGGGTTATGACCTGTTATTTGCCGCGTTCGGTGAGCAGGGGTGGTGGCCGGCCGATTCGCCGTGGGAAGTTTGTACTGGCGCGATTCTGGTCCAGAACACCAACTGGCAGAATGCCGATAAGGCCCTGACGCTGATCAAGCAGCACGACGCTCTCGACCCGGAACGGACCCTTGAACTCTCCATGGAGGATTTGGCCGAGCTGATTCGTCCCTCGGGCGTTTTTCGCATCAAATCGGCCCGGCTGAAAGCCCTGGCGGCCTGGTGGCTGGAGTACCGCGACTCGTGCGCCCCGACCGCCGAACTGCGCAAATCGCTGTTGACCGTGCCGGGCGTCGGCCCGGAAACCGCCGATGATATTCTGCTGTATGCGCTTGAACGTCCGGTCTTTGTGATTGATGCCTATGCACGCCGGATTTCCGCCCGGCATTTCGGGACCGATCCGAATATCGAGTATCACAAACTGCAGCAGATTTTTACTGGAAGCCTGCCGGAAGATATCCAGATCTTCAAGGAATATCACGCACTGCTGGTGCAAAATGGCAAACAATTCTGCCGCAAATCCGAATGCCTCCCCGGCTGCCCCCTCCGCAAGCTTTAAGTACAATGCGGGGGCGGCTCAAAACTATTGATTTTGTTTGCCTGTTTTTGCTTATCGGGAAAAATAAGATTTTCTATAATTTTTTTGCAAAAATGGTATTGACAAATCGTTGTTCTATTGATATAATATAAATACATGAAACGTTTCACGAATCAATATAAGAAGGTTTTTTCAGAATGATTCCGCTAGAACAGACAGTACGGAATGTCACGATAAAAATGGTGGCCGAACGGGCGCGAGTCAGTATCGGCACCGTGTCCAAGGTGCTTAACACCGGTAATTGCAAGCCCGAACTCCGCGACCGGGTGAATGCCGCAATCCGCGAGCTCGGTTACAAGCCCAATCCATACGCCCAGGCGGTACGTTCGATGCGGACGAGATGTCTTGGAATCCTGGTAAATGCCGATGCCCAGGGAAATAATCTCTGGCTGAATGATCTGCTGCTGGCGTTATTCGAGGCTGTTTCGGTTCAAAGTTACCAGAGTCACGTGCAATTTATCCCGGAGCACACTGCCAATCTCGACTTCAAAGGGTTGCCACAGCGCATTGACGGACTGATTCTGGTCGGTTATTCCAGTAACAACGCCAGATTTCATGCCGCCGTCGAGGAAGCATTCAATGTTCCGGTGGCCACTTACTGGGACCGACCGCCGTTAGCAGACTGCATCATGGTCGAAATCGAATACAAGGATGCGTTCCGGCAGATGCTGGAACACCTGCTGGCACTCGGTCATCGCCGGGTGACGGCGATTTCCGGGAGCAATGTGACCGACCGGGAAAAAATGGCCCTGATTTCCGGCATCATATCCTCGTGTTATCCGGATTTCCAGATGGATATCCTTTATTCCGAGGCGATCCAGGACAATCCGGCCCGTGGTTTCAGCCTGACGGAACAGGCGCTTGACGAGTTTCCGGACAATACCGTTTTATTTTATGCCGCGGACGTACTGGCGATGGGGGGGATTTCCTGTCTGGCCAGCCGCCGGATTATCTATCCGCAGGAAATGAGTGTGGTCAGCTTCGATAACACCTCCTGGTCCAGGTCGGTGATCCCGGCATTGACCGGTATCGGGTTTGATTACCAGGAACTGGCATACACGCTGGTCAAGCGGATTATCGGGCATATTGAGGAACTCGGAGTAACCGGGGATTTTGATAAACGTCCCGTGCAGTTGCATCTGGAACGGCGCAGTTCTACCGGAACGGTAAGGGCCAATCGAAAAAAATAGCTGATTCGCATGATAGCGATCGCGCGGCGAATTTAATTTGCAACTATTTAACCTACAACGACATTAATACGGTCATGAAAACAAAGGAGTATTGAAAGTATGAAAAGCATTCTTAAAAAACATCACACAGTCGGTAGTATGCATTCGAATTTTACACTCATTGAGCTCCTGGTCGTAATTGCTATTATAGCGATTCTGGCAGCGATGCTGCTGCCGGCACTCAACAGGGCGCGCCAGACGGCGATGGCAGCGAAATGCCTCAGCAATATCAAGCAGCAGGCACAATGTGCATTCATGTATGTGGATGATAATAACGGGCAGATCATGCAGTTGAGCGAAGGAGTGGATGGTTACGGCTCTTACTGGTGGATGAAGACCCTGATCCAGAAGTGGGGAGCCCAGCCCGGCATATTCCAGTGCTCAGGCAACCGTGTCGATACCACCTACAACAGCTATCCCGACTGGATCGATCAGGTCGGCTGGCCGGGGGAAAACGGGATATGGGTGGCGGGACAATCCAATTATGCCCTGAACGCATATCTGCAGCTTGATGCGATGCCGTGGCTGGGCCATTCTGGAATCAAAGGCAAGATTTCCTCGGCGGATACGCCCAGCAGCGTTCTGTTGTTCACCGAACACCGGTTTCCGATGATAAGCGATGGCGTCTTGAATTTAAACGCCAGCTCGACCCTCCTTGCTGCCAGTGACACCCACGCACGCGATCACGGCAGAATGGGTTTCGCCATTGCCGCGCTCGACGGACATGCCTTCCGCAGCAAGTACACCCCAGGCGCCAGCATCGATATCTGGTTGTGGCCCAGTGCGAAAAGTCGAGTGCAAATGGGCGGTCCCGATGCCTGGATATGCGGTCCGCTCTGGCTGTAAATTCAAAATATTAAGGATATATATATGAAACTCAAAATGCTTTTTCTTTTATTGCTGACCGTGCCCGCCGCGGTCCGGGCGGCCGAATTGACGCTGGAGGCGGATCGCCTGATCCGGATTGCCTGGAAAGTTAATTACTGCGATGAGACTCGCAGGCTCGGCGGCGACGCGACGTTTGACAACGGTCCGCAGCGCCTGTACCTGCATTTCGATTTTTCCGCGGTGCCGGAAAATTTCCAACTGCAGAAAGCCGAATTGGTCATACAGAGTCACAATCCGGTCATTGACGACGGAGTGATAAATGTCGAATTTTATCCCCTGGAACGCTGGATCGAACGAGTCAACAAAGACGCCTTGCTGATGCCGGGTGTTTTGCCGGAGAAGCCCGCCTGCAGCGCGGATTGGCGGTTTGACTGGAACGTGCCGGGACGTTTCGAACTGACTGGCCTGATCCGCGATTACCTCAGTGGCGCCAGAATCAACTTCGGACTGCTGCTGGCCTCACGCGGCGACCTTTCCGAAACGCCCGATAAAGATATGTATCATTTTACCACCCTGCAGCTCGTTCTGAGCGGAACTGACGGTGAGGCCACGAAGCTTACCCCCACCGTGGAAGCGATGGAAAAACCGGAAGACGGCTGGCGTTTCCCGGATGGCTCCGTGATCGCTTTTGATCAATTGCCGGGCAAGCTTATCAGCAGCAATAAAGGGTTCTGGGGCAAATTTCAGATTGCAGGCGGCATGACGGCGCGCCTTACGGACGATATATATCTGAAGGACACCACGACCGGACGGAATTCGTCCATATTTCTCGACGGCAAATTCGATGACGGCGCCATACTTCGGGGCGGCGGCAAAGAGCCGGTACTGGTGATGGAGTTTCCCGGTCCGGCCACGGTGACCGAACTGGATGTCGCCCTGAAATCTCTGTCGGGGCATTTTGAGCTGGCACTGGTCGCGGGAGATACCCCGGAGACCATGCGTGAGGTGGCACGTTTCCGACAGAATTCGGCGAAAAAACAGTTCTTCCGTTTCGCGGTGGAAGGGGTTAAGGCGCGCTGTTTCGGATTGATCAATACCGGCGGAGCCGCAGTCGAACTGTCGGAACTTCTGCTGTGGGGAGATGCCGCGGAACTGCCGGTTACCGAAACGACCGGCGTCCTGCCGGAAATGGCGAAACTGGCGCGGCGGGAACTTACTTTGCAGTGGTTTGACAAAACGCCGGGCCAGAAGGAAATGCTCGAAGCAAAACAACTTGATTTTTATCCACTAAACTCAAGCGATCCTGATCCGGATACTCACGCCAGACTGGCGATGTCACCGGCCGGCCTCGAGGTTCTTTTCGCCTGCCGGGAAAGTGCCGGAAGCAGCCGGGATTATGTAGAAATCTACCTGAACCGCTATGATTTGAATGAACGGCATTACTATGTTTTCAAGCTGGATAAATCCGGCAAGCTGGAGACCGACGCGAGCGCGGTGATCGACCCGACCAAAGGCGATATCCCCTTCAAACCGGAAGGCCGGGTGAATATCGAAAACGGCGTCTGGTATGGCCATATCCGCATTCCGCTGGCGGCAATGGCGGGCAAGGAGGGTTTCGAAGCTCATCAGTGGCCGGTTAACCTGGTCCGGCGCACCGGGACCGGGGACGCGGAGAAAATCAGCAGTTATCCCGCCGTGCCGGAACTTCATATTCCCATGCTGTTTACACTGCTGCGCAGCGAACGGCAGCTAATAGCAGGCAGCGACTATATTTCATTTACCGGCATCCAGGAAACGGTCTTCAGCCGTAAACAATTCGAGACCTGGCGCAGACAGCTCGGGCATCATGCCCGGAACGAAGTCGTGGTGGCCCCCGCCGACTTTACCGCTGAAATCATCAATGCCCCCGTACTGCCGGTCAAGGACCTGAATCAGCCGCGCCGCGAGCGCCTGGCGGCCAGCGAGACCGAAAATCTGGCTTGGTACGTAATCAACCCCTCGACGGACAAAACGATTACCGTGCCGGTAGAATTTTCCGGTTTCGATACGGATAAAAATATCACGGCGGAACTTGGCGTGGTCGGGGTGGTACAGCGCCGCCGCGGCGCGATGCTGCGCCCGATTTTCCTGGCAGGAAATCTGCCGGGCGCACCGGCCTTGCGTCAATACGTCCGCAATGCTCCGGAAATCGAAAAATTCCCGGAACTGACCCTGCCGCCCGGACACGCCGCCCTGGTTACGCTGCGGGTGCGTACGGAAAATACGGCTTCCGGAAATTATTCTGGCCGCGTGGCATTCGGCAAAGTGGAAATTCCACTCAACGTCGAAGTCCTGGCGGTAACGCCGAAGCGTCCCGGCGATTATTACTATGCGGTCTGGGCGCAGCCGACCAGGCCGGCGGCGGGAATCTTCGGCCATAAATATGCGGAATGGGAAGCGCGTTACTGGCGTGATTCCGGCTACAACGTGGTGCATTCGTACCCCATTGATTCAACCGAAGGCGTGCAGGCGCTTGAGAAAACCATTCCGGACCTGAAATATATATTCATCCCGTCCTCCAAATATGCTCATCTCGGTTTTTGCGAGTTGCTTCCCGGCGCAGAGTATACGGACGCGCACCGTCAGGAAGTCATCGAAACGATTCGCGATTGCCGGGACCGGCTTCAGGCAGCCGGCTTCGGGTATGACCGCTGGGTGGTGGAAATGTGGGACGAACCCGGAACCGGCGTCGGCACGACGCTGATGGCAAAACTCGCACAGACCATAAAAGAATTCGACAAAAATATCCTGATCTACGCCAATCCCTGCTGCTGGGGCGGCAACGGATTTGCCCCGGATCAGAAAATCCTGGACGCCTTCCTGTCGTGGTACCCGAAGTATATCGACGTCTCGCTGCCGATCGCCGGCCTCTATTTCGGCTTTCCGGGACGCGACATGAAGGCCCTGCGCGAAATCTGGGATCAACCGTATAAATACAAAGGCACTTACATCCATCCGTGTCCCGGCAGAATGCAGTTGTGGGAGCATTTCAAGGCAAACTTGAACGCCTGGGGCTACTACAGTTATTACGCTCCCCGCCTTGACGCCTGGAACGATCTGGACTTCATCGAGATGGATTATTGCACCGTTTATCCGGGAACCACCGCGCCGGTGATCACCATTCAGTCCGAGCAAATGCGCGAAGGTTTCGAAGACATTTGCCTGCTGAACGCCCTGCGCTCCCAGGGAAAAGGCCGTCAGGCAGAGAAGATTGCCTCCGAATTCGATCCGGCAAAAACCTCCTGGTCAAAATGCCGTGATCGTATCCTGGATTCATTCAAATAAAAAATAGCAATTACGAGTTGACGGGCACATTGGCTAGTTTGCGACAGCAGTATAGAGGATGTTGGACTGGAACGATTTGCCCGGAGCCAGGGTTACGTCGCGCAGCATCCACTCCCAGGTACAGATGCCGGGGGAAAGCCAGAAATAGAGCTGTTTGAGGTCGCCGAATGGGATTTCTGCCTCGATTCGGTATTTGCCCCCGGCGAGTATCGCGGCCGATTTACCGCTTTTGAGTACACTGCGCGGGAGTACAATTTCCGATTTTTGCTCCAGCTGTTCGAGCTTATCTGAGGTCGAAGCCAGAAATGTGGAGGTCTGGGTGGCGTCTTTGCTTTTGCCCGGATTCATGGCGTTGCGGTTCCAGAGCGAAAAGGAAATTTCCTTGTCTCCGGTATTGGTGAAAACATAATCGACCCGGAGATGATTTCCCGCATCGATCCGGAAAGTCTTGCGTTCGGTCAGGGAAATCAGGGTGAATTTGCGTTCGATCGTGACAAACGCCTGTTGGTTTTCGACGCCTGCGGCAATGAATTTACAGGCACTCGTTTCCGCCGGGTCCTGCCTGGCGTTTACCGGCATATGGAGACGGCTCTGGGCGACCAGATGCCCGGGCAGAAGTTCGGTCAGTGAGTTTTTGCCGATACGCCAATCGAGGAGCGAGCCGCCGCATTCCAGATCGATGAAAATCGACTGTCCCGGAGACGATACTTCGATCTCGGGGCGTTTGTCCTGATTGATATCGCTGTACTGAAAGTTGAAAACGCCTTCTTTTTTCGGGGCAAATACGCTTTCCTGTTGAGTACGGTTGAATTTGACGCGTTCGTGCTCGAAATTCTGCCGTATGACGTTCTGCGCCGGAAGCAGAGGCAGTTCGGGAGCGATATTTTCGGGAATAATTTCCAGGAAACGGACATCGCGCGGAGCGACCTCGACAAGGAAGCTTCGGACATTATCAACTGGGAGCCGTTTGCCGGCGATCCGGTCGATCACGGCGTAGCGCCCGTCCGGGAGCGTCGTGCCGACTTCGGCATAGGCCGTCTGGTCCGGATGATGATTGAGCAGGGTGATCAGGGTACCTTGCCCCAGTTGATGGGTGCTGTAACGGAAATAGTCATCCCAGCGCGGGAATTGCAAGGTCAGGTTCTGGCCGCCGATTACAGTCTGAGTGCTGCGGTAAGGCAGGGCTTGGGCAGAGAGTCGGCTGTCGGGCTTGCCATCGAGCAGATATGCTTCGCTCGATGCGACATCGGCCATGGCATGGTCGATCGCCAGCATGAATTTGCCGTCGATATGATCACCGGGGTAAACACTGAAGCCGGAACAACCATTGGCGGCGGCATTGAGGATCATCATGCGGACACGTTCCGGGCCGAGAACGTTATTCTTGGACAAATAACCGATGCCGTCAATGGCGATAATGGGCACATACTCTTTTTTAAGCTTGGCTCTGCCGATTTTCATCATGTCGAATCCGGCGGCGTCGACGATATGATAATAGCTTGGCAGGTGCATATCAAGATATTTTTCGTTCAACGCAGCGTCTTTGGCCACGCTGTAAAAATAATTCTCGTAATCTTTTTTGGAGTAGTCGACGATATAGGTGTAGTCGCCGAACGTGAGGAACGGGAAGTGCTTGCGTACGACATCGGCGACCATCTTGATTTTTTCCGCACCGTTCCGGCGGCGGAAATCGCGCCAGGCTTCGGCATGTTGTTTCTTGATCTCGGCGGCGCCCGGAACGGGGGAGAGATTGTTCGCGGCGGCAAAGGCGGTGCGGCAGCGTTCGCAGAAGCACCATTCCATCGGTTGCCAGTCTTCAAAATCAAGGATCAGGTAGTCGCCCGGCTGCGGATGGCGTGCGGCGATATTGGCGCGGATCACTTCATCGCGGAGCGGCGCGAACTTCGGTTCATGGGTGATGAATTCCGGACACATTTCGTTGTGGCCGCGCACTTTGCCGTCGGCATTAATGGCGACTTCCAGGGTGATTTGGTCCTTGATCGATGCATAGTGGTTTAAATTGGAAGAAGGCGCACCACCGAGCATAAAGCGCCAGTTG
The DNA here is from genome assembly GCA_040394635.1 of Victivallis vadensis. Classification (GTDB taxonomy): domain Bacteria; phylum Verrucomicrobiota; class Lentisphaeria; order Victivallales; family Victivallaceae; genus UBA5239. The sequence goes on along the minus strand of JBEBRW010000016.1, from coordinate 77,345 downwards.
CGCTGCGTCAGGATCTTTTCGATCTCTTCGAAGCGGGGAGCAAGGCGCTCGAAGCGCCGCGCCCAGGTGAATCCGGCTTCTTCCTGCTGGCGGATGGCGGCAAGCAGTGTCCGGTCATTGGAAAACGACATGTCCATGCCGTCCCAGCGCATGGCCTTGAAGCGCTTGGGATTCGGAGTTTGCGGCATCGGCGGCAGATACCGGATGGTAAAGGCTGACTCCAGGTCGGCCACGCCATTGTTTTCGAGATGGTAAAAGATCCGCTGTTCGGAGGGGTTGAACCCGGATTGGTCTTCCGGCATGATTGTCACGATATTTTTGCGTTGATACGCGAAGCCGCCCGGGACGGCAATCTGCATGGCGCGGGTATTTTCGAGCCGGTAGCGTTTATAAGGACCTTCCTGACGGTTGAACGGTTTGAACGAATACTTTTCGGCTCTCCATTGCGAGGGGTGCGATGTGAAAACGTCGGTGATTTCGAGTGCGGCGGGTACATCGATCACCAGCGCCGGATTCTTCATTTTTTTCTGTTCCCCCTTGAAATGAAAGGCCACACCGACAGGACTGTCGACAAACATATTGAGTGTATTTTCTTCCCCGAGCTGATCGAGGGAGGTGGAAACCGGGAAAACCTGGACCTCAAATGCGCCTTTCAGGCTGTTGACCGCATCTTTGGGGTCGCCCTTGGTGATGGATACCGTGTCGAACCAGACGGTTCCTTCGCCGGTGTTGAGCATCAATACCTGAAAACTTTTCGCTTCCGGCGGACAACGGAAGGTGGCGGTAAGTTTTTCCCAATCGGCAGCGTGAGACGGAGGCGCAAGCACTTCCGTAACCGTATTACCACCGGCGTCGAAAAATTCCAGGCCGATCATCGCTTCTCCTCGGTCCGCGACTTTGACCCGGGTGGTCACGCGGATGGCCGGAAAGGCGAAAAACGCTTCCGGGATATTGGCGTTGGCGAAACCGGATTTGGCAGCGCCGCTCTGCCATTGCTGTTCGGCAGCGGCACCGTCCTCCAGGGGGATTATGCGGATGGCGGATGCGTTTTCATTGCCGATATATTTCTTTTCGGTCCATTGGCCGGGCAGTTGGGTGGCAGGATTCAAGGGGCCCTGAAAATCGAGCATGGCGGCGGCTTCCGGTTCGGTTATTTCGACGGAAACATCGTCGACGAACAGCGTCCCGGTGCCGTTCAGGCGGAACGACATCGCCAGGTGGGCGGTGCCGTGTTCGAGTTCCAAGGTATGTTCAAACGTTTTCCACTCAAATGAATCCTTGACTCCGCCGAGATTGACCCATTGACGCTGAAACTTTTCTTTGGTTCCGGCATAAAATACCACATACGCCCCCTGGACATTTACCCCGCACAGGCTATAGCGGATGGTACACTTGACATTGCCGGTCAGGGGCTTTGGGAAGCGTACGACCTGATCGCAGTTGACATTGCCGCTGCCGCTTTTTTCCAGTTTCGCGGCGTGCCGGCCGGAGTGGACGTTGGTGGTTTCGAGAGAAACGGAACCGGCGGTATTCCAGCCGAGGGCAAAGCCGGTTTTCGAGTCTGCCGTTTCAAAGGACGGATTGTTGATCAGATTGGCGGCCCCCAGGGAACAGGCGGCAGCTAATACGGCAAAAAAGAGGTATTGTTTCATCGGGTATCTTCTTTATATATTAATATGGGCTGGAGGTACCGGAATCCAGGTTAATGCCGAGCTTAAGGAAATTCTGGGAGCTGAATGCGCCGGGATGATCCAGGGCGTCGCTTTTGATCTGCCGGTAGTTGCGGCTGCTGACGTGGCCGTCCATGTAAACGATATTGGCACCGCCGGTCGTCGCGGCCGCCGTACCTGCGTCAGCCTGCGGAGTGCCGCCGTGGCGCATACTGATGTTTTCCGCCCAGATGATGGTCGGGTTGACCCGGTCGAGGAAGTCACCGGCAAACATGGTCGCGGACGGAATACGGATGGACGCGGTTTTTCTGGACTTGGTGAAATCCGGATAGCTTGCCGATATGGTTTTCAATCCGCTGACGGCGGAGTTCATGACATAATGGGTGAACCGGAAATAGGTACCGGCCGTCGCACCGTGGTAGAAACGCGCTTCCACCGGTTCGGCCGGGCAGTTGAAGGTGCCATGGTCCGGAGCCGATCCGGTCGGATAATCAACCTGGAATTGGGCGCCTTCCTTCGCTAAAAGTTCAAACCAGAGGTAGCCGGAGGTGTTTTTTTGAACAGTAATCCAGTCATCGTAATTCGATGAATAGCCGGCATTGGCGAGGCCCATGGTTTTGAGGTTTGCGACACACTGCGAACTTTTGGCTTTGTCGCGGGCTTTGTTCAATGCCGGCAGCAGCATGGATGCCAGAATTGCGATGATTGCAATGACCACCAGAAGCTCAATCAGTGTGAATTTGTGCTGTGTTTTCATAGTTAATCCTTTTGGTTAGGTTGTGCTATTGAGCGTCTTACGACGATTTCCCCGGGGACGAGAACGCGGTCCCGGAGCGTTTGCGGTTCCAGAAAATTACTGCCGAGGAGCGTCTCAGCGGCTTTGAACCCCATTTCGAAGACCGGCATGCGAAGCTCCGTGCATGAAACATGATCGTATTCCACCGGGGTCGGACTGAGCCTGATGAGCGAAAGATCCTCCGGAATCCGGAGTCGGAGTTCGTGAACCGCTTCGTGCAGATAAGGCTCCACCAGACCGGCGCAAAGCAGTGCAGTCGGACGGCTTTCGCGCAGGAATGCGGCAATGAGATCGCTGCGGTAAAAGTCAATGGCGCATAATTCGCCCTGGACATGATTGGCAGAACAGGCACGGACGAAGGTGTTCTGGCGTTCCTGGAAGACCGGCAGGGGGGATTTCAAGTCAACGAAGCCGATTTTGCGATGGCCGAGGGTTCGCAGGAAATGACAAAGGTCATCCATCGCTTTGACACTGTCAAAATAAATCCCCGGTACCTGTTCGAGATCACGAGCGATAAGTACTTGCGGCACAGAATACTTGCGCAACTGCTGTGCCTTATCCAGCTGCGCTTCATCGCCGCGAACCCAGATCAGCCCGTCGAACAGGAAATTATGATAATCGGCCAGCAGTTTTTCTGGCGAAACTGCATTGTGGCACCATTCCAGGGCGCAATTATTGAGCCGCGCAAAGGAATCAGCTCCGAGAAAAATATTCTTATCGAATATATCCATTGTTTCCGGATCGAACGCTTCGGCACTGCCCAGTATACGGATCTTGACGAGCTGGCGGGGCATGCGGGCGCGGTCCTCGGCGGGAATGACGAAAGTCCCGGAACCATGCGCCCGGCGAAGAAAGTTACGATCGACCAGGCGCTGAATCGCTTTGCGGACAGTGGTACGGCTGAGTGCGAACTGGCGGCAAAGCTCCGGTTCGCTCGGAATAGACTGTCCGGCGGGAAGCGCCCCGCTGAGGATATCCTCGCGGAGCTTGTTTTCCAGCTTGAGATAAAAACTGTGTTCTCTCAGATTTCGCTGCATTCACGGTTCCTTAAAGTTGTATCTACTTATAATTATAGCGCAGGCGAAACCAAATGTCAATAGGCTAATAGAAAAAATTATTAAAAAGTAGGTTATACCTAAAGTAATACCAAACGGACGTGAAGACTAAATGACAGTCAGGAATTTTTCGGATGTTTTCCGGCGGAGCAATTGCGGTATTCGCTGGGGGATACGTTGTTCATGTCGCGGAAAAATTTGGCGAAGTAAAACTGGTTTTTGAAGCCGAGTTCAAGGGCGATGTCGCCAATGCTCATATTGCTGTCGCGCAGGTGATCGATGGCGGCGGTATTGCGCAGGTTGCGCAAATATTGAAGCGGCGAATAGGAGTACTTGCGCCGCCAGTGCCGCTGAAAGGTCGGGTACGACATGCCGTATTTGATCGCCAGGTGCTCGATATTGATGTCCTGCGTGAAATTGTCATGGAAATACTCGGCGATCCGGACCAGTTTGCGCTCGACCGGGTCCAGGGTTTCCTCATGATGCGGGTAGACCGCCTCCAGCAGGATCATCGTGACCAGATGGTCGATCCGGTCGGCGGTCCCGGTGATGGATGGCTGCTGCGCCAGTTTCAGAATCTCATTGGCATAGCGCACACAGCCGGCAAGGTACAGGTTCGGACGATAATGCGGCTCGAAGACCTCCCGCTGGAAAATACGTTCGATGACTTCTTCCGCCCCCGGCTGGAAACCGATGAAAAATTCGTCCCAGCCCGGCTCCGGCCAGTAGCGTTTGGTTTCCCCGGGCCAGTTCCAGATCATGAACGGCGCCTGAAGCGCGATACGCTGGCCGTCCTGCTCAAGAAACCCGGCGCCGTTAAAGACAAAGAATACGCTGGGGAGGACGAAGTGGCGATCGATGACCTTGGTTTTCCCTTTCAGCAGACCGACGCGCTCGACCGGCAGCGGCGATGCCACTTTGCGTGGCACCTGGCCCAGATAGATGATCGGATTTTGTATATCAATGAGCGATATTTCCATGGTTCGGCTATTCCATTTGTCCGTTTTTAGCGTATAATATCATTATAGCAGTTGATTCGGCAAAATGCAATAGAAACATATATAAGAGCAATATGAAAAAAAGACAATTACTGACGGCATACTGTATCGGATACGGCAATTGGACGGTGATACCGCACCAGTGGGATGAGTGTTTCGGTGAAATGCGGGATCTCGGGTTTGACGCGGTGGCGCTGACCTTCAGCGAGAGCGAAATGAAATACGCCCGGCGGACGTTTGAAATGCAGGTGGCCGCCGCGCACCGGGCGTCGCTGGAAGTATATGTGATTCCGAGCCGTATCGGCGGCCGGGTGGCGGGGGCGCCGTTGATGGGAAGTATCTGGCTGAACGATCACCCCGATATAAGATTGCCCGAGTTCAACGCGATTGCCTGCGCGGAATCGCCGGAATTCCGGCAGTGGAGCCGCGAATTCATCGAAGGGGTGGTAAGCGATTACGAGGTGGACGGAATCATCTGGGACGAGCCGAAAATCGCCGATCATGTAACGACTCACCCCGAGGCAGTGGCGGCGCTTGGCGCGGATTACGGCCCGGAGGACGCCTGCCGCAGTTTCGCGGAACTGATCGGCGAATGGACCGCCGCCGCCCGGCGAATTCGCCCGGAACTGGTGGTCTCCATTTTTAATATGCCGAAAACCAATCCGGTCTTTACCCGGATGTGCGCACAGCTGCCGGGAATCGATTATGCCGGGTACGACGGCGGGCTCTCGCTGCAGAGTTATTTCCATGAGAAACCGACCAAGCACAAGCCGTATCTGTGGGAAAGTTGGCCCCGGACGCAGAAGGAATGCGCGGAAGCGGGCTGCGGCTCTTTTGCCCTGATCGAAAACATGCTGCTGCCCGCTTCGGAGCACAGCACGTTCGCCCGCAATCTGGAGAAATACCTGGATATGGCTTCGCCGGACCATCTCTCATGTTACTATTATGCACACAACAACGAAGCTCCGGAGGAAGCGCACCGCCTGGTCAGTGGAATCATCAGCCGATATTATATGAACAAGCAACGGAGGTTTGCATGAAAAAGGTTCATTTCACCCTCATTGAACTCCTCGTCGTGATCGCGATCATCGCCATCCTGGCGGCAATGCTGCTGCCCGCGCTGAACAAAGCGCGCTCCAAGGCACGCGAAATCAGCTGTCTCAACAAACTGAAAAACTTCAGCAGCGCGGCAATGATCTATTCCTCGGATTATAACTCGTACAAAGTCACGCCCGACCGTGGTTCCGGCAGCGACATGCGCTACTGGTTCCAGCAGCTCGGAGGCGATTCGGACGGCAACGGCAACAAGTACCTGCCCAACGCCTACACGGAACGCGACGAAAAAGGCGCGGCCGGCATGTACGTTTGCCCCGAGTTTTTCTCCAGTTCCTACGGCAACGCCACGCTGACCACGCTCAAATATTCGTCCTACGGGCTCGGGGTTCACCAGGGCGGCGGCGGCAAACACCTCAAAGTCGATCAGGTCCGGCCCCCTTACAGCGGTTCGCTCAGTGCCAGTTATGCACTTTTCTGGGTGACTTCGCCATCCGAGGCCTGGTTTTTCTCGTGCGGCGGCGGCAGCAACGGCTATTATGACGTCGGCGCGCTCAGCAGTACCGTCACGCTGAATCCCTACAACACGTCCGCCAGCGAGGACCGCAAGCAGCGGGCGCTGCACGGCACTTTCGAGCGGATTCCGATCAATTATCTGGACGGTCATGCCGGAATTATTTCCCGGACTTTTTATGACAGCCATCGCGGCAGCACGTCGCCGGCGAACTCCTCGGAAAACGGCAAAGCTTTCTGGGGCCTGAACAAACTGATAGGATACGAATGATGCGAAATATACTGATCGTTTTATGTTTGCTGGGCGCATTATGCGTGTCGGCGGTGGAACTGGTGCGTGACGGGCAAGCGGCGGCCTCGATCCGGGTAGCGGACGGTGCGCCGGATTCGGTACGCTTCGCCGCGGAAGAACTGCAGCATTATATTTACCGTGCCACGAAAGCGAAACTGCCGGTGATCGGGCAGAAAGATGAAAATACACTGCCGAACGAAATCAAGCTCGGTTATGGTACGTCGGTCAAAGGTCTCGGGCGTTTCGGGTTTGTGGTCGAGGCGCGGGGGAACGAACTGGTGCTTTGCGGATTCGACCACGCGGTAAAGGAGTTCAAGCCGGAGAAAGCGGCGGAACAAGGCATGATCACAGCATCGACCGGAACACTGTTTGCGGTTTACGATTTCCTGGACCGTGAGCTGGGCGTGCGTTTCCTGTGGCCGGGCGAGACCGGTACCTATGTGCCGCACCGGGATTCGATTATACTGCCGGACTTCAAGAGAACCGGCAAACCGGCGCTGGAGAGTGCCACTTTCCGGATCGTGCCCAAAATTTCCAACCCGAACGGATGGAAAAATCAGGAAGCCCGGGAAGCATTTCTGGGCGGCAGCGCCCTGTGGACGATCCGGCATCGTTTCGCCTCGGTGAAGAGCATCCGGGGTGGTCACGCCTTTACCAATTACTGGGAGCGTTTCTCGAAAACCCACCCGGAATTTTTCGCCCTGCTGCCGGACGGAACAAGGCGTCCGCTGAAGGGCGACAAAACCGGCCGCGACATCTCCATGTGCGTTTCCAACCCGGATTTCCAGAAACAGGTGGTCGAGGATTTCCGGAAAAAGCCGAAAGAGGTTCTGTCCGCATGCGAAAACGATACCGCCGGTTTCTGCACCTGCCCGCAATGCCGGAGCTGGGATGCGCCGCAGCCGGGGTTCGCCACGCATCCGTATTGGAGCAAGGGCATCATCCCCATACGCGAGAACCGCAACAGCTTCATGCGTGTCGGCGAGGATGGCGGCAAAGACGAGAGCGGCGCTTCGCTGACGGACCGTTATGCGATGTTTTATCTGAAAGTTTACGACCTGGCCAAAGAAGTCAAGCCGGATGTCATCGTTTATGGCCACGCATACGCGAATTTCGCCCGGCCGCCGCTGCGGACCAAACTGCATCGCAATATCGCCATCGGCTACGTCGGCTGGCCGTATTACCCCTTCACCGGCGACGAAATGGCACGAATCCGCCGCGAATGGCAGGAGTGGCAGGCGAGCGGACCGAGCATGGTCCTGCGCCCGAATTCAACGCATTCCGGGCACAACATGCCGTTGCAATATGCCCGCAAGTTAGGGAATGCCTATAAAGAGTGTTTTGAAAGCGGAGCCATGGTCGGAGCCGACTTCGACATGATGCGCGGTGAGTTTGCCGCCCAGGGGCCGATGCTGTACACATTGGCGCGACTGACGGCGCGCCCGGACCTGACAGTCGAGCAGATTCTGGATGAATATTACGGCGCATTCGGTTCGGCGGCGGGCGAGGTAAAGGCGTATTTCGATTATTGTGAGAACATTTCCGACGCTGTAACCATGGAGCAGTGGAACCAGTGGAAGAGCGAACTCGGCAGCATCAGCTTCAAAAACTGGCTCAATGTTTCCGACCGCATTTTCACGCCGGAATTCTTCACTCATGCAAATGATTTGTTGAAGAAAGCCGAAGCCGCGGCTGCCAAAGATCCGGAGACGCTGGAACGGGTGAAGTTCCTGCAGCTCGGGCTGGAGAACGCGAATTTGACCGTCAAGACCCTGCTGGCCAAGCGCAGCTTGGATGCGTCCTCCACTGCCGAAAACCGGGCGAAATGGCAGGAGTCTTTGAAGGCACTCGCGGCTTTCCGGGCGGCCCATGAAGATCAATACATCTCCAACATGGGGTATCTCTATTATCGCGAAAAGCATGGTTCGAAACTTTACGATGAGGTGGAGAAATAATGAAATCATGGATTTTCATGATCATATTCTTTTGCGGAACATGCATATCCGGTGGTGAAAAACTGAATCTGGTTCTGATCGGCGATACGCATCAGGATCACCGCAATTTCACCGCCGCCAAGGCGTTTATCGAGTCGGTGGCGGAGCCGAAACTGGTCCTGAGCGCCGGGGACCTGCTTTGCCATGTTTACCCGGAGGGGAATCCGCGCAATCCGCCGGCCTTCAAGGAAATTCGGGGCGGTGAGACATTGAAGGAATACGACCGAAAGTGCTTCGCCGAGCTCGCGCAGTTGAAGATCGCGGCGGCAGTGCCCGGTAACCACGAGCCCGACCGTGGCGATGCGTATTTCCTGGAACTGTACCGCAAGAGCGGGATTCCGCTGGTGGCGGTGGCGTACCCCGGCATCGAGCGTGAATATGTCATGGCTCATGGTATTGCGATTGTCGGGTTCGCCGCCTACCGGGGGATTTATCCGGAATGGCGCGACCGCTCCCGGACTTCGCCGGAAAAACTGATCGCGGCGGCGCAGCGGGCCCGCAAGGCCGGAGCCAAGGCCGTGGTCCTGTTGAGCCATCAGATGAATGCCGAGGACGATAAATTGGCCGCCGATCCGGAATTCCGCAAATGTTTCGACCTGATCTGCGGCGGCGACCAGCATAAATTCATCCCTGCCCCCAAAGAACAGGAACAAGTTATCCCTGCCGGAGGAGAAGTGATTCCGATCCTGAAAAGCGGTTCGCATTTCCGGGGCGTCGGTACTGCCGTCCTGGAATTCGAGCATGGGAAGTTGACTGGTATCCGCCTGAAAAATACATTATTGGAGCTTGAAAAGTGAAATCGAAAATCTGGATTGTGTCTTTAATTTTTTGCTGTATCCTTGCATTGTCAGCCAATGAGCCGGTCAAATATATTTTCCTGTTTATCGGTGACGGCATGGGGTTGCCGCAACGGCAATTGACCGAGCATTTCAATACGGCGCAGGGGAAGCCGGGGCTGCTGATCAACCGCTTTCCGTATCAGACGGTTACCGCCACGGCCTCCGCAAATCGCCTCGTCACCGACTCGGCCGCCGCCGCCACCGCGATTGCCTGCGGCGTGAAGACCAATAACGGCATGCTGGGCATAACCCCGGACGGAACAAAAGTGGAGTCGGTCGCCGCCGCCGCTAAAAAAGCCGGGTACCGGGTGGGCATCCTGACCAGTGTGACGCTGAATCACGCGACCCCCGCCGGATTTTACGCCCATAACAGCGGACGCGGCAATGCCCGTGAAATCGCGTTGGATCTGCTGGCGTCCGGCTTTGACTTTTTCGGCGGCGGTGGAGTTACCGATCCGAAAGGCGATTTCTTCGAGCTGGCGACAAAGAAAGGCTACCGGGTCACCGGTAATCGGGAGGAACTGAACGGCTCCATCACGCTTCCGGCCATCGCCGGCGACTACCGCAAGGGAACCAATCGCAATTTGAGCTGGGATATCGATGCGCGGCCGGAGGACCTGCAACTGGCCGAAATCACTGCGCGGGCGATTGAGTTGCTGGACAATCCGAACGGCTTTTTCATCATGGTGGAAGGTGGTCAGATCGACCATTTCGGGCATTCCAACGATGCCGGGGGAATGGTTCGCGAAGCCTTGAATTTCGACGCGGCGGTCCGCCGGGCGTATGAGTTCGCGCAGAAGCACCCGGACGACACGCTGATCGTCGTCACCGGCGACCACGAAACCGGCGGGCTGGCACTGGGACAGGCCGGCAGGGCTTATCGACCGGAACTGCTGGCGCGTCAGCAATGCTCCGGCACGGCATTCAGCCGCAAAGTTGCAGCCATGCTTGAAGCGGATAAATCATTGAGTTTTGATGACTTGAAACCGCTGATCACAGCGTCGTTCGGCCTGAAATTCAGCGGCGCGGCGGATGATCCGATGCTGCTGGCCGAGGAAGAACAAAGCGCGGCAAAACACGCATTCGAGATCACTGCCGGACGCAAAGAGCACGAGAAAGAATACACGATCCTGTATGGTAAATACGATCCGCTTCAGGTCATGCTGCAGCGCCTTACCGGCGGCAAGGCCGGGGTGACTTTCACCACCTTCGGACATACCGCGCAGGCGGTAATCACTTCCGCCTACGGGAAAAATGCCGGTAAGTTTACCAGCGCCCAGGATAATACCGATATTTCCAAGTTACTGAAAAGCATGCTGTCTGGCACCCCCTGACATAAAAAGTCCATGAATACAGCGGAGACCGCCCGAAAACCGAGTGAAACGGCGCCAGCCTCTCGTGTTTATCCTGCCACGACAGAACTTAATTAGCGGATTTTCGCCAGGGCGTGCTGCACGGTCGAGGGTTTTTCGCCGGAAACGCCCGCAAGCTCATCGATGGATTCGAAAAGCATGATCGCCGCTTTTTCGTAATCCATTTTGCCGATTTCGGTGAGGAGGCGAATGCCGCGGTCGAGCAGCTTTTTGTTGGTCACGTCCACCCAGCTCATCCAGTTGCCGGTCACGCGCCCCAGGCAAACCATGGTCCCGGTCGAAATCGTGTTCAGCGCCAGCTTGATTGCCATATGTTCCATGACCCGCAGCGGCGACGCCGGCAGATTCAACGGAATCGAAAAGTCTCCACCGCTGCCGCCGACCACCAGTTCGCGACGGATCTTGAAATCCGCCGTCTGCGCGGAAAAAGCCTCTGCCAGCTTCGGAAGCGCGGCTCCGCAGCGAACCAATACCGCAGCATCATTTGCATTGGCGCAGCGTTCTGGCGAGGGCTCGTTGCCCACCGCAATTTTCAGCAGTTCGTTTTTCTGGATCAGTGGCGGCCTCTGCTCGATTTGAGCGGCAGCTCCCAGCCGTCGATAATCCTCCGGGGTCCATTCCAGACAGCGAAGCTCGCGGCGCATCAGGTTCCGCCAGACATCCGGGGTGGAATACAGCGGATTCTTGACAAACGCCCACGGCGGCGGCGAAACCGTGTCATCGACTTTGCGGAACGGCGGCAGCATGAACGTGGGCGAGCGCTCCGTGGTGTCGGTGAAAATGTCCAGCATGAAATCATTGGCATAATACGTGACCTTGCCATGTTTCCGGTAAACTTCCGCCTCGAAATCGATGTACTTGCCAATTGCATCCACCGCTTCCGGCCGTTCGAGGCCATCCAATAATTTCTCAAATTCGGCGGCGTAATCCATCACCGGTTTGTCGAACAACCGGCAGAAAATCGTTTCCAGCGCGCCGCCGGCGACCAGTTGTTCGGAGGTCGTCGCCTGCATACGGGTCGAACCCGCCAGTGCCATCGGCCCGCAGGACAAATCCAGCACGCAAACGCGCGAATCCTCGATCGCCCGCCGCGAGCGCTCCAGATGCTTCGCCAGCAGCTCCGCCGGGTTATTGAACATCAGAAACACCGCCGCGCCGCGCCCCAGGCATTCGTCGACCGTGCCGAGCACCGACGACGTTTCGCCCCCCTCGGTGATCGCAACCAGCATATCGCGCTCCGTCATCCCCATCTCGCGCACCTGCTGCCGCCCGAATTCCTGATAATCCTCAAAAAATTCCACCGAACGCACCAGCGCATAATCCCCGCCGGTCATGATGCTGCACACCGAGTCCGCGTATCCGCTCCCTGCCGCGGCCTCGCGCCACATGCACTCCAGCAAAATGCTCAAGCGCCCCGTGGCCCCGCACCCGGAAAACACTACCTTGCCTCCGCCCCGGATAACCTCAACCCCCTTCCCGACCAGCCGCTCGAATTCGCTGCTGCTGAAAATCCGCCGTGCCATGGCCGCCACATTGCGGTCGACCCGCTGCAGACACCGCACGCCGTCCGCCCGGCTCCGCTCGAACTCCTTATCCAGATTCACCGTTAAAGGATTCGACTGCTCCGTCGGCAAAAAACCTAAATGAAACTGCGTCTCATTCCGTACAAACTCCAAAGCCTTTTCTCTAGCATTCATTCTTAATTCTTAACTCTTAATTCTTAATTAGATAAACCATCCGCCCGTGGCGATCATCCGGTAACGTGTATCCGGTGCGCCAAGGGTTTCGGGCTCCAGTTCCAACTCTTCGATGCGGGCGCCGGGGTCCTCCAGGCGCCGCGCAACTTCGCGGTAACGCTCGCACAACCCGGACAGCTTGATCTGCATCACTTCCAAACCCCATGATTTGTAACTGCGGAACCACTGCACCCGGAACGATTCCATCAATTCCCCGATCGCCGCGATCACCGCCGGAATTTCCTCATCCCGCAACCGGGTCAGCGCGGCGGTATCTTTCTCTCGATACGCCCGCACCAGGCCGCGCCGGACTTCGAGCTTGTGAATCAATGTATTGCAGATATTCCACGCATGGTCGATATGCCCGGCTTTGCGGTCACCGCGATGCGGCTCGAGCTTTCCGCGTACTTCCTTGAGTTTCGTAATCGCGTCATCCCAGACATTCTTGCCATAATGCCGCATTTCGTGCCACAAGATCCCCATCAGCGGATCGTCCCACAGCGTCCAGCCAGCCACGATATCATAGTGCGGACTGCCGTCTTCTTTGAATACGCTCATTTCAAGCTCGCCGGCGGCCAGCTGCAACTGATAACTCGTATCCATCACCGCCTGGAACAATGCACCGGTCCGCTCTTCGCAGCCCTGTCCGTTGTACGCATAATCGGCGGCCCAGGCCATGCCGGCAAATGCCGAATCGAATTCGCAATATCCGCCGTCATCGCCCCACATAGTGAAAATGATTTCCTTGAGCCCGGTTTTGCGGCAGGCGTCGATGCACGGCCCGGCCGTATTCACCGTCTGCTCGTGATCGTACCACATGCGCGACCAGGTCCAGATACCGGACGCCATGACCGGCTCTTTGTCGAGGTCGCGGTGCCGCTGAATCCAGTCCTCATAAAACTTCTGGTCGCGATGGTAATAATCCCAATAACAGAGTTCCGCCTCCGGCGCAATCGCCGCCTTCACATCGTCCGGAATCACCGTCGCCGGGTCGTAATAATCCTGATTCGGGTTGCCGAGCCGGAAATACATATCCGACCAGATCATCGGCTTCAACTCGAATTTGCCGCAAATCTCACAGAGCCGCTTCAGATGGCGGTTGTACAGGTCGAAACCGCGCTCATAGCCGTTCCGGTCCATGAACCGGCCGCGCCCGAGGTCATGCGTTTCGTCCATGCCCAGGTGAATGCGCCGCGTGCCCAGTGCTTCGCTCCAAAATCGCAGCATTTTTTCCAGCAGTTTGTAGGATTCCGGCTCGTCGACCATCAACACATTGTCGGTGTCCTTGATTTTGCCGTAAGCGGGCCAGCGCAGAATCGGTTCGAGGTGGCCGAGCGCCTGAATCGAGGCCACCATCTCGATCCCAAGTTTTTTCGCATAAGCATCGATCTCGCGGATTTCCTCCTGCGAATACGCGCCGCGCATGTAGCCGAAATACGTCTCGCCCGGCAGTTGATACGCATCCTTGGTGTACAACATCGCCATGTTGTAGCCGAACAGCGCCAGCCGCCTCAGCCAATGCTTGAAATGCTCCACCGTGACAATCCCTGTCCGCGAGCAATCCAGCAGAATCCCGAATGTCTTGAACGCCAGTTTCTCCTCCGCCTCGCGTCCGGCCAGCGCATAACCCAGCCCGCGCGCCGCCGCAGCAGGACTACCGTAGCGGACGATCCATCCACTGCCGGACCTTTCCACCTTCAGCGCTTCCGGGTCCGGTACCTTCTGAAACGACACTTCCGCGCCGTTTCCGTGTTCCGCCAGCGGATACTCCTCCGCCAGCGTTTCCAGCAGCCCGTGCAATGTCCCGTCCGTTTGTGCCCGATGCCAAATCAACATTGTTCCACCTCAGTAAATCTTATTTTCATGTTCGAGTTTCTGTACAATCCGGGCGGCTGTGTCGGCCGAAAGGCGTTGAATTTCCCCGGCCCGTGCTTCGTCGCGTATTCCGAAACCAATCGCCGCCGCCGGGTATCCCTTCGACATCACCAGATGCCCCATCACCAGCGTTCCGTCCGGCTCGGATATGAACGATACAAAACCGTTCTTTCGGATTTTCGCCAGTTCCCTGTGCAGCTGCGCATAATCCTTCACTTCCGGCCAGAACGGCAGCGGCATCTGCGGAAACAATTCTGCAGCTTCCTGCTCGGGAAGCGTCGCCGCCAGCAACCGCCCGGTGGCGGTATTTTCGGCATCGGTAAAGGTCAGTTTGCTCCATGGCTTCCACTGCGGCGCCGTGTTGTGATAAAACAACATGATCCGGCGCGTGCCGTTCATCACCGCCAGGTTCACCGGCATGCCGATCTGCGCCGCCAATTCGGTCACGGGATTCAGCGCGGCCTGCGCCATGCGGTGGTAAACATTGTCGCGATTGGCGATGGCGGCGATCATCGGCCCCGGCCGGTAACCGCTCTTGCGCGAGACTTTTTCCAGATAGCCCCGCCCGGCCATTTCCACCATGATCCGCGACGCCGTCGCCAGGTTCAGCCCCACCGACTCCGTCACCTCACTGGACGTAACCGGCCTCCCGTCCTGCAGCGCCACATACTCCAGAATATCAAACGCCTTCATTAATGATTTCATCATAATCTCACAATGTAATATTATAATCTCAATATAATATATTATAACACCACATTATGAAAAAATCAATATCCCGAAAACAAAAAAGACTGCATATTGATCTTCAAGATGATTAATTAAATCTTTTTCAAATTGCATAGTTGATTTTATGCGAAACCGGTGTTATAATGTTTATTATAAATGGGATACTAATATTACAATATGAGATTACATTGTTGATTCCTTCACATAAAATTCAAAAGGAGCATTGAATTATGAAAGCATTTTCTTCATCTGACCCTGGCGCGGCGACCGGATTTCAACGAAAAAGTCGAAATTATTTTACACTTATCGAGTTACTGGTAGTCATAGCGATCATAGCCATACTTGCAGCCATGCTGTTACCCGCGCTGAACAAGGCAAGGGAGCGGGCAAGAGCCGTCAGCTGCCTGAATAACCTGAAGCAGGTGGGAGTCGGAATCATCTCCTATGCCGATTCGTTCAATGCCGAGTTCCAGTCTTATATCTATGAAAAGACGACACTGCCGTCGGGCATGGGCTGGGGATATTCCCTGGCCGCCAACGGCTTCATGCCCCGGACATACCAGAGTTATGCCTGTCCCGGCCTGCCTTTGACTTCTTACATTCTGGACAATGCTTCCTCCTATAAATTCACTTACGGGATACTGTATTTTTCGACGGAATTCAAAACCAAGCTCCCGTTTTATCAGGAAATCGATACGTCGGACTTCGTATACTATGGGATCTCCACCAAAGCGCTGAAAAAACCGTCGGTCACTATTTTCGGCGGCGATTCTCTTATCGATAACAGTACCTGGAGCAAAACGCAATATTACATGAGCTATGTCTATATTCAATCGTACGGCAGCGGCAATACACAGGCCAGGCACAGCAATGCGATGAATATGTTGTTTTTCGACGGACATGCGGCCGGGCTGCAGCCGGAAATCTACCGCGACAGCCTGAAAGAGGGCGACACCCAGTATTACCAGCCGAACACCTGGCGTCCCCTCACTTATTACACCGCCAATTTCTTCCTCTTTCCCCTGTTTTGAAAATACCTGAAAATAAGGAAAAAACCATGAGAAAATGTCTTTTTGTTTTAGCCGGCGTCTTTGCAGTCATGACCGGATTCTCATCCGAGGACGGAGCGTTATCCCTGAACGGCACATTTCAAGGCTCGAAAGTCGATGCCGCGGCTCCAAGCGGGTGGACCAAAAATTATGCCGACAAGCCCTGGATCGGAACTTCCAAAATGATTCAAACGGAAAAAGACGGGGGCCTCGCCCTGCAGGTGGAAGTCCTGCCTACGCAAGGTGAAACGCCGTTTTATACCACGCCGCTCTTTCCGGCATTCGGGGAAGACTCCCTGGAAATCACGTTGTGCCTAAAAGGAAAAGGGCGTGTCCAGACAGGCGTATATACCTACGGCGAAAAGCGCGCATTCCTGACCGAAGTCAAAAAGACATTCACGATTGATACCACGGCAGAAAACGGACAGGAAATTACGCATCTGGTGCGGATACAGGATACGGATAAGGGAAAAGTTTCCCAGATACGAATCATGTTTGCCGTTCTCCCGAGGAGCAGCTTCGTCATTACAAGCATCAAAGCGAAGTTTGCAGATCCGGAATGACACAGGAGATTTATGATGAGATTGAATCTGAAATATATGATTGGACTGGCAATTTTTTCCATACTCGTCTCAAGTTCCGCCCGGGAAGAGATTCTGAACCTGGCGGTGAACGGGCAAACGGAATATGTGATCGTGCTTCCGGATAATCCGTCCGTACTTGAAAAGGAAACCGTCAACGACCTGCGGGATATTCTGCGGCAGGTTACGGCGGCGGATTTCGACATAAAAACCGCAGCGGAGGCCGCGTCCTTCAGTAAACGGATATTTGTGGGACGGCCCGGTGAAAAACTGCGGGATTTTGAGCGGGTCATTTTGTCGAGTGGAAACGATATTTATCTGTATGGCGCCGGTGATACGGGAAATATTTTCGCGGTTTATGATTTCCTTGACCGGATCATCGGGTGCCGCTGGTACACGCCTTATGGCGACAAGCGGATACCGCGGCATGAGAATCTGCAGATTAAACCGTTCCGCCATTCCATCATTCCGTCTTTCTATTTCCGCGATACCTACCATCCGCAATGGGACAATCTGGGCGTCGGAACCGCTGCCGATTTTTTCCGCCGCCAGCGCATGACGCAGCATGGCGAGCTGCTGGCTCCGCGCCAGCTGGGCCCGTTCATTCATACATTCAACAAATACGTGCCTGCCTATGTATCACCCGGCAACCTCCCGGTATTGAAGGACAAAGCATATTTCAAGGAGCATCCCGAATATTTTTCCCTGCGCGGCGGCAAAAGGGTGGACAATCACCAGCTTTGTCTTTCCAACCCGGATTTGCGGAAAACATTCATGGAAAATCTTGAGCTGACCGTGGCCGCCGAATATACGGGCGGCTATGCGGTAATCGAAGTCGACCAGAACGACATCAGCGGAGAATTGTGCGAATGCGCCCCGTGCCGCGACCTGTCCGCCAAGTACCAGTCGCAGGCGGGCCCGTTATATGATTTCCTGCTGGAACTGGCCCCGGTGTTCCAGGAGAAATACCCGAAAATCATGATCCGTTTCCTGGCTCATTACGGCCCATCCGAAACCCTGCCTCACAATGTGAAGAAACTGCCGGACAACCTGCTGCCGTTTTTCGCGCCGATCGCCGGGGATTTCAGCAAGCCCTGGACATCCGTCACCAATCGCGGCATTTACCGCGCGCTGCGGCAGTGGAGCGGAATTTCAAACAGCATGTCGCTCTGGTATTACTCGAACACCTACTGCCGCCCGGGACTCGCTTATCCATTGACGGGCAATATCAACCGCCTGGTCAGGGACCTGCGGAGCGCCGCCAAATTCGATATGAAGGTTCTGTTCATAGAGCACTGCGCCAATGAAAACCTGGGATTCATGCCGCTCCAAACCTACCTGATCGTCCAGCTTTCCAACGATATCGGCCTGGATGAACAGGAACTGATCAAGGATTTCTTCGATTCCTATTATGGCGCCGCCGCCGGAAAAATGCATGAATATTTCAAGGAACTGGAAGAGCTGCTGGCAAAGGAAAAATGTTATCTGAGATGGAACCCGGACGAGCGAATCCTGTCCTATGTCAACCCCGCCAATCTCCTGCGCTGGCAAAAGCTTTTTGATGAAATGGAACAACTCACGGCCGGTCAGGAAAATGAACTTTATCACGTGCGGACAACCAGGATCAACCTGGATTTGAATACACTGGCTATCTGGCCGGGGATACGCCGGGAACTACCGGACGCAGACAAAGAGCTGGATACCGTTTTTGAGCGCTATACGCAGAACATGAATGTGCTGTTCGACAAAAGCATCGGCAAGCCCGGCCCCCGGGAGCGGCGCAAGGAGCGCTTCTTCCACTGCGCCAGGAGCCTTTACCTGCTGGGCAAAGGCATTCCACTGCCTGACGGTTTCGACGCCCCCGGAGTCGTGGCCAAGCAGGCGATCCCATATATCAACAAGAGTTTCGCCCGGCCGGAGCCCTCGTCGCCCTTCGGTTATGCGGCGCGTTCAAACCCCGACAAGGAGTTGAGGTTTGTTCTTCATGACTATACCTTGAACAAAAATGTCGCCATCGTCGATATCCCTTCCGAAAAGGTCATGCAAACAGAAGGGTATCATTTATACAAACTGGCAACCGTCAAGCTTTCCAATGATTGTCATTTTTCACTGCCCAGTTCGGGGGAACCTCCGGGCTTAGTCGGATTTGTGGCACTGGGGCATCTCTTTGATGAAAACGACAGGGAGGCGGAATGGGATGTGTATGCGTCCATGAGATATGATAAAGAGAACCATAAAATTCTCATGGACCATTTTCTCCTGAGAAAAAAATAAAAAGCATACCTCCCGGAAGGGGCCGCCAAAAATCAAGTCAAAGACTAAAATGACGCAAATGACGCAAATGACAGTCACGTTTTAAGCGGAAGCCGTCCTTTATGTCATTCATGTCTTTTTCGTCTTTTGATTTGTCGTCCTCTCCCCAAGCTCCACAAATTTTCCTGAAGAATTTTCCGGAAAAGGTATTGACATCCGGCGGAATGGACGTATAATATTATAAACGTTCGAACGTCTGAACAACCGTAAAGGAATCGATGATGATAGGGCTACAGAAGCGCAAAGGACTGACCAAATATTTGCAGTTGCGCGATATTATTTATTCGAAGATCGAGTCGGATGAGTATTCGGTCGGCGCCCTGATTCCCTCCGAAAGCGAACTGATGGAGCGGTACAAAGTCTCCAAGGCGACTGTCCGGCAGGCATTGTCCGAGCTCGAAAATGAAGGAGTCCTGCGGCGCGAACAGGGCCGCGGAACTTACGTGGAGTCGCTCAGCAAGCAGGCCCGGAAAATCACCGTGACTGTGCCGCAGAAGTATGATATTGTCGAGCCGAATACCTCCATCTACAAGTTTTTGATGGGGGTCATGGCGGAGTGTCATGAGCTCGGCGTTGAAATGACTGCCCTGCCATTGAGTTCCTATGTGGGCAGCCGGGTGCCCACGGAGAGTAATTTCATTTGGCCCTGGCCGGAAGATAATCAGCTGGATCTTGTCCGGAAAGCGGCGGCAAACAATAAGGTGGTCATTATCAACCGGGTTATTGAAAACGAACCGGATATTGTTTATTTCAGTATCGACCATTTTGCCGCGGCCAGACAGGGGATGGAAAAATTGATTGAACGCGGTCACCGGAAACTCGGTTTCATTCATTATCCGAACAACGCTGATATCCACCTGCGCCATCAGGGATATCTCCACGCCATGAAAGAAGCCGGGCTCGAGGTGAAATCTGAATATGTGTTGCCGTGGAGTCTGGATAAAGATAATTCCCAGTTTGAACGTTTGCTGTCTTCCGGAGTGACGGCGATTCTCTCCGCTCAAGGGCTTCTGATGCCGTTTCTGATGGCGGCTCTGGATGACCGGCGAATCAAAGTGTCCGACGATATCGAGGTGATGACTTTCAACCGGATACCGGACGATGCCACTTACAAAAAATATGTCCATGAAATTGTTGTGCCGTACCGGAAAATGGCCCATCTGGCGGTCCGGTATTGCATCGAAGATTCCGGCGGCGGAAATCAGTTGCTTAAAACAGATTTAGTCATGAAAGATTAGTAAAACCAAAAAGGAGAATGGCAAATGAAAAAAGATTTTACACTTATTGAACTTCTCGTGGTAATTGCAATTATAGCAATCCTCGCGGCGATGCTGCTGCCGGCGCTGAACTCGGCGCGGGAGCGGGCCAGGACAACTTCGTGTCTCAGCAATATCAAGCAGGTGGGAACGGCGGTCCGGATGTATCTGGACGACAACAACGAAACGATTATTTCGTATTATGGAGCAGATGTGATAAACTCCGTGTGGAACATGGCTTTGACCAAAGCCGGATATATGAGCTTGAAGGATAAGGCGCTGTATTGTCCCGACACGAAAGGCGACTACAGCGAGGGAGCGCGGTATTTAACTTATGGGTTTATCAGCGTGGTTTACGCGAATGTCGCAGACCAGGGGATTTATCTGGGCAAGCTGCGGATTCCTTCGCGGGTATTGCTGCTTGGAGACGCTTCGAAAGGCTCCGGAGTAGAGGGACGTTATCCTACGCTTATCAATACGGTAAGTTCCATCAACGACGGCAGTTTCGCATTTCTCTGTCATCGCGACGCCGGGAACTTCCTGTTCGCCGACGGACACGCCAGAGCCTGCAATAATCAGGATTTCAATGTCGGCAACGGAAACCGAATCGTCTGGTGGCTGGGCGAGAACTATTACAAATATATAAAACTAAAAAACCTGTCAATATATCAACTTTGGTAATTTCAACTAAGAGGAGCGAAGTATGAAGAAATTGTCGATACTTATTTTTTGCCTGGCGGCTGCTTGCCATTCGGTTTTTGCAGTTGATCCGGTCAATGTCAAAGATGAATTTATTATTGGAGTTTACTCAGCGGAACCGCAGAACGATGAGACCTTTGCCATGCTGAAGGAAGCCGGAATAAACTATGTGCACAGTTATAATTCCGCAGGGGCCGGTTCCCCTTCCGGAATACTCGACCTGGCGGAAAAACATGGCCTCAAAGTAATGTATGACATCGGTGGCAAATGGATCACCAAAGAAGACGGCTGGCAAGAAAAAATGCAAGGGCTCATCGATATGATCAAAGGCCACCCGGGGCTCGGCATGTGGTATGTCTGGGACGAGCCCGAAACGAAGCAGCTGCCGCTCGTGAAGGAAGTAGTCGCCATGATCCGGGCGAAATCATCGCTCCCGACCTCGCTGGTCATTCACGAACGCGCCAATTACTGGGACAGCCGCGGCTATACCGATATCTGGATGGCGGACAATTACCCGGTACGCGGACAGCCGTTTCCGAATGCGCCGCTCCAGCAGAATTTCTCCCGGATGATGCGCAATGCCGCCACCGCGTACCGCAAACCGGGCACGCCGTTTATCCCGGTGCTGCAGTCCTGCAATTTCTCCTGTTTCAAAGGTCAGGCGCCCGAACAATACCGCGACACGCTGCGGTTCCCGAATCTCACGGAAATGCGCTTCATGTGTTTCTCCAGTTTGAGCTACGGAGTCAACGGGATATTCTTTTTCTCGCTGTATCACGCTCACCTCAACCGGCCGGAAGGACAGGAATTTTTCGATACGGCATTCAAGCCGGTGGTCAGCGACATCGTGAGTTTCACCGACCTGATCGACGCGCCGTGGAACGTGACCGCCCGCGATTCGGCTTTGGAGCGCAAGGAGCACGTCAACCTGGCTTTCTGGTCGAGGCCGGGCGGCAGTTATATTATCCTGGCCAATGATTCACCGGAAACCCGGGCGATCAACCTCGACTTGAGCACGTTGAAAGATTTTCCGAAGGCAGGTAAACTTGTTCCGTGGGGCTTCACCCGCGCCGGCAATTATTCACTGCAGAAATCAATTTTAACCGTCCCCGAGGCACAGCCCTGGGAAACATTTATTTGGAAGCTGGAAAAATGAAAAAAGCCCTACTGTTCCTGTTCGTCTCTGCCCTGTTGTCACTTCACGCGGAGGAATTCATCCTCGGCATGTACTCCGCCGACCCGCAGACCGATGCCGTATATCAGACGTTGTCCGACGCCGGATTCAACTATGTCCAGAGCTATCACTCTTATGCGGCCGAGTCGCCGTCGCGGATACTGGACCTGGCGGCCAAACATAAAATGAAGGTCATGTTCGACATCGGCGGCAAATGGATGGCAAAAGAAAAGGATTGGCCGGAAAAGCTGCGGAAATTGACTGACGCGGTTAAAGATCACCCGGCACTCGGCATGTGGTATGTCTGGGATGAACCGTATACCGGTGATCTGGCGGTCATGGCGCAGATCATTGCTCAAATCCGGGCCGTTTCAGCGATTCCTACCACGCTGGTGATCCATTGGCGCACCAATTGGGAAAATACCCGCGGGTTCACCGACCGCTGGATGGTGGACCTCTATCCGGTGCGCGGCCAGCAGTTTCCGAATGCGCCGCTCGAACAGGTCAATAATTTCATCGCCACAGCCGCACGGATGAAACTCCCCGGCACGCCGTTCATTCCGGTCCTGCAAGCCTGCGATTTTTCCTGCTTCAAAGGTCAGGCGCCGGAGCAGTACCGCGAAACCCTGCGTTACCCGAATTTCACGGAAATGCGCTATATGAGTCTCAGTTCGCTGACTTACGGCATTCATGGCCTGTTTTATTTTTCTTACTGGCACTGCCATACGGACCGCCCGCAGGGCAAAGCATTTTTCGAGGACAGCTTGAAGCCGGTCGTCCGCGAGATCCGGGAATTCACCGACATCGTCGACAAGCCGTGGGAAGTCACCGGTTACTGTTATGATTTCAACTTCAACAACAAAATCAATATCGCCTACTGGGCGCGCCCGAAAGGCAATTTCATCATCCTGACCAACGAAAGCCGCGAGCCCCGCGACCTGGTCCTGAACCTCAAAGCCCTGCCGAACGCCCCCCTCAACGGCGACCTGGCCCCGTGGGGCAAAACCGCCGCCACTCAAGCCATCCTGAAAAACGGCATCCTCGCCATCAAGAATGCCGGCCCCTGGGAAAGCTTCATCTGGCAGGTCAAGTAAACACGATTTTGCGGATGCAGGCGTCCTGTAGCGTGAATCCCGCCCGGTACCGTTTGCTGCGTTAAATCAGGTGTCCCATCTTTTCTTTTTTGGTGTTCATGTAGTGCTTGGCTTCTTCCGGCAGATTGTCGACCAGCAGCGGCACGCGCTCGGTGATTTCCAGCCCGTAGCCCTTCAGGCCAATGATCTTGCAGGGATTGTTGGTCATCAGCCGGATCGACTTTACGCCGAGCTCGAGGATGATCTGGACCCCGATGCCGTATTCGCGCAGGTCGGCGGCGAAACCGAGCTTTTCGTTGGCCTCGACGGTGTCGTGTCCCTCATCCTGCAGCTTGTACGCCTTGATCTTGTTGTAAATGCCAATGCCGCGCCCTTCCTGGCGCATGTAAACGATGATGCCGCGCCCTTCGGCGGCGATCTGTTTCATGGCGGCGTGAAGCTGTGAGCCGCAATCGCAGCGGAGCGAGCCGAAAACGTCGCCGGTGAGGCATTCGCTGTGGACGCGGGTCAGGACATTTTCCTGTCCTTCGACGTCGCCGTAGATCAGCGCCACGTGCTCCTGCCCGTCGGTCTTGGAGCGGAAGCCGCAGATTTTGAAGTTGCCGAACATCGTCGGGAGACGCGCGGTATCGCCTTTCGTCACCAGCACTTCGTGGCGGCGGCGATAGGCAATGAGCTGGGCCACGGAACACCACTTGAGGTTATGCTTCTTGCGGAATTCGTCGAGCTGCGGGAGCCGGGCCATGGTACCGTCGTCATTCATGATTTCGCAGATGACGCCGGAGGGTGCGAGTCCGGCGAGGCGCGTGAGGTCCACCGCAGCTTCGGTGTGGCCGGCGCGGCGCAGCACGCCGCCGTTCTTGGCGATCAGCGGGAAGACATGGCCGGGGGTGGCGAAGTCGCACAGGCGACTGTCCGGATCGATCAGCGCTTCCACCGTTTTGGCGCGGTCGTAAGCGGAAATCCCGGTGGTGATGCCTTCCTTGACGTCGACGCTCTGGGTGAACGCGGTGCGGAAGGGGTCGGCGGCCGAGGACATGTTCACCAGTCCGATGCGGTCGGCGTATTCCTCGGACAGCGGCACACAAACCAGCCCGCGGGCGTGAGTGGCCATAAAAGTGATCATTTCAGGGGTGACCCTGGCGGAGGCGCCGATCAGGTCGCCCTCGTTCTCACGGTTTTCATCATCGGTGACGACGACCATTTCGCCGCGCTTCAGCGCCTCGACCACTTCCTCCACGGTATTGAATTCAATACTCATTGTTTTTCTCCTTGTGAGGGCAAAAAAATGCCCCGAATGGTTGATTCAGGGCATCGATTCCATGAAAAGATACGTCGGTCCATACTTCTTTCATCCAGACTTTACTGTCGGTGATGGAATTGCGCCATCTCTGCCCGAAGGCTCGCGGACTTTACCGCCGGTCAGGAATTTCACCTTGCCCTGAAGTTCGATTGTGATATTATCAAGTTAAATAATCAAATTCTCCGTTTTTCCGTCGAAAATATGCGCCCGGCTCAGATCGAAATTCAGCTCGGCGCCCTGTCCGACCTTGAAAGGATGGTGGGCGTCGACACGGGCGATAAACGTATGCTTGCCGGTGTTCATATAAAGATAAGTTTCCGAACCCATCGGTTCGATCACCTCGACTGCGGATTTGACCCTGGCCTCACTGGGCGATGCATCCTGCTCCCAGGAGATGTTTTCGGGGCGCATGCCGAACACGACGGGCTGATCCGTGTAGGGGCCGATCTTTTCGTTCCACTGCGCCGGCAGCGGCACTTCGAAACCGTCCAGTTCCTTGAAGAAATAGCGGTCGCCCTTTTTCAGCACCACGCCGTGGAAGAAATTCATGGGCGGAGTGCCGATGAAGCCCGCCACAAACACATTGGCCGGGTTGTCATAAAGATTGATCGGTGAGTCGACCTGCAAAATGTGACCGTCCTTCATCACGCAGATCCGGTCGCCCATGGTCATGGCTTCGGTCTGGTCGTGGGTCACGTAAATCATCGTGGTTTCGAGCTGGGTGTGGAGCTTGCTGATCTCGGTACGCATCTGGACGCGCATCTTGGCGTCGAGGTTGGAGAGCGGCTCGTCGAAGAGGAACGCTTCCGGTTTGCGGACGATGGCACGGCCCACGGCCACGCGCTGGCGCTGCCCGCCGGAGAGGTTCTTCGGGCGGCGGTCGAGGTACGGCTCGATGCTCAGGATACGGGCGGCTTCTTCCACGCGCTTCTTGATTTCGGCTTTCTTGAATTTGCGCAGCTTGAGGCCGAACGCCATGTTATCATACACCGTCATATGCGGGTACAAAGCGTAGTTCTGGAACACCATGGCGATATCGCGATCCTTGGGCGGCACGTCGTTGATCACGCGTTCGCCGATGGAGATTTCGCCGCCGGAAATTTCTTCGAGCCCGGCGATCATGCGCAGCGTGGTGGATTTGCCGCAGCCGGATGGTCCTACCAATACCATAAATTCACGGTCTTTGATCTCAAGGTTAATGCCATGCACTACTTTGATGTTGCCCGGATATATCTTGGTGACATTCCTGATTGAGACTTTTGCCATTGATTTTCTCCTGCCTTCAAATTATTGGCTTCAATATAATCATCTGGTTAAGATAATGCAATAATTGAAATTTTCCAGTTCCCAACACAAAAAATTCTGCGAAAATTCATTGAAGGAGAAACAATTGCAACAAACTGGTTCTACCACTTAGATGATAATATCGCGCGGCGCCGATTCTTCGCAGTGCCTGATCAGAAACTTCTTGCTGTGCTGCAAGTGCTTCTTCAGCACCGAATGGCAGCCGTGCTCCCGCTTGCGCAGGGCGTCGACAATGAGTTGATGGGAAATCGCTTCCTCCGGCACATGGTCGATCCGCGTCATCAGCGGAGCCATGTAGGCGTAATTCAAGAAGTGCAGGTTGCGAACGATCCGGGTAGCCACTTTCAGCCCGGAAATTTCCACATACGAATGGTGAAATTCCAGGTCATGACGCAGCAACGCCGCAAAATCATTGGCCCGGAAGGCCTCCATCATGCGCCGGTCGATCTCCTCCAGCTTGTCGCAATCCTCCGCCGTGACCCGCTCCAACACTTCGAACGTGATAATTTTCTCCAGTTGCTCGCGGATCAGGTAGGCTTCCCTCACATTGGTGTGATTGGCCTGCGCCAGGGTAATACCGCGTTTCTGGCGCTTATTGATGATCCCGTAGGTATCCAGGGTCTGGATACACTCCCTCAATCTCGTCCGGCTGACGTTCAGGGTCGTCGACAATTCCAATTCCGTCACATAGGGCTTGCCGTTGTGAATTTGTATGGTAATTGCATCGACAATGGAGTTGATTAATTCATTGTTCGCCATTCATGTCTCCCAATGTTCATTTATGCCAAACAGCTTTCTATAAATACATATACAATTGAACCACCGATAAGTCAAGCACCTTTCAGGTAAAAGTCAAATAAATATGCTGTTTTCACGTCCGAAAAACCATACCATAATTCACGTCTTATCTGAGATTATTTAAGATTATTTCACAAAAAAACAAAGGTTAAATGAATTTTTCACAGTATAATATTTAATAACAATCCAACCGTAATTCAGGAGATTGAATAATGAAAAGAATCTATAAGGAAGCGGCCGGTGAAATTCCGGTTAATTATGAAATCGACGTTATCGTGGCGGGCGGCGGTCCTGCCGGTATTGGAGCCGCTCTCGGTGCGGCGCGCGGCGGAGCCAAAGTACTGCTGGTGGAAGAGATGAATTGCCTCGGTGGTATTGCCACTTCGGGAATGATGTCCCATTGGTGCGGCGGCACTGTGTCGCCGATCACCACCGAGATCATGGACCGCTGCAAAGCCATGAGCTGGGACAATGAAGTCGAGAAGACCTCCTGGGTCATTAACCATGAAATCCTGAAACTGGTGCTCTTTGACATGCTCGAAGAAGCCGGCGTGAAATTCCTGCTCCATACCCGCTGCGCCGGCGTCATGAAGGACGGCAACCGGGTGACCGGCGTGATTCTGGAAAGCAAATCCGGACGCGAAGCCGCCGCCGCCAAAGTCGTGATCGACGCCACCGGCGACGGCGATGTGGCCGCCCGCGCCGGCGCCGAATTCGCCAAGGGCCGCGACGGCGACCACAAAATGCAGCCGGTGACGCTGATGTTCAAGATCGACGGCGTCGACTGGGACAATGCCGTTTTCCCCGGTTCCTTCGAGAGCCAGGTCGAGACCGCGAAAGGCGAACTGCAATCCCTGGCCCGGAAACACCTCCCGCCGCCCGCCGGGCACGTGCTGCTTTACAAAAGCACCATTCCCGGACAGGTCGTCGTCAATATGACCAACCTCACCGATATCGACGGCACCAGCAATGCCGACCTGACCACCGCCGAAGTGACCTGTCACCGCCAGATTCCGAAAATCATCGCGTTCCTGCGGAAATTCGCGCCGGGGTATGACAAATGCTTCCTGGTGGCCGCCGCCGCAGTAGTGGGTGTGCGCGAAACCCGTCACTTCAAGGGGCTGTGCACGATTAACGAACACGATATCGTCGACGCCCGGGTTTTCGACGACTGGATCGCGACGAAGAACCGTTTCAATTTCGACATTCACAACGTCGAAGGCTCCGGCCTGGACAAGGACGGCGCGCAGCACAAATTCACCTGCCGGGGCGCTTACACCATTCCCTTCGGCGCTTGCGTTCCCGAAAAAATCGACGGCCTGCTGCTGTCCGGACGCAACATTTCCGGCACGCACAAGGCGCATTCGAATTTCCGGGTAATGCCGATTTGCGCGAACATCGGCTACGGAGTGGGTACGGCCGCCGCTGAAGCGGTCAAGGCCAACTGCAGCGTCCGCGATGTGGACATCAGGAAAGTGCAGAGCGTACTGAAAAAAGCGGGCGTCACGCCGTAACCAGTTAAGAATTAAGAATCTAAAGAGAGCAAACATGCCACCGGGCGCTTGCCCGGACGCAGTGCAGCGCGCGGACAGCGCTGCACGCCCCCAAGGCGGAACAAAATGTAAGCCACAGGCGCTATAAGAAAATCACCACCCGCCCGGAAGCGAGGTTGAAAAAATGTGAAACAGTTTTTTCGACATTGAGCGAAAGGGCGGCAAGAACAGCTTCTGTGCAACTCCGTGTCCGTCCGTGTATGATCCAAAACCAGGGCGTATGGGAAGAACTCCCGTGCGCCCTGGTTTGCAATTTTTTCCAATTTTGCATTTGGGATTTGAAATCAAGGCAAATATGAGCTAAATTATATATTCGCAGTAATTTAATCATAATACAGACGATACATGAGCAAGCTTGAACTAATACGCAATTTTTCGATCATCGCCCATATCGACCACGGCAAATCGACGTTGGCCGACCGGTTGCTGGAGCATACTGGAACCATCGCCAAGCGCGATCTGCAGGAACAGGTGCTGGACGCCATGGACCTCGAGCGCGAACGCGGCATCACCATCAAATCGCATCCGGTGCGGATGGTTTACAAGGCACTGGACGGCATCGAATACAGTCTGAACCTGATCGACACCCCCGGACACGTGGACTTCACCTACGAAGTGAGCCGGGCGCTCTCCGCCTGCGAAGGCGCATTGCTGATCATCGACGCCACCCAGGGCGTTCAGGCCCAGACCGTGGCGAACGTGTCGCTGGCCTTCCGCCAGAACCTGACGGTGATCCCGGTCATCAACAAAATCGACTTGCCCGCCACCAACCTCGAAATGTGCTACGAGCAAATGGAGGAAATCCTGGCCATTCCGCGCGAAGACGCGATTCTGGTCAGTGCCAAAGAGGGCATCGGCATTCCCGAACTGCTGGAAGCCATCATCAAGCGCGTACCGTCGCCGACCAACGAGGGGTACGAGGGCATCAGCAGCCTGATTTTTGACTCCAATTACGACCCCTACCGGGGCGTGGTTACCTATGTCCGCGTCTTTAACGGCGAATTCCGCCGCGGTACCCGTGGCCGTGTTTTCAGCAACGGCATCGAAAGCGAAATCAAGGAAGTGGGTGTGTTCAAGCCGAATATGACCGCGGTCGATTCGCTCAGTGCCGGCGAAGTGGGCTACCTGATCCCGAACCTGAAGAGCCCCTCCGATACCCCCATGGGCGATACCATTACCGACGCCAAGGCACCGTGCCCGGCGGCTCTCCCCGGCTTCCGCAAGGTTACGCCGATGGTGTTCAGCGGCATCTACCCGATTGATTCGGCCGATTATGAACAGCTCAAATTCAGCATGGCCAAGCTGCAGTTGAACGACGCCGCGTTCCAGTACCAGGCGGAAACCTCCGCCGCGCTGGGCTTCGGCTTCCGCTGCGGTTTCCTCGGGCTGCTTCACATGGAGATCATCCAGGAGCGTCTGCGCCGCGAATACAACATGGACATCATCGCCACTTATCCGAGCGTGGTTTACAACGTTTATCTGCGCGACGGCAACATGATCCACGTCGATAATCCGGTTCACATGCCCGATCCCACGCTGATCGACCGCATCGAAGAACCGCTGATCGTGGCCAAAATCATGGCTCCGAACAACTATATCGGCGACATCATGGCGCTGGTCATGAGCAAGCGCGGACTCTGCACCTCGACCGAGGCGGTGGACGGCCACCACGTGATCATCGAGGCCGAACTCCCGATGCATGAAATCCTGATCGACTTCCATGACAAGCTCAAATCCATTACCCGCGGTTACGGCAGTTTCGACTACGAGCCTTGCGGTTACCGCGCCGACAAACTGGTCAAACTCGATATTCTGGTCAACGGCGAACCGGTGGACGCGTTTTCGTCCATCGTTCACATCGACCACGCGCATTTCCGCGGCAGCCTCCTGTGCTCCAAGCTCAAGGATCTGATTCCGCCGCAGATGTTCCAGATCGCGATCCAGGGCGCGGTGGGCGGCAAGATCGTTTCGCGCGAAACGGTCCGCCAGCTCCGCAAAAACGTGCTCGCCAAGTGCTACGGCGGCGACATCACCCGCAAACGCAAGCTCCTCGACAAGCAGAAGGAAGGCAAAAAGCGGATGAAGGAAGTCGGCAACGTCTATA
Organism: Victivallis vadensis; assembly: GCA_040394635.1. GTDB lineage: Bacteria > Verrucomicrobiota > Lentisphaeria > Victivallales > Victivallaceae > UBA5239. The sequence goes on along the minus strand of JBEBRW010000016.1, from coordinate 47,193 downwards.
TCCCGCAGGAAGCATTCGTCGAAGTTCTGAAATCCACCGACAATAAATAACAGGTACACCACCATGCTGGCTTGGCACAAAAAACGGAAACAGCGGAAACATCTGCGCGATATGGTTTCAGAGCTCCGCCACATCCTTCACGCGGACGACGATATCCTGACTCCCGAGCAGAAAACCGCCCTGCGCGACGCCATGGAACAGGGCGAAAAGCTCCGCGACAACGACAAGGTCGCCGAGCTGGACGCCTACCGCGCCAACGCCCGGAAAAAGATCCGTCAATACGCCCCCAGCTACCGCAGTTGCAAAATCCGCGAAATCCTCGACATCCTGGCCGTGGTCTGCATGATCGCGTTCGGGCTGCGCGGGCTCTTCGCCCAGCCGTTCAAAATTCCGACCAGCAGCATGCAGCCGACGCTGTTCGGCACGCATTATGTCGAAGACGAAGTGGTCAAGACGCCCGCCGCGCTGAGCTTCTGGCTGTACTCGGCGGTACCGGCCAAGGCGGTGATCAAGGAAGACGGAAAATTCGACGAATATTCATTCTCCGAATCGGCGCTTTATGGCAACACCACGCTGCCCGGCAAGATCTTTTTCGGCTACAGCTCCTTCCGGATCGGCAATGCCGGCTACACCTTGCCCGGCCCCCCGATCAAAGTTTACGACTACACCCGGATGCAGACCCGCCGGGAATTCAAAAAAGGCGACGTGCTCAGCGATGGCTGGATGTCGCTCGGCGACCATCTGTTTGTCGACCAGCTCTCGCATCATTTCAGGGATTTCCAGCGCGGCGAAGTGGTGGTTTTCAACACCCGCGACATCCTCGATAATGGCAAACCGCTGGCCGGCTACTACTATATCAAGCGTCTCGCCGGACTCCCCGGCGACACACTGCGCATCGACAAAGATCAATTGATGGTCAAGCCGAAAGGCGCCACCGAATTCAAACCCGTCCAGGAACTGGCGCCCGCGTTCAACAAAGTCTACAGTAAAATGGGCGGTTACCACGGTCACCTGAACCTCGTCGCCAGTGGTCCCGGCCGTTACCTGGGCAGCCCGGACGCGGAATTCGTGGTGCCGGAAGATTGCTATTTCATGCTGGGGGATAATTCGCTGTTCAGCTCGGACAGCCGGATCTGGGGCGTGGTACCGCGCCGTAACATGGTCGGACGCGCCGCACTGGTCTTCTGGCCCTTTACGCGCCGCTGGGGCATCCCGGACCACGAAGAACCGATACAGGTCCCCACCTCTCTGCCGATCGGCAACAGCTTCCCGCAAATGTCCCTGCAATAGAGGAAATATGAGAGGCCGCCGGAGCGCGGAGTTGCTCGCATTTCCCCGTGGCAAACGTCAAGCCTGCAGATTCAGGAGCCGGATGATATTTTTGCGGGCGATCTTGTCGAAGGTATCGCTGGAGATTTTGCCGCTCAGTTTGAGGTCGGTCAGGAACTGCGCCAGCGGCAGGGGTTGCGTCGCATAGCAGATATCGGTGCCGAAACAGAGCCGGTCCTGAAATTCGTTGAGAAACTGAACCGCGTAATCGGGATCGCGCGCCAGGGCGTTGTAACCGCTGCCGGCGGAAAGATCTCCCCACAAATTCGAGTAGCGCCGCATCAGCTTGGGTACCGCGCCCTCGGCCCTGACCGGGTACTTCGGGTAACCTCCGCGATCGGCCACGGTTTCCAGCACGCCGATTTCGCTCCAGTATGCCGGGCCGTGCCCGAATATGACCAGTTTCGGGAACTGCTGCAGGCAGTACTCGAGTTGCGGCAATCCCGGTTCGTCGACCAGCCCGTAGGAGCGCCCCACGTATACCGTGACGTCGAACACCAACGGCAGGTTGAATGATTCCACCTGACGCAGGAAATTCTGCACCAGCGGGTGCCGGAACGGCAGGTTCGGCATGAACTCGCCGACACCGAGGTAACCGTGTTCCTTGTACCATTTGAGCCAGACGGAGAAGTCGGTGAACTCCGAGTTGCCGATTCCCCGCGGGTCGATGTTGCAGTACGCGAGGAAGCGGTCCGGGTAGCGCCGGCAGATTTCCATGATTTCCTCATTGGACTGCGGCAGGTAAGTCTCGGGACCGATCAGCGGCAACAGGATGCCTTTGTCGATTCCGAGCTCGTCGTAGCGTTTGATCACTTCCTCAGGGGTGCAGAATTGTGTGTGCCCGTCTTGCGGCGGGCACGGGTACAGATAAGCATGGGAGTGGACGTCGATAAACATCTTACGCTCCTTCTTTGACCTCGGGGGCTTTTTTATCTTTGCGGTTCGAAAGCTCGATTAATTTCTGTACGACCACGTAGAATCCCGGAATCAGCAGCGTGCCCACGATCACGGCGGCAATCATGCCCCCGCAAATCGCCGTGCCGAGCGCCCGGCGGCTGATCGCCCCGGCCCCCTCCGCCACCACCAGCGGGAACACCCCGAAGATGAACGAGATCCCCGTCATCAGCACCGCCCGGAAACGCAGCTTGGCCGCGAATGCAGCCGCTTCCACAATGTCCATGCCGCCTTCTTCGTGCTGTACTTTGGCGAATTCTACAATCAGGATCGCGGTTTTGCACGCCACCCCGAAGAGCAGAATAAAACCGACCTGCGTATAAATATTGTTGTCCAGCCCCAGCGCCCAAAGCGAAATCAGCGCTCCGAAGAACGCCACCGGCACCGAAAGCAGCACCGCCACCGGAATCATCCAGCTCTCGTACTGCGCCACCAGAAAGAGGTACATGAACAGCAGCGCAATGGCCATGATCAACCCCATCTGCCCGCTGGCCAGACGCTCCTGGTACGACATGTCGGTCCAGTCAAACGTCATATTCGGCGGCAGGATCTTGCGCGCTTCCTCCTCCATGGCGGCCATGGCCTGTCCGGAGCTGTAGCCCTCGGCAGGATTGCCGTTGATCGTGGCCGAGGAATACATGTTGTAGCGGTTCAGGTACTGCGGCGCGAACTTCTGCTTGACGTCGACCATGGTGCTCAGGGGAACCATGTCGCCGTTGCTGTTTTTGACATGCAGATTGGTCACGGCTTCGATCGTGGAGCGGTACGGCGTCTGCGCCTGGATTTCGACCTTGTAGACCTTGCCGAATTTGTTGAAGTCGTTGATATAATTGTAACCGGCCAGACTCTGTAGCGCCAGGTTGATATCGCTCAGGAGCACGCCCATTTTCAGGACCTTTTCGCGGTCGATTTCCAGATACGTCTGCGGCACGGAGGCGCGGAACGTGGCAAACGCCTCGCCGATGGCCGGATTCTGAGTGGCCGACTGCAGCAGGTTATTGATCTCCTCGCCCATCTGTTCCGGGTGCGTGCCGGAGGTATCCTGCAGCACAAACGAGAACCCGCCCGTGGAGCCGATACCCGGGATCGCCGGTGGCGTAAACGGCATGATGATCGCCTCGGGGAACGGTGCAATCCGGCGGCGGACTTCTTCGATAATCCCCGGCAGGCTCGTTTCTTCGTTTTTGCGCTCGGCCCACGGCTTCAGCGAACAGATGATGAACCCGGTGTTGCTGGCGGTGGTGCCGGTCAGGATACTGTACCCGGTATTCGAGGCCACACTCCGCATGCCGGGAATATCTTCCAGCGACTTGACGACTTTGTCGATCACGGCCTGCGTACGCGGAATCGCCGAGGCATCCGGCAGCTGCACGTTTACGAAAAATGCCCCCTGGTCCTCTTCAGGGATGAACCCGGTCGGCAGGATCTTGTAAATCTGCACGATCACCAGTATCAGGATGCCGTAAAAAACCAGCACCATCAGCACGCGCTTCACGATGCGCATGACCACGGCCGAATAAGCATGGGTCAACTTCTCGAAAAACTTGTTGAACCAGTTAAAAATAAATTTGTCCAGCATACGGACGAAGATGGGCTTTTTCCGGTTCGGGTCGATCTTTTTCAGCAGAATCGAGCACAGCGCGGGGCTCAGCGTCAGCGCGTTCACCGCCGAGAAGGCCACCGCCACCGAAATCGTGATACCGAACTGGCGGTACATTTCCCCGGTGATACCTCCAAGGAAACAGACCGGGATAAACATCGCCAGCAGCACTGCCGTGGTCGCGATAATCGGCCCCGTCACCTGTTCCATCGACTTGAGCGCGGCTTCACGGGGCTGGAGTCCTTCTTCCTCCATCAGCCGGTTGACGTTTTCGATCACCAGGATTGCGTCGTCCACCACAATCCCGATCGCCAGAATCAGCCCGAACAGCGTAATCAAATTGATCGAGAAACCGATCACCAGCATCACCGCGAAGGTACCGATCAGCGACACCGGAATCGCGATCGTCGGCACCAGCGTCGAGCGCCAGTCCTGCAGGAAAATAAAGGTTACCAGAATCACCAGGAACACCGCTTCAAACAGTGTTTTCACCACTTCGTCGATCGACGACTGGATGAATTCAGTGGTATCGTAGTTGAAGTCATATTCGAGGTCTTCCGGGAAACGTTCCTTGAGCTCAAGCAGCTTTTCGCGACAGAGCTTGGCGATGGCCATCCCGTTGGCGTCGTTCAGCTGGTAAATCGCCATCAGAGCGGCGTCCTTGCCGTTGAACTGGCCGTCCGAGGTATAGCTTTCCGCGCCCATCTCGACCTTGGCCACGTCCTTGATTTTGACCTGCTGGCCGCTCGACTCCGCACGGATCACGATTTCCTCGAAATCCTCGACGTCGGTCAGGCGCCCTTTGGTCAGAATGTTGTAGCGGAACATTTGGCTCTTGTCGATCGGCGCATCGCCGAGGGCCCCGGCCGAAACCTGCACGTTCTGCTGCTTGACGGCGTTGATGATCTCGTCCACCGTCATATTCAAGCTCGCCATCCGGTCGGGGTCCACCCAGATGCGCATGGAGTAATCGGCGCCGCCCAGCAGCTGCACGTCGCCCACACCCGGGATACGGGCGATTTCGTCTTTGATATTCAGCGATATATAGTTATTCAGCCACAGCGAATTGTAAGTATCATTCGGCGAGTACAGCGACAACACCAGCAGCATGTTACTGGATTTTTCCTTGACGATGATCCCCTGCCGGCTCACTTCCTCCGGCAAACGCGCCGAGGCCCAGTTTACCCGGTTCTGCACGTTCACCGTGTTCATGTCGCCGTCGGTACCGATACCGAACGTAACCGTGATCGTGGCCGTGCCCGAGTCCGCGCTGGTGGACGACATGTAAATCATCCGCTTCACCCCGTTCACCTGCGCCTCGATCGGCTCCACCACCGTTTCCTGTACCGTCATGGCGTCCGCCCCCGGATAGGTCGCGGTCACCGCCACCTGCGACGGCGTGATGTTCGGATACTGCGCAATCGGCAGCGCCTTGACGGCGATCAACCCGGCAATCGTTATAACGATCGAAATCACAAAGGCAAAACGCGGACGATGAATAAAAAAACTGCTGATCATTTCTTAACCTGTTCCGCCGGTTTGGATTCAGTTGCCGGAGCGGCCGGAGCCGGTTTCGCCTCGGTTGCCGGCTTGGCTTCGGTTGTGGGCTTGGCCGCTTCCGCCGGTTTGGTTTCCTTCCCGCTGGTCCGCGGCTTTTTCGTATTCGCAAAGGAAATCACTTCCGGCTTCTTGATCTTGTAAAGTTCGGCGGCCGCGGCCTGCGACACATAACGCTCATCCACCTTCGGGGCCACCTTCATTTTCGGGCGCACCTTCTGGATTCCTTCGATGATCACGTTTTCGCCTTCCGCCAATCCTTCGACCACAACGAATAGTTCGTCATTGGTGCCCATTTTGATCGGTTTCCGGGCCACGACGTTGTCCTTGTCGACCACCATTACATATTTGGCATCCTGGCTTTCCTGAATGGCCTGGCGGGGAATGAGCAGTGATTTCGGATTGACCATCGGCTCCACGCGGACCCGCATATACATGCCGTCGATCAGAATCCGGTTCGGATTGCTGAACTGCGCCTGCATCATCAGCATCCCGGTCATCGGGTTGACCCGGTTGTCCCATTTGGTGATCTTCCCTTGCAGATTGTACTCCATGCCGTCCTGCAGAAACAGCCGGACCCGGGCCCCGGCGTCTCCGTCGATTTCATCCTCGCCGACGGCCTTCATGACCTTCAGCAGTGAAACTTCATTGATGGAGAACGAGACGTCGATCGGGTCCGTGGTCACCATGGTCACCAGCGTACCGCTCTCCGCGCTCACCACGTTGCCCACGCTGTAAGTGACGAGGCCGACCCGGCCGTCAAAGGGGGCGTAAATCTTGGTATAACTGAGCTGGAGTTTGGCATTGTCGATGGCGGCGGCGGTGGCTTTGACCTCGGCGTCGGCTTCCATCTTGCGGGCCAGGGCCTCGTCGCGGACACGCTCCGAAACGGCGTCGCCTTTGTACAGCGCTTCCTGGCGGGCGTAGTCGGAATCGGCGTTTTTCTTGTCGGCCAGCGCCTTCTCATGGCTTGCTATGGCTGTCTGCAGATCCGCTTCATACTGATAAGGTTCGATCTCATAAAGCACCGTCCCCTTCTTGACATAATCGCCTTCCTGGAAATTCTGTTTGGTCAGGAATCCCTTGACACGGGCCACGATGTTCACGGTTTCGCAGGCCTTGACCTGTCCGATCAACTGCAAACTGTCCGCGATCACTCCGGAAATCACCGGGCTCACGGTCACTACCGTCGGCGGCGGCACCGGTTTTTCTTTCTTACAGGCGCCAAGCATAGCCAACACGGCCATACCGGCCACAACCCACATATATCGAACCACAATTACCTCCTGAGAAAAAAGTTACATTGGAGAATATACTCCTGCAAAATAGAAAAAACCAGTGCCGAAAAGGTTTTTCCGAAAAATCCCCCATTCCCGTCCTATTATGTCCCATACGTCCTACTAAGTCCTATATTTTCTCCCAAACAGCCCCCAAAATGTACTTTTTTTTGTGATTTCTCACACGTATGAGATTGACAAGGGCAAAAAAGGGTTGTATTTTATCAGAATATACATCTCATACGTGTGAGATGCAAAATTCTTTAAAGATTCATGATTACTCAAAAAACAATTGCAAATAAACTGGGCATCTCGCCGTCTCTTGTCTCGCGCGCCCTTTCCGGCACGGCGGGCAGCATCGGTGCGTCCGAGGAAACGGTCCGCCGCATCCGCGCAACCGCGGCCGAGCTCGGCTACAGGCCGAATGCCGCGGCGCTGACGCTGCGCGGCATCATGTCCAGGACCATCGGAGTGGTCATCAAGGATTTCGACGATCCCTTCCTGGGGCGCATCACCGGCGCGATTCAGGAAAAAGCCCGGAAAAGCGGCTGTTCGCTGAACCTGACCGGCTTTGACCTCGAGAACCGCTGCCCTTCGGACAGCTCCTCGCTGTTGCGTTACCGCCTCGACGCACTGATCATCTGCGGCAGTGACATCTGCGCCGGGTGGGTGGATGAATTCACCTCGCGCGGCATTCCGGTGGCCCAGCTCGGCGTTGACCAGGATTATCCCGGCGTGGCCCGGGTGGAAGTCGACGAACTGGCCGGTATCCGGATGCTGATCGAATATGTGATGCAGCAGGGTCACCGCCACCTCGGCTTCATCGGCGGCTCCAGCGGTCCGCACCTGCGCCGCCGCCGCCTGCTGGAGGAAGTCCTGCAGAGCAAACAAATCATGGCCGAACTCGTTTCGGTGCCGCATGGTGACAACATCGGGCTCCGCGCCATGAACAAGCTGCTGCAGAAAACTCAGAAGAGCCGGCCGACCGTGGTGCTGGCCGCCGACGATTTCACCGCTCAGGGCGGCATACGTGCGCTCTTTGAACAGGGGCTCTCGGCTCCCCGCGACATGTCGCTGACGGGGTTCGACGATATTCCCTCGGCTGAACTGATGATCCCCGCCCTGACCACCATCCGGGTGCCGGTCCGGCGGATGGTCTCCGTGGCTTTTGACCTGATTTCCAAGAACGACCCGAAAACACGCCAGGTCAGGAAACTCGCTCCCGAGCTGGTCGAACGCGAATCCTGTATCGGACCGGGCAAATGAATATGATATCACCAAACTCAAACTCTAAATATAAAGGAAAGAAGACGATGAGTTCAAGAAATATGTTGGATAATGCCATCGAAAATTTCAACAAGGCGGCTGCCATGTTGGAAAACGAGTATGCCAAGGAATTGCTTGATTCCCTGCGCTATCCCGATGAACGTACCGAGCTCCAGCTCTCCCCGTTGCTCATTACCGACGGCAAACTCCATACCGTCAAGGCTTTTATCGTTAAGCACAGCGACGCCATCGGCCCCTGCAAGGGCGGTATCCGCATGGCCCCGAACGTGACGATTGAAGACGTCTCCGCGCTGGCCATGGAAATGACCTGGAAATGCGCGCTGATCGGCGTGCCCTTCGGCGGCGGCAAGAGCGGTATCGTCTGCGATCCTTTCGCGCTCTCCAAATTCGACAAAGAAGCCGTCATACGCAGTTTCGCCCGCAACGCCCATAACCATATCAGCCCGCTGGTCTACGTCCCGGCTCCCGATATGGGCACCAACGAAACCGACATGGGATACATCAAAGACACCATCGGCCGTTCGGGCGGCCAGGCCACCACCCATGGCTGCTATGTCACCGGCAAACCGGTCATCCTCGGCGGTATCCCCGGCCGGCGCGAAGCCACCGGACGCGGCGTGATGCTGACCGTGCTCGAGGCCCTCCGCATCATGGGCAAGAATCCGGAAAAAGTCTCCGTGGCCGTACAGGGCTTCGGCAACGTGGGCGCCGTCGCCGCGCTCGAACTCTTCCGCAAGGGCTGCAAAGTCGTCGCCATTTCCGACGTCAACGGCGCCATTTACAAGAAAGACGGCATCAACGTGGAAGAACTCATGCTGTACTTCCAGGCCAACGGCAAGCTGCAGGGCTTCGACAGCTCCACCGAAATCACCGGTGCCGAACTGCTGGAAGTCAACTGCGACGTCCTCGTCCCCGCCGCCTCCGGCAACCAGATCACCTCCGAAAACGCCGCCCGTGTCAAAGCCACCATCATCGCCGAAGGCGCCAACGGCCCGACCACCAATGAAGCCGACGCCATCCTCGAAGAAAAAGGCGTTTTCATCATTCCCGATATCCTCTGCAACGCCGGCGGCGTATTCGTGTCCTACCTCGAATATACCCAGGAAACCCAGCAGGAACAGATGACCGAAGAAGAAGTTTACGACCGCCTCAGCAAGCGCATGAAAACCAAATTCTGCCAGGTCTACGAATGCTCGCGCGAGCGCAAAATCAATATGCGCCAGGCCGCCATGCTGCAAGCTGTAAAGACCGTTTGCGATGCCAAGATCGCCCGCGGCTACCTCCCGTAAGAATAATTTCGCATAAATTCCATTAACCTAAAAAAAGGAAAACAAATGACCGTACAAATCTACTCGACAGTCGAAAAGATGGGTGCCGCAGCTGCCGCTCGCGGCGCGGACAAAATCCGTGAAGCCATCGCTGCCCGCGGCCAGGCCAATATCATCATCGCCACCGGCGCCAGCCAGTTCTCCATGCTGCAGAACCTGATCAAGGCCAGCGGCATCGACTGGAGCAAGGTTGTCATGTTCCACCTCGATGAATACGTGGGCCTGCCGGAAAGCCATCCGGCCAGCTTCCGCAAATACATCAAGGAACGCTTCGTCGCCAACCTGCCCGCTCCGCTGAAAGCCGCCCATTATGTCGACGGCAGCAACCCGGATGCGCAGAAAGCCTGTGATGAACTCGGCAAAATCATCGCCCAGCACCCGATCGACGTCTGCTTCATCGGCATCGGCGAAAACGGCCACATCGCCTTCAATGACCCGCCGGCCGACTTCGACACCGAAGCCGCCTACCTGGTGGTGAACCTCGACGAACCCTGCCGCAAGCAGCAACTCGGCGAAGGCTGGTTCCCGACCCTCAACGATGTGCCGAAACAGGCCATTTCGATGGCCGTCCGCCAGATTCTGAAGAGCAAAGCCATCATCAACACCGTCCCGGACGCCCGCAAGGCCAACGCGGTAAAGATCACCATCGAAGGCGAACTTTGCCCGAACCATCCCGCATCGGTCATCCGCTTCCATCCGGACTGCGTGACCTATCTGGATGCCGCCTCCGCCGCCGGTCTCTCGAAAATCACCAGAGAGATGTGCTGCCGCGGATAAGTGGATTATCCCTCGAATCACCGCCCTCACCCGGCGGTGATTTTTTTTGTCGCGAAATCTCCGGCAGGGTGCAGCGGCGGCTATCTGCGCGCGAGAAATGCGCAATTCCTCGCATCCCCTTTCCACATCATCAACGCACTGCATGCACAAGTCTGATTTTCACTTATTTATCTTCTCGCCGATTTGAAAACCGGGCGTTCCGGCTGTATCTTACTGTGAATTATTTTTAACTTGTTAACCAGCCAGGATTTCTTATGGATAAAGCAAACGTCAAAGTATTGGTCATTACCGGATTCGGTTTGAATTGCGAAAACGAAACCGCTGCCGCATTCAAGTTGTGCGGAGCCACCGCGGAAAAGGTTCATCTGAACGATATCCTGGCCGGCAAACGCAACCTGGCGGAATTTCATATTCTGGCCTTCATCGGCGGATTTTCCTTCGGCGACCACCTCGGCTCCGGCTCGGTTTTCGCTAACCGCGTCAAGTACAACCTGCGCGAACAGCTCGAAAAATTCATCGCCGACGGCAAGCTCGTCATCGGCATCTGCAATGGTTTCCAGACCCTGACCCGCCTCGGCATGGTCCCCGCCATCAACGGCGAATACTTCACCCAGCAGGCCGCCCTGGCGCACAATGATTCGGGCACCTTCCGCGACGACTGGTGCTATCTGAAAGCCAACCCGGCTTCCCCCTGTGTTTTCACCAAAGGCATCGACCAGGTCCGCCTGCCGATCCGCCACGGCGAAGGCAAATTCGTAGCCGACGACGCCACCATGGAAACCATCGAAAAGAACAATCTCGTCGCCGTGCGTTACGCCAATGCCGACGGCTCCGTCGCCACTGAGTTCCCCGCCAATCCCAACGGCTCCATCAATGCCATCGCCGGCATCTGTGATGCCACCGGCAGGGTTTTCGGCCTGATGCCGCACCCGGAAGCCTTCCTTTCGCCCTTCAACTCCCCGAGCTGGACCACGGACAAAATCCAGGGCAAGCTCCCGGCCGAAGGCGAAGGCGTGATCTTCTTCCGCAACGCCGTCAACTACGTGGCCGAAACCTTCTGATATACATCGATCGGATTTGACATTTTCCTCCCCTTGGTGTATGATACACATGCACCAAAGGAGGATATATGAATAAGTGGATTTCGATACTTGTATTGTCCGTCATTTTGTCCTCGGGAATTGCCGCGGAAAAGGTGATTGAACTCCCCGAGCCCGACAAGACCGGCGGCAAACCCCTCATGCAGGCCCTGACCGACCGCAAAACCATTCGCAGCTTCTCCACTCAGCCTCTGACGGAAGAGGAACTCTCCGATCTCCTCTACGCCGCCACCGGCGTTAACCGCCCCGACGGCCGCCGCACCGTTCCCTCCGCGCTCAATTCGCAGGATATCACCCTTTATGTCGCCATGAAAGACGGCCTTTACCGTTATGACCCCGCTAAACACGAACTGATTCTGGAACAGGAACGCGATCTCCGGCCATTCTGTGGTATGCGCAAGGAATTCTACACCACCGCGCCGCTGACCCTGATCCCGGTATCCGACCTCGCCAAAATGAAGACGAAAAACATTCCCGAAGAACAGGCACGCATCTACGCCCCGCTGCACATCGGCTGCGTGGTCCAGAACATCTATTTGTACGCCGCCTCGGCCGGTTTCGCCACCGTCAGCACCGCCAGCGTCGATACCCAAACCCTGGCCAAAGAGATGAAGCTCAGCAAAGACTGCGTCATCGCCGTCACCATGCCCTTCGGCAAGGAGCAGCGTTGACCGATCAGTCCGATTTGTCCGCCCCGTCCGATTTGACAATCTTTTGACAATTCTTTTTCAATCTTTTGACAACTTCGCCTTGAACCATGCTATAGTGTCTTTACGAAAACAAATTTGAGGTAATATATGAAAATCGTCGCATCCCTCGTCGGACTGGCCGTTCTCACCGGCGGCATTTTTGTCGGAGCCAACATCGTCACCCCGGAGAAACTCGGCGGTGCCAAACGCCTCCTCGCCTACCTCTCCGTCGACAAGCCCATCTACCGCAGCGGCGAAAACGTCTATTTCCGCACCGTGGTCCTGACCGCGGACGGCAACCTCCCGATGCGCGATTCCGCCTCCGGCGACCTTTCCATTACCGGCCCGCGCGGCGAAAAAGTATTCAATCAATTCGTTCGAATTCAAGACTCAACCGGCGGCGCGGTCTGGAACATCCCCTCCGGCCTCGCCGGCGGAGTCTATACCGCTAAAGTCATCATCAACAACTCTGCCCCGGCCGAACGCAAATTCGAAATCCGCAGCTACACCCCGCCCCGCCTCCGCAGCCAGATCGAATTCTTCCGCAAAGGCTACTCTCCCGGCGAAGAAGTCACCGCCACCGTGCAGGTGACCCGCGCCGAGGGCGGCATCCCCGCCGGTGCCAAAGTCAGCGCCACCGCCACCGTCGACGGCAAGGAATTCTTCCGCACCGATGACCTCACCGTCAACAAAAACGGCCTCTGCGAAGTCAAATTCAAACTCCCCGCCAAGCTCGAATCCGCCGACGGCTCCCTCGTGTTCTCCATCGCCGACGGCGGCGTGGTCGAAAACGCCGGCAAAACCATCCCGATCCTGTTGAACAACTTCACCATCGACTTCTATCCCGAAGGCGGCGAACTCATCGCCGGCGTCGAAAACCGCGTCTATTTTCAGGCCCGCCGCGCCGACGGCAAACCCGCCGATATCACCGGCAAACTCATGATGGGCAGCAAGGGCGGCTACGACGTCAAAACCGAACACGAAGGTCGCGGCTCCTTCACCTTCAAGCCGCTGGCCGACAACCGCTATTGGCTTTCTCTGACCGAACCCGCCGGGATCGACAAAGAATACAACCTGCCTGCAGTCAAACCCGAAGGCGCAGTCATCAGCACCACCCGGAAAGTTTATAAATTCAATGACCCCGTCACCGTCAAAATCAACGCCACCAAAGGCTCAAACGCCGCCACCGTCAAGCTCTTCAAGCGCGAACTCGAACTCGCCTCCGCCCCCCTCGAATCCGGCAGCAACACCGTCACCCTCGACGCCAAGGATGCCGAAGGCGTCCTGATCGTGACCGTATTCGACAGCCAGAACACCCCCGTCGCCGAGCGCCTCATTTACCGCGCCCCGAAGTTCGCCGTCAAGATCAAAGTCACGCCTCAATCCGAAGCCTTCATCCCCGGCGGCAAAGTCAAGCTCAAAATCGAAACCACCGACGAAAAAGACACCCCCGTCGAAGCCGTGGTCGGCCTCCAGGTCGTCGACGACACCGTCCTTCAGATGATCGACCGCCGCGAACAGGCCCCCTCCCTCCCCGTCATGGTCTATCTCGAAAACGAAACCCTCGACCTCGCTGACGCTCACGTCTACCTCGACCCGCAAAACCCGCTCGCCGACACCGCCGTCGACCTCCTTCTCGGCACCCAGGGCTGGCGCCGCTTCATCCTCGTCGACTTCGACAAACTCCTCGAAAAAACCGATCTCGCCGCCGCCGCCAAGCGTGCTCTCGCCTTCATGCAGCCGATGGTGTACCCAGCCACACCGATGGTTCGGGCAGCCGGGGCCGTCCGTGGTGCTGAAGTTGTCGAAGATATGGCTGTTATGGACGCCGCCCCGGCAGCCATCCCCGCTCCGGCCGTCCCGGTACAGGCCGAAGCCAAGCTCAAAAACGATGGACAATTCGGCAATATACTGTTCCACGATGGTGATGTTAACGGATTTGCTGGCGATCAATGGTACCGACCTGTGCAAAGAGGATTTGCTGGCGATCAATTGCCCCAACCGGTGCAAAAAAGACTCGCCGCCGCCGTCATCCGCGAATATGCCCACAAGGTCCGCCCCAACCGCAAGCCCAACGAACGCACCGATTTCGCCGAAACCCTCTACTGGAACGCCGGCATCCGCACCAATCCGCGCAGCGGCACCGCCGAAGTCGAATTCGATCTTTCGGACAGCATCACCACCTTCGTGGTTCAGGCCGATGCTTTCGCCGGTAACGGCGCGCTCGGCGCTTCCATCACCGAAATCAAATCCGTCGAGCCCTTCTACATCGCCCCGAAAATGCCGGTCACGATTACCGCCGGCGACCGCGTCGAGCTCCCCGTGGCACTGGTCAATTCCACCGACAAGGAACTCACCGCCACGCTGCTGGTCCGCTCCGAGCCCGCGCTCGGCCCTGCCATTCCGTCCGGCAAATACACGCTCAAGCCCGGTGAACGCGGCCGCGCCATCATCGAGCTCGCCGCCGCCCAGGCCGGTAAATACCGCCTCACCTTCAGCGCCTCCGCCGACGGCTACACCGACAAGGTCGAGCGCGACCTGATCGTCAATCCCCGCGGCTTCCCGATGGCCATCAACGCCGGCGGCCTCATCGGCCCCGCCAAAGACTACAGCCTCTCCGTGAAAATCCCGGCCAACGTCGAGCCTAATTCCCTGAAAGCCGAGGCCAAAGCCTACCCCAGTCCCCTCGCCAACATGGAAGAAGCCCTGAACGCCCTCATTCGCAAACCCTACGGCTGTTTCGAACAAACCAGTTCCACCAGCTATCCGCTGGTCATGGCCCAGCAGTATTTCCTGAGCCATCAGGGCGTGTCGCCCGATAAAGTCAAAAAATCCGCCGAACTCCTCGACGAAGGCTACAAGAAACTGATCGGTTTCGAAACCAAAACCCTCGGCTATGAATGGTTCGGCGGCGATCCGGGACACGAAGCCCTCACCGCCTATGGCCTGATGCAGTTCACCGAAATGACCCAGGTCATGAACATCGACAAAGCCATGGTCGAACGCACCCGCAACTGGCTCCTCGAGCGACGCGACGGCAACGGCTCCTTCAAGCGCAACGAACGCGCCCTCGACTCCTTCGGCCGCGCCCCCCAACCCATCACCGACGCCTACATCGTCTGGACGCTCCTCGAATCCGGCACCGATCCCGCCACGCTGACCAAGGAAATCGCCGCCGTCAAAGAAAGCGCCATGAAAGCCACCGACAGCTACCAGATCGCCCTCGGCGCCAACGTCCTCTACCTCGCCAAGGACCTCCCCGCTGCCAATCAGCTCGCCGCCAAACTCCGCGCCAAAATCGACAAAAACGGCATGGTCGCCGACGGCAAAAACACCATCACCAATTCCGGCGGCTCCGCCCTGAATATCGAAACCACCTCCTTCGCGATCATCGCCTGGCTGCGCCTCGGCGAACAATACGCTGACTGCGTGGAAACCACCATGAAATGGCTTTTCGAGAGCTGCAAATCCGGCGGCTTCGGCTCCACTCAGTCCACCATTCTCGCCCTGAAGGCCATTAACGCCTACGACAAGGCCCGCAGCAAACCCAAGGCCCCCGGCTCCGTCCAGCTGATCATCGACGGCAACCCCTTCGGACACCCCGTCAAGTTCGACAAAGACACCCAGGGCGCCATCGCCCTTCCTGACTTCGCCGCCGCCCTGACCGCAGGCGAACACACCCTCACCCTGAAAATGACCGATGGCTCCGAAATGCCTTTCGCCCTCGAAATCGCCTACTCCACCCCGCAGCCGAACAACGCCCCGGAATGCGAACTGATCCTGGCGACCAAACTCGACAAATCCACCTATCGCGAAGGCGACGCCGCCGTCATGACTGTCGAAGTCACCGCCAAATCCAACGTCTCCATGCCCCTGACGATCATCGGCATCCCCGCCGGCTTCGAAATCCGTCACGACCAGCTCAAGGAACTGACCAAAGAAAACCGCATTTCCGCCTACGAAACCCACGACAACACCGTAGTTCTGTACTGGCGCGAGATGAAAGCAAACACCCGGACCGACATCCCGCTGAGCCTGATCGCGACTTATCCCGGCGAAACCACCGGTTCCGCCTCGAGCGCCTATCTGTTCTACACCGACGAATACCAATACTACGCCCCGCCGCAAACCGCCCGGATCAGCGCCAAATAAAATCCAAATCAAACCGGACACTATGGACGCAGAGCCAAAAACTCCGTCCATAATGTCCGCAAAGCCCCCAAAGCCTTCTCTAGTCTCTCTTCCCTTGCCTCAAATGAAGGGAGAACAGAAAAAAATCCCCTCTCGCCTTATTCCTTCCTACCTCTCTGAATACCAATACCATGCGCCCCCTGCTTATCTTCAACCAGCCATCAAATATAAAAAAAGACAGAAAAAAATCACAAATCCAGCTTGAAAAGCGTCCAATAAGTATTATATTTATAACTCAATCAAGCGATATTGCGGGGTGGAGCAGTGGTAGCTCGCCAGGCTCATAACCTGAAGGCCGTAGGTTCGATTCCTACCCCCGCTACCAATTTTACTCCCTTTTCTCCTCAGCTTAATACTCAGCTATTTGCTCAAAACCAAAAGGTTAGCGCTGTTCGGTTGCCATTGTGACGCACACTTTGTTGCCACTTTTTTGCCACCGTTCCCCGCTACCAGTTTGAGGTGAGCCTATGGCAAAGAATTATCTGGTCGAGACGAAAGGGAATCTTTACTTCAGGATGAAGGTCCCCGCACAAATGCGAAATCACTTCCCCAGTCAGGAAATCAAATGCTCCCTGAAAGGAATGGATTTGAAAACCGCCCAAACCCGGAGTATCTTACTGGCAACAGAGTTGACGAAACTATTTCAAAGAGCATCAAGGGGCCTGGTCGATATGGCATTCATGTATCCATTGGTTAAACGTTTTTGCAGTGTCGTCTTATTCAGAGACCAATTTACGAGGCACACAGAGGGAGATATTCCGGAAATACATGAGGGATGGGATGAAATATATCTTGACGCATATCGAAATAAAGGTTTTTATTCGCCATTTCTGTGTGAATTTATGGAATATGCCAAAAGGATGGGCGAGGAGGTTGACTGGGAATCAATGCATACTGAGCCCATGATAAAGAATTTCTATTTAATTATGTCTGAAGTCTCCAGAATTCGGAAAGAGCGAGCCGTGGGAAATCTTCGGAATGGTTTTGACGAGGCTGATGAACATGGTCGTTTTTCGAAAATCTTCCCGCCTGAAGACTTTGAACCAGTCTTCCCCGGAGGCATAGAGAGATATTGTTCAGACAAGAGGGTCGCCGGAACTGACATTGAGAAATTTATTCAGTCAAAGAGGTCCCCCGGCCCCGCGGCCATGCCTCCAGCCCCACCGATGTCCATGCCCGCAGCCGCACCGGAATTAACAACACCGGAGAAGAAGATTACTCTTCAATATGCAATAGATGCGTATATTAATGAAAAAATAACCATGGGAACATGGGATAAAAAGAATACGACCATGCAGCGGAGCATTCTGGGAATCCTGTCCGAACATTTCGGGTCGGAAAAAGAGTTGACGTCCATTAAGCGCCAAGATATGCTAAATTTACTGGAAAATGTTCTGAAACGCTATCCCAAAAGCAGAAGCAAGCGTTTCCCCGGTAAAAGCCTTGAAGAGATATGGAAGACTAAATTCGACCCCATCCAGACCGGAACCATAAACAACTACCTTGAGTACATGACTACCTTTTTCAACTGGTGCGTCAAGGTGGATTACCTGCATAAAGCTCCTTTGGGAGGTGTCGGAATCAAACGCAATGATAAAGAAGAGGACCTGAAACCGCCGTTCACGGACGAGGAATTGGCGTTGATTTTCACGAACTTCGCCACATACCATCGCAACAGCAAGATATACATTCATCGGTTCTGGGTGCCGCTGCTCCTTCTTTATCAGGGATGCCGCTTGAATGATATCTGCCAGCTTTACCTGAAAGACATATTTACAGTCGATGGCATTCCCTGCATTCGCATAACCGATGACAAGGAGTACAAGCAGACCGTCAAAAACAAGTTTGCACGCCGTATCGTACCGATTCATCATAAATTACTTGAATTGGATTTTCTGGGTTTTTACTTGAAAGTTGCAAAATCTTCAACAAAGAAAGGTCGGCAACTATTTCCGGGTTTGACCTATACCGAACATCATAAATATACGAGAAACATGCAAGGTTTTAACGACTTTGCTCACTCATTGGTCTCAGATAACTCGAAATCACTCCATAGTCTTCGGCATAATGCCATGACCGGCCTGATGAACGTGGAAGACAATCAATTTCTGGTGGAGTGTATCGGCGGTTACTCCCGGAAAGGTGTGCTCTCCAGAAGATATGCGAAGGGGCAGCTCTCCGCGATGCGAGAAACGTTGAATAAACTCGACTATGAGTTCGACATCTTCAAAGCATTAAAAAAGACACCTTTATCGACAGATGAAATCGACAAACAGATAAAACGCCTTCCGGTTTACGAAGACAAATAACTGGTTCGCCCACAATTCCCATCTCTATTTTCCCGATTGCTAAGGCAGTCGGGATTTTTTTATGTTTTTCTTAAAGTCGCCATAAGATTTCTCTTTTCCTTACGCATTCTTTATCAGAAACCCCTTAACAAGAAAGGAAGAGACAAATGAAGAACACGAACAAACACGCAACACAGTTCCAAAAGGAACTCAAAGCTCTGACAAAAGAGCAGAGAATTCATCCTAAAGTCATGGATGCCGCCCCTAATGCCGTTTATGGAGAGACAAATCTTGCAGCGCATGGCTTTCACTCTCTGGAAGAACTCGTAACCGTCTATATGGAAACGCAGCATCCGGCCAGAGATGCCAAATCATTGGCAGTTGACAAATCGGCTTTCGACTTGTTACTGAAATATATCGCTCCCGAGACGGATATCAGAATCATACAAAATCGCACCTTATTGGCTTTTCGGAACGAGATACTGATGAAGATTCCGGCACGTTGGAGATGTTACCCGGAATTCCGAGGTGCGTCCTTCTCTGAGTTGGTCAAGGACCATGGAATGCCATGCTTGTCTCCCCGGACCGTCAATCATATCTGTACGATTCTCGATATGTTCTTCGCCCGGTGTGTTGAACATAAATATATCGAGAATAACCCGGCAGAAAACCTTCAGCCATATCCTTCTGAAAGCATTGTCATCAACGAATCAGTACGGCTTCCCTATAGCTTGAGGGAGCTCGAAGAAATGTTCTATCATCTTTCTCCCAAATCTTTGCCGAACTGGGAGCCTTACAAGCTCTTTGTTCCAGTACTCGCCCTCTACAACGGTCTACGCCAAAGCGAAGCCTGTCAATTACAGGTTGAAAATATCATCCTTGGCGGTGAGGTTCCTTGCATTCAGATAAAAGCCGATGAAAGAACCGGATGCATCGTGAAAAAACAATCAAGCACTCGTACGATTCCGATTCATCCGGTGGTTCTGCAACTCGGCTTTCTCAAATACGTTCTGAATGCCGGAAGTGGTCCACTATGGCCGGAGTTGAAACCGGATGATGTTTCCAAAGGATATGCTCTTCGCTTTGGGAGGTCTTTCGACTTCTTCAACCGGAAATTCGTAACCAAGGAGCAGAAAAGAAATTTCTCTTCCTTGCAGCAGAATTTTGCCAATGCTCTTCGGCAGAAAGACACTCCTGAAGGGACTATCATGCAGTTGACTGGAAGAGCTGAAGGTAACGTCTCCTCCGCAGATATGCTTGCCAGCCTTAAGGGGATAGACTATGGATTCGATATTTTTGCTCAAACGGGAATTGAACCGTTGAGCGAATGCGAAATCGCCGGACAGATAGAAGATTTCTTTAACCACTCATTTTGAAGGAAAACTCATCATGTATACGAAAAATGACGCGCAGCAGTTTGAAGCCATTGTCAACGCCCTCGCCAGCACCAGCGCAATCAGCAAAGTCATCTCTGAGGCGGCAATCGAAGCGGTTTATGCCCGAATCAACAATGAAAGAATCGGCGACGAGCTGCTCTCCAGAGCCGAAGCCGCGGAATACCTGAAATGTTCGCTGAAGACCGTGGACCGGCTCCTTGACGAAGGCAAGCTAACCCGCATCAGGACCAGCAAACGGGCTATCCGCATCCGACTCTCAGAAGTTAAAGAAATGCTTAATATTTGATGAATTTCGCCGATTTTCGTCGAAAATAGCCCTTTGTGTACGAATTTGTGTGTTTATTGCACTTTATCCTGGATATAACAATTAACCACAAATTCAACAAGGAGTTGTTTCGATGGAAAAATTATTGACAGTAAAAGAGATGGCAGAGCATCTCAACATCAAGCCCAGGACTCTGTTATCCTGGGTCGCCGCCAACAAAATCCAGTGCCCGGTTTACCGCCTGAACGGGAAAAATAACTACAGATTCAAGCTGTCTGACGTAGATAAGATACTAAAATCGAACGAGGTAGAGAGATAATTATTCAACAATAAATCATTGATAACACTCTCGGAATCAAAATGCCAAACTATCTATAAGGCGCACTCGGCGAAGCTTTCCGTGAATATGAAGGACAAATGAATCAGGAGAATGAAAATATGGAACAAAATAATGAACTTGCGATAAAGATGAATTATATAAAGAAATATATCGATAATGGTTGGGGATTAATCCCTGTCACTAAATCGAAACGCAATAGGCCAAATACCGGGAAACAGCCAATAACGCTGCCTGGCAGGGGAAATTACCCGGTCAGAGACATGGAGACCGCTGAAAAGTATTGGAGTAACGACAAGGGGTATAACGTTGGCATCATGACCGGAAAAGTGTCTAAGCTGGTCGTACTGGAGGTTGATGAGCCCGATGTTTTCGATAAGATTTTGGAGAAGTATCCTGAATTCAGAAAGACTTATATCGTCAAGATAAATAACATCCAACAATATCATTATTATTTTAGAATAGATGGCTACACCCCACATAATTATAAGAAAAGGCCAACTGGTTGGGGCTGTTTGTATTCTACCGGCAAGCTGGTCGTAGCTCCTCCATCGATTCATTATACTGGCGGGGTTTATGAGGTCGTCAATGATGTAGAACCATTACCGTTCAAAGCGGAATACATGGACGACTTGCTATTGCTGTTACGGACCGGCAAACAGGAAAAAACAGTTGCCTCGAAGGAAAAACTGGTTGTCGAGGAAGATGATATTTTATTTGCAGATTATTGCAAAATACAGGAAGACTCAGGAGATGAAACCCCTTTCGATATAGAACCGGACATGCACGGTCATGGACCTTCACAAATCAAAGAGAATGACCCAGTCTTGGAGAACAGTCAATCGCAATCCCAAGAATGCAATATAACCCAAGAGGATATTCCAATGAATGCAACAGAAACAATACCCGTAGTATCACCAGAGCAAGGCGCGGTCCCAACCACAGCCAGAGAAGACGCTTCGGTCAATACCGAGACCGATAATACCATGAAAGAGCAAAAGACCGTGACCAGAAGGAAGGGGATTTACAAACGGTCAACACAGGAACCACTGGAATTTCACCCGGCGGCTGAACTTTATCCGATGATGAATAAAGAAGAGTTGACCAATCTCAAGGACAGTATTCAGCAGCACGGGCAGCGATACCCGGTTGTGCTTTGTGACGAAAAAATCGTTGACGGTCGTAATCGTTTTTTAGCTTGTAAGGAACTCGGAATAGAAGTAGACTGCTGGGACCTCCCAGAAGACCGGGACCCGTGGGAATATGCAATGGACTGCAATATGAACCGGAGAAACATCACGAAATCGCAAAAGGCGGCTATCGCGGTTAAATATATGGATAATTTCCCACC
The DNA here is from genome assembly GCA_040394635.1 of Victivallis vadensis. GTDB lineage: Bacteria > Verrucomicrobiota > Lentisphaeria > Victivallales > Victivallaceae > UBA5239. The sequence goes on along the minus strand of JBEBRW010000016.1, from coordinate 25,466 downwards.
GGTTCCCAAAGGGACCAGGACCAATGAATGGGCAGCGCAATTGTCAGGTGTTTCCTATTATGGTCTTTTAGCTTTCGACTTTTCTATTTTTACATTAACAAATTTGCCTATTTTGATTCATGATTCTCCGCTGTTCAAGAATATTGAAAATCCAATCAGTGCAAAACTTTTTGAGCTTTATACTACATTTGCAAAGCAATCATTTATTGCAGTTGATGAGATTACAAAATATGGGAAAGAAATTGAATTACTGCTTTCGCAGAATGCTGTTGTTACGCTGAGTAAAGACCATTATCTCTTTGGATATGCATGGTCTAATAAAGAAAACTCCAATGCTGAATAGGTGTATAAACGACAAGATGGGCTTTGAAATTCCAATAGCGGAGGTATTTTATGATAAAAGGAAAACGCGATGAGCGATGATATAGTAAAGCAACCATCGGATGCTCTGTATTCCGCGGTATGCCGGATTTTGAGCAGTGCCAGAGCAACTGCCTATAAAGCGGTGAACTTTGCCATGGTTCAGGCATATTGGCAAATCGGTCGCTTGATTGTTGAAGATGAGCAACAGGGAAATCGTCGGGCCGAATATGGAAAAAAGACGTTGCCGGAACTGGCGGAGAAGCTAACGGAAGAGTTTGGGAAAGGATTTGATAGCCGGGAACTACGGCGGATGAGGCAGTTTTATCAGTTGTTTCCAAAATGGGACGCAGTGCGTCCCGAATTAGGCTGGGCTCATTACCGTCTGCTTCTTCGTGTTGAAAATGAGGCCGCACGGAACTGGTATATGAATGAGGCGGTATCCGAGAATTGGTCAAGCCGTCAGCTCGAACGGCAGATTTCCGTGCTTTATTATGACCGTATGTTGCATAGCAGTGACCCGGCTGACACCAGAGAAGATGCCAAAGAGAATCTCGCAATGGCAAAATTGGAGCCGGAATCGTTGATTCGTAATCCATATGTGCTGGAGTTTCTTAACCTCAGCGATTATCCCAATCTTCATGAGAAGGATATTGAGCAGGGACTGATTAACAATCTGCAAAAATTTCTATTGGAACTCGGCAAAGGTTTTTGCTTTGTTGCCCGTCAAAAACGGTTACGTTTTGAGGAGAAGGATTTTTATGTTGACCTCGTTTTTTACAATTATCTGTTGAAGTGCTTCGTCTTGATTGATTTGAAACTCGGGGAGCTTACTTATCAAGATATCGGCCAGATGGACGGCTATATTCGGATGTTCGAAGAACAATATCGGGGCGTTGATGATAACCCAACCATCGGGCTTGTTCTTTGTTCCAAGCGGAACGAAGCTGTCGTTAAATATTCTATTCTCAAAGAAAGCAAGCAACTTTTCGCTTCAAAGTATCTGCTCTACCTTCCATCGGAAGAAGAACTGAAGCGGGAGATTGAGCGAGAACGCAGTCTTTTGGAGTCGGAGGACCATGACCATGCCTGATTTAGTGAAAGTCAATTACGAGCAAACCGGAAACAGTACCAAAGTCAATACGTTCGGGATGCGAGAGATGCAGGAACGGGCTTATGCTGCCCGCGATGCCCAATATCTGCTCTTAAAGGCCCCACCAGCCTCAGGAAAGTCGAGGGCACTGATGTTTGTTGCTCTGGATAAAATCATCAACCAGGGACTGAAAAAGGTAATCGTTGCTGTCCCAGAGCGCTCAATTGGAGCATCATTCAAAGCAACCCCACTTACGGAATTTGGGTTTTATGCCGACTGGATGCCGCAAGGAGAGTTCAATCTTTGCACTCCCGGACAGGATAACAGCAAGGGAAAAGTCGATGCATTCAAACGTTTTCTTCAAAGTGATGCGAATATTTTAATCTGTACCCATGCAACACTCCGGTTTGCCTATGCCGAGCTTGATGATTCTGCGTTCGACAATATATTACTGGCCGTCGATGAATTCCACCATGTTTCCGCGGATACCAATAACAGCCGACTTGGCGACGTGGTGCATAGTCTGATGAAGAACAGTACGGCGCACATCATTGCTATGACGGGTTCTTACTTCCGCGGGGATACCATGGCAATTCTGCTGCCGGAAGATGAAGCAAAGTTTACCAAAGTCACCTACAACTATTACGAGCAGTTGAACGGCTATACTCATTTGAAATCCCTCGGTATCGGGTATCATTTTTATCAGGGAAGGTACACGGAGGCAATAACCGAGATATTGGATACGGACAGAAAGACAATTTTGCATATTCCGAATGTCAACGCCGGTGAGTCCACGAAGGACAAATACAACGAGGTCAATTTCATCATTGACGCCATTGGGACGGTTGAGCGTCAGGATTCCGAGACCGGTGTACTTTTCATCAAGCGCCACGGAGATGGTAAAATTCTCAAAGTTGCTGATTTGGTTGAAGATTCGGCAAGCGAGCGTGATAAAATTGTTGCCTACCTCAGGGATATCAAAAATGCCGATGATATGGACCTGATTATCGCTCTGAACATGGCAAAGGAAGGATTTGACTGGCCCTACTGCGAACATGCCCTGACTGTAGCTTACCGCGGCTCCTTAACTGAAATTATTCAAATCATCGGACGCTGCACAAGAGACAGTGAAAATAAGGTACATGCTCAGTTCACGAATCTGGTTGCCCAACCAGAAGCAACTGATGACCAGGTGAAGGTCTCGGTCAATAATATGCTAAAGGCAATTACAGCGTCTTTGCTGATGGAACAAGTACTTGCACCTTCGTTCAAGTTCAAGACCAAACTTCCTGACGATGATACGTTACCGCCTCCGGGAACAATCAATATCCGCGGCTTAAAAGAGCCCACTTCGCAACGGGTAAAAGATATTCTCGAATCAGACTTGAATGATTTAAAGGCGACCATTCTTCAAGATGAGAATATGCAGAAGGCTATGCCAGGACAAATTGAACCGGAAGTGATAAATAAAGTGCTGATTCCCAAAATCATCAGCACACGGTATCCAGAATTGAGTGATGAAGAGCTTGAAGAGGTTCGTCAACATGTCGTCGTGGACTCGGTTATCAAAAATGCCAGTATTCAAGAGGTTGGAAACAAAAAGTTTATCACCATGGGGTCAAAGTTTGTTGATATCCAAGATTTGAATATTGACCTCATCGACCGCATCAACCCATTCCAGAAGGCGTTTGAAATTCTTTCGAAGAATGTAACGGTTCCAGTGCTGAAGCTGATTCAAGAAGCCATCGATGCCATGAAAATCAGAATTTCACTGGAAGACGCTATTAAACTTTGGCCGAAGGTCAAAGAGTTCAGGCTTATTCATGGAAAAGAACCGAGCATCCGAGCATTCGACCCGCAGGAGGCGTTGCTGGCCCAGGCATTAATCAAAGTTCGCGAAGAAAAAAGGAAGCAGATGACAAACGATGAACATTGACGCAGAACTTGCAAAAATATTTGCTGATGACGATTTAGGCTTGCTGGATATTAAGCCGAAGGTTTCTCATGTTAAAACAGCCGACCAACGACTGATTGATTCTTTCGAAGAAATCAACGATTTTGTGGGAGAGTATGGGGGTGAGCCTTCCATTGATGGTCCTGTTATCGAGCAGAAGCTTGCTTATCGTCTTAACGGAATCCGACAGAAGCCAGAGAAAATGGCCGCATTGACAGAGTATGACCGGTTTGGATTACTGACCGAAGCCCCAAGGAAATATGAATCTATCGAAGATATCTTTTCTGATGACGATGACATGGGCCTGCTAGCTGTAGAAAAACCGGAAGAAAGTATATTTACTTTAACTCATGTCAAAGCCGCAGCATTACCGGATTATATTTCAAAGCGAAAACCCTGCAAGAATTTTGAGAAATACGAACCGTTATTCAAAAAATGTCAGGTCGATTTGGCTCAAGGGAGAAGAGAAGTTCTTCCGTTTCGGCGAGGCTTGCAGATTCATAAGGGCGATTTCTTTGTCTTGAGCGGAGTGCTCCTTTATGTTGAAAAAATTGGAGAATTGACACTGGATGACCACGGCGATGCCAATGGCCGTTTGCATTGTATTTTCGAAAACGGTACTGAGTCAGACATGCGTTTGCGCTCTCTGTCGTCCGGCTTATATAAGGATGGCCGTCGAGTCTCGGAATTGGATGAACGTTTGCTGGATGGAATAAAAGATATCCAGAAGGACGATAAAGAAACCGGATACATTTATATTTTGAAGTCGTTAAGCTCAGACACCAAGATTCAGTCCATAGAGCATCTGTATAAAATCGGCTTTACTGTTGAGCCTGTAGAAGAGCGGATTAAGAATGCCGAGCGTGAACCTACCTATCTCATGGCTCCAGTCGAAATAGTAGATAGTTTCCGTTGTTTTAACCTCAACCCGCAGAAACTGGAGCAATTACTGCACAATTTCTTCGGCGAGTCTTGTTTGAATGTTGATATCTTCGATGAGAAAAGACAGAGGCATGCTCCGCGGGAATGGTTCATCGCACCTTACCAAGTCATATATCAGGCTATCTACTTCATTCTGAATGGTGAAATTGTGAATTACCGTTACAACCCTGAAAAGCAGGAAATTGTAACCAAATAAGCTTCGGCTGCCGGTCCTCTTGCGTCTCTACTCCGGCAACTCCATCTGCTGATTCAGCAATTGGAGATAGTTGCGGTAGCAAAACAGTCGGTTGCGCTTCTGACCGGTGGATTCTTCCACGATATTCAGGTCTTCCAGGCGAGCCAGGGCAGTATTGACCGTGGCATTGGTCAGGTTGGTCTGACTACAAAGCTTGCTGACATCGGTGATGGGATGTTGCAGCATTGCCTGATGGACCAGCATTGCAGATTGACTTCCACGGCCTAATGTGGATATTTTCTTCCGGTCATCCTGAATCTGTTTGTACAAAGCGAGAATGATTTCATTACCCTGTCGGGTTATTTCTATCACTGCCTCGAAGAAAAGGTCGAGCCGGTAAAGGTGGAGATGACGGCAATGAATGCGGAACAAAGGCTTTTACCTTCACCCCGACCGTACTGACCGTTTGATATGTCCCTTGTAAGCCACGCTTCATATATTCACCGAGATTAAAATAACATTTATTCTTATTTTAAGCTTAGGGCAACGTTACTCTATTGGTGAATTACACAAGATGAGAAAGACCTTGAAAAAAGTCGTCTATTGCTTTGATATTTTTAACTGCCTTTGCAGGTAACCGCTATCTGCTGACCTGATTCAATCTCAAATAGTCAGACTTCCAAGAAAAAATGAATAAATTTTGAATTTTTTTCATTTCGCCCATAAGATTTTCGTTTTTTGTCCGCATTCTTTAGCAGAAGTCCACAACCATGATGGTCAGGACAAAACATAAAAACCCAAGAGGTGCAGTATGAAAGACAAGAATCGCAATCAGGAAGTCAACGGAACCGAAAGCAATGGCGGCAAGCTGGAACGAGCAAAGTACGGACAACACAAGGAGAGTTCTTCGGTCAACTTTACAGGGAGCAGCGACTGCAATATCGGCAAGACCGCCGTTTTCCTGTATAGGAAGGATTATGCAGGAAAAATCTTCGACCCGTGTCTTGAGGAGGTGAATGAGTTCATTTACGGCGAATGTATTCTGGCCGAAGATGAAGATTCTTTTACTGTCGGAAGGCCGGATGGGAAAGATAGCTTCGTCATCATGAAGTATCCCGAGCTGTACTGTTTCTTCAGAATTGTGGATTCGGGAGAAACAGATGTCGTAATTGGAATGATTACGAAATATGTATATCGGCTTTTCAGAAAGCTGGAAGGCGAGTATCCATTCGGCCTTGATATAATTGAAAAATTCGAAGAGTCTATCGATATCGCCAGCCTCGACGATTTCAATACGGAGTCCGAAGCCGAGGAACGCGCTGTCCTGAAGAAATTGAAGAAGACCAAATTTGGGCGACTCAACCCGCGATAATCCAATCCCCGCCAGCCCCAATAGCCCTCTTCGGAGGGCTTTTATTACAATTTTTTCCTCAGTTTCAAAATTGAGACGCAGTGCGTTACGAATTGAGTTGTACACGTCAGGTCAAATCCTGAGCAGTTTCTCGAAAGTCGATTGGCAGAACATTTTATTTGCTTTTCTTCTTGACAATCGTTCACTTTTCACTATATTAATCATGTTTTCGGTAGCGGGGAAAAGTGGCAACAGTTGTCACTTTTTTGCCACTTTTTTGCCACCGAAATTCGCTAAAATGGAGCTTTTTAAACATGCAAATAGTTGGTTATAAGCGAGAAAAGGTGGTTTCTGGCGAGACTGTCCTACCCCCGCTACCAATTACATTTCAAGCCGTCATTTTGACGGCTTTTTTCTTGCCCTAAAACCCCTTGTACGACAGACTTTTGCAAATTCGCCCCAATTCTCCAAGTCCCGGAAAAAGGCCAAAAATCCCGTCAAAAACCTCTCTTTCTCTCTGTTTTCCTCAGGGACGAGAGCCGAGTCCTTTTATCGTCTTTCCTGCGTTAAGTCTTTAATTATCAAGGAAAATTGTCTAAAAGGCCAACCGAGGTGTTTTTTTCGTATTCTTGAAGTGCAATTATACATCAATTCGATAGAAGTCCTGCATTTATTGAACCGTAGGAAACTGTTTTTGGTTATCAAGGATTATCCTCCTCGGAAGAAATAATAATTTCCCTGATTTTCTCAAAAGGCAATGGAAATTCCACGAATCGGCACTATTTTATAATTCTTGCCCAGAAGCTCGGGTGGCGGAATGGCAGACGCCACAGACTTAAAATCTGTTGTCCGATAGGGCGTACGGGTTCGACTCCCGTCCCGAGCACCATTCTAACTTATATCATTTTTCATGTGATGATTAAGTCAAAATCTTGCTCAAAGAATCCAAGCAGTATTTACGCCTGAACAAAAATTTCGGTTATAACTGAAAGCAAAGCTTGAGTCTTGATATAAAATAAGTTACTGCCTCTTCTCCGGTTTGTGCCATAAATTCTCCTCGGGGAAATGCCCCAAATAGGTCACGTTTTTTAGGCAGGTTCGAGAAAACTCTATTGCATGCCGATGTACTCAATGAATTTACCTGTACAATTGATTGAAAATCATTTTTTCAATCAAGGCAATTCTCTTTTGACGGGGTTTTCGAGGCTGTTCAAGTTGTAAACGGAATAATAGGGAGCAAAGCGACCGGTTATGCCGGATTACTGCTTGACGGCACAGAAAACTCTGTTATTTCTGGTCACAGGCAGTCGAATAATCGTCTCTGAAAAACTGTCTCTTTTGATTTTGTTCAAAAATCCCGATCATTTCTGAGGCTGTTTATGGTTTAAAACGGAGAAGAACCGACTTATGCTTTTCAGGCATTGATGGCTATAGGATATAAGTATTTGTTATTGTCATCCTTTGTGTTATATTGATAGTACAATGACGTAAGGAGAAATAACGAAATGAAAAGAACTCTGCTTCCATTGTTGGCAGCGCTTTGCCTGCTGAGCGGATGTAAAACACAGTTAAACGAACGAGGTATGGCCATGGTTGAGAATAAAATTGCAGACGATACACGGGTATTTCAAATCAATCCGGAAATCCGCACGGCGGACGTCCGTTTCAAAAACCGTTTCGGAATTGAACTGGCGGGACACTTGTATTATCCGGTTGGCTTTGATGCAGCGAAAAAGTATCCGGCGATTGCCGTTTGCGGTCCCTTTGGAGCGGTCAAAGAACAGTCTTCCGGGCTTTATGCGCAGGCGATGACGGAGCGCGGTTTCCTGACGTTGGCGATTGATCCCTCCTATACCGGTGAGAGCGGCGGTACGCCACGTTATGTTGCTTCCCCGGATATCAACACCGAGGATTTCAGCGCGGCTATGGACTTCCTTTCCACGCGCGAATTCGTCGATCCCGCTCAAATCGGCGTGATCGGCATCTGCGGCTGGGGCGGCATGGCCATTAACGCGGCGGCCATCGACACGCGAATCAAGGCGACCGTCGCCTCCACCATGTACGATATGACCCGGGTAACCGCCAACGGCTATTTCGACAGCGAAAACACGCCGGCAAAACGTCAGGAAAAGCGCCAAGCGCTCAGTGCCCAGCGCATCGAAGATTTCAAAGACGGCTCCCATAAACTCGCAGGAGGCGTGATCGATCCGCTCCCGTCGAACGCACCTCAGTTTGTCAAGGATTACTACGCCTATTACAAGACACCGCGCGGCTACCACCAGCGCTCATTGAACTCTAATACCGGCTGGAACGTGACCAGTTCGCTCTCTTTCATGAACATGCCGATTCTCGCCTACGCCGGGGAAATCGAAAGTGCGGTGCTGATTATCCACGGGGAAAAAGCGCACAGCCGTTATTTCGGCGAGGACGCGTTCAAAAAGCTCAAAGGCGACAACAAGGAATTGATGATCATTCCCGGAGCCAGCCATGTCGATCTCTACGACAATCTGAACGTAATCCCATTCGATAAGCTCAGTACTTTTTTCAAAACCGCGTTTGACTGGAAATAAGGCGGCGGCATTACGGTTTTATAATTTCCCATTCCTCAATACCGCCCTCCACTGGTACAAAAGCTGGGTGGACGGCGGTTTCACTTTCGCCCGCCAGTCGGGTGGCTGCCGCCGGATCGCGAAGCTCCAGTTTGCGTAGCAAATGCAACCATTCATATTCAATCTGCCCGGTATTGACTGAGATTTTCACCGGTTTGAAATTCCAATCGACTTTTTCTTCGGCAAATGAATATCCCCGCTTCTCCGCCTCGAAAAATACCTCTGACAGATAATAATTGATCGCCTCGAGCGGCTCGGACGCTTCGCGGAAACGCCAAAGTTGCGGATGATTCCGGTAACCTTGGGTTTTACCTTCCAGCACATGCTTCGCCAATAGCGCCTCCCGCCACAAAGCAACCAGTCCTTTGGCATCAAGATATTTCGGATGTAATGACCACAAACGCATGGGAATAAAACCTTCTTTACTATGTAATTCCAAATTTTTTTGCTTGTCCGTTTCAGGTCAGAAGCCCGGCTACTGCCGTCACGGTTCCGAAAAGAACCATGCCCCACAATGGAGTTCCGGTTTTGAGCATTTCAAAACAGTCGCCGACCCGGCCGAAGCCGCCGATTCCGATATACAGTCCATTTGCCACTAAATTGAATCCGGCAAAGAAGCGCAAACAATGCGCATATTTCCATCTGCGGAACAAAGTCCAAAGCAATAATGCCAGCGCAATACCGCCGACCGGTCCGCTCCATACCACAAATCCCGGATGCGGATTGACCGAAAACCCGGTCCGCGAAAGTTGCCAGGGAAGTAATTCCACCGATTCAATTTTTGCCCCGGTCAGAAGCCCCGCGATGATATGCCCGGCCTCATGCAGGATCTCCATCCCATAGAAACTGATTAAGGGCAACCACCAATAATGGCAGATCAATTGTCGCACATACTCAAATTTCATGATTGGCGGGCCTGCCGGTTTGATGGCTGAACAATATCCCGGTGTCACGATAGCGGATGGAGGCTTTTTCCAAATCCAGACGAATTTTTATCTGAAAGAATACGCCTTGCAGCGTCAGGAATATTCCAACACCGGTTCGATCCAGTTTCAACGAATTCATGGACACGTTGGGGTAAGCTGCTTCCGGATTGTTCAGCCAGTCGAGCGGTAGCGTAATTGCATAATCTTCCATCTTTCTGACTGGATAAATTGTCAATTCTCCTTGAATATATCCCAAGGCATCGAAAATAGTGCCTTCCGTTAATTCCCAGGTATCCCGTTCCAACGGAATAATCAATCGGTTTCGACGGCAAACTATTTTTTCCAGATTGAACCTGGCATCATGAAGATAACTGGACAGATAAATTGCGTCATGCCCTTCATTTTCCCCGAACCGGATTCGGTAATCAAGGGACTCATAGTTTTCTCGGTAAAACCATTGTTCAAACGCCGGTAGTTTTTTCATAGTCTTAAATGATCGCCTGATATAAAGTTATTGACTTCTGCAATCATAAATTAATTTCAGTCCTGAAAAACTCAAGCCGGAAAATCCATAATTTCCGAAATCATCTTGAACTATCCTGCTACAGATTTTTTGGCCCAAGGCTTGTACCAAAATCCGGGGAAACTGATTTTTGAAAGCGCGAAAAGCCGGATTCTGAATCTTGTTTTGAGCGTAAATCACTGGAGTAAAGAGTGATATGGCGGAGAGGACATCAGCCGCCCGCTTTCGTCATTTAACCTCGAAAATCATCGGAAATACTTTCGCTTCAACGGATTTTCCCGGAATTAGCTTTTTGCTATTGTGGGTTTTCCGACGAACGGAAAAGGCACCTTTCGGTACTTTGAAACCTTCAAACGGTACCAAATGGCAACCCGCTTTTATATGGCTTCCAACACATGGTTGTGTCACTATATCTACATATAGACGTGGTACCGGCAAATGCAAGCTAATTCCAAGTTAATTTCCCGGTCGGTTTAAATTGCGGTAGGCGTTGTAACCGCCATAGATTACTTTCACATTCTTGTGCCCTTTCATGACCAACTTGTAGCCGTTCAGGCCGGAGATTATGCCGGTGGAGCAAAGCATGATGATCTCCTGACCGGAAGGTACTTTGCGGCTCCAGTTTTCAAAGGCCAGCGCATTTACTTCGCGGGCTTCCGGCAGGGATGCAGCCAGCATGCGTTCGTAGGGCCAGCGAATATCGATGACGTAGGCCGAGCGGCAGCGTTCGGGGGTCAGGTGTTCCGGCATCAGGTATTCGAAGCCGGTCACGGGACTGCGGAGTAATTTCTTCAAAACGTTCAGCGTATAACGGAGGTCCTTCCGATTGTTGGATGGCCCGGCGCTGATGCGGATGGTCGAGAGCGCATATTCTTCCGTGTGCCCCATTCCCAGCAGAACATGCGAGGGCACGATACGGTCCGCCGTACACGCCGAGCCGATTGATACTTCGATCTCGTAGCAGTCCAACCCCGCCAGTATATTCAAATTGCTGAATCCCGGAAAGGTCAGGCTCAATGTGCCGGGCAATTGCGCTTCAGCCGGAGCGTCATTGACGACGAGCTCCGGGAAGATTTTCCGCAAACCATCGAGAAACTCATGCCGCCATTCGCTCAGGTGGTTGAAATCGTCGTTCATGGAGCGTTTTTTCAGCTCTGCGGCGATGCCGAACCCGGCAATGGCGAATACGTTTTCCGTACCGGCACGAAAGGCATGTTCCTGGTCGCCGCCGTAGATCAGCGGTTCAAGCAGGGTACGATCGCGCAAGTACATGGCGCCGATCCCCTTCGGACCATTGATCTTGTGCGCGGAACAACTCAAGAAATCACAGTTCAATTCATCGACATCCGTTGAAATCTTGCCGAAAGACTGTACCGCATCAGTATGAAACAGAATGCCCCGGCTGCGGCACAACGCGCCGATTTCCGCGACGGGGTTGACCGCGCCGGTTTCATTGTTGGCATGCATTACGGAAACCAGTTTTGTATCCGGTGTCAGGGCCGCGGCAATGTCATCTATGCGAACCCGGCCGTCTTTGCCCGCCGGAACAACGACGACCTTGAAGCCGCGTTTACGCAACTGCTCGGTACTGCCGATGATCGACTCGTGCTCGATGGCGGTAGTAACCAGCGTCCCGGAACTACCGAACACACCTTTCAGGATGGTATTATTCGCCTCGGTGCCGCCGGAGGTGAAAATGATATGATCAGGGTCGCAATTCAACAGCCCGGCAATCGAACGGCGGGCGGCTTCGACTTCACCGCGGGCAGCACGGCCGACCGTGTGCAGACTGGAGGGATTGCCGCCGGCTTTGCGCATGACTTCCCGTACTTTCCGCCGGACTTCCGGAGCCGGAAACGTCGTGGCATTGTGATCCAGATAAATCTTGCGAATAAACATGTCCGGAACCTCCTCAGTAAACACCCGGTATGAAGCGCCATTTGACCCGTTCCGCATAAGCCTGATACTCGGCGTTCTGCAGCAGGAATTTCTCTTCCAGCCGGGCCCGGATAATATACAGCGACAGCGATACCATTACCAGCAGCAGATTCACCGGCGAAAAATACCCGGTCAGAAAACCGATCCGCAGCAGCATATCACTATCGTACATCGGATGCCGGACAAGGCGGTAAACCCCGCCGGTTTTGATCTCGCGGCGGGCAATCAGAATCCCGAAACTGCGGTTCAAACTCAATAAACTGACGATTCCCAGTAAATTCGCCGCGAGTACCAGCACCGTCGCCGCGATCAGTCCAAATCCCTCCGGTTGCCGCCCGCCGATCATCAGGAAAGCTCCGCTGAAAAACGCACCCAATGCCACCAGTTGATGCAAGACATTTTTGTCGACCTGACGGTGAAACGTGCGGATCAGCAGAAACAGACACATGATCAGGTTCTGCAGCCGGAACGACCAGTCGACAATCCGCAGGCGCGACCACTCCGCGTTCAGCCAGTCGAAATCCCAGTAAATCCGGTACCAGTCCAGCCCGTAGCGCACTCCCTCGCCGGTCAGTGACTGGTGAAACTGATGCACGGTGAAATCAAGGAAGAAATCGCACAGGAAAACATTTAAACCGATTTGCCAGTACTTGCGAATCATCGCCCGACACCCTCCGCATTGACATTGTTCCGGGCGCAGCACGGGATCAGCCGTCCATCCGGCAAGGCGTAAGCCTGGCAACAACGGCGTACCCTCGCAAGGTCGAATGTATCGCGGTCCATGAAAGCGTGAATATACACCGACTTGATCTCGCGTTCCATCAGGTTAAACGCCTGTCGCGGGTTGAAGCATTTGCAGCTGCATTGCGTTTTCGGCTCGGTATAATTTTTCAGCAGCCACTTTAAAGTAGTGAGCACTTCATCAGCCTCGCTGGAGGACTCCGCCCAAAGCTGGTACACCATGTCTTTCAGCTCGCTGTGTTCGTCGGCATTGAGGCCGAAAACGACCTTGTTGGCGGCCTGTTGTAATAACGTCCGGGCATCGATGATTTTGTTCAGCGGCACGAAGCGTCCGGAGTCGAGTTTGAGAAAATACGCCAGCGAAAAGCACAATGGGTGACTGCATGGCAGCGGCGCGAAATCCCTGGCGGCCACGAACGGCGCACCGTAGGCATCGATCTGCTTGAGCGTGGCCGCCACATCGAAATGGGAAGTCTCGCCTCGCAAGTTGGAGCCGCGCCCGGTGAACGCCATCGGCTGGATCATCATGCTGACGATATTGTCGTGAGTAAACAGCAGTTCAAAAGCGCTGTTCAGTTCCGCAGCATTCCACTCCCCGGCGAGTGTAAATGTGATGGAGCAATTCATATCGGACATGGCCAGAACCTTGAACAGACGCCGGTGAAAAACATTCAATTCACGCCCGCGCATTTTCTGATTGACGTCTTCGTTGAATCCATCGAATTGCAGCGACAAAACCACGTCGCGTTTCTTCAGTTCGCGCAGCAGCATCGGATTTTCCAGCAACAGCAAACCGTTGGTGGAAATACTGACCTTGACCACGCCTTCCCGTGCGAGTGCGGCATCGACAATCAGCAGGATTTTCGGATGCAGCAGCGGTTCGCCGCCGGAGATATTGAGCAGGTCGATCTGGTCCTCGGCTTCCAACAGTTTATCGAGGATATGGTTGAATTCTGCCAGCGTCATATCCGGCGAATTGCCGCCGGAGGAATTCAGGCAGACCGGACAAGTCATATTGCAACGCGAAGTGATCTCGACAATCGGCATGCAGAGGTGCTGCTCGTGCCGCGAACAAAAGCCGCAGCCCTCCGGGCAAGGTTTACCGGCATCCCCGGCGAACGCGTTCGGAATCAGCGCGGGGACGACCACCTTGCGGCGCGCGGCATAATCGGCGGCACTGCTGTAGGCGCACACCTCCGAAGCCCCACAGTCCGGGCAGAATTTATCGAACCACACGGCGCCATCCTCGCGCTCCTGCAATTTCATGAGAATGGTCCGGCCGCATTGCGGGCAGAGGCCGGTTCCGGTTTCAATCAGTTTTTTGAGCATATGGCTTCACCGAATTTAGAAATTCACGATATTGACGGAGGCGCGGTTTCTTGTACATGCACTCGGCGAAACCGCGGCAACTGGTCCAGCAATCGGCGCAATGATCTTTCGCCGTTTCCTCACATAGTTTGCGGAGAACGCCCGACAGATCGTCATGGAAGATGTTGCCGGCGCTCTCGCCCACGGTGTCGATGCAGCGCGAAATGTCACCGTTACTGTCGATATTGAAAAAGAGTCTGCCACCCTGGCATTCACCGATGCCCCCCTCGCTGATTGCCCGGTCGAAACGCTCGATATAGCTGGTCATGGTGATAAACTCCGGATAACGCCGTTTGAGGTCCAACAGGAACTCCGTCACGGAATGCCCCGGCAGGTGCTGTTCCTTGGTCCCCCGGCAACAGGAATACAGGTTCACCATATAGGTTACGCCGAGCTCGCGCGCGAGCTTGATCAGGGGCTCGATCTGGTCGAGATTGTCGTCCATCAGGATCGAAATCATGTGCACCCGGTTACGCGGTTTCGGGCGGTATTTGTTCAGCAGTTCCAACGCCTTGACGGCCCGGTCGAAAGCACCGGGGACGCCGCGCTGGGCGTCGTGTTTCGCCGGGTCCGCGTAATCCAGCGACACCGAAATTTCCTGCAGCCCCGCGTGCTGAATCTCCCTCGCCCGCGTTTCGTCCACCCAGTAACCGTTGGTGATCAGGATCGGGAAGTGGCCGGTCCGATTCAGAATGCTGATGACCTGATCGAGGTCGCGGCGCATCAGGGGCTCGCCGCCGGAGAGCGAAATGATATTGCAGCCGTAGTGACGATGCAGTGTCTTGCCGATGAACTCAATCTGTTCCAGGCTGAGCTCGTTTTTGCCATGCTGTTCGAGAAATTCCGGCTTCCAGAAGTCGCACACCTGACAACGGAAATTGCATTTCCACGTCACTTGCAAGTTGACGTTGATCGGGCGCTTCAGCAGAAAATTCTTCATCAGATTCCAGCCGCGCCGATGATAAAACAGTTCATCCCGCCACATAACGCCAGTGCCTCCCCTCTCCGATGGCCTGCCGCAAATGCCGTTGCAGCAGCGACAAGCCCATATGACAGAAAATATGACAACTCTCCGCGCAATCAGTCAAGGGCCCATGCATACGTTTCGCCTCCGCCAGCGCTTCTTCATAGGAATTGAAATCATTAACACAAACCGGAGCAAATTTCTGTTCGAGGCACGGATAATACAAATGGCCGTCGGGGCGGATCACCATCATCAGCAGCGGCTGGCAGTTGTAAGGCGCAAAATCCCTTATGCCATTCAGATACGCCTCCACGCCCAACACGCCGCCGCCGGATTTCTTGGCCCGGATCACCCGGTCGATCAACGCCCGGTATTCGGCGTTGTCACGCAGCTCCGGGGCTGCCTGCGTGCCGATCAGCTGAGGCGAAATATGAAACCCCAAACGGTTCCGCATGGCATAATCCAGCACTTCGCCCGCGTCTTTCAAATTCTGTGGCGTGGCGACAGTGCTCAACACGACTTTTCTGCCGCTCTTCACTGCCGCATCCACTCCTCGCCGAATGGCCCGCGCGTCTTCTTGTGAGCCCCCGGCCATCATCATTATTTTCTCTTCATCAAGAGCATCCAAACTGATTACAACGACATCCGCCTGCCGCAAAACTTCCGGGCGCTCATCCAATCCTATTCCATTGGTGTTCAACATCGTCCGCATACCGCAATTTTTGGCAGCGGATAGAATCTGTTCGAGATCTTGACGCAACAGCGGCTCGCCGCCGGTGATGTCCAACGTATTGCTGGATTTGGACAATATCCAAATCATCTTCATGGTGTCTTCGGTGCTCATCTCGGGAATCGGGTCCGCCTTGAAAGGATTCCCCAGGCCGTCGCTACAGTAAAAGCAATTCAAATTACATTGGTGAGTGATATAATACGAAAAAAGCAACGGGCGAACTGCCGGGCGGCCGAGCTTAAGCGAAAGATAGTTCAGCAAATAGTTTTTCAAGCTCATCGCTGCAACTCCTTTGCCGATACGCCAATTACGGTTGCGCCCGGCGGCACGTCTCTGGTCACCAGACTCATCATCCCTACCGTCGCGCCGTCGCCGACCGTTACCCCGGAACGGATTACCGCCCGGGCTCCGATCACCGCATTGTGTCCGATGCAAACCCGCCCGATTCGTGATTCCGAAGGCGTGTATTCATGGGTCAGGATCATTGCCCCCATGCCGATCACGCAGCCATCCTCAAGCGTAATCAGGTTGCACGAGAGATAATCCAACACCACGCCGGGTGCAATCACCACATTACAGCCGATCTTGACTCCGGCCAGCCGGTAGAAGATATTCTTGAGCGCGCCGAATACACACAATTCAGCCAGCTTGCAGCAGAAAAAACGCCACATCATCGTCAACTGTCCGCCCAGTCCGTACAGCAGCAGGTAACAGGCACAATAATCGCACTCCTCCTGCCGCAGGATAAACGGTTCGGTCGTCCCGCAGTTCAGGTGTTCTTTTAGGCGTTGCCGGTCCTGTTGTTTATTCGACATAAAAGCGTTCATCCTTCTGACGATAAAAGAGGTTGTAGGCGCAGGCGGAAATCATTTTCCCCTCCGGAGTCGGCACCTGATCCGGGCAGCCGCAGACCCGCGAGGCATCGAAGTTGTCCTCATCCATGTGCGCATGGATATAGATCGAACGGACGAACTTTTCGGCGCGTTTCTGCCGCTCGAATTCACCGATGGTCTGCTCCGGATACAACTCGTTCAGAATACGGCGGAAAAAGCGGCATTCATCGTCGCGTCCCTCGACATAAATGCGGTCGATTGCCGCACGAAAAATCTGCGACGATTCACCCGCATGCAAGAGATAACCGCCATGGCCGAGCCTTGCCAACTCCTCCTCGGACGCAAAGCGCCGGAACGGCATCAATTCGTCATCGTGTTTCAACAGCCAGCAATTGCGGTAACACAGGAAATGCGCATCGGGCCGGGGCTGAAAATCCTCCGCTTTCAGCCGCCCTTTGGAATGAGCAGCAATAATCGCCGCCGCCTCGTCCGCCGGAATCTGTCGCGGCTCGGGCAAACGGCCACCGCCTTGTCCTGTATAGGTGAGCGTCTGGAAATTCAAATTCAAGATCAAATCGTTATCCAACATCATGTCGAGAAGTTGCCCGGCAAATTCCTCGTTGACGCCGCGCGCCAGTACATTAAGCAATGTCATCCGACAGCCGGCTTCGGTCAGGTTCTTAATCGCTTGGTGCTTGATTTTGCCGATGCCCGGCGTGTCGTGGAAAAACCGCAACGTTTCATCGTCAAAACCATTGACGGAGAGCACCACGCAGACATTGCGTTCCGCCAGCGCCGTGCATAATTCTTTGTCCTGTGCCAGACGAATGCCATTTGAATTCATGGTGACTCGCCCGATCTCCGGACGCTTACACAAATCGAGCATTCGCAGGAGCTCGGGGTGTAAAGTCGGCTCGCCGCCGGTAATATTGACCAGGTCGACGTGTCCGCCCGAGGCCTGCAGCATAGTGTCCAATGTCCGCCGCATTTCGTCCTCACTGATGAAATACAACTTGTCCGGGCGGTTGTAGGTGAAACAGTGACGGCACTGCATGTTACAAGCGTTGGTAATCGAAAACACCGGTAACCGGCAGCGCGAAGCATGCATTCGACAGGGCCCGCAGTCAAACGGGCAACCATGGCGGGACGGTTGTGCACCGGGAACCGGCGATTCGTCCGGCATGCCTTGCCCGAGGTGGAACAGGTAGTCGTCTTTGCTGATCGAAATCAAGGTATCGCGTCCGGGGCCGCATTGCGGACAGGTCGATTGCTGATAAACCTTGTCATCACGGAACGAAATCCAGGCTGGAACGATTTGCCGGCAACTCCGGCACATGCCGCGCACCGTATCAAAATAGGTTTCTTCATGTCTTGCCAGTTTGCCGGAGCCCATGTTAATTTCCCCTGTATAAAGAGTTGATGAGCGCCCTTCGTTCGCTGGGGTCGTAATAATCCGTCAAAGCAACTTCGCGGTACTCGGCCCAACCATTGACCGCGCCTGAAAACTGTATCCGATCCTGAACTCGACTGACTTGAACATTCCACACCGAACCCGGCCCGCGTTCTTCCGGCAACTGCAAGCTCTCAAACGAAGTAACCTCGGCCCAGCGTTCAAAATCCGAATCCAACGCCAGCAGATATCCCGCGCCCTCCGCCGCCAGCGCGATTGCCAGCGAAACCGGTGCGGCGGCGTTTTCACCAAGCATGCTTTTCAGCGAATATTCTTCCTGCGACACCGCGTGGCGAACCGTCAGGCTTTGCCCGCGTTTCCAATTTTCGATCCGGTCCACCAGACGGAATTTCATCTCAGATTCCCCCGTCGATGTTGATACTCTGCGCGTTGATATAGCTCGCTTCGTCACTGAGCAAAAATGCGATAACATTGGCCACTTCCAGCGGTTCACCGGGACGGTGCGCCTGGCAATACTTCAGGTATTCGTTCATTTCCGCCTCCGGCACCATCTTGCCGACGCCGTCGTTGAGCATACCGGGAATGACTTCGTTCACGCGGATGTTGTAGCGCGCCAGCTCGCGGGCCAGCGCGATCGTGAAACCGGAAACTCCGGCCTTGGCCGTGGCATAATGTACCGGCACTTCCAGCAACCGGTGCCCGGCGATGCTGCCGACGTTGACGATGGCGCCCGATTTCTGCCGAATCATTCCGCGCAACACCGCGTGAGTCACCAGAAACATCGTTTTCAAATTGCCGTTGATCACCTTGTCCCAATCCTCTTCCTCCATCAACGCGAACGGCAATATCTGAGTTAATCCGGCGTTGTTGACCAATCCGTCAAGCGCGCCAAACTCCGCTTCCAGTTGCTTCGCCATGGCGTTGACAGCGGCCTGGTTCAGCAGATCGGCTTCCAACGGCACCGCACCGGTTTCAGCAGCCAACGCATTGGCTTTGTCCGCGCTGCTGCGCCAGGTGAAAGCCACACGGTGATTCAATGCGGTCAACTTGCGCACAATCGCGCTGCCCAATGCTCCGGTCCCGCCGGTAACGAGTATATTCATTTCACTCTCCTTTTTTCATCATGCGTTCCACCAGACTGACAAACGTTTCCACCCGGAATACCCTCGGCAGGTACTTGGTTTCCAAACCCTCGACAAATTCCTCCGCCGGAACTTCCGGCATGGCCGTCCGCAGCTTCTCCAACGCTTCCGGCGTATAGACGCCCTCCACCTCATAGGGAATATCGCCCAGTTCAGCCTGCGCTTCTCGCTCGATATCGCGCGGATTGATCTTCAGCTTGAATCGCTGCTCCAATTGAAAAATCAAATCCAGCAAATCCAGCGAATCCGCGCCGAGATCCCCCACCACTTTGTCGGTAATTTTGATTCCATCGGCGTCGATTTCCAGCACTTCCGCCAGCGACGCCGCCACTTCCTTGAATATTTCATCGCGATTCATTCGGATACCCCATTGCAATCACTCCATATAAAATCCAGCGGCCATTCAGCCCCAGTTCCTGTTTCAATGCTTCTTCGACGGCCAGCGGCCCGGTCATCATGCAGCTGCAGAGGCCGTAATTCTCCGCCGCCAGAATCAACTGCTGCCCCGCCATCAATACCGACGCGCCATTACCGTGAATCCGCTCCGCGAGCGGTTCACCAACCGCCGCTTTCAGAAACTCCGGCGGCCGCCGCCCCGTCAGAAATACCACCAGCGGGGCATTCGCAAAATGATAAAAATTGTGCGCATAATCGCCGAATTCATCCCGCACGGCTTCGCTGGTTTCGGCCAGCAACAATCCCCAGCTTTTCCGTACAGCATCCGCCATCCGCTGCAGGGTTTCGCGATCCGAAATCGGGATCAATTTGCGGTCCGCTTGCCGGTCGCCGGCCATAGGTGCTTTCAACGCCTGATCGCACAGCTCCTGAATCAAATCAAGTGGTATTGCCTGATTTGAAAATGACCGGATGCTGCGGCGCTTATTGATGAGTTCGGTAAATTCCATTATCCAAGCCCCATGCCGCCATCCACGGCGATTACCTGTCCATTGATATAAGCCGCTTCTTTGCTGACCAGAAACGCCACTGTTGCCGCAATCTCGTCCGGCTGACCGAAACGTCGAGCGGCAATCCGCTCAAGCAACGCCTCACCGTACTCACGACGAATAGAGGCGGTCATTTCGCTCTCGATCACGCCGGGCGCAATGGCGTTCACCGTAATACCACGCCGGCCCAACTCCAACGCCAACACGCGAACCATCGCCTCCAGCCCGGCTTTGGCCGAGGCGTAGGCGATCTCGCCGCGACCGCCGAAACGCGCCGCCACACTGGACAAATGCACGATCCGGCCATAACGCCCCAGCAGCATATATTTCCCCGCAGCCCGGCTGTAGGCAAACGCCATCATCAGGTTTACATCGAACATCTTGCGCCAGTCATCCAGCTCTGTCATCAAAGCCGGGGATTCGCTAACCGCTCCGGCGCAATTCACCAGCACATCGAGACGTTTTTGCTGTTGATAAATCTCTTCGAATACGGCGTCGGCGTCTTCCGGATTCCGGCATTGTTTTGTATATTCGCCAGACAGTTCCCGCGAATGCGAAATCCGCCAGACCCTGAATCCATCCTTTTCAAGCCTGTCCGCAACGGCGCTCCCGATACTACCGGAAGCCCCCGTCACCACGGCAATCTGTTGTTCCGTCATCCTTCATATCTCCTGATAATCAGCGAACCATTCTGTCCGCCAAATCCGAAACTATTGGTCAAAATCGTTTGGCCATGCCATTCTTGCGCCTCTTTGCCGGTGACGTGATTTAACTCGCAACCGCGCCCGGCCTTTTCCAACCCAATATTGCACGGCGCCCGATGCTCCAGTAACGAATAAATACAGCTAATCAATTCCATGGCACCCGCTGCGGCAATCAGATGGCCGGTCATGCTTTTGACGGCCACCGCGGGCAAATTCTTAGCGTGTTCGCCGAAAACTTTGTGAATCGCGGTACTTTCCACCGGATCGTTCAGCGAAGTTCCGGTACCGTGGGTGTTGATCAAGTCGATGGCATCCGGCCGCAGACCGGCGTCCTTGAGCGCCAGGCTCATCGCACGGACAGCGCCATCGCCGGATTCGTCCGGAGCGCTCAAATTGCAGGCGTCCAGTGTGGAGCCATAACCGATGATCTCGCCATAAATCGTTTTGCCGGATTTCAAAGCATCCTCAAGCGTTTCCAGATAAACCATCCCGGCTCCCTCGCCAAGCACCAGCCCCGAACGCGAAGCGTCGAATGGCCTGCAGCCGCTCGCCGAGAGTGCTCCGAGCTTCTGGAAACCGCCCACGCCAAGCGTATTCAACATCGAGTCAAAGCCTCCAGCCAGTGCCCGGCGGCATTCTCCACGGCGGATCATGCCGAACGCGTGCCCGACCGTCTGCACCCCCACCGCGCAGGCCGAAACGTTGTTCAGAAAGCGCTTCGGCGCGCCATAACGCTGAATCAGCAACCGCCCGGCAGTATCGAGCGGATAGCGAATATCGGCGTTTAAATGCAGCAATTCATCAATCGTGATCCGGCACTCGCGCCCGGCCAGCGCCTGAACATTGTACACCTCCAAACTGCTGCCGATATCCAGTAGCATTTCCGCATCAAAACCGCGTTCGCCTGCCATGGCCAGCGCCTCGCTTACTGCCGCCAGCGCAAAGCCGATTTTGCGGTCGCCCGGATATTGAAATTCCTCCGGCAGATCGCCGACCTCTCCGGCAATTCCGATTTCCAGATTGTCCGCCGGGAAACACCGGATCGGACCGATCCCACAGCGCCCTTCGCTCAACCCGGCGAAGAATGCCTCCTTGCCAGTACCGATGGGACTGACCACCCCAAACCCGGTTATCACTACGCGGTGTGGCATGGTTGCACCTCCATCGTCAGGGTTTGCCCGAATGCGGAAATCCGCCCGGGCAAGTCAGTACCCCGCGCCATCAATGCCAATTGCAGCAACGGTGCTGCCGCAATCGTTCGCCCGAATTGAGCGGCCAGCGGATCGCCGAAACCATCGCCGGTATACGACACATCGCAGTTTTTTAATAAGGCCAGCCCCGGCCTCGCCGTAAGAAACAAAGCCACCCCGGCGGAGTTGACTACTTCGCCCGGAGCCAGTAATTTGTTCTCCCGCAAATAGGTCAAGTTCGCTGGATGCGACGGGAAATCTCCAGCCAACAGTAAAGCCCCCTCCGCCTCGCCGTAACGAATCGCCCGATGTGCCTCGAAAACAGCGTTCATTCCCTGATCTTCGAACGGATTGAACAGCAGATTTGGCCCCTTGATTTTGTGCATGATACTGACGATGCAGCCCGGCATATTCGCCAGCACTTTGAAACTCATCAGCGGATTGATCACCGCCAGTCCTTCCCGGTTGAAACGCGATAAATCCAGCTTGCCGTTTTCATCCGCGGAAGCATGCAGTGCTGCCATGCTTTCCTCGATATTTCCGGCGGCCAGCCCCGTCGCGGCATACAGCCCGATCCGCTCCGGGTCGTAACCGGAAATCTCGACTTGAGCCAGCGCTTCATTCGCAGCCAGCGCCATCAGCAGCGCCCCGGAAGACATATATTTAACCATTCGCCGGGCGTTCAAACGCTGCGCGGCTTCATCTAAATCAGGCGCAATATCCACAGTGACGGGTCCGGCGAAATCCAGATGCTCGGTCGTATTCCAGCCCACGCCGGAAACGATACCGATCCCTGAGATGAAAACCGGATGTTCAGGCATTACTCCACTCCCCTCAGCCACAGCGCCAGCGTCTCGGCGCGACGGGCCTCCAGTACCGGATCGTTGAATTCGTGAAACGAAAATACCAGAGAGCCCTCGGCGATCTCGTCATCGCCGCGCCGCGCGTATACTTTGCAACGACCGCCGAGCTCATTCAGCGAAACAATCTCCGCATGGTAAGTCAGCGAATCCCCCGGGTATGCCGCATTGCGGAATTTCATCTTTTCGACGATGCTCATCAGCGCCTTGATTTTGATGCCCGGACTCACCTTGGCGCTTTCCTCCAGCAGGATGCCGGCGAGCTGCGCCATGCCCTCGATCAGCAGTACGCCGGGCATGATCGGCTTGCGCGGAAAATGATCGTCAAAGTAATCCTCGCTCAGAGTGATATTCTTAAGCGCGGAAGCCCGCTCCCCAAGCTTCCACTCCGTAATCTTGTCAAGCAATAAAAACCGCATCACCGCATTCCTTACACTGATTTGTACTTACCATAACACGGTTTCGCTCAAAAAACAAACGGTATTATTCGCTCTCTCTATGATTATTGAATACTCAAAAGATGGATTATATCGGATATCGGCTTCGACTCGGACTTGAAAAACTATGAGACTGATGTTACCTTAGTTGCCGTAATATTCAACTGTGGCCGGTGTAGCCCGATCCGGACTTTTCTCGCACAAACCCCATGCTTCGGAAAGCAACAGCATTTTCTCTGGCGTGATCATTCCACGCGCATGCTGGACATGAGCCGTGATGATTTCGGTGCTGCTGACTTTCAGTAGCGGAATCTTCTTTTGGGCTTCCTTAATCGCTTCTTTCTGATTCTTCGTTTTGAGTCGGCAAATGAAAGCCTCAAACGGTACCAAAAGGCACCTTTCGGAGGAATTCGAGGAGAAAATGGCGGAGAGGGTGGGATTTTTACGTATCAAACAAGTTGTTTGAATTTAAACTAGCTCTATTTTATTGTTTGATAATCTGTTTGATAGTTTCTTAATGCGTCTTATTGTGGCTTGATATTATCACCTTTTGTATCATATTTGTATCAGTTGCATTTAAGCTTGAATCAACAGCAGCCTCCAGTTGCGATCCCTGCGGATTCAAGATGATGTCTTTCAAATAAAAGGGTGTTTTCGATCAGCCGTTCGCTTATCTCATCCCTTTCTTTTTTGGGGATGCTCAAAAGCATCCGCATCAGTATCTCTGTTCTACAATCCCCTTCCATTGCTATCGGAGGCATGGCTGCTATGTATTCTTCAATGTAGGGCAGTAGAATGGGCTTTATCCGCGTCCAAGTATCATCGTTGAAATGAGATACTTTATTTTTCAATAATTGGCCTACCTGCATTGAGGATATGCCGAGAGCGGTAGCCATCTCCTTTTGCGTGGAAAATTTCAGGCGCATATTCTTCAAGCCGCCGATGATGTATTGATCAATTATCTTCATAAAATAAGCCTTCAATATTAGTATTTCAAAAAAATAAACTTTGGAGTTTATTTTTCATGCATGATAATTTCCTACCTGTAACTGATTGCAAAATAAAAAATCAGCGACCTACATTCTTACCATTACAATAACTGCAATTTTTCTCATCCGGTATGGAGCGGTAGTATTTGCAGCTATCGTTATGAATGATTCCTTTTGAACTTGCATAGAATGTCCTTGCCTTTGTCTTTCCAATCTGAAAGCCCAAATAATAGCAGCCAGCCAGCATCAAAACGGCTATCCCCGCACAAAGCGGAATAATGCCTATGTACTTAATTGGCGGCTTCGGCAACTTGTACTCTTGCGTTAAGTTCAACGTCCCTTGATTGTCTACTTCTAATCCGTTCTTTACCTTTTTTGTCTTTTTCCCGAAAGGAAAAATAACATCCTCCTGTTGTTTTTTTTGTTATTGTTATCTCTCCATACCACTTCTTATAAATCGATTGAGGGAATATCTTTCAATAACTTCAAAACTTTATCTTTTGCCTCCAAATCAATGTCCAGTTCGATTACTCCCATGAGGGTGCGCTTACGGAAGTCTTCAATTAAGATGTCAATATTAGTACCTTCACCGAAGACATTGATTTTACCATTACCTGAATTTTTGATGTTATTATTGCCGAAAACATGATTATTACTGCCTATGATGCTATTGACAATATTAGCGGGAAGGTATTTGGCAATATGAGGAAACAGCCTTTCCCAGTGAGGACCTCGAATACTTTTGGTATCTCCATTCAGCCAACCATTGATCGATGATTTATTGATTCCGGTAACCTCTCCCATTTTTTCCTGCGACATACCTGTCGCGGTGTACCATTCCCTGATTGCCTGCCGTATTTCCGGCGTAATCTCTTTGCTTTTCATAGGACAACAACTCCTTAGTGGTTTTATAAAATAATACCGGTTTTTCTGTATTTTTCCACTTTTTTCTGTTATTTGTTGCTTTTGCTATTGAAATTGTTTGATAATCATGTATAATAGCAAATAAACAAACATAATATCAAACAAAAGAAACACTAAACCAAAGGAGAAGAGCTGTGAATGATCCAGTCATGAAGGCGAAAGATGCCTCGGCTTATCTGGGGGTTTGTAAAAAGACCATCCAGAAATGGGTTAAGGATGGCAGTTTGCCTTGTTTCAGGGTAGGAAATGGTCATCCCCGATTTCGAAAATCCGATCTTGACAAAATGTTTGAAAAGAAAAAAGGAGCCTCTTCTGCGCTTTGTGAAAAAATAAGCTCAGATGGTTACTTTTAAACTTA
>JBEBRW010000015.1:0-96745 GCA_040394635.1 Victivallis vadensis | reverse complement strand
GCCGCGACCGGGTGAAATCGGCTCTACAAAGCTCCGGCTACCCCCATCCTCAAGGAACAACCGTAATCAATCTCGCTCCCGCCGACTTACGCAAAGAGGGAACCGCGTTCGACTTGCCGATTGCTATGGCAATGTTGGCCTCATCGGGGGTCATCAACCGCGAGAAACTGGAAGAAGTAGCCATGATCGGGGAACTGGCTCTGAACGGCATGGTTCGCCCGGTTCGCGGTGTCCTGCCCGTAGCCCTGCGTATGCGTAATGAAAAGCATATCAAAGCCCTACTCGTTCCCGAGCCCAACGCCGCCGAAGCCGCCTTAGCCTCCGGCAGTACCCCGGTTTTTCCGATCAGCACTCTGCAGGATGCCGTAGATTTTTTCAGCGGCAAACCGATGTTGCCCTATCAACCGGGCGAGTTATCGAACGGTATGCTCCATGCCCGGATGCCGGACTTTGCCGATGTCAAAGGTCAGAGCCTCGCAAAACGCGCGATGGAGATCGCTGCCGCAGGCTCTCACAATGCGTTAATGGTTGGATCGCCCGGGACGGGCAAGTCGTTAATTTCCACCTGTTTACCGGGTATTCTCCCCCTGATGACATTGGAGGAAACTCTAGAAACCAGTCGCATCCACAGCGTGCTCGGATTACTGGAACCCGGCCAACCATTGGTGAACCGCCGTCCGTTCGTATCGCCGCATCATACCGCCAGTGATGTTGGTCTGATCGGCGGCGGTAAGAATCCCGCCCCCGGTACCATCAGCCGCGCCCATAACGGCGTGTTATTTCTCGACGAATTGCCCGAATTCAAGCGTAATGTCTTAGAGGTCCTGCGCCAACCGCTCGAAACTGGAATCGTGTCCATCTCGCGCGCCAATGGCAATTGCACGTTTCCCGCCAAATTCCTGATGGTTGCCGCGATGAATCCGTGTCCCTGCGGCATGGTCGGTGCTCACGGTTGCCGTTGCAAGCCGAACGAAGTCCGCAAATACCGGGGCAAAATCTCCGGCCCACTGCTGGACCGTATCGACCTGCACGTGGAAGTCTCGCGCCTGAGCGAAGATGAATTGATCAAGGCTCCAACCGGTGAATCGAGCGCTGTAATTCGCGAACGCGTCATAGCCGCCCGCCAGATTCAAGCCGAGCGTTTCAAGGGAGCCGGGATTTACTGCAATGCGCATATGGCCCCCCGCGAACTACGCCAGTTCTGCCAGATCGGTCAAAAAAGCGAAGTCCTGTTGCGTCATGCCATCCAGCGCTTCGACCTGAGCCCTCGCGCCTACGACCGCATCTTAAAAGTAGCCCGGACAATCGCCGACCTCGCAAATTCCCCCGATATCGGCGAAAACCACCTTTACGAAGCCATCAGCTACCGTAACTACGACCGTAGTAACTGGTAATTTTTTCTGATTCGGTGTAAGAAATTTCACTGACGCTACGCATTGTTAGGTAAAATGAGCTATACGACGAAAAAATCTTTATTGGAAGCGATTCAAAACGGCGATGAGATTTCATGGTTTGAATTCTATGAAACGTACCGGCCGCTGATCATTCTGCGCGGAAATGACTACCGGCTGACCCCGCCGGAACTGGAAGACCTCTGCCAGACGGTTCTGCTGGATATTTTCAAGGCGGGAAAACGGTTCCGCTATGACCCGGAGAAAGGCCGGTTCCGGGACTATCTGCGGCGAGTGATTTCGCACAATGCCATCGACCTGATCCGGAGGCGCAAGGACCGGGAATACGCTCAGGGCAGTTTAATCGAGCCGCCCGATGAAACGAATGAAGCGCATTGGCTGGATGAATGGCAAGCGCATATTCTAAGCCAAGCACTGATGATTCTACGGACGCAAATCGAGCTCGGTACGTTTCAGGCTTTCGAGCTTTACGCCATCAAGGGCGAGCCGCCGGAAAAAGTGGCCCGGTTCCTGGATATTCCAGTCGGCTCGGTTTATGTGGCGAAAAACCGGGCCGTCTCCAAGTTGCGGAAGATCGTTGAGAAGCTACGGGAGGAATAGCCATGAGACACTATCAGATACCTGAACTTGACCAGTACCGTAATCATAAAATGCCGTTTTTCGCCCGGTTGATCTGCCGCTGGCACCTTGCGAAGTGTAACCGATGCCGGGCGCGTCTGAATCAGCTTGGAACCGATGATCTTTTCCTCCGGGATGTAAAGGAATCGCTGAAAAAGCTCGATATTCCGGAAAATGACGTTGCTTATCGCCAGCTTTGCGATACCTTTCAGGAAAAGCCTGAACAACATTCATCGGTATAGAAATGCAGATTCCCGATTACGAACTTCTACAGAAATGCGGCCACGGTGCCTACGGCGAGGTCTGGATCGCCCGGACTCGTTCCGGTCAACTGGTCGCGCTTAAAACTGTGGAGCGCTCGGAGCAAATCGAAAAAGAGTTTACCGGGCTGAATCACTACGCTCGGATTGGCGATTCTCCTCACCTGATCCGTATTCTGCACATCGGAGAAGTTGGTTCAATTCTCTATTATACGATGGAGCTCGCCGATAACCTCGGTACGGAAGCGGACTACGTACCGGCTACCCTGTCGAATATATTGAAACAGAAAGGGCGCTTCACCGCTGACGAGACCTTGGAACTCGGCCGGATGTTACTGGAGGGCCTGAACGTACTTCATGCCGCAAGGCTGGTTCACCGGGACATTAAACCGGAAAATATTCTCTACGTCAACGGTGTGCCGAAACTCTCCGACATCGGACTGGTGCGCTCAATCTCCCAAACCTTAACCCTCGGTGGTACACTGGGCTTCATCCCGCCTGAACGGCTGCGGGCCGGTTCGACCGGCAAGGGCCACGCCGACGATCTCTACGCGCTCGGCAAGGTCCTCTACTGCTGTCTGACCGGAAACAGCGTAGACCTATTTCCGTCATTTCCTCAAGAACTGATTGACCATAAGCCGTATCAGTATCTGAATCAGGTAATTTCCACCGCCTGTAGTCCAAACCGCTTTCACCGCTTCAAAAATGCGGATGAGTTCCAGCGAGCGCTTATAGGCGGTGTCCCTCATAGAAAGCGTTTTCTATCACTGATATTCCGCTCTCGCTATGTTGTCATTGCCCTGCTGATTCTGACGGGATTTGTAGCGGTGTGGTTTATCCGGCCATCCGGGGATAAATCGCCATTAAAAATTGGCGAAATTGCCAAGCGGGATAGACTTGACTTTATTGCTTATGGAAACGGCCTTTTGTATATTCCCAAATCCGGGGATATTCTTCACCAGAAGCATCAGGCGTATCAGTTGGATAATGCCCCACGGCGGCAACAACTGGTATTCTCCGATGATTTTTCATCTAAAAAGAACTGGAACACCGCCGATAGTGCGAACTTCACTTTTTTCGATAAATCGCTGATCGTGGGCTCATACGGACAGATCCAGTTGAAAAAACCGCTGGAATCACCTTACGTCATCCGCTTTAATCTCGACAATTCAGGGTTGAGCGGTTCCGTTTACTTTCGAGTGACAGCCTTGGGACGCCGTGGAAATGAACGCGCATTTTACCAATGGGCACTCAGCCGGAAAGCGGACGATAAATTGACCGTTTCGCCATTGGAATACCAACAGGAAAGCGGGCAAAAGATCTCATTGCAACCGCTCAAGCAACCGGATCAGGCCAAAGATTTTATCCGCGTTGAAATGGTCCAGACTGAGAATTTTTTCCACCTTTATATCGATGGGAAATTATTGATCTACGTACCGTCGCTTTTCTTCGGCGGTACTTTCGGAATAGCCGTTGACAATCAAGCCTCGCCTGATTATTGCCGGATCAAAGATTTTCAGATTTTCAGCATTAAACATGACCCCAGTTGCCCTCCCGAAGCGCAATATCGGTTACCCGGACAGATTGTACCGAAAAAAGAAGCTTCACCGCCCGTGATGGCAATTACCCGGGAGCGCTTATCCTATTTGGCCGATCGCTACACCAGCGCCGTAATGGCAAAGGTATTCGGTACCGATGAACAAACCATTCGCCGCCATTTAGACGAATACGGACTTGAGGCACGCCGCCTCAATCCTCCCGGTTCCGGAACACGGCAGCCGAGGACTCGCCTGACAGATCGCGAAATAGCGAATCTGCGAAAAACGCTCTCCGAACTATAATTTCCCCAAAAATCTTCTTCTTTTTTCTTTTCCGGTGTAAGAAATTCCGGTCATGGGGCGCATTGTCTGCCAAATAACCATGAAAGGAGCGTCCAGAAGCCAGGAAAAAAGTGAGCGTGAGATCGGTTGGCCGGGTTGACAGAAGCCTTTTTCCATTGTAAGTTACTGAAGTTTAACTTATATAGGAGATGATCGAGTTAACCTGAAACGAAAATAACATAACAACCGCACGGCGTTGTCCCTGAACTACCACTTTCATTACCAGCGCCAGCAGATGAGAACCGGAAGGCATGTTTATATGCGAATATAGACGTGTCCTGCTCTCATGACTCATCTGCAGGCTGTGGTAGGCCGAGGGACAATCATGGGAAACGGGGCACGTCTTTTTTTGTCCCGATGGTATTGGGGAAATAACCTCTATAATAGGAGTTCGTCATGAAGTTTATTTTGAGCAGAAAGGGTTTCGATTCCACCTACGGCGGTATGCCCAGTCCGGTTTTTCCGGACGGAACCATGCTGTCATTGCCGATCCCGGAGATAACCGCAAAAGGCAGTCAGGAACAGGGTGACGGGAGCACGAATACCGGAACAGCATTCGAGCATCTGAACCTCCCAAAAGACCAGAAAGAATTACTGAAAAATAACCGTCATAAATACTGCCACCTTGACCCCGATATCCGAAAGGGCTTACATCAATCCCTGTCGGATAGCTGGAAACCGCTTTTCGGGCAATGCAGAGGACCGCAAACCCATCTGGCTAGTAATGGGGTTAAACCGGGTGATATCTTCCTCTTTTTCGGCACTTTCCGGCAAGTAACCCTGAAAGATAAATCATGGCAGTTCACAGGCGCTCCATTTCATGCGGTCTGGGGATATATGCAGATTGCCGAAATCCTATCCGGGACGGATATAGAGCGCTACCCTTGGCATCCGCACAGCCACAAGCCTTACACCGAGTACGAGAATAATACGCTATATATAGGCCGGGAAAGACTTTCTCTGATCGGTATGACCGATTACCCCGGCTATGGTGTATTTAAGCTGAATCCCGCCTTGATCCTGACGCTCCCTAATAAGAAAAACCGCCTCAGTTGCTGGGACTATACGAAACTCCCGTGGCTCGACCTGAAAAAACAGGAAGCCAACATGACCGGCCATACTCCCAAACCGAATGCCAAGGATGAGCGCCGCCAACCCGGCTTCAAGAACAAAGACGGTTATCATACCCAAAGCCCCGCCGAGGTCGCATATTTCCAATCAGCTTCCATTGGGCAGGAATTCATAATCGCAGAAAAGAAAACGGATGCAGTAACCCCGTGGTTCCGCAACCTCCTGAAATCAGATAACTAAAAAATTATGTGATTTTTACGAACCGTCTCATAAATTAATGTATCGTAGGAGAAAAGAATATGGCAAAAATGAACAGACGACAAACAATAATTTCCAAGATATTATCGTCATGGCAGGAAGATTGTTTTTCCAGGCTCATAAATGATCCGAAAAATGCGAAGTTGTACGGTGTGGATTTTTATTCACTCACTGGAACCGAAATCGCTTCTCTTTTATGCAGGTGTGCTCATCCGAATGTTATTTCTCTTTGCGATTTAGGGCGTCTTTCCGACAAGGACTGGAAAATAGTAATTAAGGCCCAGCCGAAAATGAAGAAGTATCGGAAGCGTTGCCAACTGATTGCCCCATCGGGCAATGCGGCTTTCGGAATTACCGATATATTAGACAAGGGAAAAAATCTTATTCCGGATGAGCTCTCTGCCGAAGCAAAGGGTATTGCCGATATGCTGAATAATTGCTTTGACGGTTCAAAGGCCAACACGATATGTTCAGCCGGAGGATTCGATAAAAGCCGTTTTCAAGGGTTTATAACCGAACAGGGAAATCACCCAAAAGCAGGGCCATTATTATTTGTTTTCTCCGATTCACCGTATGATGCCGATACTTTGGTCAATTTAATACGCCGGGCCATGCAAATTACGATTGAAGAAGATTGGACAGATGGAGTCGGAGACAATTTCTGCTTTCCGTTTGCCGTAATCAAAAATTTCGAAACTTATTCAATCCTGAAATCAAGAAAAACGGCTGAGGGGGCTGAGTTAGTTGGAAGTTATTTTAGTAACTGGACAGCCTTGGAATATAATTATCCTGAACTTGACGGAATCACCCTGTTTTGCGATGATTTCGAGAACAGATGGGGTCTGGATTTTTGGGACTCCATCTATTTTGAAACTAATGGCATTTCCCCCTTTTACGGGGAAACGGAAAGAATCGTACAACGGGTTCTTGCTAAAAGGCAAGTCATAGAAAAATGGATGGAGGCGGAAAGCCGACTACCATTATGGATTTCAGCTTTCAACCTTGGTTCACTTGTACCTATGACACTGCTTCAAAATATAATTCAGGAGGAGTTACAGGAAAGGTTCCCTGAATTAATTTCATACTGCAAATCATTCATGGCAAATTACATAAAAAAACTTCCACATGACCGTACTTAAAAGAAAAATCGCATAGGAGCTACAATGGATATTGCAAGGATATTTCAGAATTGGAAATCTCTCAAACAGGCTATAAGTGAAATAATCCGTAGGAGAAACCAATATAAGATCAATATTGATTTTAATCTCACCCCGGATTTTTACCTGGATGATTTGAACGCAATGATAGAAGCCACCAATTTAGCCTTGGAATCCGTAAACGTTATCAGGGAGGAACTCGGCAAGTGAAAGACCTTCAGCTTGAAGATCAGCTAAATTCCATAGTCAGGGAATATAGTAAAATTGATAAAGGCGCATTTATTAACGCAAGTACATTTTATCAGCATTCTGACAATCCCGCAGTAATATTCGGTATAGAAAAAATCAGAAATAATTTACTGAAACTCAAAAAAGAATTGGAAACGCTCCGAGATACTGATTTTGCGGGAGTTATATCATTTTCTGATCAGGTGGACACGGGGGAGGCATCAGTGTCGCCCGAGATAATCGAATTCAGTTGTCCACATTGCGATCAATACATTGAAACGGAAAGAGAATGGGTCGGAATGCAGGCATCGTGTCCTGGCTGTGGCAAGGTTATTGCCATTCGGGATACTGAGATAATAGAACCGCCCGAAGAATCACCTAAAGAACAAACGGAGAAAAAGGGATATGAATCGACAGAAAAATGGGATGAGAAATTCTCAAACATAGTCGGCTTCTTTTCTTCTGTCCAAGCTATTATAACTATTTGTATTCTTACCATACTTGTGGAGTATTTTACCGGGTGGTATTCGCATTCGCTGGTAGGCAGGGGAATGGGATTTGCCTATGCTATGATTGGAAGCGCGTTTTATTTCATTGTCGTTGGGATTGTTATTGCCATATATCAGATGACGGCCAAAATTTCTGTAAAATGCACAAATTGCTCGACGAAGCGGTTATTATCCTTTGAGCAAAATAATGGAATCCAATGCGAAGTATGCGGAACTCCCCTGTTTTTCACTTATTCAAGTTTTTTTGTACTTAATATGTTGAAATTATTTTTTTTCATAATTCCATTTTTACTTATTGCCGTTTTTTTAGGGCCCACATCTATAATAGTTGTAACCTATGGCATTACAAAGGCTTTCTGCTATATAATATTGCGTCCATCCGTGTTGCTGAATTCAAAATAGGAAATATATGATGGGAAATCAAGGTAAAATAAAAGTACGCTGCCCATACTGCGACCAGAAGCTCAGGATGGACGATTATATAAAAGAAGTGACCTGTCCTAAATGTAGTAGTCAATTTGCTATTGAGGAAGAAAATGGACCTCCGCCTGAATTAGAAATCCAGCCGGAGATCATATTGACACAGGACGAACAAACATGCCCGCTGTGTAGCGGAATAGTTAAAAGAGAAGCTGTTTTTTGCCGTCACTGTAAAAATAATATTCAAGAAATCAAGAAAATCGCCTGTAAATGTCCGACATGTGCCGAAGTTTTTATAACTGCCGAAAATAATGTTAATAAAGCAATGTCATGCCCGGTATGTGGCCAGCCGGTAATAGTCAGATCCAACCACCCCCTGTTAAGGAAAAAATCAAAGCCACAGGGGCCGACAGTTGCGGGATCAATTTCAACTAAAACAAAGTCCACGCCCACAGAGAAAAATATATACAAGGGACCGGAACCAGAAAGACAGAAAAATTCTGCTTCATTAATATTGGGAGTGATCGGATTATTAATATGTGGGATACCTTTTTGGGGACTTCCAGTAACAATTTTGGGCTTACTGTTAGGATATAGAAAGAAGTACCGACTTGGTATTTATCTCAACCTCATTGGGCTTACGATTTCTTTGTTTTTTTCCATTTTTGCGATTATTGGACTTATATTATTGCAACAGTCAGGCAATGC
This sequence comes from Victivallis vadensis, assembly GCA_040394635.1. Classification (GTDB taxonomy): domain Bacteria; phylum Verrucomicrobiota; class Lentisphaeria; order Victivallales; family Victivallaceae; genus UBA5239. Next base: position 88,224 of record JBEBRW010000015.1, on the reverse strand, counting down.
GTATTGAATTGGACAAACTTAAGAGCGCCTGCCGTTTGGGGGACGCAGAAATGATCAGGGCGATTATTTCCACGCTTCCTCAAGGGGAGTTGAACGAAAGCTCCGAGAAGCGGGGTTTACCGCTTATTATCGCAATCCGCTATAGATGCCTGGAGGCTGTTACCGGTCTTCTGGAAGCCGGTTGCGATCCGGATATAGCCAGTAAAGCCAAATGTGATGGGTACCGAAGCGCCTATTCCTATGCCAAGACGTTCTTTCTGGACGAATACATCGCCCTGATGAAACCGTATCATGTCGAACGAATGGAATATACGCCGGGTCCGGACCGTGATTTCGATATTTACGGCTGGCTTACCGATGAGGATCTGAAAGAATTACAGGAGCGTTTTCCGAAAAGATGGATATCAGGTGGGCGCGGGACTATAGGTGATTGACATGTTTTTTACTAGGATTTCCTATTCAAAATTGACAGATATGCAGAAAAAGTGTATCGAAATACTTGAAAATAGAACCTCTGCGAGAGTAATTCTGACGCAACACCCATTACAGTTGGAAGATGACCAACGGCGATTTCTCATTTACCGGAGTTACCGGTTCGTACCGGTAAATTTTGTGAGTAAAGCCGGATCACACTTGCTCAAAGAATCATATTATAGGGGTTTTCTAACCCATTCAAAAAAAATCAGACTCACTTCCGAAAAAAGCCTCCTCCGAAATATGTTGTTTTATTGTTTCATGTCCAACTCGCCACTGTCGGAACTGACAGAACAAAAGGCCCAAAGGTACCCGACTGCTCCTTATTTAAGGCTGAAATATCACCAGTCTACTTTTAAATTCAATGAGTTGGACGGGTTCTTGCCCTCAATCGTATATGGAGAGGATATTGATTCGGTTTTGACCGACATGCTCGAATATTCCGAGCTAATGCGTATGGGCTGGCAGCTTCAAACCCAAGCCGCACATTTTTCTTCCAGGAGAAAATCATCCGCCAAAAAAGGAAAAGCAACCACCGAGGAAGAAGATTTGATATGGGAAGAATATCTGAATGAAAAGCAGTCCTGTTATCCCGGATGGTGGAAACCCCTAAAGGATTTTAAACTGCTCATAGAACCATACTCGGATATTGTACTGGATCGTATCGAGTTGAACGCGGCCATCATCGATAAAATCACTTACCTGATAACTCATTCAGAAGAAATTGTAATAAAAAATGATTTCCAACGCGAATTCAGAGAGGAGTTTATTTCCACTCTGGCGGAAGTTCAGAGGTGCTTAAAATCCGTAATCAAGTACTTGGATGATGCCGAGATATATTCTAATGTCGGCGGTGACGATTACGCAAGGGAGTCCCTGAATGAAGCGGAAGCCGCCAAAAACGAAGCCCAAGTATACTACAGTAAAAGCAAGAAGATGCTGGATGATTGGGAATCCTCATGTCATTACTGACCGTCCAATTCCCCAACCCACCTTAACTCCCGAGAAACGCCTCTCTCCAGTGGTTTCACGGCTTATCCAATAAACCCGGTAGCCCAAGAGCAAGCGATACGAGAGGGATGGATTCGGATAGTTCTGGAATCGTGGTAATATCCTCTCTGAAATCATATTTTAAATAATTCCCTTATAACCAACTCTATATTGAAAAGCAAGCGGGTAACGGTTTTTCGACGGCCAAAAAGATTTCATTTTACCTCTTAATGGATTCTCCCGCTTGCTTTTTTTACGCCTTAAAACCACGGGGGCGAGAGGGGGTAATCCAGAAAAATGAAGCTGCCCCCCTGTGAACTGACTAATCCTTAGCGACTTACCTATTCAGGGGGCGAGGGGGTAACCTTTTTGTATTGTCGATAAAAAATTTAAAAAACCTACTGGCGATTAAAAGAAATTAAAAAAAAAGAGAACAATAAGAAAAGCAGTGCCCCCTTGCCCCCTCTACCTCTTTTACAGTGTGATTCCTGATGGAAAATATTTCGCTAAACGAGGAGGAGAAATCCATCCCTGAAGAGCTTCTTTTTTGACGATTACATCTGTAGTCTCGCGGAAGAATACCCCAGGTAGAGGGGTGTGTTTTTAGATTTTTATAGGTTTTTACCAGTCATTCTAAAAAAATTTCGATTTTTTAAAATTCGACATAATTTATTGATTTTAAACTAAATATAAATAATAAATAATCGTTACTGCATTATATATTAGTATATTATCATGCTATATATAATAGTTATTTTGCAAAAACCCACCAAAATTACCCTTATAATCGTCCGATTGCTAACAGACGTCGAAAAATCGAAAAAAAGACTCTGGTAACAATCAATCAAAGAGGTAAAAAAATGGAAAAAAGAAACTTCTCTCGCTCCGAACTCGAACAGTTGATCGCGCACATTCCGGTTAAGGAGTACGCATCGTACAATCCGTGGTTGGGAATGGCTGGAACGTTCAAAGCGGCAGGGCTTGACTTTGATGTGTTCCATCGCTGGTCACAGGGGGATCCGGAAAAGTACAAGGACGAAGCTGATTGCCTGAACGCATGGGGTATCGAACCCAATGAGGATTCTGACATGGCAATCAACGTTCTGAAAAAAACTGCGCGGGAAAAGGGTAGTTTTAAGTTGCCTGCTTCAAGTCCAGATACAAGTAACCATTCCAAGCAGTCGGACGAAATGGTAATCCCGACCTCTCCGCCAGAGAAGATGCCGGAATTTATCGAAGATAAAGCGTTTATAGATGCGAAGAGGATCATTAAGGAAGTTCATGGCGATAGACCGTATGCAACGGGATTTTTGGAAAAAACGGTGGTCAACCAGACGGTTGAAATCGGTTTTATTGATGATGATGACCTCAGGGGGGTCATGACTCCTGATTCTGGTGTGGCGGTCGAAATGTTCTGGCAGTTGAACGAAGTTGAATTATCGGAGAAAGGTAGCGTCCAGAAAGACTTGGTAAAAACCTTTACGTGGGGACTTCTGGAATGTGATACGCTCTCGCTCGATGAACAGTATCAGTTGTTGAAAATGGTTAAGCTGCCGATGTTGGCGGGGGTGTACTCCGGAGGTAAGAGTATCCACGTTTTTGTACACGTTGGAGCAATGGATGCGGCTGAATACCGGGAGCGATTGGATATCATTTATAAATATGCGAAGGATCATGGATTTGACGCGGATGAGGCGTGTAAGTCCATTGGCCGGTGGGTACGGTTCCCGGTAGGATATCGGGCTCCTAATTTCCAATATCCGGTCATCGTGAATGAGGAGTACCTGACGTATGATGGATGGTTGGAAGCCGTAAAATCCGAACTCCCGGAAAATTTGGTGCCTAAAGAGCTCCAAAACCTGATACCATTAACTCCCGCGGAAGTTGCCGGGGAGAAGTCTGAGATCCGTTGGACTCACCTGGAAAGGTTCATCGCTGAAGAAGAAACTCAGGGGACTATAAGGTTTAATGAGATTTCAAGAAAAATTGAATGTCAAGGTTTTAAATGGATTCCCAGAGGCCCGAATGACGACATTCTTGAAAGATTGGCGGATGAAATGGTCGCGTTTCTGAAACCTCGATATAAAGGGGTAAATTTTACTACCGTATGTCGCCTTATGGCAGCAGTAGCTAAGGCTAACCGCTATAATCCCATAACCGAGCAATTGGAAGCGGTCACTTGGGATGGAAAGGATCGTTTTGAAAAAGTATGCCAAGTATTGGGAGTTGAAAATGAATTCTCGAAATCCTTAATCGGGAAATGGCTTGTCCAAGGCGTTGCCATGCTCTATAACGAGGGCAAATATGGCGCGGAGGGTGTTCTAACCATTCAGGGCGAAGAGGGGATTGGCAAGACCACATTCTTCCGATCTCTGGTACCCGATATTAAATGGTTCCAGGAGGGCGTGACTATCGATATGGAAAATAAAGATAGTATCATTTACGCCACGGAGAAATGGATTACCGAGATCGGTGAATGCGATGCCACTACGAAAAAGCTCCAAGCTAACCTGAAAGCATTCATCACCAAGTCTTCCGATGCCATCAGGCCGGTATATGAAAAAGTATATCCGGAGTTCCCACGGAAAACCTCGTTTTGTGCAACCCTTAATGTGGCGCAATTCCTGAGCGATGGAAAAAATCGCCGGTGGTGGGTTATTAAGGTAGATAAGATCGATAATAACTTGTTGGATGAACTGAAATCGGAGATTTGGCAGTTGTGGGCTCAAGCGAAATATACTTGGGATAAAGATAAAAATTATTTCCGGTTGAATCTGCATGAGCAGGACAAATTGGCTGAAATGAACTTGGCGCTGAAAGTAAAACTACCTTATGAGGAGCAAATCGAAGAATACTTTGACTGGGAGACGCCGGTGGGGCTTTGGGAATGGATGACCCGCCCGGCGATCCGCGATATGTTCAAAGATATAACGCCACGGGAAGTAAACCGGTTCGGTCAGGCACTGAATCGCGTCATGGGGGACAGGAATGTCGAGAAAAAACGTGTTCACGGCATTGACTGCTTCTTGGTCCCTCCCAAGCGTAATAGTGAGAGCCAGGAATAAAATCAGCCTGTAAAGAATGCGGTATTTCAGGCTATGCGAATAAACCTGAAATACCGTAACCGATAGTAACTTAAAATGGAGGTTTACCACGATGAATCCTGAAATTATAGAAATACAGAAAAGGCTTCTCGCAGAGGGCTGTGGGGATCGGAAAAAACTGAATGAACTCGTTAATGAAGCTCAGGTACTTGAAAACCGGTTGCTGAAAGCGGGTATGCGCATAGAGGAGATATGGAGCCAATATGCCGATGCGCAGCTTTGGTTAAGTGAATGGCTGGAACAAGAACGGCGAGAATATAGCTGCCTCTGAGCTTAGGGGCCAGAATATATGGAACTTCATACATTCGCAATACTCTGGCTTACAATGGATTCAGTAGGGATCATATGGACCGTGCACCAACCGTACGATTTCATAGGCTCCCTGCTGAAACTAATCCGCTGAAAATGGTGATTCCAGTTTTTTTAATATTCCCAGGGTTGGAGATGCCGGTTCGCTGCTCGAGATTTATTTTTCCATTTCTCGAAATTTTTTTTCAAAGGCTACATCCCTGGATATTGAAATTTACCTTTAGAGGTGGTTTTAAGGATAGGTAAGGCTATCCTTGTGGATTTTATAGGAAATGTCTTTATCGTTCCCCGAAAGGCATCGGGAGGGCTTTTTGCGGCATGAATATAACACAAGATTAGCTTCCGGGGCAACTGCTTCCAGTTAATTTCCATACTGCAATAATTAAAGCCCACAAGAAGATTTGAACGACAAGCATATTTTTTGCCCAGCAACATCTTTTCAATTTAACTTCCAAGATCAATCCAATGTTATAAACTTGTACCGTCAGCTCGTCCAGTTCATGATTTTCTTCGGTTTTTTCGATATCCGCTTTGAAAAGCTCAAAATCCTTATGATTGCCGACAGGAAATAATAATCTGGGCATAGGGGATAACTTTTTTGCTCCCCTTGCAGTCATACCGTCTAGGGCAGTTAGGAAGACCCCTCCCGTTGCAAGGATGAATAAGCCCAATAGTACGATTTGCAGCATTTCCCAGGAACAAGGCGATATTTGAGTTGCAAGCGAGTAAGGTAAGCAGAAATTATCCATGCCGTGAATAAATATGGCACTGCTAAAGGCAACTATAACACCAATTTTTGTATCTGCAAAACGAATCAGTTCCTGGGCATTATTGTAGCCATTACGCAATTCGTTTATTATTACGTGCTTTTTTTTCTTCTTCATACTGTTTGAGTCCTTCTTCTCCATGTTTCCAATAGTTCCATTCGGGCGGCCAGTCTTTTATGTTATATTTATGTGCCGTCCAATGATAGTAAATTAATGTGATGACACTGTTTATGCACCACTCGGCTGCAAGTTTTGCAATTTTTCCATTATCAATTTTTTCAAGACACGATGCCTCTAAAAGTTTTTCTTGCCAGAGGCAAGGAAACTCCCAACAGAGTTCCCCTGATGAATATATATGCCACCCTAACGGATCTTTTCGTACCCAAGGATTATAGCATACTACTCTAGGTAGCTGTAGAATGTCATATTTATCAACCGTGATTTCAATATCTGCCCAAACTTTGGAATTAATATTTTTTCCATTACTTAATTGCAATTTTCCTTTTATAATCCACACTTTTGCAAATGAAATCTGAGGATCTTTTAAAAAACTTGAGAGTTTATAGACTAGGTCAAAAATCAACAAGAAATCTTTAATGAAGCATCGCTTATAGCAATATTGAACTTTCGTGTTACCTGAAAATAATATCTCATTTATAGCCAAAACGGCTCGAATCATGCTGCCTGCTGCTTGAGCCGAATATTGAATTGCTTCATTTTCATCCAGATGCTGGCAGGTTGTCTTAAAAAAATCAGACCAATTTTGGTCAGTTTGCCATAGGATAGAGCGGTCTTTTCCCCGAACCCAACTTTGGGGCTGATGCGCAGCAGCCTCATAACAAAATAATGCGGGAACTTTTGTTTGCCAATGTTCGGTAATCTCAAGATCAATGTCATGCGTCAGGGCCGGGATAGAAGATGTAGCCGAAACCAAGACCATTTTACCATGAAGAACGACAGTATTTCCAATTATTAAACCATATTCAGTGAAAAAGCTACTTAGCTCCATGGCGAAGTTGATCATGGAACTAAGCTTTTCCCCACTGATTGTAATATCTTCGTGGAATGTTCGGTTTAATCTTCGAGATTGCAATATGGCCTCGCGTTTTGAATTGCAAAAGGAGTCCCCGCAACACGTCTCTCCTTTTCAGTTAATGTCGGAATATTCTTGGTGGGAGAAGCGGTGAGCTTTTCGTGCAAGTTACGGGCACGTTTGAAATTTGAATTCGCATCATTGAAATGCTTTCTATATTCGTCATCTAATGCGGAATGATCATAGTTTGAAATTAAGGTATCTCCAGCTCCTGATCCTCCTACATTATGGGCATCAAGAGAGCGTCCCACACTCCATCCGATCGCGAATAGAAAATTATGATCTGCCGTTTTTACCGTTGCCAGTAATACGTTTCTCCCGCCTTTCTCATTTTGCCCGCAGCATGAACTTACCACCCAATTGGCATCTTTGAATGGAGGCTGTATTTGACCATTGTAGCCGCTCAACCAATCAGCAGGTCCAACAGCAGATAGATACGTCTGCGCTTCATCAATGGACTCATCTTTTTTGGGTAACAATAAAATATTTGCACAGTCTCCGGCCCAAGGGAGCTGATATATTGGTCGGGGAGCGGTTTCAACATATTGGTTTCCATAGTTTAATACTTTTTCAAAATCTTCAAGCAAGCGCTCCAGTGCAGCGGGAGTCCCTGAATCGAAAGCATCTTGGACCTTTTTGGTAAATCCATCCAGGTCAGCCCGAATAAAGAAACCTTGACAAAGTGTTGCCTGCTGGTCATAGAAACGGCCCGGAGAGGGAGCACTCAGATTTATGAACTTGACGGAGAAATTTTGTGGAGAGTAAGAACGAGTCGATGCCGTACTACCTTTTTCCAATGATTCCAAATAAGAGCGGTCACTGAAATTTTCAAGACTCGCTGTATAGTTAGTCTGCAAATCAATTTCATGCCATGTTGTTCTTTGGTCGACTGGGAATAGAATTTTGGCTATTCGTGTAGGCATGGCGGTACAGGATGCTTTTACATCAGGCAAGTGCTTAGCCGGTTCATTGGCACATGGTCCCAAAGAAACAAAAGAGTCGTCCGAATCATGGCCTGTTGACATAATTATTGCCCGACCATAATCAAAGCAGATCTTAAAGCCCTCAAAGGCAACTCCACCTAGTTGATTTTTTTGTTTATATACAGAATTAGTAAGTGCCGAACAAAATGTAATAACTTCTTGAAGACTCTGGGCGTTTAACTCCTTATCGAAGAAGAAGTGAAGGCATTCTCCTTGAACTTCAAGAATCCGCCCACCGGCATTTCTTGCACATGCATCTGCAATATCAACATACCGTTGCGTTACCTCGTAGGCCTTTTGGGCATCAGTAAGATTGACAGGAGATGTCAACTGTTGGGTAAGGCTCAGTAAAGAATAGAGGTGAAACCCGGTACCATCAGAATAGCCAATTTCGGGTATTTGGAGGCCTTCCGCAGATAATTCCAACGACTCAGCATAAATTCTAGGACGAGAGTAAACTTCACTAAAAGACCTCTTTACAAACTTCATTGTTCACCTATTATTGTTTAGTTAATAATTCAACAAATGTTAGTAAGCAAAAGCCGTGCCAACTATTTTTGCCTTTTCTGATGGTGGTCATGGAACAATAGAGTAATGACGTTGTCTATACTTTTATAATAATTCTTCATAAAAGTGCCATGCCAAGCTGTCGCAGTCGGTGAGCGGAATGTGACAGAATGTCCTATTTTCATTAAGTTATCATTCCCAGAAATTGCTTGATGCAAAACGAGTTAATCGGCGCTGGTGCTTGAAAACTTTCTGATTTGGGTGTATTATCATTTATCGAATTTGGTGTGGTCGGAATGAGCCCTCGTAGGGGGGCTCGAGAAAAAAAATGGCGATATGATGAATTTCGGATTTTTTTTGACTTTTTTTGCTTTCGAGCTTTTTTTCTGTAGAAACAGGGGTATAATAGAATGAGGCGGCAACGTATACTTAAGAAACCGGGTCCCCCCGGGACGGGCAAATCCCTCATTTCAACCTGTTTACCGGGTATTTTACCCTTAATGACTTTGGAAGAAACTTTAGAGACTAGTCGCATTCACAGCGTGCTCGGATTACTGGAGCCCGGCCAACCATTGGTGAACCGGCGTCCGTTTGTCGCACCACACCATACGGCCAGCGATGTCGGATTGATCGGCGGTGGTAAGAATCCCGCCCCCGGTACGATCAGCCGAGCCCATAACGGCGTGTTGTTTCTCGATGAACTCCCGGAGTTTAAACGTAACGTCTTGGAGGTCCTACGCCAACCGCTCGAAACCGGAATAGTATCCATCTCGCGGGCAAATGGCAATTGCACGTTTCCGGCCAAATTCCTGATGGTCGCCGCGATGAATCCGTGCCCCTGCGGTATGGTCGGAGCGCACGGCTGCCGTTGCAAGCCCAACGAAGTCCGCAAGTACCGTGGTAAAATCTCCGGGCCGCTACTCGACCGTATCGACCTGCACGTGGAAGTCTCACGCTTGAGCGAAGACGAGCTAATCAAAGCCCCGACCGGAGAATCTAGCGCCGTGATCCGCGAACGCGTGATAGCTGCCCGTCAGATTCAGGCCGAGCGTTTTAAGGGAGCCGGGATTTACTGCAACGCCCACATGGCCCCGCGCGAATTGCGCCAGTTCTGCCAAATCGGTCAAAAAAGCGAAGTCCTGTTACGCCATGCCATCCAGCGCTTCGACCTCAGCCCCCGCGCCTACGACCGCATATTGAAAGTAGCCCGCACCATCGCAGACCTCGCAAATTCTCCCGATATCGGCGAAAACCACCTATACGAAGCGATCAGCTACCGCAACTACGACCGTTCCAACTGGTAAAACAGGAGATAGCGATATGTTAATACATAGATTAGTGGCGGTTTTTGTTGCGTTCTTGATCGTAGGGTGCAGCTATCCGCTGGAACCGTACCCGGAAACTGTGACTCCGGAAGTATTCGATGGAACCGTGCTGAAGTCCAAGATTGATATCAAGGTTTATATTTATAGTGATTTTGCACGAAGCTATGATGGGAAGCTCATTACATACCGTTTGTTGAATGAGCCGGATTTTGATTTCATCGTTAAGTGTATCCAGAAGCCGGATATCAAATTCGAACATGGAACCGGCGGCAAATATGGAGATTTAACTTTTCCGGAAAATACTCCGAAAGACAATCTCGATTATTCTTCGGATTACTTATTTGCCAACAATACTTGTCTTACAACCATTGATCCATTTGAACTGCCTGTGGTCGGTTGGACTTTGAAAGTGCGGATCACTGAATACAGGGGACCGCTGGCGGCCAGCGGAGAAACCTATATTTTCAGGAAGACAGGGGGATATTGGTATCATGATAAAAATTATCGTGAAATATGGATATCTGATAAAACAAATCAAAAATCATTTACCCTCGCAGATTCATTCGAAATCGGTGAAAACTGTCCCGGTCGGAACTACGACCGTTCCAACTGGTAAAACAGGAGATAGCGATATGGCGCGACTGGCAGTGATACTGAGCGTGATGATTTTGCTTGGCGGGTGTTGCCACCAGAGTGAAACTGTGGGGCCAGAGGTGCTCGACGGAACCAGACTACAATCCGAGCTCGATATCAAGATTTATCTTTATCACGACAGTACTCAAAATTATGGTACTAACGCTAAGATTTGCCGGTTGATGAATGAGCCGGATTATGAATATATCGTCAAGTGGATTCAAAAACCGAATGTAAAGTTTGAGCCGGGAGTTGGACCGAAAACTGGTATCGACTTGTGTCGTACTACTTCACCGGAGGATATCAAGTATTTCTGGGATTATTTGTCTGACAATAATGTTTTTCTCGTAACCATTGAGCCATTTGAAATTCCCGTGGATGAACAATCGATGGAAGTTAAAGTGACCCGATATCAGGGACCTCTTGCCGCCAGCACGCAAACCTATATTCTCAAAAAGAAGGATGGATATTGGTATCATTATATAAACACTATTATAATGGAGATGTCCTGATTGCGATGATGATTGGGCGATTGCGTTCCCGAATTGAGCTTTCAGGCAGACAGGACGGTCCTGAACATCTGGCGGAGCGAATCCACGGTGATCGGTTTGTAGAGGATGTCGGCAAATAATTGCCGGTCTTCCGGTGAAATCTGGGTGTCGGCGGTGACCGCTATCACGGGAATATCGGCAAAGCCTTTGTCTTTAAGTGCCTGGGCGAATTCGGCGCCGCTCATTCCCGGCATCCACAAATCCGTCAGGATCATGTCGAAATCGCGGTCCTGATGCAGTTTTTCCATGGCAGCCCTCCCGGAATCCGCCCGTTCGCTTTCCACATCCAATAATTTCAGCATGGCGGCCAGGACTTTCAAATTGAGTGCGATATCGTCGACCAGCAATACGCGGAGCTTGCGGTCCTTCAGGAGATTGATATCGGTGCCGAGAAGGGCTTGCTTGCGGCTGTCCGGGGAACTTTCCGGAGCGGCTTCGTATTTGACCCGGTTGAACCGGATCGTAAAGGTGCTGCCCTGGCCGGGCACGCTGTCGAGGTGGATATCGCCGCCCATTTTGTCCAGCAGCTTCCGGGTGATGGTCAGTCCGAGGCCGGACCCTTCGTACATCCATTTGCCGCGAATGATCGAGTCGTGAATAAACGGTTCGAAAATGCGCTCCTGGTTCTCCGGGGCGATACCGATACCGGTGTCGGAAACGCGGATGACGAGCGTTCCGTACTCATTGTCATCCGGCGTAAATGAGGCCTCGACGGAAACCCGTCCTTTCGAGGTGAATTTAATGGCGTTGCCCACCAGATTGAGCAGGATCTGGCGCAGCCGCAGGTTATCCACGTGCAGCATATACGGGCCGATGCCGCCGATGGAAGTGGAAATCTCGATTTTCTTCTCCGAGGCCTTGGTCATGAATATGGCGGCGGTCTGCTGAATCAGTTCGGCGACGTCGTTCCGGGTCGGCGTGATCTGCGTCGTATCGGCCTCGAGGCTGGAGATATCGAGGACATCATTGATCAGGCCGAGCAGTGCGTTGCCGGCGAAACTGATCGAACTCAGGTATTCCTGCTGTTTTTGCTCGTCGACGCCGCCGTTGCGCAGCAGTTCGGAGAAGCCGATCACCACGTTCAACGGAGTGCGGAGCTCATGGCTGACGGTCGCCAGGAAGTTGCTTTTGGCATAATTGGCGGCCTGAGCCTGCTCCATGGCCGCCTTCAGTTCTTCCTTCTGGCGGGTGACTTCGGTAACGTCGAAATCGATGCTCAACACATACTGCATTTTGCCGTTGCGGTCGAAAATCGGCTGAGAAGTGTTGATCAGGTGTTTGCCGCCGAACTCGAATTCCTTTTTGCTCGGCTGCTGGGTCCGCATCGTTTCCTTGACGGCGCAGAACTCCGGCGGAGCACCGAATTTGCACACGTTATCGTAACAGTGGGTGCCGAGCAATTTGTCCAGCGGCAGGCTGACGTTAACTTTTTTAGTGGGGTTGGCGGCCATGACGCGGTAATCCAGGTCGACCAGCAGAATCGGAACGGAAATATTGTCCATGATCTGCGTTTGCAGCGACGTACTCTCCAACAGTTTTTCGTGTTGCCTCGTACGTTCGTAAGTCAGCCGGAAAAGCTGGGTAAAGGATTTGACGGCATGAATCACCGAATGCGGGAATTTTTTCCGTTTCCATCCATAATCAACGCCGACGAAACCGTACAGCCCGTGAGCGGTCCAGATCCCGAGGAGAATCCGCGTGGGCTGGAACACCGCCTCGCGCTTGAGCAACGTATCATGGTAACCGGCAAAGTCAGACATATTCAAATCCGGCAGGCCGGCAAAGGGCATCGCCGGGTCACGCCACTCGAATGCTTTGTCGATACCGGAGAAATTTTCGTCGTGGTATTTGCACACATAGCAGCGGTCCGCCGCGGTATTTTCGCCGATCACGCGCAGCATTTTTTCGACTGCGGGGCCGAAATCCATTTCCGCATTTACCGTTTCAAGGAGTAGATCGACAATGTCTTCACTTTTCCGGCAGTTGCAAAGTGTTCCATCGTTATTTATCATTAGTGCATTATTCTCCAGGGGATTTGGCTCAAAATCTCTTCATTACAGTACCATGGTTTCCAAAAAAATTCCAGAAAAATTCCAGAAAAAAAGTATAAATTAAAAAATAAACAGAAGCCGGGGATGAAATCCGAATGCGGTTTCCGTGATACATTCATCGCTTAAAATTGGTAATATTGGCGATTTGTGATATATTTACCGGATAAATAATTGAAGGGATATCATTATGCAGATTATCGATTGCACCCGACCCGGTTTCGAAATGGAACTGGCGAAGATTTTCAATCGTCCGGCCACACCGCCGGAAGTCGATGCATCCGTGCGCGAAATCCTCTCCGAGGTCGAGCGCGACGGCGATGCCGCGCTGGTCAAATTCGCGGAGAAGTTCGACCGCGTCAAACTGACCCCGGAGCAGTTCAGGGTCAGCGATGCCGAAATCGAGGCCGCCGCCGCGCAGATCAGCGACGAATGGAAGCGCGCCATCACCACGGCGCTGGCCAATGTGGTGTCGTTCGCCAAACAGCGTATCCCGAAGGATTGGACGTATTCGCCGCGGCCGGGCGTGACGCTCGGCGAGCGTTTCGTGCCGATGGAGCGCGTGGGTGTTTATGTGCCGGGCGGCACCGCGCCGCTGGTTTCTACGGTCATCCACACGGCGGGAATTGCCGGGGCGGCCGGAGTGGCCGAGATCGTGGCCGTGACCCCCGCCAATTCCGAGGGCAAGATTCATCCCGCCGTGCTCTTTGCCATGAAAGCCGCCGGGGTTACTGAAATTTACCGCCTGGGCGGCGTTTACGCCATCGGCGCGCTGGCTTATGGCACTGATACGGTGCGCAAGGTCGACAAGATCGTCGGCCCCGGCAATGCCTGGGTGACCTCCGCCAAGAAGCAGGTTTACGGGCATGTGGCGCTCGACATGGTGGCGGGACCGTCCGAAATCATGATCGTGGCCGACGACTCCGCAAGGCCGGAATTCATCGCCGCCGACATGTTGTCGCAGGCCGAACACGGCAGCGGTCTCGAACAGGCCGTACTGGTCACCACCGATGCCGCGCTGATCGAAAAAGTTCAGGTCGAACTCGACATTCAGAAGCAGCAGCTCACTCGCAGCGCCACCGTGGACAAAGTGCTGGACAACGGCGTGTATTTCATCCTGGTCAAGGACCTGGACGAAGCGGCCGATGTCGCGAGCCGCTATGCCTCCGAGCACCTGGAAATCATGTGTCGCGACGCGGAAAGCACCGCGAAGAAAATCCGGGCCGCCGGCGCCATTTTCATCGGTGAATGGACGCCCGAGCCGATCGGCGATTTCTGTGCCGGGCCGAGCCACGTGCTGCCGACCGCCGGGAGCGGACGTTTCTTCTCCGGGCTGACGGTGGAAGGATTTTTCCGCCGCATGAGTACGCTTAATTATACCAAAGAAGCCGTCCAGCCCGAAATCGCGCTGGTCAAGGCATTCGCCGAAATGGAGGGGCTCGACGCCCACGGCCGCAGCGGCGAAATCAGAGGATTCGAATCATGAAAAAATCATATTTCCGCCCCGCGGTTGACGCCATGGCCGGTTACGTGCCCGGCGAACAACCCAAAATCGATAATTTGATCAAAATCAATACCAACGAAAATCCGTATCCGCCCGCCCCCGGCGTGTTCGAGGCGATTCGCGATTTTGCCACCGAGCGTCTGCGTCTGTACCCCCAGCCGCTGGCCGATATCGCCCGCGAAACCATCGCCAGACTCAACCATGTCGAGCTGGGTATGGTCATCGCCGGCAACGGTTCCGACGATATCCTGAATATCGCCATGCGCTGTTTTTGCGCCCCGGATTTGCCGCTGGCTTGTTTCAATCCGTCATACTCGCTGTACCCGGTGCTCGCGCAGATGCAGGAGGCCCCGGTCATCCGGATCAACCTGACCGCCGGTTTCGGTATTCCGGACGACGTGCTGGAACAGGCGGCGCAGGCGAACCTGCTGATCATCGCGCGGCCGAACGCCCCCACCGGCAATGCCTTCCCGATGGCGCAAATGCGCAAGATCATCGAGGGGTTCGACGGCGTGGTGCTGATGGACGAAGCCTATGCCGATTTCTCCGACGACAACTGCATGGCGCTGGTCCGTGAATACGACAATCTGATCGTCAGCCGGACCATGTCCAAGAGCTATTCGCTGGCCGGAATCCGTTTCGGCTACGCCGTGGCCTGCAAGGAACTGATCGACGGCATGATGAAGATCAAGGACTCGTACAACGTCGACATGCTGACCCAGTATATCGTCCGCGCCGCGCTGAGCGACCAGGCGTATCTGGCGAAGACCCGCGGCGCCATTCTGTCCACCCGCGCGCGGCTGGAACAGGAACTCGGCAAGCTCGGTTTCAAGTACGTGCCGTCGCAGACGAATTTCCTTTTTGCCATGCCGCCGGACGGTGACGGCAGGCGTTTCTTCGACACGCTGCGCGAAAATGCCGTGATCGTGCGTTATTTCCCCGGCGAAGTCACCGGCAAATACGTCCGCATCAGCATCGGCAGCGACCAGGAAATCGACAAGGTCCTCGAAGTGGCCCATAGTCTCTACAAATAATTTTTTAAACCACAAAAAGCACAAAAATACACAAAAAATTCTCTTTGCTTTTTATTAATTTTGTGATCTTTTGTGCTTTTTGTGGTTAAGATTTATTGGGGGCCGCGGAGGCGGAACTGGCGCGGGGTGATGGAGAAATTTTCGCGGAATTTGCGGCAGAAGAAATTGCTGTCGTAAAAGCCGCAGTCCTGCGCGATTTCGTTGATGCTGCGGTCGGTGTAAAGCAGCATTTCCGAGGCGTGGTGCAGACGAACCTTCATCAGGTATTCGACCGGGCTGCAGCCGACTTCCTGACGGAAACGGCGGAAGAAATTCCGCCGCGACATATGCGAGATTTTGACCAGTTCATCCACCGCCACCGGCTGCGCATAGTATTTGTTGATATGGCTGATCGCGTCGCCGATCAGGAACCGCATGCGCTGTTCGGGGATTTCGTAGCCGCTCAGGCGGGCGATCTGCACCACGATTTCCATGAAGAGCGCGAGGCTGGCGAAAAGGTTGCCGGGCCGGAAACTCCTCACCTCGTTTTCCAGGCGGCGGATCATTTCGATGATGTCGTTCAGGTCGTCCGGCTTCAGGTGGATAACCGGTTCGGGCGGGACTTTTTCACCTCGGTCCGGGAAGAATATTTTGAAGAGCGGCAGCGAATAACCGTCCAGCATCGGCAGCGAGAGTTTGGCACGGTCGTAAACGATGTTGATGAGCTCCATGTCACCGGTTTTGTCGTAGGCGTGAACGGTGCCGGGGTGGATCACCACCACGTCGCCGGTTTTCAGCGCCGCCGAGCCGTTGTCGGCGAGGTGCCGCGCGCTGCCTTTCATGACGATGGCGATCTCCGAATATTCGTGGTCGTGAAAGCGCCGCTCCGGGTGCTTCCCCTCCGCCACATAAGCCACCCACAGCGGCAATTGTCCGCTGCCGATGAACGATACAATCGAAGAATGATAATCAATGATCATTGAATAATTTCCGTTTTGGCACTATAATACTCACCGATGATTCAAAGATCAAGTTATGGATCGAAAAAAGGAGAAATATCGTGAAGCGCGCATATCAATTTTTCATGCTCATCCTGTTTGCCGTCACTTCGCTGGCCGCAACGGAAATCCTCTACAATACGCCGCTGGCCGGCGACCCGATCCAGGCCCGGATTTACCGGCTGGACAACGGGCTCACGGTCTGTTTGTCCGTCAATCGGGAAACGCCTAATATTCAGACCTTTTTCGGCTTCCGGACCGGCTCGCTGCAGGACCCCGCCGACAAAACCGGGCTGGCGCATTACCTCGAACACCTGCTTTTCAAGGGGTCCGAGCGGCTCGGCACCGCCGACTTCGCCAAAGAACAGCCGCTGCTGAAGCAGATCGAGGCGCTCTACGAACGCCACGAGGCGGCCGGCGACCCCGACGAGCGCCTGAGCATTTACCGGGAGATCGACAAACTCGCTTCCGAGGCCGGTCAATACACCATTCAAAACGAATTCGTCCAGGCCATCAACGGCATGGGCGGCGACCGGCTGAACGCCTATACCGGGCCCGATCGTACCGTATATCTGAACAGCTTGCCCGCCAATCAGCTGAAGAAATTTCTGCAGTTGCAGTTCGACCGTTTCAAATCGCCCGTTTTCCGGGGTTTTCATACGGAACTGGAGACGGTTTTCGAGGAATACAATATGTATCAGGACCGGCCCGGTCCGCGGTTCAATCAGATGATGCTGGGCAAACTTTTCCCGGGGCATCCGTTCGGGCGGCCGGTGATCGGATTGCCGGAGCATTTGAAGAATCCCTCGCCGCGCCGGGTGAAGGAATTTTATGATCAGTGGTACGTGCCGGGAAATATGGTGATCGTGCTGGCCGGGGATCTGGACGTGGACCAGACGCTGCGCTGGATCGAAGAAACCTTCGGCACGCTGCCGGCGCGCAAAGTACCGGAATATCAGCTTCCCGCGCTCCCGCCTGTCAAAGGCGAATCGGTCTACACCATGACCACGCCGGAAAATGAATTGTGCTATATCATCTGGCGGTTTGACCGCCCGGACCAGCATCAGCTGGACCTGCTGAACATCACCGGTCAGGTATTGTTCAACGGTTCCGCCGGGCTGTTGGATCAGGACCTGAATATCCCGCAGAAAGTGACGCGGTCATCGGCCGCCGGTAACGGTAAGCTGGGGTTTTACGGCACGCTGTACCTGACCGCCGTACCCAGCCGGAACGCGACGCCGGAGGAGACCAAAACCTTGCTCGACGCCGAGCTGGCGAAGCTGAAAAACGGTGACTTCCCGGACTGGCTGATTCCGGCCATTACCGGCCATCTCGAGCTCAGCCAGAGCCGCTCGCTGAAGGACAATGAATTCCGCGCCAATCAGATGCTCGACAGTTTCATCGACAACACCGCGTGGGCAGACACCGTAGGCGAGTTGGACCGGCTGAAGAAAATCACCAAGCAGCAGATCGTGGACTTCGCCCGGCAGCACCTGACGGCCGACCGGATGATTTTTTACCGCAAAAACGGTCCGCTCGAATCCGCCGAAAAACTGTCCAAGCCGCCGCTCACCCCGCTGACCAACACCGCCAAGGGACATTCGGCGTTTTTCCGCGAAATCAATGCCATCGAAGCCGCCGAAATTCAGCCCGAGTTCCCCGATCTCGAGAAGGGAATCAAGCGCGATGAACTGCGCTTCACGGCGGAACTGGATTATGACGGACAGCCGGTCCGCGCCGCCCGCCGCGCCGGGATTGAATGGATTCCGAATCCGCGCAACGATTATTTCCAGCTGAACTATATTTTCCCGGTCGGCTCGTCTCATAACCGCCTGATGCAGCTGGTTAATGGCTACAGCAATGTGGCCGGTACCGAAAAAATGTCCGCCGAAGTTCTGAAACAGGAACTGTACAAACTGACCGGTTCCGTTTCGATCAGTTCCGGGATGGAAAAGACGGTCGTCAGCATCAGCGGTCTCAGGCGCAACCTGCCGGCCATCGTCAAGCTGGCCGATCAGATGCTGGCCGCGCCCGCCGAGAACCAGCAAGCCCTGCAGGGAATGGTCGGAAAAATCCTGCTGGACCGCAAAGTACAGAAGGAAAAGCCCAATGCGATTCTCTTTCAGGGGCTCGCCCCCTACGTGCGGTACGGCAAAGACTATCTGGAAGCGGCGAACCTCTCGTCCGACGAGTTGAATCAGGTTACGGCCAAAGAGGTTGCCGCGTTGCTCAAAGAGCTGAAAAGCTATCCGGTCCGGATTCAGTATTTCGGCCCGGCTCCCGACGGTTCCGTGGCGGAGCTCAAGCAAACCCTGACCGGTCTGCTGTCGCTGCCGCTGCCCGAGAAGCGCCCGCCGATTCCATTGATGCCCGCCGAGAAGATGATCACCGCCCCGGCGGTGTACCTGGTCGACGTGCCGAACATCAGCCAACTGCACATGTTTTACCTGACCAGCGGCAGGCTGTACAATTCGAGCGATATCGGGGTGCGAATGCTGTTCAACGAGTATTACGGCAGCGGCATGTCCTCGGTCACGTTCCAGAAGCTCCGCGAATCGAATTCGCTGGCCTACAGTTGCGCGTCCTACTACGGTACTCCGGAGCAGCCGACGATGCACCATTACTTCTTCACCTATCTCTCGACCCAGCTGGACAAGCTGCCTGACGCCATGAAGGCGGTGAATGATCTCGGCTTCCCGGTGAACCTGACCGCCATCGAAAACAGCCGGGAATCATTGCTGAAAACCCAGGCGGCGGAGCGCTGGCTGGACGAACGGCTCTTTTCCCTGGCGGAAACCTACCGCACCATGGGGTTGCCGCTGGATTACCGCAAGCAGACCTACCGGATGCTGCAGGACGCCTCGGTTTTCGACCTGCTGGAATTCTACCGTCAGGAAATCGACGGCCGCCCCCGGGCGCTGCTGGTAGTAGGCGACGCAAGCAAAATCGACCTGAAAGCGCTGGAGCGTTTCGGCCCGATCCACCGCCTCTCGGTCGACGATATCTTCCCGCGGTAAGAGAGCAATTTTCATAGGACACATAGGACGAATAGGACCTATAGGAAGTGGCCAGAAAGTTCGGAAACCTGTCCTATAAGTCCTATTCCGTCCTATAGGTCCTATAAAAACCATTTTGGCACTATAATACTATAAAATGGCCCGAAAGTCAAGGATTTTCCGGGCTATCTGCACTATAATATTCTCAGATTGGTTAACAATTGGAGACCAGAATATGAAAAATCAGAAGAACTTCACCCTCATCGAGCTCCTCGTCGTGATCGCGATCATCGCGATTCTCGCCGCCATGCTGCTCCCCGCCCTGAACGCCGCCCGTGAGAAGGCGAAAACGGCTGACTGTATTGGCAAGCAAAAGCAGTTGGGAATTGGTTTCATGCAATATACCGATGATTACGAAGGGACTTTTACTCTCTTTCAGTCAACGACTTACATGGACCCTGTCAGCGGAAACCGTGAATACTGGCCGGGAACATTAACGGAGGGCGGCTATGCAGGAAATACCAATCTGTTTGTTTGCACAAATGTGAAAAATGAGTCTGTCGATTATCAGAGAATACGCAAAAATGAACCTAAATCGAAATTTGACAATGCCTGGACGGTCGTTGATGTCGGGTATAATTACGGGTATATCGGCAGTAGCCAGGCTCTTTTCAGCAGTACGAATCCATCCTATAATCAACCTGTCAAAACCTCTCAGCTAAAGACACCCTCAAGAACACTCCTGATCGCTGAAGCTACCGATAGAAACAGAAAGATTGGAAATCCATTCGTGAGTTATGTTTACAGTGCGACTGCGAGTCAGGTATATAGCAGACACGGTTCCTCATCCGTTTCAACCAGAACAGATGGTCATGTTGAAACCGTCATTGCGAGCGGAAAGGGCGAAAGCTGGATTATAGCGGCATACAATGGACCGCTGAAAGATGTTTGGAGCCGTTGATTACATTTAATTTACAATAACATTTGAATGGAGAATAAAAAGTTATGAGATATAAAAGGATATTTTTTTGTCTGTTTGCAGTCGCAATTTCGCTTCAGGGAGCAGATTTCAGTAAAGAAATTGCAGATGTCAAATCCGGAAAAAATGAAGTCGCATGTGCGGAATGGTGGGTGACATCCATTGAAGATATGAGAGAGGCATTGCAGAATGCCTTGAACTCAGGGGCAAAAACGCTTATTATCAATAAACGTCCTGCTCCGTGGATTGTAAGCGGGCAATTGAACATACCTTCCAATCTTGAGATCGTATTCGAAGACGGTGCGGAGATCAAAGCCATGCCCGGCAAGTTCCATGATCTCAACGAGGCGCTTTTCATGATCCGGAGCGCGAAGAACATTACGATACGCGGCCAGGGAATCCTCACTATGAACAAGAAGGATTATCTGGACAGTGCCAAATATAAAAAATCCGAATGGCGGCATACGCTTGCCGTTTTTTCCAGCAGCAATATCAAGATTGACGGACTTACTTTTCGGGCCAGCGGGGGCGACGGAATCTACGTGAACGTGGTTAAAAATATGACCGTCGACAATGTGAAATGTCTTGATAACCACCGTCAGGGAATGTCGGTGATCTCTGCGGAAAATCTGTTGATCAGAAATAGCGAATTCAGTAATACCTCCGGGACAGCTCCCATGTCCGGCATTGATTTTGAGCCGAACCGCTGGAATGAGAAACTGGTCAATTGTGTGGTGGAAAATTGCCGCTTCATCAACAATGGCGGCAACGGGATCGAGTTCTGGCTGGCTTATCTCAATGAACACAGTACGCCGATTTCTGTTACGATCCGGAACTGCGTGATCGAAGGCAATAAAAAGGGAATTGCATTTCTGGACCTGAAAACACCGGGTGTCCAGGGCGTTGTCAATATCGAGAACTGCAAGATCAAGGGTTCGAAGGAGTTTACGATTCACGCAAGGGCCAAAAGCGCAGACGGTTATGCCATCAATATCTCAGACTCTGTTTTGGACAATACCGGAATACGCAACCGAGGCGCGATTGTTTTTGAACCCGGTTATGCCGTGGGAGCATTGGGAAATTTGCATGTGAAAAATCTCACGGTGATTGACCCCGTACCGGACCACAGAATGTTCCAGTTCGATGAATGGAAATTTTGCAGTCTTGAAAAACTGAGCGGAACAATAACGCATGCTTCCGGGAAGACCTATGATCTTGCATCTGCAATGGAAGAGTCAAAGAAAAAGGGACCGCTGAAAAGCGCAAAGGTTGATCTGAATCATATTGAACCTGCGTCGGATACCATTGCCGCCGGGCAGGATGTAAAACCCCTGCGTGTGCGTTTCACCTCGAAATTTCTTCAATATGCCAAGGCTGGCGATGAGGTTGCCATTACCGTAATTCCTTCTGCGATCGGGCGCTCTGCATTGAATAACAGCTTCACCTTGCATTCTCCTTCCGGAAAGGCGGCGGGCAACTGGAAAATTACGGCGGATTCTCCGGATAAAACGATCCGTTTCAAGGCGGACGAAACCGGTGTCTGGCAACTGAATTACAATAACAGCCCCCATGGCGCGCAACTGATATCGAACCGCCCCGGAAACGGGCTCATTGCCAGCGGTGCGGTAACGCTGAACCTGACCCCCGGAAGAATGTATTTTTATGTTCCTGCCGGTGTGAAAGAAGTTGCGTTGCGTGTCAGCGGCGAGAACGAAGAGGAATGGTTGAATGTCGATCTGCTGGACCCTGCTGGAAGAATTGCAGTTTCTGAAAAGAAGATCACGAAACCCACTTTGCTTCTGGTGGAACGGCGCAATCCTGCTGTTGCCGAAGTATGGTCCATCCGTGTGAATTCGGCCGTGGATGATTACAATATTGCGATTCTCGGGGATTCTATTCCCATACTGAGTGCGACGCCGGACAGTGTCTTCCGAAACAAGTAAAAGAAGCATGGATATGAAAAATCTTTGGATGCGGCCGGATTTGCCGGTGGAGGCGCCGTTTGTGGCGGTGTTTCGAAATAATTTTACCCTCGGCGAAAAGCGTGAGCTGAAGTTCCGTTACAGTGCCGACGAGCGTTGCCAGCTTTTTTTGAATGGCGGGCGCGTCGGCGACGGGCCGGAGCGCGGTGATGCGCAGTACTGGTATTATCAGGACTTTGCGATGGAGCTGGAGCCGGGCGAGTATTGTTTGACGGCGCGGGTGCTCTGTTTCGGCAAGGGTTTGACGGCGCACGCTCAGATGTCGGTCATGCATGGTTTGTGGATCGATGAGCCCGCCGGGATTCTCGGCGCGTGGCAATGGCAGATCGAGGAGGGATTCCGCTATCGCAAGCCGTACCCGGACTGGGGGACGTTTCCGCGTTTCGATGCCGAACCCGCGAACTGGGATATCCTCGAGGGCAAGGGCGGCGAGTGGCGTACCGTGGCGTATTTCGACGACGCCCGCGAGCTGCATGCGCCCGATTTGCCGCTGATGCGTTACGAGCCGGAGACGCGTTACCGGCGCGAGGGCAACCGTATCATTTTTGACGACTATGTCTGCGTGTGGCCCGAGTATGTGTTCTCCGGTTCCGGTACGGTCACGATCCGCTGGGGCGAAACCACTTACGATGAGCCGGAGCTCAATATCCACAACCTGAAAGGCGTCAAGGGCAAGCGCGACGGCAAGTACCTGATCAGCACCGGCAACACGTTTAAGCTGAACGGTGGCCGGCATCGCTGGGTGGATTACTGGTGGCAGGCCGGGCGCATCCTCGAAATCGAATGCGACGGGCCGGTATTGGAAAACGTGACGTTTCACCGCACCGGGTATCCGTACCGGCGCGGCAAGGAGATTTTTTCGGCCAATCCGCCGCTGAACTCAGTGCTGGAAATGGCCTACCGGACGCTGGAGGCGTGTTCGCATGAGACCTATATGGATTGTCCGTACTACGAACAGCTGATGTATATCGGCGACGCCCGGCTGGAGGCGCTCAGCACCTACGTGACGACTGCCGATACCCGGCTGGTCAAAAAGGCGTTGCGCCAGTTGACGCATTCGTGTCAGCCGGACGGCTCGATTTTCTCGCGTTATCCGGCGCGGGTGGACCAGATGATCCCGACATTCTGCATGATTTATATCATGGCGCTGTATGATTTCGCGCTGTGGCAGGATGACCCGGAGTTTGTGCGCGAATTGTTGCCCGCGGCGCGCGGGATCGTCGATTATCTGAGCGGCAATTACCGCGATGGTTTGCTGTATCTGCCGGAATGGCGCTTCATCGACTGGGTACCGGAGTGGACGCACGGCGAACCGCCCGGCAGTGCCGAGAGCGGCACCAGTTCGCCCTTGAATTACCTCGGAGTACTGGCGTTGCAGCAGATGGGCGAGCTTGAGATGCATTTCGGCAGTCGCGAGCGGGCGGCTTCAAACGCGCAGTTTGCCACCGAATTGGAGCGGGCCGTCTGGACGAAATATTATAATGCGGAGCGCGGGTTGATTGCCAACGATTTCGAGCAGCGGCATTATTCCGAGCACTCGCAGGTGCTGGCGCTGCTGGCCGGGGATTATCCGCAGCTGATCGACGGTCTGCGGCGTGGGAAAGATCTGCCGCGCACCGGGATTTATTTCTCGTTTTACTATCTGGAAGCCTGTTACAAGCACAACCTATCCGATCTGTTTTCCGCGCGTTTCTCCGAATGGTTCAAGCTGGAAAAACAGGGGCTGAAAACGTTGCCGGAGGAGTTCAGCAATCCGCGCTCGGACTGTCACGCCTGGAGCTCGCACGTGCTGTATCACTATTTCGCCTCGATCCGGGGTATGCGCCCGACCGCTTTCGGCGGCAGGAACATCGAGTTCAGGCCGCTGGTCCGGCAGCGCAGCGAAGAACCGGCTTTTGTGTGAGGGAGAAGGGGGCGATGTCAGCCCCCTGTATTTATGAGTATTACTGGGCCTTGGGCGGCAGTTTTTTGAGCTGCATGACTTCGGCGCCGTCGGCTCCGTAAATCGTGAGGGTGTCCGTGGAGGCTTCGAAGCGGGAGGCACTGGTCAGGGCTGTTTCGAAAGCACCTTCGAGGGCCAGGGCTTCGGGGGTACCGCCGCGGCGGGTCTTGATAATGGGGTTGATTTTCAGGCTTTTCTCCGGGGTGATCCGGAAAATGGTGTTGAAATTGTTCACGCCGGTATAGCCGAAAACGTCGCCGGTGTCGCGGAACGAGACTTCGGGCTGTTCAAGGCTGGAGGTTTGGGTGGCGCCCGCGATCACGGTGGGCTGCCAGTCGCCCAGCAGGCCGTAATACAGGTCTTTTTTCTCTTCTTTGGGGGCACTTTTGCACGAAACCAGCGCGGCCAGTACGAGCAGCGCAGCCATCAGTTGAAGCATTTTTTTCATGTTTTCTCTCCTCTTCGGGTTAGCTCTTCATGGCCAGATCCCTGGCGGTGGAGAGCGTTTTGTATTTGGTTAACAAATTGCCGCGGCTATTGGCGGGTTCTTTTCCGGCGGCGAGCATATCCAGAAATTCGTTGCGCACCTCGGCGAAATGTTCCTCGTGGGTGGTGCGGAGGCTTTGCGGGATGTCGACGCGGTAGCGTTTGCCTTCCTGAATGATGTCCAGATCGGGGAGGGCCTTTTCCAGCGCGGCTTTGAAGGCGTGGCTGTCGTTTTTCGGCTCGACGTAAAGTTCGGGTTTGTTGCCGGTGTGCGGACCCTGGTCGATGACCAGCGTGCTTTTGTTGCCGACCATGTAGGAGCGATGGGTGTCGCCGCCTCCGGCGGGCGCTTCGAGGTTCCAGATCACCACCAGTTTGACCTTCAGACCACGGACCTCGTAGGTGAATTCGCCGTTGCAGAAGACCTGCAGAACGCCGTTTTTCAACTGATCTTTCAGTTCATCGGGATAAGTCTCGACTTTGGTGATCATGGCGAAACTGTCCTGCGGCACCGGGGTGGGCCAGCGCTTGGCTTCCAGCACCTTCACGTCTTCCTCGAAATTCAGCTCGGCCTCGCCGGCGACCATCCATTGGACGAGGTCCACCAGGTGGGTGGTCACGTCGACGATGCCGTCGCCCTGTTTGGTGACGTCGAAAAACCACCACGGGCGCACCAGCGGCGCGCCGTTGACCATCTTCGCGAGGTGGTGGACGCTTTCCTTGAAAATGACCGGGTGGTCGGAAATGGCGAAGCCGCCGAAAACGTCGTTATCTTCCAGCAGTTTTTTCTGAATGAGCGAAGTGGCTTCGTGGCGCTCGGTCATAATGTCGAGCAGGGGCTCACCGCCGGATTTGAGGATGCCGGCGAGGGTTTCGACGCCGCGGCTGTCGATGGTGAGCGGTTTGTCGCTCAGAATTTTGAAGCCGGCGGCGTGCAGGGCCTTGATGTCGTAAATTTTGAGGTCATTGCGTCCGGCGAGAACGGCGATGTCGCCTTTTTTCTCGGCGATGGCTTTGGCCAGATAGTCAGGACCGGCGTAAACATGGAACTTCCAGCTGGTCGGATTTTTCTCGCGGGTATTGAAAGACTCGACGAGCTTCATGTAGTTATCGAGGTCGCGCCCGGCTTCGGAGTAGATATAGACGTCCGGCGTGATCTGCGGATGCATGTCGCGCAGCACGAGCCCCGCGTGGAAATGCCCCGGATTGATGATGACGATTGTATGCATTTTTGTTTCCTTATTTTTTTAATTGAAAATGGAAAATGGAGAATGGAAAATGAAGGAAAGGGAAGAATCCCTTTGACCCTCTTTGAAATTTCGATGAAGATAAATGTTTCCCTTAATTTTCAATTTTCAATTCTCAATTTGACAGAAGGCGGGAGGTGGCAGCTGACGCCCGATTTCCTCGGCCCGGTAACCGAAACCGTAGCCGCCGAGCGTAGAGATGTCCACCGTGCCGTTGTTGCGTTTGTAAATGCCGGGATGGGTGATTTCCTCCACGGCGGAGGCGGCGGGGTAGAACTGCGCCGCGTTGCACTCCACGCCCATGATCGTGCCGGCGTGCGCCGCGAGCAGGATGTGGGGGATGATGCTGAGCATGGGGTTGGTCAGGTCCTGCACCATCAGGGTCATGCCGTGAGCCTTGGCCCAGCACATGCTGAGCAGCGCGCCGGTCTGGGTCTTGCAGGTTTTCAGCGCCACGCCGGTCCAGCCGAGCGAGCGGCCCATGCGGACGAACTTCCAGTCGTGGCAGCTCTCGTCCATAAACAGGGGTTTACGGGCGGAGACGCTGTGAACGTCGATCTGGTTGTTCTCAAGGTCATACGGGAAGGGTTGTTCGACATAGAGGATTTTGCCGTAAATGGCGGGGTGCTCCTGCCGCAGTTTGTCGAGAATGTCGTTGACATAGGCCGGGTCGGTGACCAGACAGTTGAAGTCGGGACTGAGCCAGCGGACCTCACGCTCAAGCGCGATGCGGCCGACATCGACCATGCGTTGATAATCCCACCTGGCATCGTTGCCGCGCAGTTTGATTTTCAGGCATTTGAGGCCGTCGGCGGAGATCCACTCATCGAGCACCACCGGGTAGCCGTCATCGGGCTCGCTGCCGGTGCGTTCGGCGTCGGAAATCAGGTCCTTGCCGCCGACCAGGTGCCATACCGGGAGCTTGTCCGGGACGTCCTTGACCATATAATCGACTGGGTATTTGCCGGCGAAATTGACTTGCGGGGCATCGGGCTCAAGGTAATGGGTCAGGTCGTAATTCATCCAGTCCGCGTTGTAGGTATCGTAGGTGCAGACTTTGTGAAGCACGCCGTAAGCATCGTGCAGTGCGAGGTCGAAGGCCGCCGCACAGTTCAGCGCCGCCAGGTGCGGCATCGGGATCTCGCGTCCGGCATTGGCTTGCTCCAACAGCGGGTCGAGCTGGGTCCGGAGGAATTCGTGGCCGATTTCCATGGGGTGGCCGCTGAAATCGAATTTGCTCCAGGCTTCGGCCAGCTTCACGCAGAAATCCTTCATAAAAGTATCGCGCTCGGCGAAGGTCGAGGCCGCCGGCCACGCCCAGCCCGGGCTCAATACCGATTCGCCCCAGCCGAAAACCGTGTCGCCGACCGTGTTTTCCATTTGCATGTGGACACGCGCCACCGAACAGGAGCTGATGGTTTCTCCGCCGAACTTCAACGGCACCCGCATCGGTGCTTCCAGAAAAAACAGCTCGACGCCGATCACATGCGCATCTGTCGCTTTGCTCATAACTTAATCCTTATCCGAGATGAATAAATCCTTGAATTTGGCGAAATAGCCAATGCCGGAATAAACCGTGACCAGCACCATGCCGATCAGGAAGGCTTTCCAGATGAACCAGAGGCTCAGGTGGAAGTTTCCGCCGATGACCCGGAACATCCGGGTGGAGCCGTCCGCCACCATCTGTATTGCGGGGGTGCCGCCGAAAACGAGGATATCGGTCTGCAGGTCGTAGACGCCGATCCATGAGGAGGCGCCGATCAGCAGGATCAGCATCTGCAGCATGGTTTTGGCCTTGCCCCAGCTGTCGGCGGAAATGATGATATTTTTCTGAATGGCCAGCATCCGCAGTCCGGTGACGAGAAATTCGCGGGAGATCACGAGGACGGCGATCCACGCCGGAATGAGCAGGAACTCGACCATCATCAGCATCAGCGCGGCCACGAAAATCTTGTCGGCCAGCGGGTCGACCAGTTTGCCGAAGTCGGTCACCTGGTTGTACTTGCGCGCCAGGTAGCCGTCGAAAAAGTCGGTCAGCGCGGCAAGGATTGCCAGGATGAAGGCGACAATTTTGATCTTCTGCGCCACGGAGTCGGAGAAATACGGCCAGACGTTCGGCTCGACAATATTGGCGAGGATCAACACAATGAAAATCGCCACGATCCGGCCCACCGTCAAGGCATTTGGTAGGTTTAGCATCTTCATACTTTATTTTTTTCCTTTATCGTTAATTTCTCCGAAAAGATCGTATTTGCTGACCCCGGTAATACGGACATCGACGATATCACCGACCTGCAGTTTGCCCGCGGGGGTAATCCGGACGGTGTTGTCGATGTCGGGAGCATCCATATAGGTGCGCCCGACCGCAAATTTCTTCTGGACCTCATCAATTATAACACGAAAAACGCGTCCGGCAAGTTTTTTATTGTTTTCCAGCGCGATTTTTCCCTGAATTTTCATTAATTCGTCGGCGCGGGCCTCGGCGACTTCTTCCGGCACCTGGCCGGGGAAGTCATGCGCCGGGGTATTTTCCTCCGGGCAATAGGGGAACACGCCGAGACGCTCGAACTTGCGGTCCCTGATGAACTGCTTGAGCTCTTCGAAATCGGCCTCGGTCTCGCCGGGGAAACCGGTGATGAAGGTGGTGCGGATGGCGATGTCCGGGAGCTTCAAACGGAGCTGGTCCAGTACGTGTTCGACCCGGGCGCGGGTGGTTTTGCGACCCATGGCCTTCAGCATATTGTCGGAAATGTGCTGGAGGGGCAGGTCGAGATATGGGAGAACCTTGTCGCAGGCGGCCATGGCGTCGATCATTTCATCGGTGAAATGAGCCGGGTGGCCGTAGAGAAGGCGGATTTTGAAATCGCCGTCGATGGCCTGAAGTTCTTTCAACAGGCTGGCGAGATCACCTTTTCCGGTATCGTGCCCGAAGGCGGAGATATCCTGCGCCACGATGATCAGTTCCTTGACGCCGTTGCCGATCAGGTTCTTCGCTTCACGGATGATCGAGTCCGGCTCGCGGCTGCGCAGCGGTCCGCGGATATTCGGAATGGCGCAGTAGGAGCAGCGGTTGTCGCAGCCCTCGCCGATTTTCAGGTAGGCCAGGTGCGGCAGCGTCCACTGGAAACGCGGGGTGGCGTCGTTATAGAGATAACTCGGCACGTCCTGCCGTTCGGTGCGGCCGGGATTTTTGCCGGCTTCCATCAGCAGTTCGGGAATCCGGGGGATCATGTCGACGCCGGTCCAGAGGTCGACCTCGGGCCATTCGCGCTTCACGAGCTCGTCCTTGTCCCACTGGATCAGGCAGCCGGTGACCACCAGAATGCGGTGCTCGGGGTCGTCGAGTTTCCAGTCGGCGGCTTCCTCGATGGCGTCGACGGCGTCCTGACGGGCGCTTTCGATGAATGCACAGGTGTTCACGAGGTAAATGTCCGCTTCTTCCGGGTCCATGGTGATGCCGAATCCCTTGACCAGCAGTTCACCGGTCATGACTTCGGTGTCGACCAGATTTTTCGGGCAGCCGAGGCTGACAATGTAAATATTCATGCGTTATTTCCCTTCGGCCGGGGTGGTACCGGCAATGATGTAGGCGGCGGTTTCGTCGTTGGCCGCGATTACGGTTGTTTTCTTTAAATGCCAGCGCCGGGGGCCCGGCGAAAAGTCAAATGATCCGGCGGCGTCGCAGCTCAGGCTGCCGCCGTCGAAATTGCGGCAGACGAAGCCGCCGCGCTCGATTAGCGGCAAACTGCCGGCCAGGTCCCACAACTTGGCGTTGCACACATAGCCGAGCATCCGGCCGCTCAGGACGCGGTAAACCACACCGACCACGGCGTCGACGACCATCAGGTGATTGGTCAGCTCCACTTTGCCGTGGCGGGTGACGCTCTGCGAGAGTGCCAGCGAGCATGCGCCGTTCAACGGCGCGGCCTTAAACGGAAACGGCGTCCGCTTGCCCTGTTTATAGAGCCACGCATCGGGACCGTCGGTAATCATCAGTTCGTCGAAAACCGGATAATAAACCGCGCCTTCGGTAAGCTTGCCCTGCTGCATGAAGCCGACGGAAATCCCCCAGACCGGAATCTGCTGCGCATAGGGCGCGGTGCCGTCGATGGGGTCGACCACGAAACAGGAGCCGTTCAGCGCGGACTGGATGTATTCCTCGCCATGGGTATCGATGGTTTCCTCGCCGATCAGGTAAATGCCCTCATCGGGGCGGTCGAATTCCTGTGCCAGGCGCTGCTCGACTGCTTTGTCGGCGGCGGTGACGATGGAGAGGTCGTCTTTCACCTCGATCGGGGGATTGTCGTAGTACTGCATGGCGAGTTTCCCGCACTCATGCATCAATGCGACGATTTTTTCCAGCTTCCAGCAATTCATAGCAGTCCATCCAAAATTAATTCCATACTATACAGCCACTTAAGGGCGAATTCAACCCGGAAACAACCGAATGGCAGGTAAATCGGGCACCGGAAATCGGCAAATCCGGCAGGGCGCCCTGCCCAGGTTAATGCGTCATTTGAAACGTGCACACAGCGTTAATTATTCTTCTGGAACTGCCGCGGCGACATGCCTGTTTTGCGTTTGAAGTAGTTGGAGAAATAATACTGGTCCGAGAAACAGAGCCGCCCGGCGATTTCCTTGATCGAAAACTGTGAGTACAACAGCAGCCGCTGCGCCAGCTCGATCCGCCGGTTCATCAGGTATCCATACGGCGTGTCGCCGAAGAATTGGCGGAAACTGCGGATCAGGTGGGCCGCCGTGAACCCGTGCTGCCGGCAATAGTCTTCCAGTACGAAGGACCGTTCCAGGTGGCGGTCCAGTTCGGCTTTGAGTTTTTCCAGTTCCAGCGGGATGTGATGTTCCTCGCCGTGGACAATCTGCGCCGCACCCTCGACGAATTGATGGAAGATCACCGCGGCCTGATGACTGATGTCGTCGCTGTGGTAACTCAGGCGGTGCATGGCCTCGAAATGCTTCAGCAATTTGGCGGCGCCGGGGATGTAGTAGGTATCCGTCAAGCGGTAAGCGCGCAGCAGGTAATCGACCATGTCGCCGTTGATCGCAAAAAACAGTTTTTCCCACGGGTCCTGCCGGTTTGGCCAGTAGCGGTGCGTACTGCCGAGCTGCAGGATGTAGATGCTCTGCGGTTCCGGCTCGTATGAATGACCGTTGATCTCCAGGAAGCCGCGCCCGCTGACGATATATTCAAAGGTGTATTCGTGGTAATTTTCGCGCCCGATCACCACCGTCCGCGACTCCGTCCGGACCTGCGCCGCTGCCAGCAGTTCCAGCGGAAATACCTGGTTATTATGACCTTCTTTGAGCAAAATTGCACATCCCCGGTTTATTTTCCATATCTATTATTTGCTAAAAAAATATCTTTTGAAGTTGATATTTGCGATTAATTTATTACATTAAACATCATGATTCAAACGATAACCTTAAAAATAGATAAGGAAAATTGATGATGAAGACTTTGAAGATCGGTTTGATCGGTGTCGGCGGCCGCGGCAGACACGCCTGGCAGGCCCATAAACCCGAAGAAGGCTATGAGATCGTGGCCGGAGCGGATATCAATCCGGAAGCGTTTGTCCTGGCCAGGGAAGAAATTCCGAATATGGCGGAATTTTCCGATTACAAGGATATGCTCAAGCAAGTCGAACTCGACATCGTTTTCATCATGACCCCCGACTATTGCCATGAAGAACAGGGTGTGGCCGCGCTCGAAGCCGGCAAAGCCGTTTACCTGGAAAAACCCATGGCCATCACCATCGAAGGCTGCGACCGGTTGCTGAAAGCCGCCATGTCCACCGGCAGTAAACTCTTCCTCGGCCACAACATGCGCCATTTCCCGGTAGTCCTGAAGATGAAGGAAGTCATCGATTCCGGCCTGATCGGCGAAATCAAGGCCGGCTGGTGCCGCCACTTCATCAACTACGGCGGCGACGCCTATTTCCGCGACTGGCACTCCGAACAGTGCAACGCCAACGGCCTGCTGCTGCAGAAGGGCGCTCACGACATCGACGTCATGCATTGGCTGATGGGCGGCTACACCACCTCGGTCGTCGGCATGGGCATGCTCTCCGTTTACGACAAATGCGGCCGCCGCTCCCCGGAAACCCCCGGCTGCGCCAAATGGGACGTCAACCAGTGGCCGCCGCTGGAGCAGACCGGCTTCTCCCCGATCATCGACGTGGAAGACCACAATATGATTCTGATGCAGCTTGACAATGGCTCGCAGGCCAGCTATATGCAGTGCCATTACACGCCCGACTCCGAACGCAACTACACCTTTATCGGCACCCGCGGCCGCGTGGAAAACGTCGGCGACCACGGCAAAGCCGAAGTGCATGTCTGGACCCAGCGCGGCCCGCGCGAAACGCCCGACATCATTTACAAACTCAAAGAACTGGCCGGCGGCCACGGCGGCTCCGACGTCGGCATCATCCAGAGCTTCCTGGATTTCGTACGTTATGGTACCAAGACCAACACCTCGCCGATCGCGGCCCGCAACTCGGTAGCCGCCGGCGTGATGGGTCACAAATCGATGCGTACCGGCAACAACCGCTGCGACATCCCGCAGCTCTCGAAGGAAACGATCGAATACTTCGAAAACGGCCAGGTCAAAAAATAACCGTTTCGCCATCACGTTCCAACCCCGGCAAGCCAACGCTTCCGGGGTTTTTTCTTGTCCCGAACTCCTCGTCGGAAAAAATAACTCCAGAAATAATCATTTTCTCCATTTGAAATCATATCAAATACCATCTATTATATTTTAGCAAGTAATGAGAAGGTTTGTAACCATGTGTCACAAAATTTTATTGATCTTCGGAACTGCTTTATGCGCCGTGCTTATGAGCGGGTGCATTCCTATGTATTGGACAAATACTTATTGGGGAGAAATCAACGGACGGCTTACTGATGTGGATGGGAATCCACTGGTTGGTGTACGCTTGGATGCCTCATATTGTAATATAGAAAGTAAAGCTATAACCGATGCCAATGGCGAGTTTGTTATACCAGCCTTGCGGGAGACCCATTACATCGCTTATCTTTTTGAGGACGAATCTTCTTCCCCCCTTACACATGGTTACGTCAATCTGATAATTAACCCGGCAGAATATGGATTTAATTTTCTAATCAGATGGAACATAGATAATTATGAAGAAATAGATTATTACATTTATCTGCTGGATCGTTACACGTCTCATGAGGATTCGTGGAATCTCATCAATAACAAAACTTGGGAACCAGCTTATACCCGCAAGTACCTTGTCAATTTATCTTCTCCAGAGCTTAAGCTCGAATACGAGAATGTAAGAATACATTTTAATTCAGAGATGATCAATAATATCAAGAAGTCAACGATTCTCAAATCAAGTCCTTCCTATAAACCTATTCCCCGCTAAATTGGAGAGCCTTATGCTTCACAAAATTTTATTGATCTTCGGAACTGCTTTATGCGCCGTGCTTATGAGCGGGTGCAGTGTCGGATTATCTGTTACGCAGGAGAGCTGGATAATTGATGATTCAAGGTTCAGCGATCTGCGCGAATTGGAATTAAAAAGACCCTTAACCATATGTAGTAAGTTTTATTCCGGTGAACATATTGGCGATGAAGCTGATGGCGGCTTGCCCCTTGTCAGATTTACTGATTTAGAGGGAAATACATCTCTCCTAACTGATTTTCCAGTGGTGGAAAAAGGATATTATGTACTGGAACCTGGAACTAAAATTCGCGTAAAATATATAAGAAGAGAGGTTGATTCCATTTTCCTAATTCCAATCAAATATTTTATTAAAGTTACATTTACTGTACCGGATGATCCGGCTTTAGACGATCGACCATATACTTTTATTTGGGGCGGTTTCTGTACCCTGAAACGCGCCCCTTGGGAAGAGCTGGAAGTCCCTGAAAGCCGATTTTTTAATCCACTTATAGAATAGATAATTTGTTCAGGTTAACAGGTTCTTATTGAATAATTAGTCAGACTCTATAGCCAGGGTATTCCGACCCGATCAATCCAGTTCCCCCAATTTATCCATCCTGTATCAAATAACAAGATATTCACCCTGTCGAAAGTCCTTACATATATTCCATAATTTCTCCATTCAGCCTTAAATTGTCAGAAAAGATAGTAGCCTTATATAAACTACCGTAAATATTCAGGTAATAACCTCCTCGTAATATTTTCTATTGAATTCGGATTATCCCTCGCTGCTTCCTCTAATCTGTCGATTTCGTCGAGGAGTTTGAGAATTTTTTCGCTGTGCTCCTTGCAGGTATTCATGATTTTTCTGATGTTTTGGAAGGCACTCATGGTTGCCTCGATGTATTTTCGGAGAAGTTTCGGCGATAATTTATTGAAAACTTTCAGGATGTCGAGCAGTGTACTCATTTTTTCATAGAAAATTTCGGTGTTCTTCATCAGGTCGCGGGCTTTCTGTATCTCGTCGTTCAGCGACACGGGGACCTCTTCCAGTTGATAAAGTTTGTGAATCTTTTTGGCCAATGTGATGATCGTTTTAACCTTTTCTCATAGCTCCAGAAGTTCAGATATGATAATTATTTCGATTGTGGTTTGAAATGCTCGAAATAGTCGCTATTTTATATTAGATATCAATTCAGGAGTAGGATTTTGAAAAACAGTTGCAGATATTTGTTGGTTTTCGGCATCGTATATACGTTGGGGATATGGGGATTTTCCTATTATTATTTCAATTCGCAAGTCAAGAAGATGGAAGCGCTCTTTGACTTGACCAATAAAGTCAGACAAACCGACAAAGATCATATGATATATCTTCGACAGGCTGCCGATTTATTAGGAAAAGGTTTTTATCATAACAATTGGAAAGCTGCAACGGTTTGTCTTAGTATGGGCATGTATTATTTAGATATGGGTCAATATGAATTAGCCATTCCATGGCTTCATATGGATGAGAAATTGAATAATAAAGGACTCTTTCAGTACATGGAAATTCGAACATTTGAAAATTTGGGTGAGGCGTATTGGAAGATTCATTCACATGAAATGGCGGAACACTATTTCAATAAGGCACAAACAGGACTTCTTACACATGACCAATCAAATTATGATGATTTGGATCGATCGATTTTTTACCGCAAATTTGGAATTTTCAAATATGAGAATGAAGAATACCAAGAAGCTCTGATTCTTCTTCAAAAAAGCCGTGAATACTTATCCCTCACTAGTGAATTTTCAGATTCGCACAAAAATGTATTGCACGGATATACAGCATTATGCATATCCTATTGTTATCTGGAACTCAATGATTTGGTTAGTGCATTGGACTACTGCAAACAGGCGGAGAATTATTTTACGGACGGTAAAAAATTTAATCGTTATGCGTCGAATTTATACATTTTGTTCTCTCGAATATATGATAAAGAAGGAAACGTATCGCAAGCAAAATCATCATTGAAGTCAGCAGGAGAATATCTTGATTACGCGAATCATGTCACATTTGATAGGTATAATGAATTATTGAATAAATCACCTTGATTTATTAATCCTTGCGATTATTTTTTATCAAACCAATCTGGATCATGTTCAATTCTGTCATCCCATCTTTTTTTTGAATTCGGGTTATCTCTTGCCGCTTCTTCGAGCCGGTCGATTTCGTCGAGGAGTTTGAGAATTTTTTCGCTGTGCTCCTTGCAGGTATTCATGATTTTTCTGATGTTTTGGAAGGCACTCATGGTTGCCTCGATGTATTTTCGGAGAAGTTTCGGCGATAATTTATTGAAAACTTTCAGGACGTCGAGTAGCGCACTCATTTTTTCATGGGAAATTTCGATGTTCTTCATCAAGTCACGGGCTTTCTGTATCTCGTCGTTTGTTGACACTGGAACAGTCTTCAGTTTGAAAAGCGTGGTAATGCTTTTAGCCAGTTTGATGATCGTTTCAACTTTTTCCCAGTATTCCAGAATCTTGGCACACTGCGCCAACCGATCACTAAGTCCCATCCAGAATTGTACCGAACGGTGACTGCTCCGGCAGCGTTCACGAACTTCTTTGACCGTCAGGGTTGCCAATGACGGCGTGATATATGGCAAGGTATGATTCAGATATTTAATATAGGCCTCGCCATCGGCAATATTACGGTCGATCACCACTGTAGCGGTGGCTTGAACCAGTTGGCGGGCAAGTTCAAAGCTGCTTGGTATGTTTAATTGCAATTTTTTCAGATCTTCCAGTATTTTCTCAAATTGAAGGTCTTTCAAGGCGATGAATAACTGTTCCAATTCTTTCAAATTTTTATTTGCCATTATTACACCATCAGGAGGTCAGGAAATTTTCAGGGACGGTCAGTACCCAGGCTTCGGCAAGGATCACGCCCTCGGTTTGAACTTGGGCATTTTCGTATTTTGGGGCGAATGAAACGGGTTCAGTCAGGAAAATTGCCGAAAAAATAACCGGACTGCCCGAATTACTTTGAATGAGTTCATTGCTTAACGGCAACTGCAAGGCCATGCGGGACATATTCAGCCGCAGTTCGTCGTGATCATCGCTTCGGCCCCAGACCGCCAGTTCGAATTTGCAGACGTCGGTCTCACATCCCGGTGCTATGCGGAACACGCGAACCCCGTAGCCGCTTTTCTGATGCGGAGGAATGGCATGACGGAAGATATCACGATCCACCTGCAGGTTAACCAGACCGGCAAAAAGTTGAGTCGCAGCACGTTCGACATGGACAATATCGATTGATTGCTGATATTCGCGGCGTGCCTCATAGGGAAGATTCCGGTATGCAGCCAAATCGTATTCGATTGATTTTTTCATAATCTGTTCCGTATTTTATTGATTTACTTCAATATGAAATTCAATATCAAAAGCCGCTTTTGCCATTTTGATGCCCGCATAAGTTTCATCGTCATAACGCAGCATGCTGTCCATGGACACGATGGTGAAGAGGAAATCGCCGGAGGTGCGGCGGCGCAGCGGAAGGCGGGCGGCCAGCTGCGACATGCGGTGGCGCAGGCGGTTGTGATCGCTGTCGCGGCCCTCGCATTTGGCGTAGTAATTGCGGAGGCGGAGGTCCGCGCCCGGCCAGTCACCGGTGATTTCGATGCCGATGCCGTTGGCGAGTGACGGCGGCAGAAGCCCGGCGAAAATGTCTTTATTTACGGTCAGGCCGGTTTCGGCGGCAATCAGTTGTATCAAGGCGTTTTCGACTGCGATCAGGTCGCAGGTGACGCGGTTTTCGCGCTGTTGCGGAAAATCCGCTGCTTCATCAAAGTTTCCCATTCTCATAATCTCCTTCAAATAATGATTGACAAATTGATCCGGCCGCTGAAATGGCTCACCGTGCCGCGTTCGGCGGGCTCGGGAAAGCTCTGCCCGGTACACTGGATGGTCTGGGCAAAGTCGAGCCCGTACTGCGGCAATTCCGCCATCAGGGAATTCATCAGCATCATGACACCAGTGCGTTCCGGATGGTAAAAAGTCACGTTTGCCTGATAAATGTTGGTTTCCCATGTCTTACCGGTTATCTGCCCTTCTACGGCTGCCACGCAACCATATTTGTGTTCCGGGATTTCTCCGCAGAAGATGTCTTGATCTATGGTTAGACTGAGGAGGGTGGCCAGGTGGGTGGCGAGGGATTTTTCGAGGGCGATGATGTCGGTGGTGCTGGATTGCGGGATCAGGGCGCGGCCGGGGGCGGCGTCGATGTAGCGGATCAGCTGGCCGTCCGCGTCGGGCAGGATGGCGAAAACGATCCGGGCGGTGTGCGGCGCGGAGGATTTGAACTGGTACTGGAAGCTGCGGTCCGGGGCGGCGCAGGGAATCAGATAGCCGGTGGGGTCGTTCGGGTTCAGCGGGATCAGT
Source organism: Victivallis vadensis (assembly GCA_040394635.1). Lineage (GTDB taxonomy): Bacteria > Verrucomicrobiota > Lentisphaeria > Victivallales > Victivallaceae > UBA5239. Next base: position 50,441 of record JBEBRW010000015.1, on the reverse strand, counting down.
TTGAGTTCGGCGGTTTGGGTGCTGAAGCGTTGGCCGAGGTGTTGAAGGCTCAGGCCGTCGGTGCCGAAAAGCAGCTGCATGGCGCGGGCGGTGCGGATGATTTCGACGGTCACAGTCGGATTAAGAGCGGTCAACGTGCGGTCGACCGTCTGGGCATAGAACTGCTGGGCGGTGGCGGCCTGGCTGGTGCTTTCGCCGCGGAACTGGAGGCCGTCGTCGCAGATGCCGAGGAATTCATCCTGATAAATCACCGCGCACGGGCCGATTTTAAAGTCACTCATGGTCAACTCCTTGTTTCAGATTTATACCAGAAGGAAAATCGTCAACCGCCGTGGGAAACTTGGAGAATTTTTTGTGGACAGAAAAAAAGATCCCAATAGGCGGTGGGGTGTGCCCGACTATAAATTTTCATGTATTCGTGGACAAAAAATTCTCGGGGGTATCGTTTTGGGAAGAATTTTGTGGAATCCGGATTGCAAGTTTTTCAAGGTGGTATTACATTGATGCACTATCGTAAGGAATTATCGTCATGTTTACAGGACTTATTGAAATAACCGGAACCATCAAGGAACGCAAGGTGGCCGGCGGCAACGGCAAGCTGGTATTGACCCCGCGCAAGGAATTCAGCGGCACGGTCCGCAGCGGCGACAGCATCGCCTGCAACGGATGTTGCCTGACGCTGGAAAAAACGCTGGCGGACGGTTCGTTTGAGTTTCACGTGATGGAGGAGACGCTGCGGCGCACCAACCTCGGCAGCCTGCCGCTGGGCGCGGCCGTGAATATGGAGCGTTCAATGCAGGCGGGGGGACGGCTGGACGGGCATATCGTCACCGGGCACATCGACTGCGTGGGGCGTTTCCTGGGCACGAAGAAGAACGGCGCCGACATCGAGGCGTGGATCGAGCTGCCGGACGAGCTCCGGCCGTACCTGATCAGCAAGGGGTGTATTGCCATCGACGGAATTTCGCTGACGCCGGTCACGGTCAAGGCGGACAGTTTCAGCGTGCACCTGATTCCGCTGACCATGGGCGAAACGGCGCTCACCGAGCGCAAGACCGGCGATATGATCAATCTGGAGAGCGACCTGCTGGCCAAATACGTGCGGCACCAGCTGGGGCTGATGGGCTACGGCAAGGGGAGCGATGTGACCATGGATACGCTGTTGAAGGCGGGTTGGTGAGGCGGCTATGACGGAGCGTTTCGGAATCAGTTTGTTGCATATGCCGCCGGAGTGCCCGCTGCCGCAGCTGAACGATGTGTTCGGGGCGGTGGAGCTGTCCGGGGCGCTGCTGAATCATTCTTTGCCGGTGGGCAAACTGCCGGGCGTGTTTTATTTCAACGGACTGATGCCGAGCGAGCTGACCCGCGAAATCGGTATGCAGTCGGACCGCATCAAAACCCATTTCCTGCAGCAGATGGCGGTATTGCTGGACGCGGCGGGGCAGCTGGGGGCCACGGGGGTGGTGGTCGATTTCGGGCTGGAGAGCTGTTTCGAGGAGCCGCAGCGGCGGTACGAGACGGTGACGCTGATCAAGCGCCTGGCGGCGGATTTGCTGCGCAACAATCTGTATTTGCTGCTGCCGGTGCGGGTGCCGTTTCTGGCGGAGGCGAAGGGTACGTCCGAGGCATACCTGGGATTTCTGACCGAGCTGATGTGCCCGAATATCGGTTTCGCCATCGACGTGCATCCGCATGAGCTGGCCGGGCGGGAGCTGAACCTGGTCGACATGCTGCATTGGATCCGGTTCGACGTGCGGCTGGTGCATTTTATTTATGAGCCCGAAACCGGGAACCGGCTGGTGAACCGCCTGCTGCAGCCGTGGCTGGAAGTCGGCCGCGAATTCCAGTGGCAGCTGCCGTATCTGGTCATGCCGCTGATGTCGCGGAGCGAGACGGTGGAAAACGAGCTGGTGGTGCTGAGAGAATTTTTCTTAACTTTTAATACAGGAGTTTAAACGAACATGTTGAAGCTGGGTGTAAATATCGACCATGTGGCGACGGTGCGTCAGGCGCGGTTGGCCAAATATCCGAGTCCGGTGGAAGCGGCGAGATTTTGTGAAAAGGCCGGTGCGTGGGGCATTACCGCGCACCTGCGCGAAGACCGCCGTCATGTGAACGACCGCGATATCGAGGAGCTGAAGGCCAGCGTCAATTTCCTGAATATGGAAATGGCCGCCACGCCGGAAATGGTCCAGATCGCCGGCCGGGTCAAACCGCACAGCAGTTGTCTGGTGCCGGAGAAGCGCCAGGAGCTGACTACCGAGGGCGGCCTTGACGTGATCGGGCAGCTCGACAACCTGGCCGCCACGGTCAAGGATCTGCAGGAAAAGGGGATCGTCGTCAGTATTTTCATCGATCCGGACCTGAAGCAGATCAGCGCGGCGCAGTCGATCGGGGCGGATTATATCGAGCTGCACACGGGATCGTTTGCCAATGCGTCCGGGGTGGAACAGCGCGCCGAGCTGGACCGCCTGATCGCGGCCGCGCTGCACGGACATGAAATCGGGTTGAAAGTCAATGCCGGGCATGGCATCGATTATCAGAATATCGCGGGAATCCTGGAAATTCCGCACCTGCAGGAACTGAATATCGGGCACAGTATCGTGGCCCGCGCGGTGATGGTGGGCATGGAACAGGCCGTGCGCGAAATGCTGGCGCTGATGCGCCCCTACAACAAGTGAGCTTAGAACAACAAGGAGATAGACTATGATCAACTCAATTCTGCACAATCTGCTCGACTATGCGGTGAGCAATGGAGCTTCCGACATCCATATCAAGCAGAACTCGCCGGTTTTCGTCCGCCTGGACGGGGAATTGGTCGAAACGGATTTCGTGCCGGATTATGAGATGCTGATGCACTTCATGAAGGAAGTCGCCAACGACGCCCAGATCGCCGTCTTCGAAAAAACCGGCGACCTCGACCTGTCGCACCTGGAAGAAGAAGTGGGCCGTTTCCGGTTGAACATCCACCGCCAGCGCAACTCCATCAGCATCACCATGCGCCATGTGAAGAATAAGCTCATGACCTTTGAGGAACTCGGGCTGCCGCCGGTGCTGCAGGTGCTTTCCGAGCGTTCGCGCGGTATCATCCTGATGACCGGGACCACCGGGTCCGGTAAATCGACCACGCTGGCCGCCATGCTCGAGCACGTGAATGTGAACATGAACCGCCACGTGATCACCATCGAGGACCCGATCGAATATGAATTCGAGGATAAAAAATCGTTTTTCGAGCAGCGCGAAGTCGGGATCGACACCGAGTCGTTTGCCAGCGCGCTGAAACACTGCCTGCGCCAGGACCCGGACATCATCATGGTCGGTGAAATGCGCGACCGCAACAGCTTCGAGGCCGCACTGCAGGCCGCCGATACCGGGCACCTGGTCATCACCACGCTGCACGCGTCGAACGCGTCGCAGTCGATCACCCGTATCCTCGACTTTTTCAGCCGCGACGAGCAGGACCAGATCCGCGAATCGCTGGCGAACAATCTGGTGTCGGTGATCTCGCAGCGCCTGGTGCCGAAAGCGTTCGGCGGCGGCCGCGCCCCGATCTGCGAAATCATGATCAATATCCCGCTGGTTTCCAAGCTGATTCTCGACGACAAACTGGAAAAACTGCCCGGCGCCATTTCCGCCGGCCGCAACGACGGCATGCAGACCTTCAACCAGGACCTGTACGACCACGTGCAGGAAGGGATCATCACCGAGGAAGAAGCGCTGGCGGCTTCGGACAATCCGGGCCAGTTGAAGATGAACTTCCAGGGGATTTTCCTCTCGCAGGGTGACAGCCAGATCGTGGGCTAAACTCTTCTCTTTAACCATGAATTACAAATATTCACGAATCTTATTGACCGCCGGCTTCGGCGGTCAATAAGATTTACATTTCTTCGTGGTTAAAAAATTCCCTTTATTTTGTTGCAAATCCTTTCATATGTGGTATATTTTGGTATTCCGAAGTAATTGGAGGATTGCGTATTATGTTGAATTCTAACGACAAATTCAGCCGGATTTGGCAAAGAGGATTTTTCCTGACGGATTATTTGCGGGACATCACCCTGGAGATGAAAAATTCGGGGGTTCTCAAGCAGATGTTCAAGGATATGACGTTTCGCCAGATGAAAGCGTTCAGGGCCGTGGTTCATTTGACCGAGGACAATCCGGAAGGGATCAGCCTGAAGGAAATATCCGAAAAGCTGGGCATCAGTCCCGCTTCCGCGTCTGAAATGATCGACGTGCTGGTGCAAAAAGAGGTCCTGGCCAGGGCCAAGGACCAGTACGACCGCCGCGCCATCCGGATCAGGGTATCCGACAAAATGAAGGAAGAGCTGAAGAAAATCGATGCTTTTTATGCGGAGAAAACCCGGGATATGATGACGGTGCTGTCGGAGCAGGAAGTGGCCAGTCTGCTGGAAATTTTCGACAAACTGTACGGGCACGTCCAGGACAAAGATCAGGCGAAATAACTCAGGCGATGATCGCGCGGGAGCCGCCGGGGGTGGCGGAGAGCTCGGTCAGGGCCCAGACCAGCGCGTCCATGCGGTCGGGGCTGGAACTGCGGGGCGTCAGCGGATTGTAGTTGCACATCTGGTCCTCGAGGTCGGAGAAGGTGCCGACGTGGTGGACGCGGCCGAGCTCATATAGCGCGGCGATGGGTTCGGCACGGACGATTTTGCCGCGCGAGGCGGTAATGCTGCGGCAGCTCAGCGACGGGTTGACGTTGCGCAGATTGGCGGTGATCAGTTCGCCGCCGTTGTTGACCTCGGCGATCACCCGGTCGGCGTGGAACTGGCGGTAGACGGCGTCGACGGCCCGGGCCCACTCGGCGGGGGTGCCGTGCAGCGAGGCGTCCGCCAGCACGTAAAAATGATTGTCGGGGCCGATGCCCGCCGCCACAATGCCCGTTTCGTCGGAATCCGGGCGCGAGGTGACCGCGGGGTCCACCCCGATCACGATCCGGTTCAAACAGGGTGCGCCCGCCACGCGGTGCGGCTCGATCATGGCGCGGTGCCAGAGGGCCCCGGCGACGTCATCGAGCCAGGAACCCTCGAGGAAGCGCTGGCGCTGGCGTTCGGGGAGGCCGTTCAGGGTTTCCTCGATGTAGCCTGGGGGCAGGTTCGCGGAGTTGCCATACGGATTCATCTGCATACAGGCGTAGCGGGCGGGGAACTTCAGCGGCATTTTGCCCTGCGGCTCGATTTTCTGGACGAAAAGCTGGTAGCTCCAGTGCGATTTGCCGCTCGGATTGCAGTCGAAAAACGCCTTGTTCGGGACCTCCGTTTTCTGGGCCAGTCGGCTCATGGCGGTGGTTACTGCGTGGTAACTGATTTCGGAGCATTCGTTGAAGTAGACGGTGGCGTATTCCTTGCCCAGGATTTTGTCGACGCGCAGGTGGTCGTCGAGGCCGCCGAGCCAGATTTCGGAGCCGTTCGGGAGCCGGATGAACCAGTCGCTGCGGTTGAGCTCGTAGCGGACCTCCGGGAAGGCCGTTTGCATGACCTTGGGCAGCGTGTCGTAGCCGACGGACTGCTTGACCGCGTTGAAACGGTAACGCAGGATCACGTGGCGGCTGCCCGGCGCCTGCAGCGCGCGGCAGATGATGCCGTAAACCAGGATGAAGGTTTTGCCGGAGCGCGAGCCGCCGAATAACAGGATGTTGGCGGCGCGGCTCTTGATTAATCGTATGGCCCGGAGTTGGTCGGCGGTCTTGATGAACGCCGGTTTCAGCTTGTGCATCGGTAGCATTCCAGCTGCCCGGTGAGCGTCCGGCAGGTCCGGACGGTTTTCAGGTGGTGCGCCTCGTCGCGGTAGATGATGACGGCGCCGGGGATGGGCTCGCATCTGGTTTTGACCAGGAAGGTGCGGTTCAGGATGACTTTGGACTTCGGCTCGACCAGGGTGACGGTGTTTTCCATGACCACGGCGTGGCCGACGTATTCCTGATACGTCATCACGCCGTCGAGGGTGGAGTCCGGTATTTTAATGATCACTTTTTCGGTGAATTTATCGTCAAGCATTTTCGATTTCCTCCAGGATGCGGCGGCGGACGGCGGGGGTGATCTTGTTGATCTTTTCCAGCAACACGACGGCAGTGCGGGCGATCTCTTTTTTGAACTCGGCGCTCTGGTGGAGTTGCTCGATGCCGATTAGGGCCTCGACGGAGTTTTTCAGGTCGGTCACGGCGAAATCGCGGTTGTAAACGATCTCGGGAATTTCCACGCTGCGGTCCCAGCAGTGCATCAGCTCCCAGGCGAGGAGCTCGGTCTGCTCGAGAATGTCGGCGCGGGTGACGAGGAACTGTTTGACGTTCTGGTAATCCCAGGCTTTGGACTCGGCGGTCTGTTCGGTGGCGCTATCCTTCTGCACGGCGAGTCCGATGACGTCGAAAAGCTCTTTTTTCAGGTGGAGATTTTCGGAGCGGATGGCCTGCGTTTCGATGCCGGAGGGGGAGATGTAGCGGCTGATGCCTTTTTCCTCGTTGCTCTCCCAGATGGCGGCGGAGCGGGCGAGTACGTGGCTGAATTTGGGACTGCCTTCGCCCTGTTCCGGGGTATTGCTGCGGGCGCTGCGGGCGAAACCTTCGGAGATGACGAGCACGCCGAACATCTGTTTGACGGCGTTCATCTGCGCCTCGGATTCGTTGTTCAAAATGGCGTCGGAAATGCGTACCGCGTCCTCGAACCAGTGGCTGGCGTCCATGCCGTAACCATCGGATTCGATGCCGCGGATCAGCGGCACGCGGCCGAGGCCGTGAACGGCGCTGTTTTTCAGGTGAATCGTGCCGGTGTTGTTTTCGCGTTCGAAAAGGTACCACTCATTTCTGGTCCAGAGGCGGCGGCGGCTGAACCGTACGGGAGGAAGGAAGGGGTTGGGACCATGAGTACCGTGTTCAGCCACCACCGCCCAGTCCAGCGCTCCGTCCTCACCATAACTCCAATCGACGACGGCCAGCGGGGAGAGGGTGAGCGCGTAGGGTCTGATGCGCTCGCGCCGCTGGCGCTCGGGATCGAGTTCGCCGGAGAACTCCGGCATGTCCACCAGGAGCCACGCCGTGCCATACACATTGAGCATGGTTGAAAACTGGCGCATGACTTCGTTGGTGCGCAGGCCGCTGCGCGAGAAATCCTCCTCCAGCTCCGGAGCGACGTCGCGGCGGCGGGGTTCCTCGGACAACACATACTGGGTGATCAGACGCGCGATTTTGCGCGGGTAGTTGAAATAATAGGCGCGGCTGCGGCGCTCGGCGAATTCCAGGTCCACTTCGGAGATGTGTTTGATCAGGGCCTGATCGATGTAGTCGGTACCGCCGGAGTAGGCGGCGCGGGAGCGTTCCCAGACTTCTTTGTGCAGCGAATAAAAGGGGTTTTCTCTTTTCCACAGATAACTGTAATCACTCATGATATTTCTACCTTCTGGTTGTTTTTACCATTGGGAGAAATGGTCAACTTCCGCCTCGAAATGAGTGGGATGAGCGATATCAGGGGCTCAGGGCCTCGGAGACGCCTTCGATCAGGTCCTGGAGGTTGCCGCTGCTGAAAATCCCGAGGATATTTTTCACCAGCGAAGTGGTGTTGATGGCGGCGAATTTGACGATGGCGGCGGCGTAATCCGGCTCCGGATTGTAGGCCGTGCCGCGCATGGTGATCGGCAGGATGACTTCCTCGACGTTGATGGTCGAATCCACCAGCATGCTGGAGTCGGTGCCGAAGCCGAGGGCGCCGGCGAATTTCAGCTGTTTGATGAAATCGCCGCTGAAATCGACGTTGTCCAGATAAAGGCGGCCGTCGCGAATGGTGACATTGACGGTGCCTTCGTTGAACCGCATATCTTTTGAGCTGGAAACGATCCGGCTGAAGGCGTTGCCGAGGCGTTTGTTGCGGACGCCGCCGAGCTGGTTGCGGATTTCATTCACCGCCCGGAACGGCAGGAAGAAGATCCGGCCTGGGATGGTCGACTGCAACTGGTCCGGGATCGAAATATCGCTGAACGACGAGGTCAATTGCCCATTCATGTTATCCCACAGCGCGGGCATTCGGACGCCCCGTCCGGTGAGCTGCAGCTCGACATTTTCGGCGATGCCGGCGAGGTCCTTCATGGAGCCCTCGAACATGGGGGTGGTGACCGGGCCGATATCGAGTTTGGCGGTGTTGCATTTCAGATCGTAGAGGAGGCCGCCGGATTCGCTTTTGGCCTCGCATTTCAGATTCACCGGAGTGTCGTTCACGGTCAGGATCACCGGATCGAGGTTCAATTGCGGGCCGTCGCCGGAGACTTTGGCGGTCAGGGCGAGTTTGTTCACCTCCGAATAGGTGATTCCCTTCAGGTCGATATCGGCGGTAAAAAGCTTGAAATCGAAAGAGGGTTCGACGGGCGCGTCCGGTTTTATCTCTTCTTTGCCATTGGGCTTGAGGAGCAGTTTCTGTAGTTGCAGCAGATCGAGTTTCGTCGATTCGATTTTGAAATAGCTGTCGTGCCGGTCCCAGGTGATATCGGCCAGATTATCGAGGTGGAGGATGTTGCCGGTGCTGGTGATTTTGCCGTGGTCGTCGAGGTATTTGATGTCGGCATGGCCGCTGACGGCGTCATTCATTTTGGGCGTTTTCAACTGATCCAGCTCGATTTTGCCGGCGAAGTGGGTTGTCTGCCAGGAATCCGCGATTTTCAGCTCGATTTTGCCTTTCATGATGCCCTCCAGCGTGGAGTGCCGGTAAAATACCGGCAGGAAATTGCGGTTGAAAATCGTACAGTCGATTTGGGCGCTGCCGCCCTCCGGCGTGAAGTTGCCCTGCAGCGCGACCACGGCGGCGTCGCCGCCGGACTTCATATCGAGATTGAATTCGGAGAAGTTGAACTGCCGGAATTCATTGATATCCAGTTTGAAACGGTTGTGGAGCGTCAGGTTTTTGCGGTAAATTTCAGGATGCGCCATGCTGAGGCGGTCGGCCCGGACGTCGCCCTGCAGCTGCATTTCGCGGGAGAACTTGCGGAAGGTGCCCTTCAGCGTCGCATCCAGCAGCCCTTCGTTGAAGCGCCAATTGAGGCCCAGGATATTCAGGTCGGGGAGATTGAACGCGGCGATGGCGAGTTCGGCCTGCAGCAGCGGATTTTGCGCCTCGATGCTGATGCTGCCGGAGGTGGGGGCGAGGCGGAAATCAAGCTCGGTTTTTTCGCCCTGGCGCACATAGAGCCGCATATGGTCGAGCTTGACGAGGTCATAGTCGGTCAGGGAAATTTTGAAGCGCGGTGCGAAGCGAATATCCTTGAACAGCTGATCCTGAATCTTCAGCGAGAGATTTTCGGTCAGCAAGTCGACCTCAGCTTCCATGAAAGTGGCGAGGCCGTCCATCTTGTAAAAGACCCTGCCGGACGCCGTGCCTTCGCCCCGCAGCGGAGCTCGCTCCGGCAGCCATCCATTGACCTGGGCGATATCGAAATCCTTGAAATTGACCGTGGCCGTGCAGGGGCCCATGATGACGTCATCCGCGTCCCAGTTGATGTAGTAATCGGCGATGTCGACGATCTGCTCCCGGTTCGGCTGCAGCATGCGGAGCCGGGACCTCGGCACGCGCAGGAAACCGTTCCACAGATCGAGCACGGAATCGGCCGAGAAACGGAATTCCGCCGGGGCGAATTTGGACATCACATCGTCGATGATGTCGCGGACGAAATCGGGGATCATCGGCTGCTGCGACACATCCATATTGTTCACGCCGCTGACCTCGGTGTGAGTGGTCAGCACGAAGGTGTTCAGGTCCCATATGCCGGTGATTTCGGCATGGCCGACCGGGCCCTTGGCGGTGCTTTCGTCGGCAATGGCTTTGTCGATGGTGAACATGCGGGTAAAGGGGTCGATGTTGCCGTCCACGGTGACGGTGGCGTCGATCGGGACGAACTCCAGGTCCACGTCGTCAATACGCATGAAATACTGTTTGGCGTTTACTTTGGATTTGATGTCGAAGCCGGAGCGCTGGCGGGACAGGATGCCGTCGATCTCGATATTGGCGATGGAATTGTCGCCGAAATAAATTTCCCAGGTGAGCAGCAGCGGATTGAATACCGAGAGGTTCAGATTGTCGACCTTGAACTTCCAGTCGGGGGCGTTGCCGGCGAGCTTGCGCCTGGCGGAGGGGTCGAAGCGGATCTGGAGGGGTTTGGTGCCGAGGACCAGGCTGATCACATCCCGGTTCTGTTCCACGCAGGCAAAGGAAAAAGCCCTGAGCAGCGTTTCGCGGCGCAGGTAATTGTAGGTCAGGTCGTGGGTGTGGGTGTAGCTCCACTCAGGGAGTTCGAGCTTGGTGCCGAGGATGGTCACGGGTTCCTCGCGGGTCAATTTCAGCGAGCCCTTGGAGTTGACCGTGCCGGTGTTGCTCCACTCCAGGCGGCCATCGTAAAACAACTCCGCCCGGCCCGGGTCGATGTCGGCGAAATAAATGGACGCCAGGCGGATGAGTTCCGGCGAGAGCGGATTGACCTTGACCCTGGCCATGGCGGTTTTGTCGGTGGGGCGGTAGCGGCCCTGCAGCGAGATATTGCTTTTCACCTGTCCGTCGATCAACTGCTGGAAGGTGAGGTTCCGGACCAGCAATTGATTGGTTTCGCTGGTTACGCCGTCCACGGACAGGCTCAGGCTCTGCTGCTTCACCGGCAAGTCGTTGATGCGGCCGGAGATATCGTCGACCGTGATATTCACCTTCAGCAGCTCCGGGACGGATGACCGGCTGAAGCGGAAAACGGAATTGATCTTCAGCCGCTCGCTGTCGACCAGGATATTGTTGCCGGCCTTGAACGAGGTTTTGGCGTTGATTTTCAACGTGCCGTTGCGGGAATTCTGCAACCGGTCCAGCGTCAGGCCGATGTTGCTGACGGTCAGGGTGGATTTGGCATTTTTCAGGTAAACATTGGAATTGCGGACGGCAATGTCCCGGAGGTCGACGTTGAGCTTGCGCGAGATTTGCTCCGCCAGTTTTTCCGGCAGAATATCGTCGGGCGCGGCCTTCGGGTCCAGCGTGATGTAGACGTTTACCCCGTCCGCGAGCGTGTCGTACAACTGCGGAGTGCCGCCGATGGTCCGCCACAGGCCGTAGCCGGTTTCCACGGCGCCGATGGTGACGCGCGGATTTTCCACTTTGCCGAGGCGGAGATTGCGGACATATACTTTGGAGCGGAAAGGGGATATCTCAAATTTTTCGGCGACAATCTCCTCGCCGGAAATAATCGACGCCACCGGCAGCACTACCTTGGTGATAAATCCCGAGTTGATGATCAGGAGGTATATCACCAGCAGTACCGCCAACACCGCTACTGCTATCCAGACTGTCGTATACCCGAAGTACTTGCATATCCGCTTGAAAATCATGAGTTCATGTCGGACTCAGCGGGGCCCGCCCAGTAGTTTTTTCAGTTCTTCCAGGAAAAGTTTGGTGTCATCTTCGGTGGGTTCGCCCACCAGGTCATCGAATCCGAGGCCGCCGGAGCGGTCCAGAATCCAGGTGGCGGAGGCGCCCGAGGCGAATTTGACCGTACCGTTCATCATAGCGCCGGGGCGCATCAGTTTGCTGATTTCGACCACGGTATTGCCGTCGGCGGCGCCGGGGGGAATGGTTTTGGCCGGATCTTCTTTTTTCTCCGCGGGGACGGGATCATTTTTGGTCCAGTCGATGTTTTCGAGGTCCGCGGCCATGATCCGGATTTCCATGTAGGAGAATTTTTTCTTGAATTTTTCGTTCACCATCTGCTGAATGTCGGACAGCGAATTTCCCGCTTCCAGCTGTTCCGCCATGAATTTCTTGATTTCCATGTTGTCCATAATATAAATTCCTTATGTGTAATTTCGTGTTAATATACTGCGAATGGTCACTTTTTCAAACGCACCCGCGGATCCGCCCACGCATACGCGATGTCGGTCAGCAGATTGATGCCCACAAAAAGCAGCGCGCTCATGATCACCAGCGCCTTCAACAGCTGCAGATCGGAGTTGTTCAGCGCGTCGATCCCCGCGTACCCCAGACCCGGTATGCCGAAGAATGTCTCCAGCAGCAGACTGCCGGTGAAAAGAAACGGCAGCACGGTACTCGCCCGGCTGATGATCGGCAGCGCGGTGTTGCGCAGCAGGTGGCGGCAGTAAATGGTCAGCGTGCCGCAGCCTTTGGCCTGGGCGGTGCGCAGGTATTCGCGGTTCAGTTCGTTGATGAACACCGTGCGGTAAAAGCGCATGCCGCCGCCGAGCCCGCTGACGATGCCGATGATCACCGGCAGAATCAGGTACTGCCAGCCGTCCCACCCCCACACCGGGAACCAGTTGAAATAATACCCGAAATACCATTGGCCGAAAATGATGAAAACCAGATAACTCACGCTCATTCCGACCACCGAAATCAGCACCAGCATCCGGTCCGGCCAGCTTCCCTTGAACGCCGCCGAGAGCAGCGCCAGCGCGATTCCCAGCACCATTTCGCCGATGAATACCGGGATCATCAGCAGCAGCGAGGGGCCGATGCCCCGCCACAGGATGCCCTTGACCGGTTCGCGGGTGATCAGCGTCTGCCCGAAATTGAAGAAACTGACGTACGGAAATGTCGATTTGAAGCTCACCAGCTCGCCGAGCGAAGCGAAGAGCTGCGAGCGGAACGGCGAGGCCTGTTCGCGATAAAACGTCACTGCGCCGAGGCGTTGCGGCTTGCCGGAGCCGATCCGGTATTCGGCGGTATTGTCCACCGGCAGCCAGACGGCTTTTTCGCCGGGGCTCTCGAGTTTAGCCCAGATTGGGAAGTCCTGCTCGAAATTGCGGCGGAACGCGACCGCCGCGCCCGGTGCGAGATTCAGGCAGCCGTCCTTGAACTCATAGTCGCCGGAGAGCTGGATGCCCAGCCAGTCGCGCTGTTCGCTGAAAACCACGCTGGTGAATGTTTCCGTCAGGCAATATTTGCCGTAAAACATCGGCAGGTCGGAGCCGAGTTCGCGGCGCATGTTTTCAATGTCGCGCGGCGCGGGGTTTTTGCCCAGCACCGCCGCCACCGGGTCGCCCGCCGCCACACGGAACAGCACGAAGGTCAGCGCCAATACCCCGAGGATAATCAGCACCGAATAAAACAACCTTCTGACGACATATCCGAACATTTTTTATAGTTGAAAATTGAAAATGGAAAGTGGAAAATTATTCTTTTTCGGAGAGCCAGCGCTCGGCGTCGATGGCGGCCGCGGCGCCGGTACCGGCAGCGGTAATCGCCTGGCGGTAAACGTCATCCGCGCAGTCCCCGGCCACGAAAACCCCTTCCACGCTGGTGTAGGTGGTCTGGCCGATGGCCTTGATGAAGCCGCGTTCGTCGGTGTCGAGTTTTCCCCGGAAAAGATCGGTGTTCGGCACGTGCCCGAGCGCGGTGAACACGGCCTGGCATTCGATGTCCGTGACTTCGCCGCTCTGGACGTTTTTCACCCGGACGCCGGTCACTTTTTCGTCGCCGAGGACTTCTTCGGTTACACTGTTCAGCACGAGTTTGATTTTCGGGTGGGCCTTGACGCGTTCGACCATGATTTTCGAGGCGCGGAATTCTTCGCGGCGGTGAATCAGGGTCACGGTGGAGGCGAATTTGGTCAGGAAGAGGGCCTCTTCCATGGCGCTGTCGCCGCCGCCGATGACGACGACGGGCACGTCGCGGTAAAATGCGCCGTCACAGGTGGCGCAGGCGGAAACGCCGTGATTCTTCAGCCGGTGTTCGGACTCAAGGCCGAGCCAGCGCGGCGAGGAGCCGGTGGAGATGATCAATGCCTTGCACTCCATGACTTCGCCGGAAGTGAGGGTGAGTTTTTGGGGGCCGCCGGCTTTCAGTTCGACTTTTTCCACGATTTCGTACATGATCCGCGCGCCGAATTTTTCGGCCTGCTGCTGGCAGCGCATGACCAGTTCAAAACCGTTGATGCCCTCCGGAAAACCCGGGAAATTTTCGATGTCGGTGGTCTGGGTGAGCAACCCGCCCGGCTGGTGCCCGGCGAGGACCACAGGTTTGAAGTTGGCGCGCGCCGCATAAATCGCAGCGGTCAGTCCGGCCGGACCGGTTCCGATGATTACAATATCTTCCATTATTTAAGCTCCTTGATTTTGCTATTAGAATAGTCCGTTGCGGCGGAATTTTCAAACGCGATTGACGACTTATCGCCGCCATATTCGATGAATTTTTCCAGTAGCGTCGGTCTGCCGGGAGTTCCGGGCGGACTCATGATGGCCGCCCGCAGCAGCCGGCGTCTCACCGCCGCCCGATTGACGCCGTAAAGCTCGTACCGCAGCTGGATCACCGTCAGCAAGTGGAGGTTGAGCTCGCCCTGATTCGCAAAAACGCGGCATTTCTCCAGGACCTTCAGCGCTTTCTTGGGCTCGTCGTCCTGTAAATACAGCCTGCCCAGCAGCAGCCGGACCCGGGTCCGCGCGATCATCTGTTCGGGCGTGGCCGGGGCGGCCGCTTTTTCGTCGAATTCCCGGAGGAGCTTGATGGCCCGGTTGAGCTCACCGGTCTGGACCAGGCAATACGCGGTGCGCTCCGTGCAATAAGCCGCGTATTCCGCGAACCGGAGGCGGTATTGATTGAAGTAAACGGCCGCCTCTTCGTAGCGGCGGCCGCGCACCAGCCCGTCGGCCTCGGCGATTTCTTCGGGCCGGGCCAAACTGTCGAAACAGAGAACGAAAGCGAGAATCAGCAGCCCTTGACGAACCATACCGACACCGCCCGCTGACGCGGTCCGTCGAACTCGCAGAAATAAATCCCCTGCCAGCGTCCGAGGAAGAGTTTCCCGTCCTTCACCGGAATGGTGACGGAGCAGCCGATCAGCGAGGATTTGATGTGTGCGGCCGAGTTGCCTTCGGCGTGGCGGAATTCCGGCTGATTGAACGGAATCAGTTTATCGAGGTTGTTGCGCATGTCGCTTTTGACATCGGGGTCGGCGTTTTCGTTGATGGTGACTGCGGCGGTGGTGTGCTCGCAGAACACCAGGCAGAAGCCTTCTTTGATGTCGGCCGGGACAAGCGCTTCGACCTTGTCGGTGATGTCGAAAAGTCCGTCGCGCGCGCTGGTTTTTATTGAAATCTTGTGCATGTGCATTTCCCTTTCTTGCTGTTTTTATAACAGTAGCACCCAAAAAGAACATTTCAACTTGAATTTTGCACATCGGACAAGTCGGACGGGTCGGACGAGTCGGACGAGTTGAATAAAATCGTGAGACGATATCTTCCCGTAAACGGCTGTTCTTTAAGAAAAACCTGTTGGCGTGATCTTGGTTTGTCCGGCCTGTCCGACCCGTCCGACTTGTCCGAAAAGATCGAATAATAGTTTTTAATTTTGATTTTTTGCGATAAATTAACAAGATGGACATTACGGAGCTTATACAAAATGAAAAATAAGATATTATTCTGGGCCGTGGCGGCGGCGTTTGGCGTGGTGCCGTGGCTGTGGGCTCCGGCGCGGAATTATGCGCCGGGGATCGCGGTGGTGACCGGTGTGCTTTATGCGGTATTTATCGGCAATCCGTCGTTGAAAGTGACCTCGAAACTGACTTCGAGGCTGCTCGGCGCGGCGATTGTCGGCATGGGGTTCGGGATGAACCTGGTCGATGTGCTGCGGGCCGGGGCGGGCGGGTTCGGATATACCTGCATCGGGATCGTGGTCGGCATCGGCTTCGGCGTGTGGCTCGGCAAAAAGCTCGGCATTGAACGCGATACCATGTACCTGGTCAGCGTGGGTACCTCGATCTGCGGCGGCAGCGCGATTGCGGCGGCGGCCCCGGTGCTGGGGGCCAAGGCGCATTCGGTGGCGATCGCCTCGGCCACGGTATTTACGCTGAATGCGGTGGCGCTGGTGGTGTTTCCAGTGATCGGGCACGCGATCGGGCTCGACGAAGTCCAGTTCGGCTATTGGGCGGCGCTGGGGATTCACGACACCAGTTCGGTGGTCGGCGCTTCCATGCAGTACGGTCCGACCGCGCTGGAAGTGGGCACCACGGTGAAACTCGCCCGGGCGCTGTGGATCGTGCCGGTGACGCTCTACCTCTCCTGCTTCGTAGCCGCGGCCGTGCCGGGCGGGAAGCGCAAGATCAAACTGCGGATTCCGTGGTTCATCCCGGGGTTCATCGCCGCCGCGGCGCTGGTGACCTGGCTGCCCGCGACGGCGGAAGTCGGCTCCTGGCTCAAGGAAGCCTCGAAATACCTGATGATCGTGACGCTTTTCCTGATCGGCGCCAACCTGACGCGCGACAAACTGCGCGAGCTCGGCCTGAAGCCGGTACTGCTCGGCGTGCTCCTCTGGGTCATTCTCGCCACGCTGTGGGGCATGGCGATCGCCTTCCACTGGATCGAGTGCGTCAAATAAGCTTCGCCAGCGTTTCCAGCATATCTTTGCGGAGCTTTTCGAACAGAGCCGGGTCCGCTTTGCCGCTGCCCGGCTTGTCGGTCAGTTCGCCGAACGGCTTTTCCCATGCGGCACCGTTGATCAGCTCGACCGCCCGGCTCAACGCCTCCTGTTTGGCGGGCGGCAACTGCTGTTTGACCGGCGAAAGTTCTTCGACCTTGCGCTTCAGGGCCGTCATGAGGTCGTAATCGTACATGCCTTCGCGGAAATTGATCAACCGCAGCGACGGGCGCATCAGCCCCTCCTGATCCTGATAGACCAGCGAGCCGGTACCGTACATCATCAGGTTCGGTACGGAAAAACCTGTCCATGCAGTCAACGCGGAGTCGCCGAGGCTCTGCTTTTTGCTCCACGGCCCATTCAGGTTATAATACAACCAGCCCTGATACTTCCGCGCCATGGTCGTCCAGTGGAGGCTGCGGGTCCACGCGGCCGGATACCAGGTTTCCCATACGATGTGATACCACCAGACTTCCTTGCCCAGCGAACGCAGGTGTTCAGCGGCTTCGGGGGTCATGGCATTGCCCAGCGGAATCCAGATGTCGACCGGCATGTCGTGAATGCTGAAATCGTTGCAGTCGCGCAGCGTGGCGGCGGTGCGGACGCCGTATTTGCCGTAACGCTCCTTGAGCGCACCGAGAATCCTGCTCACGGTTTCGCGCTCTTTCTGATGAGAATGAGACACGGTGACTTCGTCGAAACTGTAGATAATAGCGCGGTCGGCGATGCCGGCGGCGGCCATTTTGCGCATGTAATCATCCGTATATTTGTTGTAGATGGAATTCATGAATGCTTCCTCGCTCACGTCCTTGAAATCGAGGCGGTTTACGTAGATCAGATTGAACACCGTCATGCCTTTGTCGACCCATTGCTTGACGAAGTCGATATCCAGCGCCGTTTTCAGGCGTTTGTCGTAGATATTGCCGGAGTCGCTGTAATGCGGATTCATCCGGTAGTCCAGCCAGAACTGGCGGTCGGCTTTGCCGTTGAATGAGCCGATTCCGAGCAGGAGCGGCAGTTCCGGTTTGTCCGGCATTCGTACCGGGGCGACTTTGACCTGAATGGGCATGACGACCGTTTTCCCCTGGTATTTCACCGTAAACGTGCCGCTGTAATCGCCGGGTTTAGCGTCTTTGGCGGTGCTCATGGTCAGGACCAGCGGCTGGAGCCATTGTTCTTTTTCGAGCGGGGCTTTTTCGCTCATTTTCAGGATGGGGTCCGGGTACCAGCCGGGGATGAATCCCTGTCTTTCCAGGCTGTAGAACGGCAGGAGATCGAGGTAGCCGACGCGCTCCACCTCCGTTTCGATGCCTTCGAGGTTGCATTCAACTTCGAACTCGGTATTTCCGCTCACGGGCTTGCGGAAAAATATCACTTGCACGGACCGCTTTTCATTCTGCGCCATGGTGAAATCGACGCGGTTGCTCCAGTTCGCGGAAATCTCCACGTTCCGGAAGGGCACACTCTCCGAGATCGAAGTGGCTTTGAGTCCGAATTCCTTGCCGGGAAATTCCTTGTCGAGGACGGCGAGCATTTCGCGGAGCCCGGCGTCCGGCGGCAACGGTTTCCGCGGATTGAGCACCACCGGGCGGTTCTGCGCGTCGAGGCCCGTAACGGAATCGTACATCAGCACGTCCGAGTCACTTCCGGCGATCAGCATGATGTTGTCCACATAGATTGTGAAGTCCTCTTTCGGGCGGGTGATATGAAACTCGAATGCGGCGATATTCTTCAATCGTTCGAGGGCCGGTTCGCCGATCAGTTCATGAAGATTGACTTTCACCCGGTAAGTCCCTTTTGCAAACTTGTACGAAGCGCTGATCCGCTCCCATCTCTTGCCGTACTGGATCAGGAAGCTTAACGGCAGGTCGTCTTGTTCCAGCCGAATATCGAACTGCAGATAACGGTACGTGCTCCAATCCCGGAGCGGCAGGTTCAAGGTCACGCCGGGAAAATACCCCACATCCATCTTTTCCGCATCGAACGCTGCACCGGCAATCAGTAACGACTTGGCGCCGTGCGACGCCCATTTGTCCGAAAGCTCAGCTTTGGCGTGTTCTTTGTTCCAGACCGCTTTCACCGGGGCCTTGGTCTGCTCGAAATCAAAGAGCATTTTGTCCTGTGCGCTCAGCACTGCAGCAACAATCAGGCTGCAAATCAACAATACTTTTTTCATGGGATATCCTTATTTGTACGAGTTTTGAATAAAGCCCTCCGGGCTCATGATATTGGACGCAGGAAATTCAGTGCGCGCCACCGACACATGCCCATCCATCAGCAAGATGTTGTAAGCTCCCGTGTGGCGGTAATCGAGGTTACTGGCGGTGGTAGAGGGCCAGCGCCAGCGGTTGGCGTTGCCTTTCACATCCACGACCACGGCATTGGCGGAGATTTTGGTGAAACGCGACATTTTCTTTTCGTCGCAATAATAATTATAACCGGTGTTGAGGGTTGCATTACCTTGTCCGGCCCGGTCGAATGCGGGGCAGTCCCAGAGTTGCTTCACGGGGTCGTACCAGTTTTTGCTCTGAGATACATAAGGCAGGATCAGGTCGAACCAGCGGCGGGTATCTCCGGCCGTGGCGGTACCCTGCCGCAACAGGAAACCGTCGTTGTCGTCGCTGTAGAAGTGGACCGAAGTGCCGATCTGTTTCAGCTGATTGAGACAGGTGGTCGCCCGGGCCCGTTCGCGGGCCTTGCTCAGAGCCGGCAGCAGCATCGCCGCCAGAATGGCAATGATCGCAATCACAACCAGCAATTCGATAAGTGTAAAATTTCGTTTATTCATATCATCTCCTGTTGTTATGAATTTGACAATACTTTGATCCGCGCAATGGATGCGGTGGCGCAGATAACGTCCGCATTATGGTTGACCTGAACCGCCTGAATCGGCAGCGCTTCCCCGGTCAGTTCGGCATAAGCCTGTTCCAATTTCTGATAAGTGACCCGGTTCCGGAAAGAAATGAAAACATGCTTTGCGTGCAAGTCCTCCTTTACCCGGCAGATGAGTTCGGCCCACAGCTGTCCGCGTTCTTCCTGAATCCGGCGCGCGGCCGCTTCACCGGCATCTCCCCGGGCATGCAGATTGTTATAACATTCCTGGTAAAAATTGTCGGGATTGGGCGCCTTGGCCTGCAGGGCGGAAAAATCCTGTCCTTTCAGGTGGTAATAGCGCCGGACAGTGGCCAGGGTAGTCATGGTATTGCAGATGCAGTGCCATTTGCCGCAATAACATTTCTCCAGGCTCCGGGCGCTGAACTGGCAATGGGCGAGTTTGCGTTCATAATGATGCATGGCCGGGACAATCTGCCCGTTTTCCACCATGGCGACATTGATCTCGTCGCCGGACGAAAGCAGGACCGAGGGTTCCGTGATATTGGACCTCTGAATCTGGTGCAGCAGAATCACTTCGCTGCTTTTGTACAGTTCGGCGGGAACGGCAAAATGTTTGCTCAATGCCAATGTCAACTCCGGCATGGCGGTGAAGAATTTGCTGTGGCTCGATGAATAAGGGTTGCGGGAGAGGGCAATCCGCATCAGCACCTTGTCGGGGAACTGCTTGCGGAATTCCTCGATCTGCCGGAAAACCAGCGTGATCATTTCGGTGATGCTGGCATTTTCCGGAATGGTCAGCATCTTGCTGAACAAGATCCAGCTGTTGACGTCGACGACGATGATCCCCAGTACATTGCGGAGCAACGTGATTCCCGCGCAGCAGATTTTTTCGCTGCAGGAGTGATAATGAATGGACGGCCGCCCGCCATGCGGATTCTCTTCTTTGCTCTGGCTGATGATGCCCTGCTTGCACAGTTCGTCGGCATAAGCGATGACGCTCCGGGTATTCAGCCCGGTGTTCCGAATCAGTTCCTGGCGCGAAATTGTACCCGAACTGAATATAGTCGTTCGCAAACGAAGTTTTTTATTAATGATTTTATTGTTCTCAACCATTTACCAATTCCAAATCTGCTCTTATTATAGCGCATTCTGCAAAAAATCTCAATACTTTATTGCATTCTTCAGAGAATAATGTTCGCAAAATTCTGAAAAAAATGACCTTACACGCAGAAAAGCAATATGCAAAATTGGAAATGGCCGGGTAAAAAACTCCGTATGAGGTGTGATTATTGTGACTGGTTGAAAATGGACTCGAAAAGTTCCGTGAGGGTTCCGGGGTATTCCGCTTCGTAGCTGTCGCAAACGCCCAGCTGATTGCCGCCGGCCCAGAATACCTTGACTTTGCCGTTCAGCTCGATGAATTCGGCGTCGCTGGCGTTCAGTTCATAGACATCGGGGTATTCAACAGGGTTCGGGCGGTGGGTGTAATCCGGAAAGAGCACGCTGCGGTTCGCCGGAGCGTCCTCCCAGGTGAAGAGATCTTTGGAGCGCGCCAGCCGGGTATCGTAATTGGCCTCTCCGGTTTCCGCATTCGGGAAATAGTTTACATAAGTGACGTAATAATAACCGCCTGTGAAAATCAGACAGGGCCCGCCGACGTATTTATCCACGCCGTATAGCGCCCCGTCCAGTTTATCCCAATGAACAAGATCGGCGGATACCGCGAATTTGAAGGTAAAAGGCGGGTAGGCCGGATCGTTGGTTTCGTACAGCATGACAAACCGCTTGCCGTCATACACCACAGAGTTGTTGTACAGTTTTTCATTGCTTTCGGCGGTGAGGACGATTTGCGGGGCACGCCAGGTGATCAGGTCCTTTGAGCGGATCAGCTTCATATCGCGGAGAACCTTGTTGTCCCCCCGGCCGTAATCCATGGCGAAACAGAAAACTTCGCTGTTCCAGACAAACGCCGTGGCGTAGTAATGATTCAAAAGCGGTATGGAAATGATGGAATCGGATTCCACATCGCGAATCAGGAAATAATCCTCGTGGAAACGGTATTCCGGATTTTTTTCCTGCTGATGCCGGGTAAATGCCGCCGAATTTTCCAGGCGGTAAAACCGGCCGTTGAACATGAACGGTGTGATTTCGCCGTGAATATCCGGGTAATTGATTTTATTGATCCATGCCGGTTGCCATTGTTGAGTTTTGTCGGTCATCATGCATCTCCTTGATTTGCTTATTTCTGCCGAATGCTATATATTATACAGTGAAATAACACAAAACTACATGGCGAAAACTGCAATATTATGGGCCTTTTTGCAAAGATGAACGGTTTCCGTTTCGATCCGGCAAGTCAGGCGGGCTTGACGGTCAAGCTGCAATGCGCGGTCAATGTCCGTGCCAATGACCGCAAGCAAGCAGCGCCGCGCAGCTATGATTGCTGGGTGATCGATTGTCTTGCGGTGGGCGGAGCCGGGTTCTCGTGGACCGAACATTCCGGCTGGCTGCCCCGGTTGCCCGGCGTGGCGCATTTGTACCGGCCGGGCGTCATTTTTGCCGACGATAATACGCGCGAAATCGAGGCGCATGAATCCAGCTATATCCTCTTTGAAGGCGGCGAGCAGCTGGGACTCGAGGCGTTAACGGGGCTCGACGGGTTCGCCCGTATTTACGACCCGGAGCTTGAGATTTACCGCCGGATGGCTGTGATCGGGCGGTTGGGGGAGGCTCGCGGCAACCAGGGCATATTGGCGGTTCAGGGATTGTTTTACGAACTGATCGATTACCTGCTCAACCACGCGGAGCCGGCGGGGGGATATGAATGGCGCGTCACCGGCGATGCGGCAGATCCCGCCAGACTCGGCAACAAACTGCGCAGTTATCTGGAGCAGCACTACCGCCGGAAGCTCCGTCTGGAAAAAATCGCCAGGGACCTCGGGATCAGCGAATCGACCTTGTCGCACCGCTGCCGCGCGGAAACCGGACAAGGCGTCATGGCGTTGCTCAATACCATTCGCATTGAACAGAGCATACCGTTGCTACAGCGAGGCATGCTGCTCAAGGAAATCGCGCACATCACCGGTTTCACCGATGAATTCCATTATTCCAAGGCGTTCAAACGGCACCTGGGCTGCTCGCCCAGGCACTATAAATCCTGATCAGGGAGCAGCGGTGGTTTTTTCTTTTTGTACAGGATAATGACGATGGAGGCCAGGCCGCCGAGGATGGAAGTCAGATATAGCCCCCAAAGGCATCCAGCCAATGTGCGAGGGATAAAAATTTGTTTATCATAATCCCACATCGTTGGCTGATAATTCAACTCCGGACTTTCTGCCGCCTGCTGGACGATCGGACTTCTTTCCCATTGCACGTAAGTCATTCCATTGAGAGCAAAATAAGTCCCGCCAAGCAGAATCGCCAGAATCAACAGTAGTAGATACCACCGGAATACTTTGGCCTTATCCATCAGGAGCGAGCAGACAACAACCAGCATACCGGAGAGAAGAAGCATTACCGGCAGAACAATCCATGGTGATGCGTGTGGTGCAAAAATAAAAGGCCAGTAACCGGGAATCAACCCGAGAACCAACCCTCTGACCTCAAAGCCGGGAAAAATGAACATTAAAGCGACAAACACCAGCCAGCTGCCGATAAATACGATTCGATTTTTACGCATAAGGATGCCTCCTTGGTTCAGAACTTATCGAACGGGTAGTCGGCGCAGAAGGTGGTGCCGCCCTCCGGCGACGAGGCGAAGCTGATTTTGCCGCCGAGGCAGCTTTCGGTCAGGAGCTTCATGCCGTAAGTACCCCAGCCGCGCCCTTTGCCTTTGGTGGAGTAGTAGCGCTCGAACAGCCGCTCCTCGACTTCCGGGGGGATCACCTGCGGGTTGTGCACGGCGAAACGGACCTGTCCATTGGCTTCGCCCACCGAGAACTCCACGGTGTCGCCGGCCTTTGCGGCTTCCAGCGCGTTTTTCAACATGTTACTGAGTACGCGGCGGAGCAGCCGCCGGTCGGAATAAAAAATGCGCGGTTGCGATTCGGGATTGATGGCGATGTGCTTGCCTTTCGCCTCATCCAGATGCGAGAAATAATCGCAGAGCTCCTGCACCAGTTCCAGCGGATCGATTTTCACGCGTTCGGGCTGGATTTCGCCGAGCTCCACCAGACGCAGGTCGCGCTGCGAGTCGATATCGTCGAGCAGTCCCTGCGCCAGGTTCATCAGCCGCGGGCTCATTTCCTTGAAAAGATTCGGCGAACTCTCCAGAATCGCCAGCAGACTGTAAATGCCGGAGGCGGTATTGGTGATGTCGTTGAAAAAGATCCGCTCCAGCGCATCGCGGTATTTCTCGTCGGCGATGTCTTTCATCAACATGATGACCAGCTTCGTACCGTTCAGGTCATACGGCTTGAGCCAGATCCGGAAATTCAGGTGCCGCCCGTCGCCGGCGATGATCGAACACTCCTGCATCATGCCTTCCGGTTCCGGGTAGCGCGGATTTTTGAAGAAGCCTTCTTCCATTTTGCCGCTGTAAGCGTTGCGGTAACCCATCACCTCGGAGGGGTTCAGGCCGATGATGTCGGTGCCGTCGGTATTCAGCACACGGCGCGCGGTGGAATTCAGCATCAGGATCAGGAAATCGGCGGACAAAACCATGACCGGTTCCGGCAGCATATCAAACCACTGCATGAACTGGGGATACTCTCTGATTTTTGCCACAATTTCTTTCATGGCTATAAATAAAGCACGAGTTTATCGCTTTGCCAGCAGCAAAGCAAAAATAAATTGGAGAATTGGGAAATTAAGGGAAACTCAATTTCCTATTCGTCCTATATGTCCTATGTGTCCTATGCGCAGGAGCTTATCTCAGAATCGCGAAATCCGAGAAGCTCAGGTAGACGATGGCCACCAGGACCAGCAACGCAATGCCGATGTGCGGAGCGTATTTCCACGGCGTCATGTCCACTGCCTTGACGTCGACCGGCACGAACTCCTCCGCCCGCGGTTTGATTTCGCCGACCACCAGCATGAACAGTATCAGATACAGAAATACCAGTCCGAGGAAGTGGTAACGGTTTATCGAATCCACCACCAGGTTGAACGGCGGCACGAAGTACCCGACCGCGATAAACACCGCTCCGCCGACCAGGGCCAGCTTGGCCGCGATCGCCGGTACGCGCCGCGTCAGCATCCCCACCAGCACCACCGCCAGAATCGGGATGAAGTAGATACCGTTCATGTCCTGCAGGTATTTGAAAATACTGCCGGTATTGGCCAGCAGCGGCGCAATGCACATCGAAACCACCGCCAGGGCCGCGCCGAAGAACCGGCCCGATCTGACGACTTCCTTTTCCGAAGCGTTTTTGCGGAAGATACCCTTGTACAGCCCCAGGCTGAACAGCGTACAGGTGGAGTTCAGCGCCGAATTGAACGAGCTCAGGATCGCCCCGAACATCACCGCCGCGAAAAATCCGGTCAGCGGCCCCGGCAGCACCTTGTTCACCAGCGCCCCGTAAGCGGTGTCGGAGTTCGGCAAACCACTCTCTTTCAGTCCGATTTCCGGCAGCATCCCTTTGCTGAAAAAGTAAAACGCGATCAGCCCCGGCAGTACCAGGTACATCGGCCCCAGCAGTTTGAGTCCGCCGGTCAAGAGTACCCCTTTCTGGCCCTCCGCCAGCGAGCTCGCGCCGAAGGTCCGCTGGATGATCTGCTGGTTGGTACACCAGTAAAATATGTTGATGAAAAGCACCCCGCTGAACAGCGTACCATAGGGGACTTCCTGGGCGGTCCCGCCGACGGCGTTGAATTTTTCGGGCATGGCCTCATAGACATTTCTGGCCCCGGTGATGAAGTTGCCGCCGTCGCCGCCCGCTATATCCAGTGCGAAATAAACGATCAGGAAGCCGCCGGTCAGGAGCCCTATGCCGTTCAGCGTGTCCGACACCGCCACCGTCCGCAGTCCGCCGAAAAGCGCGTAGATCGAGCCGATGATCCCCACGCCCCAGACCACGACCCACAGGTTCACCGTGTCCGATTCGATGCCGAAGAGCGCCTTCAAATCCAATATGCCGTTCAGTCCGGTGGCCCCGGTGTACAGCACGATCGGCAGCAAAATCACCATGTAGGCGACCAGGAAAATGAGGTTGGTGATCACTCCGGTCTGGTGGTCGAAGCGGATTTCCAGGTATTCCGGCACCGTGGCCACGCCGCTGCGCAGGAACCGGGGCAGGAAAAAGAGCGCCATCAGCACCAGTGCCACCACCGCCACCACTTCCCACGCCATCACGCTCAGGCCGTTGGTGAAAGCGGAGCCGTTCAGCCCCACCATCTGCTCGGTGGAGAGGTTGGTCAGCAGCAGCGACCCGGCGATAAATGGAAATGTTAAACTGCGCCCGGCGAGGAAAAATCCGCTTTCGCTGGACACCTCTTTTTTGCGGACCATGATCCAGGTGACGACTCCGACCAATGCGGTGAAAAATACAAACGATCCCAATGTAAGCATGATTTTCCTCCTGTTCCTGTACGCTTAAGATAACCTCAAGTTTGCAATTGACAAGTATAAATTGCAAAAAGTCCGGAAAAAGTGACGGGAAAATCGAGGTTATTTTCGGATTTGCAGTTGCGAAAAATGGGATAACCCATTATATTAAAAGGCTGTGGATAAATGACCTGGCCCGCCGGCCGGGCGCGTAAATTTAAGGAACAAAATTTCATGAAAGATCTCAAGACGACGTACGGGAACATGGGAGAAATGAGTGCTTCCGAAACGCTGGCGATTTCCGCCAAGGCGAAGGAGCTGAAGGCCAAAGGTATTGACGTTTGCGTAATGTCCGCGGGCGAGCCCGACTTTGACACTCCGGAAGTGATCAAAAAGGCCTGCTGCGATGCGCTGATGGCCGGCAAAACCACTTATACGCCGTCGGACGGTATCATCGAACTGCGTACCGCCATCGCCAAGAAATTCGGCGAGGAAAACGGTATCCAGACCACGCCCCAGCAGATCATCGTGTCCGCCGGCGCCAAATTTTCGGACTTCATCGCGATCGCGGCGCTCTGCGGCCCCGGGGATGAAGTGATTATCCTCGCTCCGTACTGGGTCAGCTATCCGCAGATGGTCAAGGCGGCGGGCGCCAAGTGCGTGTTTGTGGAAACCAAGCCGGAAAACAACTACGAAGTCGACCCGGCGGACCTGGAAGCGGCGGTTACCGACAAGACCCGTCTGCTGATCCTCTGCTCGCCGTCGAACCCGACCGGCGCGGTCTATCGCCGCTCGGCCCTGGAGCAGATCGCCGAAATCGCCGTCCGCCGCAACTTCATGATCCTGGCCGACGAAATTTATGAAAAACTGGTTTACGACGCCGACAAGCCGCACATCAGCATCGCGTCGCTGAACCCGCAGATCGCCGAGCTCACGATCACCGTGAACGGCTTCAGCAAGGCCTATGCCATGACCGGCTGGCGCCTCGGTTACCTGACCGCCCCGCTGTGGCTGGCCAAGAAAATCGGCGCGCTGCAGAGCCACCTGACCTCGAATGCCACCACCTTCGCCCAGTACGGCGCGCTGAAAGCGCTCGAAGCCGGCGCCGAAGAGTGCGAAAAAATGCGCGTGGTTTTCGCCAAGCGCCGCGACCTGATCTGCGACCTGCTGGACAAAGTTCCGGGGACCAAAACCCTGCGCCCCGCCGGTGCCTTCTATGTCATGGTCGACATCTCTTCGTTCGGCATTCCGAGCGTGGATTTCTGCAACCGCCTGATCGAAGAAAACAACGTGGCGGCGGTGCCCGGTACCGGTTTCGGCGCCGAAGGCACGATCCGTCTCTCCTACGCCTGCTCGGAGGATACCATCCGCAAGGCCGTGGCGAGACTCGCCGAATTCTGCGCGAAAATCGCCAAAAAATAAGTTGATTCGCATATGAAAATAGCCTGGAAAGCATTTTTAGGACTGTTGGTGCTGCTGACGCTGGCATCGTGCCGTACTTCGGCTCCCGTCATTCCCGAAAAGGCCCGCCAGGAATTGGCTGAGCTGCTGCCGGTGCTGCGCGAGCAGAATCCGCAGTGGCTCAAGCCGCGCATGGAGCTGCTGCCGTCGGAAAGTCCCGATGAACTGCGGCTGCTGCTCGGCGGGCATGGCCTGCAGGACGTGTCCGCGCTGAAGAAGTTCCAATTCGAAGAACTGATCCTGGACCGCACCGGCAATGCCGACTTGCGCTTCATCAATGAGCTCAGGCCGCGTTCGCTGATGGTTTTCAGCGACATCGATTTGAGTTTGCTGGGAATCGGCAACCATGAGAACCTGCGGGATCTCTCGGTCCGGTTCCTGGGCGCGAGGAAGAAGCTGCCGGAGCTTTCGCTGAAGCCGCTGGCCAATCTGGAGCTCCGTTCGCTGAGAATCGAAAACGCCCGGATCATCGATGCCGCCGCCTCGCCGTCGCTCGAAAAAGTGACGTTCGAGAGCTGTCTCGGCCTCGCCGACCTGTCGTTTCTGATGAACCTGCGCAAACTGGAAACACTGCAGTTCGCCAATTGCCAGGACCTGCAGACCGGCAAGCTGCCGACGCTGCCGGTGACGGAGCTGTCGCTGGTATTTTCGCCGTTGAGCGAGCCGGCGGCGCTGAAGCGTCTGTACAACCTACGGACCCTGACTCTGAGCGCGCCCGAGCGCATCGAGTACCTGCGCGGCATGAAGTTGACCAGCCTGGCGATTAACGGCAATACCAAAGAACTGGATATTTCGGTGTTGGGCACACTGCCGCTGAAAAATCTGGAACTCTCCGCGGTACAGATCCCGGACCTGAAGCCGCTGAGCAACTGCCGTGAACTCGAGGCGCTGAACCTGACGCTGAACGGCATCGACGATATTTCGCCGCTGCGCGACCTGCCGCTGCGGGCGCTGTTCCTGGCCGGCAACAACATCGAGACGCTGGAGCCGCTTTATAACTCCTCCAAGCTCGAAGTGCTGTACCTGACCCAGTGCCCGGTGACTTCACTGGAACCTCTGGAAAAATTGCCGCTGAAAACGCTGAAAATCGAGCGTTGCCTGATTTTTGACCTCAAACCGCTGCACCGGGCTCCGCTTCGCACGCTGTGGCTGATCAATTGCCCGGTGGCCGATATTTCGCCGCTGGCGGGAACCGCTATCCGCGACCTGCTGCTCAACGACTGCTCGGTGATCGACCTTGCCCCGCTGACCGGTATGACCAAGCTGCAGAGAGTCGAACTGCAAAACCTGCCGGCGCTGAAGAAAGCGCTGCCGGAAGGCATTCGCGGCGAAGTCATCATCAAAGAGGATGGCCTCTGATGCGGGAATTTAAAGTTCTGGACAAAGTGCTGCCGCTCCTGTATCAACGGAGCGACGTTATGGTCGGGCCCGGCGACGATTGCGCGGCCATTGACCTCGGCGGCGATTGTTATCTGCTGGCCGCTGCTGACCAGATGGTGTGCGGACTGCATTATTACCCGGAAGTGACGCCGGAGCGGATCGGCGCCAAACTGCTCAAACGCAATTTAAGCGATATCGCCGCCATGGGGGGATTTCCGGGTCACGCCCTGGTGTCACTGGCCTGCTACGGCAACAAAAGCAAATGGTACGAACGATTTTTCAAGGGTCTGGAAAAGGAAGCGCGGCGCTGGGATGTCTCGATCTGCGGCGGCGACCTCTCCGGGCTGCCCGCCGGTAAACTGCGCGAGGTCATGTCGCTGACAATCCTCGGGCGGGTGAGCGCCGACAAAATCTGCCTGCGCGAAAACGCCATGCCCGGCGATTACCTCTATGCCACCGGCTGCTTTGGCAACAGTCTCATTTCGGAGCATCATCTCGAATTCGTTCCGCGCCTGGCGGAAGGCGAATTCCTGGCGGGCACTTACACCCGTGCCATGCTCGATGTCAGCGACGGGCTGCTGATCGACGCCTCGCGCATGGCCAAGGCCTCCCGCGTGCAATTGACGCTGGATCTGGAGTCGATTCCGTTGCGGCCGGGGGCCGAACTGGTCGGCGCACTCGGCGACGGCGAGGACTATGAGTTGATTTTTGCCGTGGCGCCGGATAAGTGCGGGGAACTGGAAAAGGCCTGGAAATTTTCCGGCACCCGGCTCTCCAGGATCGGCGAATTCAGCAAGGGCTCCGGCGTGTTTGACCGTGACGGCAAGGATTTGATGAAAATGAGGCACACCGGTTATGAGCACCGCAGCATTTAAAGAATTTATCAGTCATTCCGAGGAGGAAACCGAAAAATTCGCCGCTGAACTGGCCGCTTCGCTGCCGCCCGGCTCGGTGCTGGCGCTGAGCGGCGACCTCGGCGCGGGCAAAACGGTGTTCTCGCGCGGCTTTGCCCGCGGGCTCGGCATCGAAGAACCGGTTTCCAGCCCCACTTATACGATCATCCAGGAATATCCGCGCCCCGGCGGCGGCTGGTTCTTTCACATGGATCTGTACCGGATCAATGATGCGCGCTCGGCGCTCGACTTCGGCGTCGACGAATACCTCGAGGACCCCACCGCCTGGTGCATCATCGAATGGGCCGAACGCATCGCCGGCATCCTGCCCCAGGACACCATCCGCCTTCAGATCGGCATCCTGCCCGACAATACCCGCCGCTTCGCCATTTCCAAATGACGGACAAGTGACGGAGCGATTTTCTGCCTCAAACATGCTCCGTTCCGTCAGATTTCCACAAGTGACGGTTTCTGATGCGAATGATTTTACAGGCGTAGAAAACGCCTGCTTGGGATTTGCTTAATCGAGGTACAAACTGCGCAGTTTGCCGAGATCGGCGCCGAGGGTGGCGGTCAGGTAGTTTTCGGTGCCGCCGAATTCATTGTCGATGGTCTCGAAGGCTGATTCCAGGTAGCCGCGTTTGCTCTCCATGAGCGGTGCGAGCATTGGATACTTTTTGATTTCAGGGGCGTATTTGGCGCGGATATTCTGTTCCGAGAGGATATAATCCTGTATCACCGTTTCGCGGTCGACGCCGAGCGACAAGAGGAATATCGCCGCCGCGAATCCCGCCCGGTCCTTGCCCGCCGAACAATGAAAAAGCAACGGCGCGGAGTCCGCATCCATCAGCACTTTGAAGAACGATGAATATACGGCGGTGAAGTCGCGGACAAAACTTTTGTTGGCATGATACAGCATGACGGCGGCGGCGTCTTCGTCGATATCCAGCAGGTCGAAGAGGTTGCCGATGCGGATGGGGAACTCGTGAACGTTTTCCGTACAGGCGGGGTGCTTGTCCGGCGCGTGGTTACGCTCCATGTCATCGCGGAAATCGACGAATGTTTTGATGCCGAGCCGGTTGAACAGTTCCAGGTCGGCGGCGGTCAGTTTATGCAAATCGCCGGAGCGGTAAACCCGGCCCCATTTGACGGTTCTGCCGTTGGCGGCGGAGTAGCCGCCCATATCGCGGACATTGTATGCCCCTATCACCGGCAGCAGGGCGCCGGGCTTCTTCATTTCGCTCATAATCATCCTCAGGTAAAAAGTCCTGAGTGTATTATACCGCTTTAAACTTATTAATCAAGTATTCGCAGTTGAGAACTTTTTCTTTCAGGTCGTTTTCCACGTAATAATAATGATTGCTGGCCTCGAAGCCGATGCGCGAATCGCGGCGGATGACTTCGTACAGGCGCTTGGCCAGCGCGATTTCTTCTTCGAGGATCGCCACCTTGGGCGCGGACTCGCAGACGTCGCGCCGCCGCACGAAACAGATCTGCAGATAAGTGCTGCGGAAATGGCAGTAAGCCGCCTCCGCCACGTTGAAAAGTTCCTGATAATTGAACTTATCCCGACCGGAAACCAGCTCACCCGCCTGGCGCAGGATCCGCATCCCCTCGGCCCAGTCCTCGCTGAGGCATTTGAACGCCTCCTCGAACACTTCCTCCGGATAGTGGCAATATCCGGTCCAGCCCTTCAAATCGTCGTATGGGAACCCGATCATGGAAGCGTTGCGATGCGTGGGTTTCTCCCACAGCAAACTCATCGGGCCGAAATTCTGCGGCCCCAGATAAAGCTGCGAGGTCTGGTGCAGCGGAAAATATTCAAACGCCTTGGCGAAAAACTGCCATGCTTCGAGGATCAGCGGCGCGGCGGCGGAACCGAATTTTTCGTGCGCCAGCGCCTCCGGTGAGGAGTTCAGTAGTTCCATGTTGCCGCCGGGGTAGCCGCCGAGCGTCCAGCTGAGCATCAGGTCGGTGACGCCGGCTTTTTTCAGGTTTTCCATGTGGAGTTTGACCAGTCCCGGCACCGGAATATACGGCACTGCCGAGAGCTCCCAGGTACAGTTGAATTGAACCTTGGCGGTGATTTTGAGCCCGCGCTCGCGCGCCGCCTTCCAAATCCGTTTCGCGATCGGCCCCGGTCCGACCTTGGAAATCGAATAGTCGATGACCTCGCCGCGAACCCCGAAACTTTCGGTCGGCACCAGCGTTTCGCTGACCGCCATCACCGTGATGTCATCCGGCAGCAGCTTGACCGCCTCCACATCCCACGGCGGGCTCCAGGCCCAGGTCCAGGCCAGCACCCGGGCGTCGGGCTTGGCTTTCCGCGCGCCACGCAGGATCACGGTATTGACTTCCGCCACGATCTCGGCGTGGCCGCGCGCTTCACAAGCCGGGCACGTACCTTCGGTATGGCGCGACAAACAGTGGGTCAGGTTCTCCGACATGGTGATGGTGAATACACCGCCGAGCTTCGGCACTTCGCGGAACAGCATTTCCATGCCGTTTTCCAGCGCGTCGAGCACGGCTTTCTGACTGGTGCACATGGCGTAATCGTCGGTGCTCGGATTTTTCGGCCCGCGCCAGGTGGGGTGGTCCAGGAAGAATTTGCCGGGCATGTTGCGGGGTTCGTTCATGTACAGATAAACCGCAATGCCGTATTTCGCGGCGCGCTCGGTGAGCTTGCGCAGATTCTCGAGACGGGTCTGCCAATGCTTTGAAAAGAGATCGTTGTCGCCGAGCCACGGCACCAGCGTATACAGCGTGCCCTGCAGCCACACGGCATTGATCCCGGCAGCCGCGTAATCGGCCAGCAGACCGTCCGGATACGGGTCGACCTTGTCATCCAGCAGCGGATCGCCGTAAATGGCCGAATAGGAATAGATCATTTTGAGCCCGAAATTGTCGTTTTTGACGTTAACGGCCGTCGGGGCCTGCCCATAGCGCATCAGGAAGCCGAACGGATAGTCGACCGCGTCCGGGAACTGGTCGAAATGCAGTGCCATGGATTCGCGCAGCGTGGCGGTGGCGGCTTCCTCCTCCGGCGTGAGTTCGCGGTAAAGAACCTCGGCGCAGATCGGTTTCATATTGCCCATCTTGACCCACATGAAATCGTCTTCCTTGAGCACGAACGCGAGCTTGGCGGGCGTCCAGTCCAGCAGTGTCAGGAGCTGTTCGTACGGCAGCAGGTCCCAGTTGCGGCGGATAATGGTCAGGAAGCCGCGTTCGGCCCATTTGCCGAGGTCGGCGTCGTTGCGGATCAGTCCGAGCGCGGCGGCGGCGGCTTCGATCTGGTCGGGCGTGGCTTTGAGCGTATCGGCCAGCTGTTTCAGCGGCACCAGGTTCCAGTTGCGCCAGATCACAGCCTGGTGACAGGTGGGGAAGTGCGGATAATTGAGCGCAAGTGCGGCATCGCCGGCCGGTAAATCTTCAACACGCATATCAGGGTCCTCTCATTAGTTTTTAATACTGTAAATCGTCGATGTCGATTTGTCCATTGAAATATCAGAATTATTTATGTTATATTTAACATCAATATTTATAAATATAACATTAAATCGGTTTTCTGCAATAGGCTATTTATAGAAAAGTAGCTGTTTCAACAAAGTACGGAGGCAATCGACGGAAATGGTTTTTCATAGGACAAATGGGACGAATAGGACATATAGGAAATGGCTCATAAGTTCAAAATTTTGTCCGACTGGTCCGACTGGTCCGACTGGTCCGATTTCGGCGGCCTTGCCAGCCACTAATCCCTGCTCATTTTTGCAAACTTATAATTTTTTTTGAAATTTTCCGTCAAAAACTTGCAAAATCTTTCAAACTGTGCTAGATTATATGACAACCACAGGTGATGGATGAATAAGAAGCGCAAATTATTGTCGGCGGAACGCGAGCGGCTGATCCTTCAGGCGTTAGGCGACGGCGTGCGGACAATCACCGAACTTTCCCGGAGTTTGAAGGTGTCGGAGGCCACCGTGCGCCGCGATTTGCAGTCGCTTGAGGAACAGGGCAGGGCCCAGCGCGTCCACGGCGGCGCCATTCAGGTGCGCTTCCCGAAAATCGAACCTGTGTTCAATGAAAAAGCCTCCCTCCATGCCGCCGAGAAAAAACTCATTGCCGAGCGCGCCCTCGAATTCATCGAGGACAACGACACCATTTATCTGGACGGCGGCAGCACGGTGCAGGCGCTGGCCCGCCGTCTCGGCGCGCGCAAAAACCTGACTGTGGTCACCAATTCCATGAAGGCCGCGAGCGAAGTGATGGAGTCCGGGCACCGGCTGATCCTGATCGGCGGCGAATTCCGCGCCCTGAGCCAGACGCTGGTCGGCCCCATGACCGCCAAACTGCTCGACGGTTTGAACATCAGCAAGGCGTTTCTCGGCACCATCGGATTCACGGTGGAGCAGGGGATTTCAACTACCGACCCGAACGAAGCCTTCACCAAAGAGCTGGTCATGAAGCGCGCGGACAAGAAAATCCTGCTCATGGACAGCAGCAAAGTCGGGCACCCCTCGCTGGCCGTCAGCGGCTGCATCGAGGATTTCGATGTGATTATCAGTGATGAAAATCTGCCGGATCAGGTGGTCCGGCAGTTAAAAAAGAAAAATATAGACGTAATTGGTAAAAATAAACAAACCAAGGAGCCAAAATGAACACCTATCTTGCCGACGGAGCCCCGAGTTTCAAAAAGCAAACCGTAAAGCTGAAGAACATCCCTGCCTATCAGTACGATGTTGAGCTCAAAGATGCCTTCAAGGCCAAAAAAATCAGCAAAGCCGAAGCACTGGAACTTTATGAATCCATGAAGGTCATCCGCGAATTCGAAGAAATGATCCTGAAATGCCGTACCGGCGCTTATGAAGTCATCAGCGACTACGAATACCGCGGCCCGACGCACTTGTCCATCGGCCAGGAAGCGACCGCCTCCGGCGCCTGCTCCATGCTCGGTATCACCGATTTGATCACCTCCACCCACCGCGGCCACGGCGACTCCATCGCCAAGGGTTTCCACGCCATCCGCAAGATGAACGAAACCCAGCTCAAGGAACGCTGCCCGGAATTCTCCAACCTGAAGGGCGAAGAACTCCTCGAAGCCGTGATGGAAGACCACGTTTACCGTACCATCGCCGAACTCTTCGGTAAAGAAGAAGGCTACGGCAAGGGCCGCGGCGGCGGTATGCACATCGCCGACTTCCGCGTGGGTCACCTCGGCGCGAACGCCATCGTGGGCGGCGGTATTCCGATCGCCACCGGCGCGGCCATGACCTGCCGTATCGACCCCGAAAAGAAGGGCAATATCGTCCTGACTTTCGCCGGTGACGGCGCTTATGCCAACGGCGTGGTGCTCGAATCCCTCAACTGGGCCGCCCAGGAACAGTTCAGCGGCCCGCTGGCCGAAACCAAATTCGGGTTGCCGATGATCTTCGCCATCATCAACAACCACTACGGCATGACCGGCCGCGCCGACGGCGAAGTGAACGGCCTCGATTTCCTGGCCCAGCGCGCCGCCGGGTTCTCCAAGGACAACATGCATGCGGAAGTCGTCAACGGCATGGATGTGATGGCCGTCCGCGACGCCATCGCCCGCGCCCGCGCCATCATTGAAAAGGGCGAGGGCCCGGTGCTCCTCGAATTCGACACCTACCGTTACTACGGCCACTCCCTCTCCGACCCGCGCAATGAATACCGCACCAAGGAAGAAGAAGCCCGCTGGAAGGAAGTCGACCCGGTGGATACTTTCCGCGCCCGTCTGATCGCCGACAAGATCGTCAAGGCCGCCGAGCTCGACGCCGTCGACAAGAAAGTCGCCGACCGTAACGCCCGTGCCGCCCGCCGCGCCGCCGATTCCCCGGACCCGGCCCCGGCCGATGTCATCAAATACATGTACACCGACACCACCGCGGAAACCGTCCCGGCCACCTACAGCGCCCCGAAAATTCATGAAGATATCACCGTCAAACGCGATGCCAAGGGCCTGCTGAACTACCGCGATGCCATCAAGGAAGGCATCATCGAAGAAATGAAGCGCGACTCCCGCGTGGTGCTCTACGGCGAAGACGTGGCCGAATACGGCGGCGCCTTCAAGCTTTCCAAGGGCCTGATCGAAGCCTTCGGCCGCGACCGCGTGTTCAACACCCCGATTTCCGAAGCCTGTATCTGCGGTACCGGCGTGGGTATGGCCATGAGCGGCTACCGTCCGGTGGTCGAACTCATGTACATGGACTTCGCGCTGATGGCTTCCGACCAGATTTCCAACCAGGCTGCCAAGTGGCACTACATGACCGGCGCTTCCACCGAAGTCCCGATGGTCATCCGTTGCTCCGTGGGCGGTGGTAAGGGTTACGGCGGCCAGCACTCGCAGTCGCTCGAATCGATGTTCGCCCACATCCCCGGCACCTACGTGGCCTATCCCTCCAATCCCTATGACGCCAAGGGCCTGATCAAGACCGCGATCCGCGACAACAACCCCGTGGTGTTCGTCGAAGGCCAGCTGCTCTACAACGTCAAGGGCGAAGTGCCGCAGGAAGAATACCTGATCCCGTTCGGCCAGGCGAACATCGTCCGTCCGGGCAAAGACGCCACCGTGGTCGTCTGGGGTCCCGCCGTGGCCGACGCGCTGAAAGCCGCCGAAATCCTGGCCGCTGACGGTATCGAAATCGAAGTCATCGACCCGCGTACCCTCGTCCCGTTCGACTGGGAAACCGTGTTCGAATCCGTCCGCAAGACCGGCCGCTGCGTGGCGATCAGCCAGTGCGTGGATATCGGCAGCTTCACCGGCGAAATCGTTTCACAGGTCATCGCCAACTGCTTCGACTACCTCGATGCACCGGTGTTGAAGGTCGGCGCCAAAAACGGTATCGCCCCGCAGGCTTACACGCTGGAAGCCGCATTCCTGCCGAGCGTACAGGATATGGTCGACGCCGTCAAGAAACTGTTCTGAGCGTTTGAGGAGAACTGATTATGGCAACAAAAATACCGATTCCGAAACTTGGTCAGTCCGAAGAGACCGTGACCATTGCTTCATGGACAGTCAAAGAGGGCGCTACCGTCAAAAAAGGCGACGTGCTCTTTGAAGTGGAAACCGACAAAGCGGTGCTGGAAGTCGAATCGCAGTTCGAAGGCACCATCCTGAAGATCGTGACCAAGGCCGGGGTGGAAGTCCCGGTCATGACCACGGCCGCGATCATCGGCGAGCCCGGCGAAGCCATCCCGGCGGACATGCTGGCGGCGGCCCCTGCCGCAGCGCCTGCACCTGCCCCGGCCGCCGCACCCGTTCCCACTCCCGCAGCTGCCCCGGCGAAAGCCGCGGCTCCTGCCGCAAGTGCCGCCGCTCCGGCAGCCGCGCCTGTGGCAGCACCGGTCGCCGCCGCCCCGGCCCCGAAAGCCGCTCCGGCCAAGAAGACCAAACCCAGCCCGCGTGCCCGCAAATTCGCCTCCGAATACCTCGTTGATATCAACAAGATTCCGGGTACCGGCGGCGGCGTGAGCCGCGTGACCGAGCAGGACGTGAAAAACTATCTGGAAACTTCCGGCTACAACGCCAAGAAGATCACCCCGGTAGCGCTCGAACTGGCGAAGAAAGAAAAGCTCGAAATGCTCAATCTCGAAGGCACCGGCGAAAGCGGCCGCATCACGATTCAAGACGTGAAGGACGCCGCCGCCGAAAAGCCGCAGGAAATGAGCACCATGCGCAAGATCATCGCCCAGCGCCTCCAGCAGTCGAAGCAGACGATTCCGCATTTCTACGTGACCGTAAGCATCGACATGGGCGTGATCCTGGCCAAGCGCAAACAGCTGAAGAACGAAGGCATCAACATCAGTGTGAACGCCTTTATCGTCAAGGCCGCCGCGCTGGCGCTGAAGGACCTGCCGATGGTCAACGCGATTACTGATGGCAACGCCGTGATCCGCCGCTCCAAGGTCAACGTCGGCGTGGCCGTGAGCGTGCCGAACGGCCTGCTCGTGCCGGTCATTCGCAACACCGATAAAAAGGGACTCGATGAGATCCAGGCCGAAACCGCCGAATACGCCGAAAAGGCCCGTACCGGCAAGATTTCGCCGGACCAGCTGAAAGGCGGCACCTTCACCATTTCCAACATGGGGATGATGAATCTGGAGAACTTCATCGCGATCGTGAACCCGGGCGAAAGCGCCATCCTGGCGGTTTCCTCCACCGTTCCGACCGCAGTCGTGCGCAATGGCGAAATCGTGGCGCGCGATATGATGAAAGTCACGCTCAGCTGTGACCATCGCATCATCGACGGCGCCCTCGGCGCGGAATTCGTCAACGTGCTGAAAAACAAGCTCGAAGACGCCGCCCTCTGGGACAGCCTCATCTAAAGAATTGGACGGCGGCTCTGCCGCCTGAATTAGAGAATTGGAGAATTCGGGAAATCACCCCGGATTCTCCGATTTTTTTTGCAGCGATCCCTGAAAATGGTGAAAAAAAGAGCGGTCCGCGAAGGACCGCCCTCTGCATGTTCAATAACTGTGAGTCAGTTTCAGAACTTGATCAGCGTGTAATCGTGATCGCCGGGCATTATGTCATTGACCAGGCGGCCGGTTTCCAATGGCTGAGCATTGATTATTTCCACCAGCTGAAGACCCCATTTGTTGATGATGTCGCGGACGTTGCCATAAAGCGAGGTATATTTGTTGACATCCAGCAATGCGCCTTCCGACTGGGCGTCCGTGGCGAAAAGCACCAGCTCCTTGCCGGTTTCGGCGTCAAGCATTTTGCCCTCGATGGCGATATAGGCGCTCATGGGCGAATGGGTCTCGTGAGATACCACCGAGCGCACCGGAATCAGGCACAGCGAAATCGGCTTGAAAACAGCCAGCCCGACACTGGTTCCCGCCGCCAGCAGCGGCTTGTCCGCCACGACTTTGACGATCGCCAG
Source organism: Victivallis vadensis (assembly GCA_040394635.1). Classification (GTDB taxonomy): domain Bacteria; phylum Verrucomicrobiota; class Lentisphaeria; order Victivallales; family Victivallaceae; genus UBA5239. Next base: position 12,097 of record JBEBRW010000015.1, on the reverse strand, counting down.
TTCGAGCACCACCGTCTTGGGGCCTTTGTCCTTGACCAGTTTCATGCGGCATGGACCCTTTTCGATGGTCTTGGAAAAAGATTCCTTCATATACACGGCCAGCTCTTTCAGATCCTTGTCCTCGTGACCGATTGCCGCGCTGGCGCCGCTGTGTTCCAGCCAGGATTTATCCAGCTGCAGATCGGTGCGGACGTCCGCGACCACGATCTTGTCATAATTGGCAAGCACTGCCGACGGGTCCTTCCAGAATCTCTTCACCGGCACCCGGTTGTCATGTTCCAGTTTTTTGTCGTTTTCGACGAATACGGTTTTTTCCGGCTCCGAAGAGCAGGAAGCCAATACGATTGCCAGCGCAGCCGCGCCGATCCCCAGAATGATTTTCTTCATAATCCTATCCTCCTTCTTGAAAGCTATAATAAATACAATATCCCCTGCCTGCAAAAAATCAAACGGAAAATGACGATAAGAACTTACTGTACGTTCAGCGGGCGGATGCCGGCGAGGGCGGTCACGGACTTCTCGGGGAGCATGAAAAAGGCCGGGGTCAGCGACATGCCGAGTTCTGCCAGTTTGAGCCTGCGAAAAAAGATTTCCTGACACGACAGGTCCAGCCCGCCGTAGCCCGGCGAGAAGCGTTGTTCGGACACCGCCAGGCCGCGCGGGCGAAGTGTCTGCCGGGCGTAATCCTGAACCCAGGCAATGGCGGCATCGGCGGTTTCGCTGCCTACCGCGTCGTAGATCGCGGCCTCGACGGCGGAGGCGTCTTTGACCGCGTCGCAAATCTCCTGTCCGGCAGTGGCCGCGAACAACAGGATTTCGCTGCTGCCGCGCAGGAATTCCGCCAGTTTCGGGCTGGCGAAACAGTCGCCGCCTTCGAGGCGGACCGTGGCACCGTCGTTGTCGGCAATCTTGATCACGTCCCAGGTGCCGGAGGGGCGGCACAGCGATTTCGCGCGGGCGATTTCCTGTTCGAAGCGGCGCTGTTGGGCCGGGGTGGTTTCGGCGAAGTGTTTGTATTTGCCGAGGCGCATGTAGATGCGGTCGTCCGGCACCAGTACGGGGAGTTTGGTCATGATCTTCATAGGGCGAAAATCTCCGGGGGACAGAAATGGTCGGGGAGCGGTTTTTGCAGCATATTCATCAATTTTTCCTGAAACGCTTCCGCGGTGGCCATCGGGATGTATTCCACGGCGAGGCCGGGGCTGCCGGGAACCGCTTGCCAGCCTTCCGGAATTTCGGCGGGATTCTTCAGCACTGCGAGGTTGATCTGCCCGTAACTGCTCAGCGAATGATAAAGGATTTCGATGTTGTCCGAGACAGGTTCGCTGTCCTGCGCGAGCCGCCAGAACAGGACGCCGCTCTGCACCAGCGAGGCGTAGCGGCGGATGGCCGGATCGGGCTTGAAAGTGGCGCCGAGCAGGGCTTGCAGATTGGTGTCGCGGCTGTAAAGTTCGATGTGTACGGGGCCGTTGTACAGATGCAGATTCATGGTCTGGCGGTAACGGAAGTTCCAGAAAGCCTGGGCCTGGTCCTCGGTTTCGAAACGCGTTATCGCCAGCACGAAATTTCCGCCGTTGAAGTAAATCCGGCGGTCGGCCTGGGCGATAATGCCGGGGAAGCTCCGGCGCAGGAGGTCGAGCTCGGCGGCGGTGGCGTCCTGTTCGTGGATGACCTGCCAGTCGTGGTGGCGGTGCCAGTGTCCCATGGCCATGCCGACGGGCAGCAGCACCGCGCCGGAGACCAGTACCGCCAGCAGAATCCACAGCGCAAAGTAGAAGCTGCGCCGCAGTTTACGGCGCAGGGAAAAAACCGTCAGTCCGCCGATCACCAGTGCGGCGACCGCGCATAGTATTACCAGCAGAAGAGCTTTCATCGATTTCGCGTCCTTTTGCAGAAAAGATAATCCGCCGGGCGTTCTTTTTCAACCCTTGTTTGCATAAATCCGTTTGCGGCGGTATATTACGGGATTATTTAAAATGTAATTTTAAGCATTAGGGACAAGATGAAACAGGCGGTATTTCTGATACAATCGCCGGACCGCAAGGGATTGGTATCCGGCATTACAACCTTTTTTTACCAGAACGGATTCAATATCCTGCATTGCCAGCAGTACACTGATACTTGCGAGGGCGAATATTACATGCGGGTGCTGGTGGACCTCAGCGACATGGGGATTACGCGCAAACAGCTGGAGAGCGATTTCGCGGAGTTCAGCGTGCAGTACCAGCTGTCGTACGCGGTGTATTACCTCGACCAGGTGCAGCGCATGGCGGTGCTGGTGTCGAAAACATCGCACTGTTTGTATGATCTCCTGACCTTGAGCCAGGAGGGCGAGCTCCCCTGCGAAATTCCGCTGATCATCAGCAACCACCCGGATCTTGAGCACGTGGCCGACAAATTCCGGGTGCCGTATTTCTGCTGTCCGATCGTCAACAGCGACAAGGCGGCGCAGGAAAAGAAGGTTCTCGAACTGCTCGACCGCCATCACATCGACCTGGTGGTGATGGCGCGTTATATGCAGGTGCTGTCCGATGATTTCATCAACCGCTACCCGCAGCGGATCATCAACATCCACCATGCGTTCCTGCCGGCGTTTCAGGGCGGCAACCCGTACCAGCGTGCCTGGGAGCGCGGCGTGAAGATGATCGGCGCCACCGCGCACTACGCCACCGCCGACCTCGACGAGGGACCGATCATCGAACAGGACGTGGAGCGCATCACACACGAGGCCGATCCGGCCGAGCTCAAGCACATCGGCAGCGGCATCGAAAAACGGGTGCTGACCCGGGCGGTGAGGGCGCACCTCGAGCACCGGATCATCACTTCCGGCCGCCGCACGGTGGTATTTACGCGATAAACAATGACAGAGGATTGACATAGAAAGATGAAAAAGGAACTGAAGTTTTTCAATACCATGGGCCGGTTGCTGGAGGAATTCAAGCCCGTCTGCGACGGCGAGGCCCGGATGTACACCTGCGGACCCACCGTTTACAACTACGCGCACATCGGCAATTTCCGCGCTTATGTGTTCGAGGACCTGCTGCGCCGCACGCTCAAGTATTTCGGCTACAAAGTCACCCAGGTCATGAACCTGACCGACGTGGACGACAAAACCATCCGCGATTCGCGCAAGAATTCGATGTCGCTGAACGACTTCACCGCCATCTACAAAAAAGCCTTTTTCGAGGACCTGAAAACGCTGAATATCGACCCGGCCGAGCAATACCCCGCCGCCACCGATCACATCCCGGAAATGATCGAGCTGGTGCAGACTTTGCTCGACAAAGGATTTGCGTATCAGGCCGAAGACAAATCCATTTATTTCTCGATTGCCAAGTTCCCGGAATACGGCCGGCTGGCCCGGATCGATATGGAAAACCAGCGCGCCGGCGTCCGCATCAAAACCGATGAATACGCCAAGGACTCCGTGGCCGACTTTGCACTGTGGAAGGCCTGGGACGAAAACGACGGCGACGTGTGGTGGGAGAGCCCGTGGGGCAAGGGCCGCCCCGGCTGGCACATCGAATGCAGCGCCATGAGCATGAAATACCTCGGCAAAACTTTCGACATCCACACCGGCGGCATCGACAATATGTTCCCGCACCACGAGGACGAAATCGCACAGAGCGAATCGGCCAACGGCTGCCGTTACGTCAACTATTGGCTGCACTGCGACCACCTGGTGGTCAACGGCGAGAAGATGTCCAAGTCGGCCGGTAACTTCTTCACGCTGCGCCAGCTGCTCGAAAAAGGGTTCACCGGCCCCGAAATGCGCTGGGTGCTGCTGAGCGCGCACTACCGCAAGAAACTCAATTTCACCTTTGACGCCTGCGAACAGGCCAAGATGCAGCTGAAACGCTTCGCCGAATTTTTCCTGCGCCTGAAGGGGATCAAGGAAGAGGGCGGCGTCTGCACGTCCATGCTGGAGACTTTCGCCAAGGCGGAGGACGACTTCGCCGCCGCGCTGGCCGACGACCTGAATGTGTCGGAAGCCTTCGCCGTGATGTTCGCGCTGCAGCGCGAGGTCAACCGCCTGATGGACCAGAGCGAACTGACTCAGGCAGGCGCCGAGGCCGTGCTGGAAATTTTCCGTAAATTCGATACCGTGCTGGCGCTCTTCAACGTCGACGCCATCAAGGCCGAGACCGTGCCGGCGGAAGTGCTCGAGCTGGCCGCCAAGCGCCGCGAAGCCCGCAAGAGCAAGGACTTCGCCGCCGCCGACGCGATCCGCGATCAGCTGAAAGCCCTCGGCTGGGTCGTCGAGGACTCCCCCGACGGCTTCCGCTGCAAGAAACTGTAAGAGAATGAAATGGACCATAGTGCCAAAGTTATAGAATTTGTCTCGTACTGTCTGGAAATGTATGCCGTGGAGTATGGAATTTCCGGACAGGATGTTGCCGGGAAATTTGAAAAATATGGCGTTGTGGATTATCTTTTCAATAATTACGAAGCCCTGCACACTCAGGGCTGGGGTTATATTCTGCCCTTGATCGATGAATTGATAATGACTCAGGAGTCCAAATGAAGTTGTATCACGGCGGCCTGACAGCGGTGGAGAAACCGCAGATTATCGCCCCGATTACACCGCGTACGGTTGATTTCGGCAACGGTTTCTATACCACTACCGATATCGGGCAGGCCAGGCGTTGGGTGGAAATCAAGTGCCTGCGGGATAATGGGAAAGGTGGCTTTGTCTCCATCTATGAAGTGGACGACGATCTGCTGAAGAGTCGAGATTTGAAGGCGCTGATATTTGAATCTGCCGATCGCACATGGTTGGATTTTGTGATGAGCAACCGCAAAAATCGCAATTATAACCATGATTATGATATTGTTTACGGACCGGTGGCCAATGACCGGGTATACGCGACTTTGACTCTTTTTGAAAGCGACCTGCTGGATACGGAAGAAACCATTCGCCGATTGAAAACGTATAAATTGGTCAATCAGATTTTGTTTCATTCGGAAAAAGCGTTGTCTTTTCTGAAGTACACTGGATGCGAGGCTGTAAAATGAGTATGCCTGAAATAACCCAGAAAAATTTTCGTATTCTCCTGCCCGGCAAAATTGCCGCAGTTGTGGAGAAAGTGGCCGCACATAAAAAATGTTCCGGCAAAGAAGCCTTGCTCGCTTTTTACCAGTCAAATCTGTATCGGCAGCTTGAAAATGAAAAGACCAAATGCTGGTGGGAAAGCCCCGAGCAATTGTATCAGGATTATATTTCGGAAAGTGAATAGACGTACGAAATGACCATGAGCAGGAAGATCATATTGGCGCATCCGCGCGGGTTTTGCGATGGCGTCCGGAAGGCTCTGGATATCGTCGAACAGGTTCTGGCCGCACATCCGGGGACGGTTTACGTGTACCACGAGATCGTCCACAACGAGTATGTGGTGAATGACCTGCGCCGCCGCGGCGTGGTTTTCGTGGACAGCCTCGACGAGGTGCCGGACGGGGCGCCGCTGATTTTCAGCGCGCACGGCGTTTCGAAAGCTATCCGGGACGCCGCCGAAGCACGCCATTTACAGATCACCGACGCTACCTGCCGCCTGGTCAAAGACATCCACGAAAAAGCGGGTGATTTCCAGCGTCAGGGCCACGAAATCGTCCTGATCGGACATCGTGAACACCCCGAAATCATCGGTACGTTCGGCAGGCTCGACCGTCGTTCGACGTATATTGTGAGCGAAGAAGCGGACGTGGCCGCGCTGCCGGAGCTCGTGCGCCCGGTATGGTTCAGCCAGACAACGCTGTGCGGCGAGGATATCAAACCGGTGATTGAGGCGCTGAAAGCGCGGTTCCCGGGCGTTATCGGCGGCGGCGGCATCTGCCCGGCCACCGGCAGCCGTCAGCGGGCGGTCCGGGAGCTGTGCGCGAAGTGCGACTATATTCTGGTGATCGGTTCACCGAAAAGCTCGAATTCCAAGCGTCTGTATGAGATTGCACTGCGCAGCGGCAAGCCGGCCCGTCTGATCCGCGAACCGGAGGAAATCGACGCGGAGAAACTGCCTGCCGAAGGCACGATCGGCATCACCGCCGCCGCATCCGCTCCTGAAATCCTGGTACAGAAAACGCTGGAATATCTCGCTGTGCTCGGCTGGTGCGATTGCATCGACCTATCCGGGAATTTTTAACCACGAAAGCCAGCTCGATTATCTGGTGCTGATTTTCTGGATGGTATAGGGGCCGCGTTTGTCCGGGGGCAGGTGAATTTGCGAGGTGGTGAAATACAGATTGTCCCCGCTATCCATGGCGAATGAGTCGGGCCAGCGGATTTCGGGGGATTTCACTACTTTTTTGATTTCGCCGCTGGGGCGACGCACATTGATGGAATTGTCCTCAAGGCCGCCCAGCCACAACCGCCCGTCTTTGCCGAACAGCATGCCGTCGGTGGCGGGAATGCGGTTGAGCCGCTCGAACACGGTTTCGAGTTCCAGATCCTTGAGTTTGAAATCCTGCAGGTATTTCGTTTTGATGCGGTACAGGGTATGGCCGGTGAGGGCCGCGTAATACAGGTATTCGCGGTCGGGGGAGAGGGCGATGCCGTCGGAATGCACGGCATTTTTCCACGTATAACCGTCGCAGACCAGCGAATCGTCTTCGGCCTTGACGGAGTAATGATTATGGAGGACGCGCCGTGACTGGCCGTTGTTCAAGTTCAGCACGATGATGCCGCCGGAGCCCGAATCCGTCAGGTAAACGAAGCCGCGCTCGGTATCGATGCGGATGTCGTTGTAATACGATTTGCTGTCATAGGCGGCGGGGTCAAAGGTGTGCTTGCCGAGCAACTTATTGTTTTTCAGGTCAAAGCAATAGAGGATGGGGCCGCCGGGGCGGACGCCTTTCTGCCTGGGATTGTTGGTATCGACCACCCACAGGCGGTCCAGCGAGTCGGCCACCACGGACTGAACCGCGTAAAACGACTGTTTATTGTCGCGGTTGTTCCACGCAGCGTCCGGGTAGGGCACGGCCTGGCCGTTTTTGATTTCCGCCACGCTCACCGGTACATCGTCGGACCAGTATGGATAACAGACGAACATCCGGTTGTTATCGCCGATCGCCAGTCCGGTCCACTGCCGGTCCGAAACGGCGACCACGCTCGTCTCCACTTTGGAACACGAGGCGGCAAAGATCAGAATCGCCGCTGCCGCCAGCGCGAGCAATAAAGTCTTCATGTTAACTCCTGACTTTTTCCACTTGAATTTAAGATAATTCGAAAGTAGGGAAAGTCAAGATTCGTTATGGAAAGAGTTCCGGAATTATCGCTGGGTTTTCTTCGGCTGCGAATTGGCTTTGTAAAAGGCGATCATCTCCTGGAGATTGACTTTGACATAGGGCTCGTCGCAGGCCAACGTCTTGCGGCCGGCGTCGGCGAAATACAGGGTGCCGGACTGCGGCAGGAACACGGCGTTGTGGAGGTTTGAATTCATTGCCACCGGGCGCTTGATGATCTCGATCATTTTCTGCGCGTCGATCTTGCCGAAATTCTCCTGCAGCAGTCTGCCGAGGTGTTCTGCGCGCTTGCCGCCCGAGATGTAGACCGTGTCCTCGGGCACCGGAGGCAGTTTGTCCTGCTGTTCGCCGGGGCCGGAGATCACCATCGGCTTCCCGGCAATGGCGGAGATCGCGGCCATGTCGCCGGTTTTGTCCGAGAGCACATAGTAATAATCGCAGGTCAGCGGAACCTCCTGCATCAGCTTCAGTGCTTCCTTCACGGTGGAGCACTCCTCCATTACGCGGCGCATCATAAACGCCATCGAGAGGCCGTCCCACTTGCCGTAGCCCGAGCCGCCCATTTCGCCCATGGCGAGCCCCTGCCCGTTCATGGCCGTGACCGTGCCGACGAATCCGGCGTAGCTGACGCTGACCCAGTTGTTTCCTTTGTCCGGCATATAAACGATGAGCTGGGCGAAGTTCTGAAGACGGATGTCACGCATATAATCCAGTACACGCGCATGGACGACCTCGCCGTTGGCGGAAGCCTTGCCGCGCACGGCCACGCCGCTGCAGTGAAACATTTCCGGGAAAAAGTTGATTTCGCGGATGGCGCGCTCCGGCATGCCGGCGGCCTTCGCCAACGCGTCGCATTCATCCAGGTAACGCTGCGGGGTGTACGGGGCGTTGCGCTTCATCACTTCCTCGATCCGGGTGAAGAACCAGTCGTCCTTGTTGACCAGGTATCCGGCGGCCACCAGCATGATGCGTTCATAAATCTGATTGACTTCCCGCCGCAGGAGCTTGCCGTGGGCGGCGCCCATTTCCGCCGGGGTGCCGGCGACGAACAGGATGCTCTTGCGCTGGTAACGGCAGAGGAGGCCCTTGCCGTCATCGGTGCGGCCGAGGATGTCGGGGGTGAACGACTGCGCCGCCGCCGTCAGGGCCAGGACGAAGACTTGAATGACGATCAGTAATATTTTCATTTAGAGGCTCCTTCGATTAAGAAATTGACGCTGGCGGCGATGACGCGGTTCAGGTCGCGTTCGGAAACTTCGGTGACTTTGCCGCCTTTGGGTGCCTCAGGGGCGAAGAGCTGCGGGTCGGCCGGGGCGTCCAGCATCCATTGGCGGAAATTGATTTCGCCGGAGGCCTTGCGCGATTTATAGGTCAGCTTGGTTGGGATTTCAGTGCCGGGCTTCAGCGAGATGTAGATGAATTCCTTTTTCTCGATGACGACTTCGACCTGACGGTTGCCGTTCTCGTCTTTGGTCAGTGTCAGCGAACAGAACTGTTTGAGCGGTTCGAGCATGCCGAGCGCGGCCATGTCGAAAATCCCGGCGGCCATGTCGCGATAGAGCTGGACGCGCGGATCGAAGAAATCGGCGGCGCATTTGCCCTCGGGATCGATCGAGCCCCGGTAGGTCGAACCGGCGTTGGACACGACCCACGGGCTTTGATCGTAACCCATGAAGAGATTGCCGACCTTGAGCGGAAGTTTCTCGCTCCTGAGCAGCACTTTGAATTGGTTGCCGGTGCCGCGGATGACGGCCAGCGCGCCCTTGGCCACGACATCGTCGTTTTCGCGGTAGGTGAAATCGGTATCGATGTAGAAACAGTATCCTTCGTCCGGGGTCATCCGGAGCAGGCGGCTCAACTGCCGGAATACGCTGCGGATGACAGCCTGGTCGTTGGAAGGCGCGGGGGGCTCGACTTTCGGCACGGTATCGTCGGCCAGGAACGCAGCGAATTCGGCGAGAATCTGGGGGAGCCCGGCGATTGCGGTGTAGTGGCCGAGACCGGGGAGAATCTGCACTTTTTCTTTCATCCCTGCCTTTCCGGCAAATTCCATGGTGCACTCCATGGGTACGACTTCATCGTTCTCGGCGTTGAACATGACCAACCGGCCCGCTTCGGCCATGGGTTTGAGCTTTTCGGCGCCGTACAGCGGGTCGAGTTTCCGCAGGGCTTGCGCCACTTCGGGGGAAGCGTTATCGACGGCCTTGCGCATTTCGGCGGTTTCCCGGGAGTAGCCGATGACCTTGTCGATGTTGCCGCCGGCCAGCAGGAGGATCGCTTTGTCGATGCGCGGCTCGTGGGCCAGCGCGGTGGCGCCGATGATTCCGCCCATGCTGGTACCGATCAAACTGATTTTATCGGGGTTGATTTCCGGACGGCTCTGCATCAGGTCGATGGAGCGTGAGACTTCCTGCAGCGAGAGTTCCAGCGCCTGGACGAACAGCTTGCCGCCGTCGGGGCGCTTCAGCATGGCGTCGCGGCTGCCGCCGGGGCAGCGGAACGATATGGTCGGCATGTAAAACATCAGCGCGGGGATGCCTTTGGACGCCAGGTTGGCGCAGAACATATTGCTGAGTTGTCCGTTGCCGCCGAGGATGTGAAGGACGAGGACGGCGGGGCGCGGTTTCTGGTCCTTGGCGCCGGCTGCGAGATCGGCGGGGAGATAATAGCGCGCGGTGATGTCGCCGAACGTCTTATCGGGATCGGGCGAGGGGTAGCTGAGATTATAAACGGTGTAGTGCGGGGTTTGCTGATCTTGCGTCATCTGGTACTTGAATTTGTCGCCGACCTGGAATTCGGCGCCGAACAACGGCAGAGCGCAAGCCAACAACAGAATGAGTTTGGCGACTCGCATAGGACCTCCTGTGATGATTGGAATATAAGATTATAATAGTGGTAAATCCCCGAATGTCAATCCCCAAAGCAAAAATAAAATGACAAATGTAATCAGGGGAATTGGAGAATTGGGAAATTGAATGCTTATGACGGTGGCGGGTTATTTCTTTTCTTTTTTAAAGCAAAAGCTTGAAAAATGGGAAAAAGACGCTATTTTAAGTTTTTCGGAAATATTAATTTACGACCTTAATCCGTTGATGATATGGATTTTTGCCTGGCGAAGCCGGGTAAACCCGCAAGGTTGCCGCAGATACACCGTCAAGGTGTTCTTCCGCCGCCGCGTCAATGGTTTAGGGTCAAAGCCAAACCAATGAGGACGTGGCAATGCCTAAAAACATTTGCATCTATTCGGGTTCAGCGCACCCGCAACTGTCCCGCGATATCGCCGCTTATCTCGGCGTACCGCTGGGCAAGATCAATCTGCAGCGGTTTCCCGACGGGGAAAATTTCTGTCAGTATGAGGAAAACGTGCGCCGGGCCGACGTGTTCATTATTCAGCCGACCTGTGCGCCGACCAATGACAATCTGATGGAACTCCTGATCATGCTGGACGCCGCCAAACGCGCTTCCGCCGCCCGTGTCACCGCCGTGCTGCCGTATTACGGTTATGCCCGGCAGGACCGCAAGGACCGTCCGCGGGTGCCGATTTCCGCCAAGCTGGTGGCCAATTTGATTACCGTGGCCGGGGCGAACCGGGTCATTGCCATGGATTTGCATTCGCAGCAGATTCAGGGATTTTTTGACATTCCGGTGGATCATCTGTATGCCCGCCCGGTGCTTTCGCCGTATCTCCACCAGAAGCTCGGCTCCGATGTGGTTGTGGTTTCGCCGGACTCCGGCAGCGTGAAAATGGCGCAGTCGTATTGTGATTCGCTCGATGCCGGGCTGGCGGTGATCGCCAAGCGCCGTATCAGCGCCACCTCGGTCGCCACTTCACACCTGGTCGGGGACGTGAAGGGCCGCACCTGCGTGATTACCGACGATATGTCGTCCACCGCCGGTACGCTGTGTTCCGCCGCCGACAAGCTCAAGGAAGAAGGTGCTTCCAAGGTTTATGCCGCCATCAGCCATTGCGTGCTGAATGACGAAGGGCGTGCCAAGCTGTTGGCCAACAAGTCGATCGAAGAACTGGTGGTGACCGACAGTATCCCGGTTGACAATACGATCGACGGCAAGATTAAAGTTTTGAGTGTGGCGCCGTTGCTGGGTGAAGCGATCAAACGCATTCACGAAGGTATCTCGATTTCCACGCTTTTCCGTATCAAGCATTAAGAAGAAGTTCATAGATTAACCAGTAAAGAAAGGAAAATTATGAGCAAGCACACGTATGAAATAGCAGTGACTCCCCGTACCGAACAGGGAACATCTGCTGCCCGGCGCGCCCGTCACAAGGGCCTGGTGCCGGCGATCATTTACTCCAAGGGGAAACCCGGCGAAATGATTTATGTGAAGGCCTCCGAGTGGGAAGCCATCGCCCGTCACGACATCAGCCTGATCGCCCTGAAAGGCGAAGGGATCGACAAGCTGGCGGTAATCCGTGAAGTTCAGATCAACCACCTGAAGAACCAGTTCGTCCACATTGACTTCAACGAAGTCATCCGCGGCGAAAAGACCACCAGTGCGGTGGCGGTGCATGCCAAGGCCGGTGATGTTCCGGCGGGCGTCAGCGCGGGCGGCATTCTCCAGCAGGTGATGCATGAACTCGAAATCGTTTGTCTGCCGAAAGACATGCCGGAGTTCATCGAAGTATCGGTGGCCGGTATCGAGCTCGGTGCCGCGCTGTTGGTCAAGGATCTCGTGATGCCCGAAGGCGTTACGGCCCATGCCGACCCGGAAGCCATCGTGTTCCACGTCATGCAGCCGAAGCTCCAGGAAGAAGCTCCTGCTGAAGGCGCCGCCGCTGAACCGGCCGTCGTGGAAAAGAAGAAGAAAGAAAAGGAAGAAGCCAAAGGCTGATTTCCCGATCTGG
>JBEBRW010000014.1:0-96812 GCA_040394635.1 Victivallis vadensis | reverse complement strand
AAAAAACTTTTAGCGCCTGTTTGAGCTCAGCATGGTGGTCACTGGGCGCTTACCTTTGGAACGGCTGCGGCGAACGGTGGAGAAGTCCAACGACGCCAAACCCGACCTGATCCTGCTGGGCGGCGATTATGTGGCGAAATGGAAACCGCATCAAGGAGCAGCTCCGGAAGATATCGCCGCGGAGTTTGCCAGGCTGGAGGCGCCGCTCGGCGTCTATGCCGTGCTCGGCAATCATGATCATTGGCACGGAAGTGAGCGGTTTATCAAAGCGTTTGAGGCAATCGGGCTTCCATTGCTGGAAAATAAGACCGTCAAGCTGGAGCTCAAGGGAAAAGCATTTACGTTGACGGGAGTTCCCGATTTATGGACGCAGGGCGAGGCTGACTGGGACAAGATCCTGCCGAAAGGCGCGGAACCGCGCATCGTGCTGGCGCATTCACCGGATTCATTCGCCACGCTGACGGAGCCTATTGCGCTGGGGTTATCAGGACACACGCACGGCGGGCAGGTCAATATTCCTTTGATCGGGCCGCCGGTGGTGCCTTCGCGTTACGGGCAGCGCTACGCCTACGGCATTGTGCGGGAGGGGCGCTCGACGATTTATGTGACCAGCGGGATCGGGACCAGCATTTTTCCGGTCCGTTTCCGGCGGCCGCCCGAAATCATGGTGATTACGTTGAAACATAAAGATGAATAGAGGAGAAATCGATGAAATATTTGTGGTTGATGGCAATATTATTGATCGGAGGAGGATGTAAGATGGCTGAGCAGAATATCGCGAGGGCGCTGCCCTCGGAAGAGGGCGTGGATCCTGCGGCGATCATGGAATTCGCCAGGGGGTTGGAGGAAAAAATGATGTTGAGCGGCGACCTGAAAAGCGGTAACGCCGATTCGTTTCTGCTGATGAAAAACGGCAGGATTATTGCCGAGGCCGCCTGGGCGCCGTTCAAGGTGGATACGCCGCGCCACGTGTTTTCCATGAGCAAGGGATTCACGTCCACCGGCGTCGGGTTCGCGGTGCAGGAGGGGCTGCTGTCGGTCGACGACAAGGTGATCGGTTTCTTCCCGGACAAAGTACCGGAGAAGGTTTCGGAAAATCTCGCCGCGATGACCGTCCGCGACCTCCTGATGATGCAGACCGGGCATGAAAAATGTACCGCGGAAGAGATTTTCAAACACGACGATGTGGCGACCGGTTTTTTCGCGGCGGAAGTCAAGTACAAACCGGGCACGCATTATGTCTACAACAACGGTGCGACCTACATGCTCTCGGCGATTATCACCAAGGTGACCGGGATGCCGCTGGCGGAGTACCTGAAAACGCGTTTTTTCGAGCCGCTGGGCTTCAAGAGTTATGAGTGGGAGGCCGATAAAGCCGGGATCAATTTCGGCGGCTGGGGGCTCAAAATCTGCATGGAAGATGCGGCCAGATTCGGCCAGTTCTATCTGCAAAAGGGCGCTTGGAACGGCAAACAGCTGCTGAACCGGGAATGGTGCGAGACGGTGACATCGGCGCTGTGCAATGTCGGGGCCGCGGGCAATACCCCCGACTGGCAGCAGGGCTATGGATATCAGTTCTGGCGCGGCCAGCACGGATCATACCGCATCGACGGTTATTTGACCCAATATTCGATTGTCATGGAAAAAGAAAACGCGGTGCTGGTGTTGTTCGGCGCGGCGCATAAAATGCAGCAGCCGCTGGATGTTTTGTGGGGAAAACTGCTGCCGGCGCTGCAGGGCAAACCCTCCGGCAAAAAAGTGACCGACCAGGAGCTGCAAAAATACCTGAAAACATTGAAATTCGAGTTTCCCGAGAAATACAAAGGCAAATTCAAATACACCGCCGGAAAAATCGTCGAAGTAGCTCTGCCTGCCGAAAATGAGCTCGGCGTTCACAATCTGGTCTTTGAGTTCGGCAAGAATCAGGTGATCGAGTATTTCGATGGCTACCAGCTCAAATTCGGCCGCGATAAATGGATTTTGAACGAACCGCTCGGCCGCGAGGATTATCCAATCAAGGGGCAATTGCTGTGCCGCATTTTCCAGCAAGGGCCGGATGAATTGCAGTTTGCGATCATTCAACCGGGCGATGCCATCCAGAATTACCACACCGTCAAGTTCGGCGAGGACAACGTAACGATCGAAGGCTGGTGGAACTTCATGGACAAGCCGGTCACGGAAAGCGGTATGTACCAATAAAACGAGCCCGACTTTTTACAGTCGGGCCCTTGAGTGGCTTCAATACGGTGGGAGAATTTCCACTGCGATGCCGGATTTGTCGTCCGGGCGACCAAGGCCGTCCAGATAACAGGAGATTTGCCAGCGGCCCGGGGTCAGTGCCCCGGTGGAGAGCCATAGTTGATTATTGCCGTTCTGCTGCAATACTACCGGCGGATAATCGATTGTTTTGTCCCCGGAAACGGCACGCACTCGTAAGGGATATTTCGAGATGCTGAGATTGCTGGCTCTGGCGTAAATGCGGAAGCTCAGATCCTGGCCGCAGATGCCGCCGGCGTCGGCGGAAACAATGTTGACTGAGGGGACGGCGGCATTGACCGGCAATGAGAAGGCATCCAGCTTTTCACGGGTCGCCTGATTGGCGATTTCCAGCGTCCAGATTTCAGACTTGGTGATAGGGGGGACGTTGAAATTGAAATCGAATTCGGGGGAGGTTCCGGCTTCCGCCGCTTTTTCGGCGAGCACTTTGCGGGAGGCGTTTTTCAGCTGAATGAGGGATTTCTGCGCCAAGGGTTTCAGCTGGCCGGATATCCGGTTTTCGCCGGGGAAAATCGAGCCGGAAGAGACTTTTTCGAACAAGGTATTGGCCGATTTGCCGGTAAAGGCGATACTGCCCCATTCAGCGACTTCGCTGAATTCGCTGTGAACGCGTCCCCAGGTCAGATATTGGTTCCAGGCATGGAATTCCCGGCAGGCGTTGAACTTCCAGACCGTTCCCGAATCCGGCATATGGGGGAGGCCGAATTCCGACCATGGAATCAGAACTTCCTGAGCCAGCCCGCGGGCCGGATTGAAGTTCGGCGTGGAGAAAACCCGGACTGCCTGATGCGTCATTTTGTTGTTATTGGTGTTGATCAGTACTTTCTGGTCCTTGGTATTGACGATCAATTGATAATAACCTTTCTGATCCGGCAATTGGAAAAAATACTCCATACAGGCGTCCTGCCATAAATTGCCGTCGCCGTCCAAAAATTTGGCTTGATTCTTGCTGCCGGGGGAGGCTTCGTTGCCGATGCAGGAGATCAGCAGGCCCTGACGGTCGTAAGTCAGCCATACCTGGGTCCAGGAGGTGGCGATCCGGCGCTGGTATTCTTCGTCGCTGCTGGAATAGGCGCGGGCGTTGGTTTCGTCCACGACCCGGCGGCGAAGGGCACCGGTGGTATTGGCGGCGCGCAGGTCCGGTATGCCGTCCAGCTTGGGATTTTCGAATAACGGTATCTGGATGATATTGGTAGATTTGACTTCTTCTTTGCCTTGGACCGGAGTTGTCGTGGCGGTCAAGGTGGCGGCGGGAGCAGGGGCAGGTTCAGCTGTTTTGCCGTTCAGGGCCTGATCGGCTTTGAGGATTTCCTGAGCGACCATCCAGCGGCGGCGGTTGAATTCGCGGTCTTGATAATTGGCGGACCAGGAAGCGTAACCGAGGCTGGTGATCGGAATGTCCTTGCTGACGGTCACGAGGACTTGTTTGGCGGCGGCGGCTTCAGCGGCCATGTTCTTGCTTTCCAGTTCGGCGATTTTGGCTTTCAGGAGCTTCATGTAGCGGTAATCGTCGATACCGGCATGGGTCCATTCGTAATTCATGCCGGTGACCACGCCATCCTCCAGGAAGGCCGTGAATACCCAGTGATGCTTTTCGTCGGTATACCACATGTCGGCCCATTGATGGTTGCCGGTCGCGCCCAGCCGCTCCAGCAGGAAGCCGAAAGAGGAGCGCTTGAAGCCGTAATTGTATGCCCAGATCTGACGGTTGTTTTCGCGGGCTTTCTGCAATGCGGAGTCTTCCCAGCTGTTGTATTGGACGATCGGGAAATTGTCGTCATTGCCGCGGTCGATGGCGTTGGAGCGGCCGTAGCCGATGTCGTTGTCGACGATGTAGTCGCGCCCCCCGGCCACTTCGCGGAGCGGTTTCCAGAAGCGATTGTAGGTGCGCTTTTTGGTATTGTCGGGATTGCCGACTTCTTCTTCGGGGAAGATTTTGATGTCGACCCAGTTTTCTTGTTCAGCGGTTTCGATGAGGGCTTTCATCTGATCCTGATAGACGTCCTCGGCTTTGGCGCCGGTGCCCTTTTCAACCGCTTCGGCGTACCAGGCATGGAAACGGGAATCAATGCAGAGCGGGCCCTCCAGGCCAACTTTTTTCATGGCGTCGGCGAACTGACGGACAGTGATGAAATCCGGGATAGCTTTGCCGTCGATACGTTGAAAGCGCGGCAGCACGTGGGTGATCGTCGGCGAATTCAGGCCGCGGGTTTTCCAGAACGTGAACATGCTTTCCAGGTGTTCCGGCTTGAAAAAATCCGGCGACCAGCGCTTGTGCCCGGTTCCCGTGGTGTCGAAGTGGCCGCCCATATACAGCCCGAAAACGGCTTCGGCGGGCGGAAGTTCGAACTCCAGCACCCGGAGGCGGATCGGCAAGGTGTCTTCTCCGGCAGCGCCCCGGATGGAGAGCTTGCCCTGATATTCGCCGGGGGCGGTTTCAGCCGGGACGCTGATAAACAGGGCATAGTGGACGACTTCGCCCTTTTTCAGGTTGGCGGCTTCCGGGCGGACCAGCATATCGCCGGAATAATTTCTGATCAGTCTCCTGGAGATGATCCGGCGGAGTTTCAGATTATCGGTGGACAGCTCATCCCCTTGAGTATTCGCCGGCGGGGTGATTTCGATTTTCAGCTCCGGCTGGTCCGACAGCATTTCCACTGCGAATGTCATGATGATATATTGGCCGCGGGCGGCGAAGTTCGTCAGTTCCTTGTCCAGAGTGGGCTTGCTGATGAAAAGCGTATTGATTACCTGGAAATCGGGTTCGATCACACCGGCCATGAAACCACGCCTGACGGCGTCGGCATCGGGTTTTACATTGCGGAAGAATGGCTGTTCAAACGGCATAGCGGCGAGTGGCACGCCGTCGGGCAGTTGATCGGACATGATGGCGAATTCGGGTGGCGCTTCCGCGTGAATTCCTGATGTCGCGAGTGAAAGCAGCAAAGCGGGTAGAAGGTATCGTGTTTTCATACCGTTAAGGTCTCCTTGATTATCGTTCTGAGTGATATCGGGGGGAAGGGGCGTTACCATGCCCCGAGGTCTTTCTGGTAAATATCGGCGCGCAGGTCGGTGTGACCGTCGAGGAACAGCACATTGCCGGTTTTGGTGTGCCTCGGTGAGAAGCGATAGCCCAGCCCGGCGGTCGAATCCCTGCAGTAACTGCGCGAGATATCTGGAGAGCCCGTACCGTCCATCAGGCTCAATTTGTCGGAAATATTGCTGAGCTGTGTCACTTTTTTCAGATAAGCTTTGCCATGCAGGTGATAATCGGCCATGTAGCTCAATCCCGGATAACTGGAAGCCGGGGTGGGACCTTTGTATTTGGCGCAGTAAAGGGGAGGGGTCGTGACCCATTCGTGCGCATTCGGGATGTTGACATAGGGGCCAAGCAGGCCGATCCAGAAACGCGGTACATATGTGGTGGTAAGCATGTCGCTGCACCACAGCCATTGGTCGTTGTCGTTGAAATAAAGTTGCGAGGCGGTTCCCAGTTGTTTGAGGTTGTTTTTGCAGGCGGCTGCATGTCCTTTCTCGCGGGCGGCATTCAATGCCGGTAACAGCATGGCTGCAAGAATGGCAATGATCGCGATCACAACCAGGAGTTCGATGAGTGTGAAATTCTTTTTCATATTGCTTACCTCAATTTATCGGTGAATGTGTATGTCCCGTGGTCGGACGGCAGGTATTCCGGGGAACAAAATAATTACCTTGCGCGCCTCCGGCGGAGGTGAATTGATCTGCGGCACGGCATAATTCGTTTATCATATACCATTTGGAGCTGCCGTCCAGCAGGCATACGTTGATACCGTCCCGATGGTTGCGCAGGTCATCCCTGGCAAAATCTCCGATGAGGAATTTTCCGGGGTCATCGGAGGCATTTTTTGGTGAAAAATTACCGAAAGGCTGCGGTGTATTGGAGGAGGCACCTGCGTATGTCCGGGGCGTACCGCCTCCGAGGTTGGCTGTGCTTGTGATATCGCCATTCCAGCCGGTTTTCGGGTAGGTGTTCTGAGTCTGGCAGTTCAGTATTTCCCAGCTCATACCGGCTTCGATCAGGACTTTTAACGTTGATTTGATGGTGGCACTTTGGTCGCCTCGCCAGAACCCCGGATACTTGGAAAGGGAAGCGTTTTCGGCAATCAATGCCGGCAGGAGATTGTTGTAATCATCCGCATACATCAGGAAATATAGCCCAAGGTGTTTGTTGTTGCTGTTACAGTTTATTTTTTTTGCTTTTTCGCGGGCATTGTTCAGGGCCGGGAGCAGCATAGCGGCCAATATAGCAATGATCGCTATAACCACAAGGAGCTCTATAAGTGTAAAATTGTTTTTCCGCATATGATTGATTCCTATTTGGTTACGCCGACTCGCGCTTCATGAAGAACGGATCGACTATTATGGATTTCTCTCTTTCATTGAGTTCGGGACTATTGAGGAGCTTGATCAACAGTTCGACCAGGGACTTGGCGACGAGGTCGCGATTATCGTCGAAGGTGGTCAGCGCGGGGGTGACCAGCGGCGCGAGGTCGATGTTGTCGTAGCCGGTGACGGCGATTTGCTTCGGGACCGGGACTTTCATTTCGTTCAGGCATTTCAGCGCGGCGGCGGCGAGATGATCGTTGGCGGCCACTATGGCGTCGACCTTCTGCTCCATGACCATTTGCCAGACGATTGGGCGGAAGGTTGCGACATCGACTTCCTGGCGCAGCTCCACTTTCCGGATCAGAGTGGGGTCAAAGAGAATTCGCGATTTCTGGAGCCCCTGCATATAGCCCCGGCGGCGGATATTCATGGCCGCTTCCGCGGATGGGTGGTCCACCAGCAGCAAGCCGATTCGCTTGCGGCCCTGTCCGGCAAGATAACCCACGACTTCGGTGAAAGCTTTTTCTATGTTGCAACTGATATAGCAGCAATTGTCAATTCCCTGGGGTTTTTCCAGAAATACGGTTTTGTCCAGAGGATAGCACTGGGCGATTTCCTGCGACTTGCCCGGGTAATCGTGTGCCATACAGATGATGCCGGCCACGCCGTAGGAGATGAATTCCTGGGCGAAGGTTTTGACTTTTTCCGCGTCGTCGTGGGATTGGCCGATGAGAAAGCGGTAGCCCTTGGCGGCGGCGTATTTCTCCATACGCGAAAGACGATCGTGATAGATCATCGGCGCGCAACTGTCCATGACCACCCCGATGAGGTCGCTGGCCTTGCCGGCGAGGACGCGGGCCATGCGGTTCGGGCTGTAGCCGAGTTCGTCGGCGATGCGCTTGATCCGCTCGCGTTTCTCGGCGGAGACGCGGGTGATGTTTGAATTATTCAGCACCGACGAGACCGCCATGGTGGAGACTTGAGCTTTTTCTGCGATTGTCTTTAACGTTACTGCCATATCTACACTTGAATTATGTTTTGAATTAGCGCTAATTCTATTATACAGCAAGCCCGGAAAAAATGCAATAGGGGGTTTGTGAAAAAATCACGAAAATTGTATAATTGAGGAGAAAGGGGATTTTTAACCACGGAAATCACGGAAATCACGGAAAATCGGGAATTTTTTAACCACGAAAAATACAATACACAAAAAATAGAGAGAAGATGAATTTCTTTAATTTTATGCATTTTGCGGTTCTCCCGAAAAACGTTCCGTGATTTTCCGTGTATTCCGTGGTTCATTGGAAATTGATGTCTGGGCCGCACAAAAAATGTTAAACCGGGTTGAATATTCGGGGAAGTTATGATATTGTTTGCAAATGACATTTATAGATCAAATCTCAGGAGGTTTCAATGCAGCATCTTAATGTACCGCCGGATAATCACGTGAAAGTGCTTGGCGACCAGGGATGGGTCGGTCTGATCGATCATCTGGGCTCGGAAGTTTCGATTTTGAACGCCGCTCGCGTATCGTTCGGTAAACTCAAAGACCGTATGGACGAAAAAGATGTGGTCCTGCTGGAGTACCTGATCGACAATCAGCACACGAGCCCATTGGAGCACGTGGTGTTTACGTTCAGCATTCATTGTCCGCTGTTTGTGCGCGGCCAGTGGCATCGTCACCGGACCTGGAGCTACAACGAAATTTCGCGCCGTTATACCGAAATCGACATGGAATTCTACACCCCGCCGAAATTGCGCGCCCAGGCCAAGGTGAACCGCCAGGCCTCCGTGGATCTGCCGGGTTTTGAAGATGACGAGTTGCGCCAGAAAATCAGCGGGCACAACGAGCTGAGCATGAAGCTTTTTAACGAACTGCTGGATGCGGGCGTTTGCCGCGAGCAGGCCCGTGGAGTGTTGCCGCAGAATATGATGGTGACGTTCTGGGGGACGGTGGATCTGAACAATCTGCTGCACTTCCTGGAACTGCGCGACAGCGAGCACGCCCAGTGGGAAATCCGCGAATACGCCAAGGCCATCAAGCAGTTGATCAAGCCGCTGGTGCCGAATGTAGCCAAATATTTCGAATCCAAGGGGCAAGTCTGGTAGAATGCGTCCGCGAATCGCTTTGACCATGGGAGATCCCGCGGGGATCGGGCCGGAGCTGGCGGTACGTGCCGCCGGAGCGCCGGAGATCCGCAACGCCATGGACCTGGTGATTTACGGCAGCCGGAGCGTGATCGAGGAAGCGGCGCGCCGTTTCGCCGGCGGAGTCGTGCCGGAGATCGTGGAAACCGGCGACCTGAAATTTGAGGATGTTCCGGTCGGCAAAGAGTCGGCGGCCTGCGGGCTCGCCGCGCTGGCGGCGGTCAAGGCGGCCGCGCTGGATGTATTGGCTGGCAGAATGGATGCGATTGTGACGTGCCCCATGAACAAAGCCTCGGTCAATCTCGCCGGAATACCGTTCACCGGGCATACCGAATATATTGCGGAGCTCTGCGGCTGTGAAAACTACGTGATGATGCAGTCCGCGGGGAATTTGCGGGTGGTTTTTGTGACGACCCACATTCCCTTGAACCGGGTCTCACAGGAAGTCACGCCGGAACGGATCATCGAAGTCACCCGTCTCCTGAACAATGTCATCAAATCCGAGGGCATCGCCGAGCCGCTGCTGGCGGCGGCAGCGCTGAATCCGCACGCCGGTGAACAGGGCTATATGGGGCATGAAGACGAAGAAACCGTGAAGCCCGCGCTGGCGGCGCTGCGGCAGGAAGGCATCCGGATCGAGGGGCCGTTTCCGCCGGACACGCTGTTTATCGGCAGTATCCGCGAGCGGTTCGACGGGATCGTGTCGATGTACCATGACCAGGGCCATATTCCGTTCAAAATGCTGGCATTCGATCGCGGCGTCAACTCGACGCTGGGGCTGCCGCTGATCCGCACCAGTGTCGACCACGGGACGGCTTTTGAAATCGCCTGGCAGGGCAGGGCGGACCTTGGAAGTTTGAAAGCGGCGCTGCAGCTGGCAGCCTTACGAACTTCGTTCTCCAATGGAAAATTGAAAGTGGAAAATTGAAAATTGAGAAACGACTTTATCATCCATCGAATTGCCGCCCCTGAAGTGGGTCAAAGGGATTCTTCCCTTTCCTTCATTTTCAATTTTCCACTTTCAATTTTCAATTCTAAAAAACGGCGTGATTTATGAAATCCTTTCTGGAAAAGACCGGGGGGCGATTTTTTCTGCTGTTTTTCGTCGGATTTTATCTGATTACGGCGTTAACCATTCAGTTCCGCGAGGTGCTGGCTGAGTCGGAGTCGGCGGTGCTGGGGAGCGGCATCGCGTTGGTATTCCTGGCTCTGTGGACCTATCTGGGGAGCATGATTATCCCTTACGCCTGGCTGGAGAAGCACGAACATCACACGTTGCTGCTGTCGTTGACGGTAATGGTTATGCCGGTGGCGGCTCTGGCGTCGCAATTGATTGGGCAGTTGACCTTGCTGCTGCCGGAAAACGTCCACTCCGGAATTCACCTGCTGAGCTTGGCGCTGATGACGCTGCCGCTCGGGGTCTGGATCGGGGCGGGCATGGCCGTGCTCCGGGAAGGGCAGTCCGTGATGGGCCGATATTTGAATCTCTGCGGCATGATGCTCGGGATGCTGGGCGGCGGGGTCATACTCGCTCTGGCGGTCGAGCGGGTGGCCTGGGGAAACCATTGGCTGCTGAGCATCGGGCTGCTGATTATTTTGTGGGATGTCGTCGGCAGTTACCGGCTGCTTTACGGTAAACGCTCGAAGCAACTTGTCACGCTCTGCGCCTTGCTGGCGATCGGGCTGAATCTGCTGGTTTTCGTGGCGTCGGAGAGCTTCATGAAATATGAGATCCGCAACCTGCTGCCGGGGTGGCGCCATCAGCGCTCGGTGGAGCTGCCGGCCGGCCGGATGTCCTTCTGGGAGAAGAACAAGGAGCAGGAGTTCGAGCGGAGTTCTTACCGCATTTATTTGAACCGCAGGCTGATGTGGAGCCTGCCGGAGGATTCCGATCTTTTTACGGCCGGGCTGCTGCCGGTGATGCTGCAGAATCTGCAGCCGAACCAACGTGTGCTGATCGTGGCGCCGCCGTTTTATCAGGGGGCCGGATTGCTGGCTTCGCTGCCGCAGGTCGGCAGGGTGGACCTGATCTGTCCTTACCGGAATCTTTTTGACTACAGCGGCGAAAAAAATCTGCTGAGCGGATTTGCCAAAACCATGTATATTTCCCTCGATCCAGTGAAATATATGCAGGTTACCACGGAAGAGTACGACGCGATCATCCTGCTCGATCCGGAACTGCTGGCGCCGCGCGGCAGAGATAAATTTATCGCCCTGACACAGCAGAAATTGGCAAAAGACGGGATATTCGTCATGCCCGCAGCTTTCAACCGGGACCCGCTGAAAAATCACTTCAAGTTCACCGGGCGCGTGCCGGGGTGCCGCGAACTGCTGATGGGCAGCGACACTGTATTGAGCAGCGACATCAAAGAGCTGGGACGGCGTTTCGAAGGATTCCTGAGCACCACCGGCATGAATGCATTTTTTCCGCTCGGCACGTTCGAAGTGCTGTATTCGCTACGGGAGTTGAGGGTGGCGCCGACCCGCGATCCGCAGAAAAAAGACCTTGTTTTGAGCGTTCTCCCGCTGTCGCCCCAAACGATTTCCTACTGGGGGCTGGCATTGCTGGCGACGGCGTTCGGAGGGTATTTCTGGCTGCGTTTCCTGTTGACGCGCCAGGGGAACAACGCGTTGAAGATGATGGCGCTGGAGAACGGTATTTACGGGGCGGGTTTCTTCTTCATGGTACTGCTGATATACCAGTGGCGGGGGCTGATGCTGCACCAGCAGATCGGGCTTCTGCTGGGACTGGCAGGGGCAGCGGTTGCCGGGGAGATTATTCCGCTGCGGCCGCTGGGAAGGGTGATCATAACGGTGATTTCGTGCTTATTGCCGCTGATGTTTTTTTATCATGGGGAATACCATGTGGCGCTGCTGATTACTGCGGTGGCGCTGGCGAATATTTCGCTGGGGCAGGTGAACCAGGAGCTGGAGAGGCGGCGGACGGTGCTGGCTCCGGCGGAGTTGAACAAGTGGTATCTGGGAGGGATGTTCTACGGATTTGCCGGAATTTTGATTTTTTTGTGTATTGCCAATTTGGCAATATGCTGTATAGTGTTGATCATGTTGCGATTGTTTGCGCTTGGAATGATGTTCGGCGCGCGGAAATAAAGGAGACGGACGAATGCGGTATTTCATAGTGGTTCTGTTTATGCTGGCCGTGGCGGTGAGGGCGCAGGAAAACGCTGCCGCGCCCCAGGCGCAACGGCGGGTGGATTCGATATTGGTTTCCGTGAACGGCAAACCGATCAGTCTGATGGATATCGTAAATGAGAGCCGTCCCGAGGAAGTGCGGCTCTCTTTTCTGTACAAAGGCGACAAGCTGTACGAGGAGGTCAAGAACCTGCGGTTGAGGGTTATGAACGAAATCATCAAGCGTTATCTGATTCTGGATGATTATGAGCGGAACCCGTATGACATCCCGGTGCAGTTGGTCGAGAGCATGCTGGACGACCTGGCGGAGAGTTTCGGCTGTACCTCCCGCGCGGAACTGGTGGTGAAAGCCCGGGAATCCGGGACCACGATCGATGAACTGCGGCGTAAGGCGCGTGAGCGGCTGATTATCCAGTCCATGATCAGCAGCTACTGCTACCGTAATATTCACCTGACTCCGCGCGAAATCCACGAGTATTACACGGCGCACAAGGACGAATTCACGAAACCGGCGCGGGTGAAACTGGCGGTGATTTATCTAAAAAACGACCGCGCCGATCTTGAGCGTGCCCGCGAGGATGTCGAGGAAAAGGTGAAAGAGAACAAAGAAAATTTCGCTCGCATGGCGCATCTGTACACGGATGGGTTGGGCGCGGATAATGGCGGGGACCTCGGCTGGGTGGAGGAAAAAGGATTGCGTCCCGAGTTCAAAGATGCGTTGAAAACCATGACGGTGGGGGATATTTCTCCGGCCCTGGTGGCGCCGGAGGGGTGTTATTTTCTGCAGTTGACCGGTAAAGAAGAGGAAACGATGCAGGATTTCAAGATTGCCGGGCCCGCACTGTACAAGGAAATCGAGGCGAAAATGCGCGAGGAGGCGGTGACGCGCTATGTGGAGCGCCTGAAGAAAGACGCGATTATTCGATATGGGGAATAATTACGAATTACGAATTACGAATTACGAATTTGAAAAAACACACGCCGCCGGGGGCTACCCGGACGCGGTGCAGCGGCGGAACGCTGCTCGCCTGCAGGGCGAAACGAAGGTAAGCCGCAGGCGCTGAGGAGGCATAATGTCCATTGAAATAGGACTTTTTCCGGCTTTCGGGGTTGATTTTTTCTAAATCGGGTACAGTGTATATTAGGATGAAATTTTTATGTTTATACCGATTACGGTTCTTATTATAATTGCGTTGATTATTGCGCTGCTGGCATTGTTCCTGGTCCTGCAGTATAACCGGGTGTTCGGTTTGCTGGACAAGGTGCGGGATTTGATGCACCAGAAGGCGGAAGTCGGCAATTTTCTCAACAACTTCTCACGCAGTTTGAAGCGGATCGAAGATATCGACGATTCGATGGCGACCACTGCGCGCTATATCGCCGACATGATCGAGGCGGAGTCCACCTGTATTTACGGCTGGGGGGACGACCGGTTGAAGGTGATGGGGATCTCCGGGGCATACCCGCTGGTGCACGGCGGCTCGGATTACGTCATGACCAAGCCCAAATATATCATCGACATGCTGCGCCGCGAGACAATCAAGCTGAACGAAGGGCTGATCGGGCAGGTGGCGGCGCGTCATGAACCGCTCTTTATCGAGAACGCCGCCGGCGATCCCAGGCTCAAGGAATATGGCTCCAATGCCGACGCCGTGCGCTCGCTGATCATCGTGCCGCTGGTGCGCGATGCGGTGCTGACGGGGGTCATCTGTGCGGTGAATTCCAAATCGGGCGATACCTTCACCACGGAGCAGTTCAACCGCCTGCGCGGCATTTCGCCGCAGGTGATCCTGACGCAGAACGTGGTCAAGGCTTACAATAATTTGAGCGAACAGCAGCGCATCAACCAGGAGCTGCACTTCGCGCGGCGACTCCAGGCGGCGATGATCCCGAGCGAGTTTCCCAAATGGGGCAAGTTCCAGATCGAAGCGGCCTCGCGCCCGGCCAAAGAAGTCAGCGGCGACTTTTACGATTTCATCATCATTGACGAGGACCGGATGCTGGTGGTGATCGCCGATGCCTGCGGCAAAGGGGTTCCCGCCTGTATGCTGATGGCCATGACCCGGAGCTTCATCCGGTCGATTGCCACCCACTTCACCACGGTGGAGGAGTTGATGCACGAGCTGAACCGCAATCTTTACCGCGATTCGGACGCCGACCTTTTTGTCACGCTGGCCTGCTGCCTGATCGACAAACGGAATTCGCTGATCGAGTACTGCCGCGCCGGGCACACTGAAATGATCTCATTTGTCCGCAATCACTTGCGGATTATCAATCCGGACGGTACCGCGCTTGGTATCCTGCCCTCCGAGTTCGCCAAATTCGATTCGATGTGCATGGAGTTCGAGCCGGGAATGTCGTTTCTGCTGTTTACCGACGGGATCAACGAGGCGCTGGACGTCAACAAGGAAGAGTACGGCGTGATCCGTCTTCAGGAGACTTTCAAGAATATCGGGATTCAAAAGAAATCGCCGAAGGACATTCTGGAGGGAATTCTGGAGGAAGTGGAGAAATTTGAGGCCGACCCGGAAAACCTTAACGACGACCAGACTCTGGTGATTATTTCCGCTCCATACGACAACTAGGAGGCCGGTATGAATTATCTGCAGAAAGTGAGGCTGAAAAACTTCCGCTCCATCCGCAAGATGGATCTGGAACTGAAGCGCCTGAATGTGATGATCGGGGCCAACGGGGCGGGCAAATCCAATTTCGTCGGGTTCTTCAAAATGCTCGAGGAGATCAGCTTGCAGCGTCTGGAGGAATATGCCGGGCTGCAGAGTTCATCGCCGGGGTTCTTTTTTTATGGCAACCGCAATTACGGGATCGACTGTGACTTGAGCTTGTCGCTGAACGAGCAGCCGGTCGGTTATGAATTCATCCTGAAGCCCAACAGCGAGGACCAGCTGGTTTTTACCGAAGAGAAAATTGTTTTCGAGGAAAAAAGTTATTCGCTCGGCATCGGGCACCGCGAGTCGCATCTGTATGTGGACTCCGGAAACAAGGTCCGCAATAAATTGAGCCGCCAGGTCGGCGAGCTGATGAAAAAATGGCAGGTTTTCCAGTTTCACGAAACCTCGAAAATGCGCAGTACCCATTATATTCACGACAACCTTTCATTGCTTGGCGACGGATCCAACCTGGCTCCGTACCTGATGGTGATCAAGGAAAAATATCCGAATCACTACCGCAAAATTATCCGGACGATTCAACTGATCATGCCGTATTTCAAGGATTTCGAGCTGGAGCCGCTGCGGTTGAACAGCGACCAGAACCGGCTGGACTGGCGCGAAGCAGCTTCGAATGCCCGCTTCAGTGCGGTAAATTTTTCTGATGGCTCGCTGCGCTTCGCCGCGCTGGCGACGCTGCTGCTGCAGCCGCAGGAAATGATGCCGGCGCTGGTGCTGATCGACGAACCCGAGCTGGGGCTGCACCCGATGGCGGTGCGGCTGCTGGCGGCCATGATCAAAGCGGCTTCGGGCAGTACCCAGATCATTCTGGCGACCCAGTCCAAGACGCTGGTCGACGAATTTCAGCCGGAGGACATCGTGGTGCTCGAGCGCCAGATGGACGATGAAACCGGTTATTTCTGCAGTAATTTCCGGCGACTTGACGCGGAGGCGCTGGAGAAGTGGCTGGTTGATTACCGGCTGGGGGATATCTGGGACAAAGATCTGTTTGGAGGGCGCCCATGAGTTTTACCGTGGTCCAGATTGTGGTGGAGGGTGAAACCGAGCGTGATTTTGTCAAGCGAATTCTGGGGCCGCACTTCCGGCCTTTGGGCATGATATTTCAGTTCAACCTCCTGCACGGCGTTTCCCGCTGGGGCTGGGAAAAGGTCCGCAACGAGATCGCCGGCTGCATTTATGACGATCCGAACAGTTACTGCACCACCATGCTCGACCTCTACGGCCTGCCGGAAAACACGCCGGGCAAAAATGGCGGCAAATTCGAAAATCCCCTGAAGTGGGCGGAGCATATCGAGCGGAGCATCAGCAAGTCGCTCCGCGAGACCAATGACCGGCTGGAGCTGTTTATCGAAACCGGACACTTCATCCCCTATCTGCAGGTGCATGAATTCGAGGCGCTGTTGTTCAGCGATCCGCTGGCGATTTCGCCGAATGTCGACGCCAGGCCGCGGGTCGAGGAACTGATCGAAATCCGTCAGGCATATCCGACGCCGGAGTATATCAACAACCACCCCAGCACCGCGCCCTCGCACCGGCTGCGCAAGCTCTTCGGCTCGGCTTATCAGAAACCGCTCTGCGGGACGCTGATTGCCGAGGATATCGGGTTGGAAAAGATGCGGCGCGAATGCAAGCATTTCGATGAATGGATCACGCTGCTCGAAGAAATCGCCGAGGTCAACCGGCAGCAGTCGCAAGGTAAATAAGACCTACACCGAGCGCCATCAGCAGCAAGCCGCCAAGCAGTACGAAAATCAGGCGCCAGGCTGTTTTGCCGGTGGAACGATTCTCGGTGCGCCAAGTTTGCTCCACGTACCATTCGGGTGTGTTCGAGGCGTTTGCCCACCAGTCCAGAGCTTCCTCCGGCGAGAACATTTTATCCGCTGTTTCGATCTGCCCGTCCGGCAGCGTGCGCAGGATTTGCCAGCAGCGGTTGATCATATTACCCTGAATGGTGATCCAGCCGGCGGGGCCCTGGAAATCAATGAACGTCGGTTCTTTGGGAAGCTGCGCGAGGCGGCTTATGACGTCGGCCCCGGCAGCTTCTTTGCCGTCGATCTTGATATATTTCTTGTCGCTCATCAGTCGACCAGGCTCAGCAGGTACTGTCCGTAATCGGTTTTGCTCATGGCTTTGCCGTGCTTGCGGACGGCGTCGGCGTCGAGCCAGCCGTTTTCGTAGGCGATGCCCTCGAGACAGGCGATTTTCAGCCCCTGGCGCTTTTCGATGGTGCGGACGAATTCCCCGGCTTCGATCAGGCTCTCGTGGGTACCGGTGTCGAGCCAGGCATAACCGCGTCCGAGGCGCTCAACCTGAAGCTCATTGAGCTTGAGATAGGCCTGGTTGACGCTGGTGATTTCGAGTTCGCCGCGGGCGGATGGCTTGACGTTTTTGGCGATTTCCACCACCCGGTTGTCGTAAAAATATAAACCGGTGACCGCATAATGCGATTTCGGCACCTGCGGCTTTTCTTCGATCGAAACTGCCTTGCCGTCCTGGTCGAACTCCACGACTCCGAAGCGCTCGGGATCGCAGACCCAGCAGCCGAATACGGTGGCGCCGCGGGGGCGTTCGGCCGCGCATTTGATCATATCCTGAAAATTGGCGCCGTAGAAAATATTGTCGCCGAGCGCCAGCGCGACATTGTCGCCGCCGATGAATTCCTCGCCGATGATGAACGCCTGCGCCAGGCCGTCCGGCGAGGGCTGCACGGCATAGGTCAGCTTGATGCCGTAGTCGGAGCCGTCGCCGAGCGTGCGGATGAAGCACGGCTGGTCCTCGGGCGTGGTGATGATCAGGATATCG
This sequence comes from Victivallis vadensis, assembly GCA_040394635.1. Classification (GTDB taxonomy): domain Bacteria; phylum Verrucomicrobiota; class Lentisphaeria; order Victivallales; family Victivallaceae; genus UBA5239. Next base: position 79,380 of record JBEBRW010000014.1, on the reverse strand, counting down.
CGGATACCGGCGAGCATCAGCACGGACAGCGGATAATAGATCATCGGTTTGTCGTAAATCGGCAATAACTGTTTGGAAACACCGCGGGTGATGGGGTGCAGCCGGGTACCGGCTCCTCCTGCCAGAACAATTCCTTTCATAATCAATCTCCCAGTTGCAGGCCAAGGCGTTCACGTTGATAAGCACCGTTCAGGACGCGTTTGCACCATGTGTTGCGGTGCGCCAGGTACCAGAGGACGGTTTTGCGAAGACCGGATTCAAATGTTTCGCTGGGGATCCAGCCGAGTTCGCGGCGGATCTTGCCGGCGTCGATCGCATAGCGGTGGTCGTGGCCGGGGCGGTCCGTGACGAAGGTGATCTGCGTCCGGTAGGAAACCCGGTCGGTGCGCGGGTGCAGTTCGTCAAGCAGACTGCAAATGGCCTCGACGACTTCGATATTGCGTTTTTCGTTGTGCCCGCCGATGTTGTAGGTCTCGCCGGGTTTGCCCTCGGTGACGACCTTGTACAGTGCCCGGGCATGGTCCTCCACATAGAGCCAGTCGCGAATCTGCGAACCGGTGCCGTAAACCGGCAGCGGCTTGCCGTCCAGGGCATTCAGGATGACCAGCGGAATCAGTTTCTCCGGGAAGTGGTAGGGGCCGTAATTGTTGGAGCAGTTGGTGATCAGCACCGGCAATTTGAAGGTGCGGTTCCAGGCGCGGACGAGGTGGTCGCTGGCGGCCTTGCTGGCGGAGTACGGCGAGCTCGGCGCATAGGGGGTGTCCTCGCGGAAAAGATCGTCGGTGCCCTCCAGATCCCCGTAGACTTCGTCGGTGGAAATGTGGTGGAACCGGAACGCGGCCTGCTGCTCCGGGGTCAGTTTGGCGAAATATTTGCGGGCGCCTTCCAGCATGCTGTAAGTGCCGACGATGTTGGTCTGGATGAATTCGCCGGGGCCGTCGATCGAGCGGTCCACGTGCGACTCCGCGGCGAGGTGCATGATTGCATCGGGACGGAATTCCGCGAAGACGTCGTCGACGCCCTGCCGGTCGCAGATATCGAGCTTGCGGAAGTTGAGCCGGGGGGATTCGCTGACCGCGACCAGCGAGTCGAGATTGCCGGCATAAGTGAGCTTGTCGATAACGCAGACCTTGTGTTCCGTTTCATTCAGCAGCATCCTGACGACGGCCGAGCCGATGAACCCGGCACCGCCGGTAACGATGATTCTCATAGCGAACTCCTGTATTCAGAAAGAATGGTTTTCAAATTCCGGCGCCAGTGGATCGGGGTTATTCCGAGGTCATGCCACAGCGATGTTTTGTCCAGCACGGAGTAGTGGGGACGCTGCGCCGGGGTCGGGTAGTCGCTGCTGTTGATGGGCTCGACCAGCGCGGCGGTGGCGGACAGCAGCCCGGCCTGTTCCCCATCCTCGCGGATGGCCTGGGCGAAGTCGTACCAGCTGGCGACACCGGCATCGGTACAGTGATAAATGCCTTTGAACTCCGGCCGCAGGGTCATGGCCCAAACGGCCGCCGCCAGCGTGTTGGTGCCGGTCGGGGTGCCGATCTGGTCGCTGACCACACGCAGTTGTTCGCGGGTCGACATCAGCTTGAGCATGGTTTTCATGAAATTGTTGCCATAAGGCGAATAGAGCCACGCCGTGCGGATGATCACGCTGCGGCCGGGCAGGGATTTCAGGAGTTCCTGTTCGCCGGCGGCTTTGCTCTTGCCGTAAACGCCGAGGGGGCTTACCGGGTCGTCCGGCAGGTACGGGCGGTGGCCGGTGCCGTCAAAAACGAAATCGGTGGAGATATGAATCACCCGGGCACGGTTTTCGGCGGCGGCGATCGCCAGGTTGGCAATGCCGGTGCAGTTGACGCGGTAGGCGGCGCTTTCCTCGCTTTCCGCCTTGTCCACGGCAGTATAGGCGGCGGCATTGATGATCACCGCCGGTTTCAGGTCGCCGACGAATTCCTCGACCGCATCAAGGCTGGTGATGTCGAGGGTGTCCACATCCACATAAACCGCTTCCACGCCGTCCGGGAGGGTTTTCTGCAGCGTGGTGCCGAGCTGCCCTTGGCCGCCGGTTACCAATACCTTGATCTTATCCATATCAGATTTTCCCGTAAATGAAGTCGTTGTCCGCTTTGGCGAGGGGCGGCAGGCCGGCGTCCTTTTCGGAGAGCGCGGGATTGCTTACGCCCCAGTCGATGCCGAGGGCCGGGTCATCCCAGGCCACGCCGCCTTCGGAGGCCTTGCAGTATTCGTTGTCGACCTTGTAATGCAGCTCCACAAAGGCCGAGGTTGCCACAAATCCATGGGCGAATCCGGCGGGCACGAAAATCATGGTGCGGTTTTCTTCGGACAATTCGACCTTGATCCATTTGCCGTAGTCCGGGGACCCTTTGCGGATGTCCACTACCACATCGATGATCGCGCCCTTGAGCACGCGGACCAGCTTGGCCTGGGCATGCGGGGCTTTCTGGTAATGCAGTCCGCGGATCACACCGCAGGCCGATTTCGAATTGTTGTCCTGATTGAAGTCGACATTGATTCCGGCGGCTGCGAACTCGGATTTTTTGTAAGATTCAAAAAAATACCCGCGGTCATCGTAAAAGACTTTCGGGTGAATCAGCATCACACCTTCGAGCTCGGTTTTTTCAAAGACAAAAGGCATGAGAGATTCTCCTTATATTAATTGAAAATGGAAAATGGAAAGTTGAAAATTGCGGAAAGGGAGGTATCCCTTTAACCCTCTTTAATATCAGTACTTCGCTGAAAAACGAATTTTCTCCTTAACTTTCCATTTTCCACTTTCAATTTTCAATTATATTTCAATTGCTCCGCTGGAAAAAAGATAGATCAAAACACCCAGCAATGCCATCAGCATCATGAAGGTGATGAACAGCAGCACGGACCGCCAGTTGCGGACGAAAAAGAGCCAGATTTTTCTCAGCGGTCCCGGCGATTCCGCCGTGGTCGCATAGCCGCCGATGTAGGCAAAAAGGTCGTCGCGCAGTTCATTCACGGTCTGGTAGCGCATTTCCGGTCTCTGGTGCATGGCCTTCATGATAATGGCCTCGAGCGCGTTCGGTACCGAACGGTCCAGCTTCTTGAGCTTATTCGGCGGAGTGATTTCTCCGCGGATGGTCTTGATCAGCATTTTCTTGACTTCGGTCACGGCCAGGGGATTGCGGAGCGTCATCATCGCATACAGGATGGAGCCGAGGGCGTAGATGTCGCTGCGTTCGTCTTTCTGGCTGTTCAGCCCGGCGGCCTGCTCGGGGGCCATGTAGCCGGGGGTGCCCCGGGCGATGCCGTCGAGGGTTTCGCCGTTCGACATTTTCGGGGTTTTGCCGTCGTCATAGGCCGGGTGATACTTCAGCATCGGGTTGGCGGGGTTGTCGGAGGGGCCGATGTATTTGGCCAGTCCCCAGTCCAGCACCAGCACTTCGCCGAATTCGCCGATATGGACGTTTTCCGGCTTCAGATCGAGGTGGATGATATGCTGCGAGTGGGCAAACGCAATCGCATTGCAAACCCGCATGAAAATGAAGAGCAGACGCTCTTCGTTGTATTTATTGGTCTCGTAAGGCTCCTTGTCGCGCAATTTCTTGATCAGCGTGGCGAGGGTGCGTCCCTTCAGCAGCTTCATGGTGAAATAGGGCGCGCCGGTTGAGTCGATGCCGATCTCGTGGATCGGTACGATGTTCGGGTGCTCCAGGCGGGCGGTGATGACGGCTTCCTGGACGAAGCGGTAAAGGTCGCTGACATGGCGGTCGGCGGCATCGGGGATCGAAGCCATGGCCACGGTGCGCCCGGTGTCTTTGTCGCGGACTTCGGTCACGGTCTTCATGCCGCCGAAGCCGATACTGCGGATAAAGCGGTATTTGCCGGAGGCCTGGGTGCTCAGGGAACTCAATGAAAAATCAACGCTGAGCCGCATATCCGGCCCGTCATCGTCGGTAAGGACGATTTTTTGCGTCGCCAAATCCTTCTGCTCCATGTCAACACTTTTGTTGAACATGATCTGAGCAGTACGGTCATCGATCTTAACATCAAATTTATCGGTTTTTTCCATCGGAATTCCCGAAAATCAATTATTTGGTTTTCGCCTTGCCGAACTTGAGCTCAGGTTTGGCAAGGCCGCGGACGACATCGCCGGTAATCCGGCACTCGATTACATTTTCCATGGACGGAATGTCGAACATGACTTCCATCATCAGTTCTTCCAGCAGTGAGCGCAGGCCGCGGGCGCCGGCGCCTTTGCGTTCGGCGATCTCGGCCAGGGCGTCATAGGAGTCGTCGCTGAATTTGAGCTTGATCCCTTCCATGGCCATCAGCTTCGCATATTGACGGGTGACCGCGTTTTTGGGCTCGACCAGAATCTTGATCAGGTCCTCGCGGGTCAGCGGGGTCAACTGGGCGATAATCGGCAAGCGGCCGATGAATTCGGGAATCAGGCCGAAACGTACCATGTCTTCGTGTTCGAGCATGGTTTCGCTGCGGCTGATGCCTTTCGGCAGCGCTTCCTGCTCTTTTTCACGGTTGAAGCCCAGGATCTGCTTGCCCACGCGGCGCTGGATGATCTTTTCCAGCCCGACAAAAGCGCCGCCGCAGATGAACAGGATATTGGTGGTGTCCACCTGCAGATATTCCTGATTCGGGTGCTTGCGGCCGCCCTTCGGCGGGACGTTGGCAGTGGTGCCTTCGACAATTTTCAAGAGGGCCTGCTGAACACCTTCGCCGGAGACGTCGCGGGTGATCGAGACGTTTTCGGTTTTCCGGGAAATCTTGTCGATTTCGTCGACATAGATAATACCGATCTGGGCCTTGTCAATATCGTAATCGGCAGCCTGAACGAGGCGCAGGATGATGTTTTCCACGTCTTCGCCGACGTAGCCGGCCTCGGTCAGGGTTGTGGCGTCGCAAATACAGAACGGCACGTCGAGAAGTTTCGCCAGCGTTTTGGCCAGCAGCGTTTTGCCGCTGCCGGTGGGGCCGACGAGCAGGACGTTGCTCTTTTCCACTTCCACGTCCACAAACTCTTCTTCGAGCTTGTTTTCGGTGTAATAAGACTGCAGTCTCTTGTAATGATTGTGCACCGCCACCGACAAGGTTTTCTTCGCCAGATCCTGGCCGATGACATAGCGGTCCAGCACGTTTTTGATTTCCTGGGGTTTGGGTACCCGCAGGGAACGGACGAGTTGGCCGATATCATTGGCGGCGCCTTTTTTGGCGGCGTTTTTGCCTTTGGCGTTTTCTTTCGGATGGCACATTTCATTGCAGATTTCCACGCACGAGCGACAGATCGATGCGCCGCTGCGGCTGGTAATCAGCCCGCCGGCTTCGGGGTCCTCGGAATCGCGCCCGCAGAAAGAGCAAAGCAACTTATTATTATTGTTATTATTATTGTTGTTAGCCACAATCAGTAAACCTTTACCATTTATTTATTGGCGCCGACCACGGAGTCGACGAGGCCGTATTTCATCGCTTCCTCGGCGGACATGAAGTTGTCGCGGTCGGTGTCGATTTCGACTTTCTTGATCGGGCGGCCGGTGTGTTTGCTCAGGATGTCGTTAAGCATCTTGCGCAGGCGGAGGATTTCCTGCGACTGGATATGGATATCCGCCGCGGTACCTTCGGCACCGCCCCAGGGCTGGTGAATCATGATGCGGGCATTGGGCAGCGCGAAGCGTTTGCCCTTGGCGCCGGCGGCCAGCAGCACAGCTCCCATGCTGGCGGCTTGACCGATACAGTAAGTCTTGACGTCGCAGGAAAGAATCTGCATGGTGTCGTAAATCGCCAGCCCCGCAGTAATCGAACCCCCGGGACTGTTGATATACAGGTCAATGTCCTTTTTCGGGTCTTCGGATTGGAGAAACAGAAGCTGGGCAACCACCAGATTGGCAATGTTGTCGTCGATCGGCGTGCCAAGCAGAATGATGCGGTCCTTCAGCAGACGCGAATAAATATCGTATCCACGCTCGCCCTGACCGGTCTGTTCCACTACCATCGGTACCAATACGGAATTTGCTTTCATCTTATTCTCTCCTCATTTATCGTTAGAGGGCACCGGTTATTTGGCGCCTTCCGCTTTGTTGACCAGGAAATCCATGACCTTGCTGATCATCAGGTCGAGCTGGATATCTTCCATGCCGCCGTTCTTTTCGAGCATGGAGCGGAGTTCTTTTTCCTTGTAGCCGTAGTATTTGCTCATGCCTTTCAGCTGGGAATCGACTTCCTTGCTGTCAACCGAAATGTTTTCCTTTTCGGCGATGCGGCGGCAGATGAAGAGCTTGCGGAGCTTTTCTTCGGCTTTCGAACGGGTTTCTTCCTTGTATTTCTCGACGTTGGCCTTGAAGTCTTCGACGTCGTTTTCGTTCTTGACGATTTCATTGGCCAGGCGGCGGAGTTCTTTTTCGTTTTCGTTGTTCAGCAGGTTCGGCGGGAGCTCGAAGTTGCCGATGGCGTCGCCGATCTGCTTCATGTAGGCTTCGGCGATATCGTTGCGCTGCTTCATGGAATTTTCATTTTCCAGCGCGGTTTTCATCATTTCGCGGAGCTTGTCGACATTTTCCAGATTCATGCGCTTGGCCAGATCGTCGGCGGAAAGAGCCTGACGGCGCTGGACAGCGGTCACATGGACCTTGTAAGCGACCTTTTTGCCGGCGAGTTCTTCGTCGCGGTAATCGGCCGGATACTCGGCGGTGAATTCATAATCCTTGTCCTTTTCGGCGCCGGTGAGGGCGGCGATGACGCCGGGGATCATTTCCGGTTCGCTCAGCCAAATCCAGTTTTCTTTGGCGTTCACCTGGCGGATCAGGGCCGGGGAGGCGTCTTCGGCAACTTCGAAGTCGGAAGTATAGCTGACTTTGAGCATGTCTTCTTTTTCGGCTTTGCCTTCGATTTCGGCGTAGGTGCCGTACATTTCGCCGTAGCTCTTGATGCGCTCATCGATGGCCGCTTCGGTGATTTCCGCTTTCGGCACGTCCACCTTCATGGCGTTGTAATCGGGCATGTCGAACTCGGGAGAGAGCTCCATGGCGAAGGAAAATTCATAATCGGCATCGGCATTGACATCCAGCGGGTTCTTTTCGACGGGAGCGCCCCAGGAAACGATATCGACGCTTTCGTCCTTCTGCAGCGTTTCGAACGCCTGCGAATAGAGACGCATCTTCAGTTCTTCGATGATATCTTTTTCGTGTTTGCGGAGAACGACTTGCATCGGGGCCTTGCCGCGGCGGAAGCCGGGGATGCTGGCACCGTTGACGAAATAGGCGGTAACCTTTTTCAGTTCATTCTTCAGATTTTCCTTGGACACGGTGAAGTCGAAGCGCTTCTGACAAGCCTTCAATTTTTCACTTTTCACCTGGAACAGAGCACTTGCGTCAGTTTTAGCCATTTTCAGTCCTTTTTGTTTTTATCTTAAATACATCAAAATTCACATAGATATAAAAATTATGCTAAGTTGATTAATATACTCGCGGAAAATAATTTTTCCAGCGGCAAAGGACAAAATTCGGGATTTTGTAGACAAAAAAAGACGGCCAAAAGAGTTCAATCAAGGGAAACGGTAAACTTTTGGCGAAGTTTTCCATTTCCCCGAACTCCTTTGACCCTTTCAAACCCCTTTGGCTGGAGGTGGCGGATTATTCGATTCGGACCAGAACAATCCGGTCGCAGAGGACTTTGCGTTCCCCGCCTTTTTCCCCGATGAACTTGAGCGAGGCGTAAGCTTCGTATTGAGCATCCGGTTCATCGATGGAGTAAAAAGGATCGGCATAGACGCAGAAATTCCATTTTTCCGGGAAAAACATACAGTTCTGGGTAAGTTTGACCTTGCCGAGGTTGTAAAATTCATAACCGTCCTTGACCCGGTCCAGATCGATGTCCAGCGAATTCGGGGTAGTGCGGTTCCAATAATCATGGAAACCGAATTTGAACGTGCCTTTATCGGCGGAAATATTTTCGTAGGCGGCGACACCCCATGCGGCATCCTTGTCTTCGAAGCGTCGCGCCGGGATGAGTTTGCGCGGATAATCGGGATTGATCTGGATGAGGCGTTCCGGCGGAATCTGTGAGAATTGTTCCGGGAGCTTTTTGGGTTCTCGTTCCAGTTCGGTCAGAAATGGACGGATATTCAGCCGGTCATAGGCATGGGCGTCCGAAATCCGTTCCTTGTTGGCGCGGTCGACGGTATTGAGAATCCGTTCTTTCATGCGGTCACGGGACTTCGCCATATCCGGGTAAAATACCGCAAGGCGGTTCAAGTCGGCAATCGTCGCCAGATCCAGTCCGAGCCGTACCTGACGGATTTTCTGCAGGGTCACATCATCGTTTCCGATTGATTTTTCCATTTCGTCAAACTGTTTCTGCCAGCGTAGAATATTGGCGGGGGTCATATAAAATGCATATTGGCCGATCGCCGGCATATAGGTGAAATGATCTCCCCTGGCCAGCATTTGTTTGCGGTAGCCTTCCAATTCCTCCAACCAGGCCTGCAATGGCACGGCAGCGGCTTTGTAATTGTCGCGCATATATTGGCTGACTAATTTCTTGGCGTCCAGATATGGGTCCTGCATTAATTTGTACATCAGATACTCCTGCAGGTCGACGAAGTTGGCTCCGCAGGCGGTGCCGCTGTCGTGTTCGGAGAAGATACTTTTTATCCCCAGTTCCGCGAACTTCCTCATATCCTGAACATGGCGTTCCACATGGCCCAGCGGCGGCGGCGGAAAACCGCGAACGGTATGGAAATAAACTGAATACTGACTGGTGTAATACCAGATCGAGATATTGGCAATCTTGGCCCAGCGGGTCAAATGCTGCAAGGATTCCCTGTTCGATTCATCGGTGATGCTCCCTAGAAAATTGTCATGGATCGGCGCAAATACGCCTTCGAAATTTCCGGGGAACTTCGCTATGTTCTGCGGTGGCTTCTGGGTTTGCTCTTTGCGGTAAAGCAACGTGGTAAAAGTAATGTCGGGGTGTTTGTCCTTGAAAAATTCACATACTTCGATCAGGCAGTCGAAAAGCGGGCCCCCGGGGCAGTCATACTTTTTTTCCAGTTCCTGACAGTCCGGGCAGAAGCAGAGCGCGCCGCCGGAGTCATTGGCGGAGAAATCGATGATCTTTTTGCGGTATCCGGCGGTTTTTTCCTGTTGGGCGACAATGGTGTTTTCGATATTTTTTATCAATTCCCGGCGCATGGATTTATTGCTCAGGCAAAGCTGGGTACGGACACGATTGCCCGACTTGTCCTGGGAGAAATACTCGGGATGTTCGGCAAAGTAACCTTTGTGATTGTTGTTCGGATTGCTGCCCAGCACAGTGGCGCCGCCCGGGGGGATAAAGAAATAAAAGGAATGGCTGAACGGCGACAGGTAAACGACATCATCCTTGATTTGCGGGTAACTGCTGCCGGAAACGTTATTGCGGTTACGCACATAATAGGCGGCTCCCTCCCGGCGCAGGGTGATCTGTTTGCGCCAGGCAAAAGCATACTGGTAACGCCGGTTGAACGGTTTCAGGGTTTTTGTGGGGTCATAAGCAATGGATAAGCCATCATTGACATTGTAATAATGCCCGTCAAGCTGGTCTTCGATAAATGAATAAACCGCATAAAGATTGCCCCATTTGCCGGTACCGAAAAGATAAATATCCGATCCGTCCGTTTTGATGATATGCTCATCGTCTTTCAGCGGGGCTTCACCGGGCGGCATTACCCCGATATGGATTTTGGGATTGCTGCTGTTTGCGGCGAATTTCAGCTCGCGTTTGGTCACCGCCAGAAAAGCTTCCTGCAGTTCACTGGCCGCCAATTGATCTTCCGGAGTCGCCGGGGCGGCCAAATGTAAAACATAATTATCCGCAAGCCGGATATCCGCGGCGTGACCGCAGGCAAATAAGACACATAAAATCAGGAGAATCGATTTTTTCATGGTGATGGCCCTTTTAATTAATGGGAGTTCCAGACGATGGTACCGCTTCCCGATGCTTTTTCGTTGAGCCAGCCCGGATTGGTGTTGTAAACCATCGGTAGGTAGGGCGCCTGGGTGGCTGCCTTGACGTGTCCGTCCACATACAGAAGATTGGCCTGGTTCTGATGATGCCTGCTTACGGTATTATAGTCGCTGGTCAATTCAATAAAGGAAGGAACGGATGCGCTCAACCTCGCGTATTCGTTGACTATTCCGTCCCAGAGCAAGCCGTTTGCAGAGGGGGATTTGAGCGATATGATCTTCACGGGCGGAGCCGGATAGGTGAGACCGGGGTGGTCTCCCCCGATTGCAGCATTGACTACATAGTTGGTCACAGCTTTGGGCACCGAAGTCGGGGCAAATTCGGCAAATGATTTTCGGGGATTGGACTGGCAGCTGAAAATTTTAAAGCGGTCCTTATTCGGAGCATAACGGATATCCCTCAAGGTTCTGTCTTCGCCGGTGACGAATACCCCTATGCTTTCGCCGATACGGTCCAGCCAGTAGTCGACTCCGCCCAGGGCCCCGGCAGGCACCGGAGCTGTCGCCCGTGGAAAATAGTCCTGGTTTTCGCTGGCGTATTGAATAAAACCGAGACTGAGCATTTTAAGATTGTTGGTGCAATGTATTTGCCGGCTCCGTTCACGGGCACGGTTCAACGCCGGCAGCAGCATTGCGGCCAGGATGGCGATGATCGCTATTACTACGAGTAATTCAATAAGTGTAAAATTTTTCTGTCTTTTCATTTCTTTTGTCTCCTGATTATTTATACGGCCATACTCTGGCTGATATCTCCTGGTTCTCGATTTTGGTTTTGCCGGTTTTCACCGCGTCCACCAGCATGGCGCTGGCCTTCTGCCCCATCTCGAAATGCGGTACCCGGATATAGGTAAGCTGTGGGTTCAGCATGGAAAATACGCCGCCGCCCGCCAATGCGGTTACTTTGAACCGGTGGTTCCGCTCGTACATAAGCTGTTGCAGCGCCACGATCGTGGGGTAATGCGTTCCACACAGCGTATCCGGCAGGTCATTCTCGGAGTTCAATAGCGAAACCAATTCATTATAAACCGCTTCCGATGGCGTTTGATGCAGGGGCACCTGGTAATTCCTGACCCGGATGCCATACGCCTCCAGCTGGTCACGGAGCATGCTGCGCCGCAGTTCCAGCTCCAGCCGGTCCGGCTCGAAAGGCGGGGGCATGCTGATGATGCCGAAGGATTTGCAGCCTTCCGCGGCCAGCCGCCCGGCATATTCCTTGAAACCGGATTCGAGATTGAAGCTGCAGCTCGGCAATCGCGATTGGCTCCAGAAGTATTGCGGCGAAATAACTACCGCCGGGATATTGTTCTGGTAAATGGCTTCCTTGAGGTTCTGGAACTGGTGACCGAAAAATACCACCGCGTCGCTGGTTTGCTGGATAAACTCGAATTGGCGGCGGGTCACCAGCGGATCGTCGCTGTCCTCCATGTAACGGGAGACGACGCTGAAGTTATTCGCCGAGCATTGGTAAATCAACCCCTGGATGATCTCCATATAGGCGATGAAGTTGGGGTAGCCCAGATGCTCCGGCAGCATGGTCAGTTCCGGTTGCGGAAAGCAGATCTTGACTTCGGAGGTGGCTTTTCGGACGTCTTTGCGCACGAAGGTGCCGCGCATGGGCAGGCGTTCGATATAACCTTTTTGCTGGAGCAGCCGCAGCGCGGAAATCATCGAGCTCCGGCCGGCGCCGTATTGTTCGGCCAGCAGGCGGTCGCCGGGCAGTCTCTCGCCGGATTTCAGTTTCCCGGAGTTGATGTCGGAAACGATCTCCCGGAAGACCCGCTCCGGTATGGTTTCGGATTCGCTGAAGCTCTTTATCATCTCTCAAATTCTCTTGTGGTTTGCATCTGGTTTAAACCAGTTTAACATAATTATACAGGCATCTCCCGGTTTTGTCAATATGGCAATTGATAACTTTTATTGAAAAATTGCTTTTGGCGGTGTATACTATTTTTTAATTGATAATTATCTGGAAATAGGAGCCTGAATATTTATGTGGAAAAAAGCTTTGATGCTGTTGCCGTTGATTGTCTGCAATCTGTCGGCGGCCACGATCGACGATATTTTCAAAGAGCTTGAGAAAAGAAGCGAGTCGTTCAGTACCTTGCAGTACCGTTCCATCTATTTTGACCGCGAGGGGAGCCGGGTTCCCGGTTCCGATTCGGCGACCAAAATGATCCGCAAAGACGGCAAGGTCCAGATTCACTATGCCGTCAAAACCTCCATGCAGGAGCAGGTCTATGAGGTCGAGGCCCTGATCACCCCGGAGAAAACCTACACCCGGACCAAGGTGGACGATATCACCGAGTTCCGCGAAGAACCGACGAGATCACAGATTTACACCGGCATGATCTGCCACGCCATGGTGTTGAACGACAACGCCACTTTCAAGTACACCGTGAAGCCCGAAGAAAAGGACGGCGACCTGGAAATGTGGGTGGTCGAAGGCGAAGCCAAGGTCCAGCCAAAGAACTTGACGACTCCCGTCCGCGTGATCTGGAAATTCGACAAAACCTCCGGGCTGACGGTGCGCACCGAAGCCTATAACATGAACAACGACATGATCCTGCGCGGCCGGATATTCGATGTAAAAATCGACCAGGAAGTCAACGAGCTTCTTTTCAACGTGGACCGCTACCGCGAAAAGAAATAACGGGTCTTGATTCTCAGAATACACGGACGGACACAGACATACACCAGTCTTTCCGTGTTTGTCCGTGCCCGTCCGTGTATCTCCCGATTGAAAACCAGCGCTATTTTTTCAAAGAACTATTGACAGGAGCGGGGTATGGCTGTATAATATTGATATATACAAGTCTATACAGGTTGTTTATGGAGCAGTTAATCGATAAAACTTCGGGAATACCGGTTTATCAGCAGCTGAAAGAGCGGCTGGAAGATGCGATTTCGCACGGGCGCTTGTGCCCGGGCAAGCGGATTCCCTCGGAAAACGAACTCAGCCGCCAGTACGGCATTCACCGTCATACCGTGCGGAATTCGCTGCGCCAGCTGGCCGAAGAGGGGCTGCTGCAGAGCGTGCCCGGCAGCGGCTGGTTTGTCCGCCCGCCGGACGTGAAGGCGCTTCGGGTAGGGGTGATCAATTTCGCTTATCCGCAGTCAACCAGCGTGTTTGGAAATGAGCGGCGGCAGTCCTTTCTGGACGGTGCCGCGCAAGCGGGCTGCGAGTTGCAGGATGTGGCGCTGGAGGATTTGGGCCAAGTATCCGGGCATGACCTCGATGCCCTGGTGTTTGCCGATACTTTGCCGGACATCAAGGCGCATCAGAGGTTACTGGAAAAGCTGGAAATTCCGATTATCATCAGCAATCGCCAGATTTTCGGTTCGGATCTCCCGTATGTCGCCATCGACCAGTATTACGGTACCCGGAACCTGGTGGCTAAGCTGACGGATGCCGGGCATAACAGGATCGGCTGTATCGCGTCGGACCTGCCGCTGCGCTATGTGTCGCAGCGTTTTCGCGGGTATTGCGACGCGTTGACGGAGGCGGGGATTGAGTTTGACGAGGCACTGTGCTGCAGGGTACAGGACTCCACCGACTTCCGCGAACTGGTGCGCGGCCTTTTCAAGCGCAATCCGGACATGACGGCGCTGTTCGTCGGCGGGGAAGTTTTCCATGCGCAGACGTTTGAAGTACTCAAAGAACTGAAGCTGCAGATCCCGGAGGAGGTGTCGCTGGTTCTCTACGACCGCCCGGACAGGGAATATTCTTATGTGACGTATCTGCAGCAGCCCTGGGATAAACTCGGGATGCATCTCTTCAAAATGGTTCGCCGGATTTGTGACGGCGAAAAGGTGAACAGTGAAATCATCAATACGGAAATTATCAACGGCAAAAGCATAAAAAAGATAAATTGACGGAGGAACAAAATATGAAAAAGATAAATTTTACGCTCATTGAGTTGCTGGTGGTCATTGCGATCATCGCAATACTGGCGGCGATGCTGCTGCCCGCCCTGAATAACGCCCGGGACAAATCCCGCTCGGCGCACTGCATGTCCAACCTGAAGCAGATCAGCCTTGCCTATGTCGGATATCAGGATGTTTACGACGGCATGTTTCCGGCGGCCTGGCGGCTTGACGATGCGGCCGAGCAGACCTGGTTCCTGAAAATATGCAATTACGCGGATGTAAAACTGAAATGGAACGATGAATTCCAGGTCTCCGCGTTTCGCTGTACGGCGAACCAGGCGGTGTACGGTTCAAATTCGACGATTGCTACCGGGGGCACGCGTTACAGCGTCAATTACGCGCAGAATTATCACCTCGGCATCGCCGGAACTTATGCTGCGACGAAGAACAATCAGATTCGCATTCCCTCGGAAATTTGCATCACCACCGATTCCAAAACGAATTCGAGCCCCACGCCGAATATCCCGGTGGCCTACTACAATATTCAGTTGAACAGCTCCTGGAATAATTTCAAGAGTGCTAATGACGGTCCGGGCCCGGTTCATAACGCCGGGGCGAATATGCTGTTTGTCGACGGGCACGTGTCCTACTCCAAGGTCAAAGACGTGGATGCCGTATTGAATTTCAGGCCGGTCAAGTAAGCCCGGGAGGCGAATCGATGAAAATCATCATTGCCTTACTGGCTGCCATGCTTATGATGCCGGTTTTTTCCCAGAACCTCGCCTTGGGCAAAAAGGTGACTTACTCGATTGCACCGGATAACCCGAAGGACCTGCCGCAGTCGAAGCTGACCGACGGCAAAAAGAACGTCCGGAAATTTGATGGAAACGCCGACACCGGCACCACGTTCGACGAGCAGCGCCTCGATTACGACGACGCCATGGACAAGGCGCTGACCGTGGGCTGGCACACCAGTGTTTACGGCCGCGAGGCCATCGGCGTCAGTATGTGCATCGACCTCGGCAAAGAGGAAAATCTCGGCAAAAGCATTATCCGGGCGGGCAGCTTCACCAAGTCGATGTACCGTTTTTCCCTGCCGCGTGAATTCGAGTTGCTGGTGAGCAATGACGGACAGAACTTTTACCGGGTGGACACCGTGAAAAAGTTGACCACATTTGGGTACGATAATATCGGTGCTGCGGACAAAGTTCTCAAGCTGAAGGAGGACCGCAACCGCTGGATCGATATCGAGTTTGACTTGAGCGGAATTTCGGCCCGGTATGTGGGGCTGACGGTCAAGCCGGAGGGATTCATGTTCTACCTCGACGAATGGGAAATTTTCTCCGGCGATTCAGCCGTTCGGAAAGAGGTGATGACCCCCGCGAACCGCTGCAATTTTCCGTTATCCGACTTGGACGCGATCGTTTTCAAGCCGACTCAGGATGTGTTTTATGTGCCGGAAAATACCTTCGTCCCCACGTTCCTGAGCTTCAGCGATTACCGCCGGGAAAAAGGCAGGGAGCCGTATCAATTCGTCATCGAGCTGCCGCCGGGCGTGGAACTGCATCGTTCGTACTTGCTGCGAAATCAGTTCGAGATCGCGGAAAAAGACGGTCAATACATCCTGACCCCGAAAAATACCGGCAAGCATTTCAGGCGTTACCATGCGAAAATGCTTGGCGATTATTCACTGGGGCCGCTCTATTTCCGGGCTACCGGAAAGGTCGCGGCTGATGCCGTGGCGAAATTCTCCTGCCGGGTCGGTGACAACGATTTTTCACCGGTGACATGCCCGGTACGGACCTTGGAAATTCCGGTGGTGAAAAATGAGCTACCCGGCATGTACGCGATCACCTGGATGCTGGATTATTACAGCCTCGACTGGCCGGAGTTTTACAAATCATATGCGGATCTGGGGCTCAACGCCGTGCCGTTTTTTCCGCGCAACTGGCCGGCCATGGCCGATCTGCCGGAGCAGCCGTTCGACCCCGCGCGGCAGGTCGCCGAATCCCGCCGGAACGGCCTGAGAATTATTCAGAACGAATCGCCGCTGCACACGATCAAAGAGCTGAAAAGCGCCGCCTGTACTTATGAAGGCGCCAAGGGTTTTTGCCCGTCTTATCGCGGTGAGTTTTATCAGAATCACCTGAAGGAAATCGCGGCGAACAGCGAGGCGCTGCAGCCGGATTACCTGATCTGGGACATCGAGCTGATGCACCAGTCGATCGGCGGCAAGCCCGAAAACATCCTGAAATGCGAACGCTGTTCCGAAGCCGTCGCCAAGTCGGGCAAGACACCGCAGGAGTACCTTTTCAACTGCGGCGCGGAAATCCAGCACGATCTGTACAATGCCGCCGCTGCGGTGATCAAACACGAATTTCAGGCCGGACAATACGATGTTTTCGCCGGGCAGAAAAATTATCATCAATTCTGGCAATTCGACCGGGCGTATCCGAAATACCTCCAGCTCTCGATGCCGGCGGCTTACAGCGCCGGACTGTTCGACGTCAACCACCGGATCGCCCAGCGCGAATACCGCCTGCTTGACCGGAAATGGGTTTCGACGGTCTGGGTCACACCCGGCACCTACGGGTATTGCTCGCCGCACAAACTGGAGGCTATGGTCTACGAACAGGCGCTCAACGGCGGCAATCTGTGTATTTTCTCATTTGCCGATTTCACCTCGCCGCAACAGATGTTTTATCTGGCGAAAGGTCTGCACAATATCAGTTCGTACCCGGAATTATTCAGAAGCGGCAAACCGGATATCGGATTCTCTGTCGACAATCCGGCGTTGGCCTGTTCCAAATTCAGCAATGACAGGGAAACGCTGATTTTTGTGGCGAATTACTCCTCGCCGGAAGACGAAACGTTTACGATCGACAAACGGAAAATCACGTTGAAACCGGCCGAGTTTGTGTTATTGCACAACTTTTTATAAGGCGAAGTTGAAGACTTTGTCGAGGATGGTCATGGCGCCGCCGCGGGCGGCTCCCTGGCGGCCGAACTGCGAGTACAGAACTTGCGTTTGCGCCGTCAGGCTGCTGTCGTAGAAATATTCCTTGAAATCATCCAGATAACTCTCCCCAAGCTCCGGCGCGCGGCCGCCCAGGATGATCGCTTCCGGGTTCAGGAGGCCGGTCACCACTTGCATGGCGCAGGCGAGGTAGCGGGCGTTTTTGCGGAAAATCCGCACGGTGTCGGCGTCGCCGTCACGGT
Organism: Victivallis vadensis; assembly: GCA_040394635.1. GTDB lineage: Bacteria > Verrucomicrobiota > Lentisphaeria > Victivallales > Victivallaceae > UBA5239. The sequence continues at coordinate 62,290 of JBEBRW010000014.1, read as the reverse complement.
ACAGATCGAGGATTTCCGGGTAGCGGTAGCGGCGTTTTTTGGCGTTGGATACCATCTCGATCAGTGCGCTGTCGCGGGTCAATTCTTCCAGTGCGCGGGAGACGCCGGTGAACTCCGGTTCGGGCTCGAACGGCATCAGCATCTGCCCGATTTCCCCGGCCGAGCCGAAGCCGCCGCGGAAAATCTTGCCGTCCACGATGATTCCCGCGCCCACGCCGCGCCCGCTGGTCACGTAGACCAGGCTCTTGAACGGTACTCCGCAGCCGGTCTGTTTCTCGGCCAGCGCCGCCGCGTTCGGGCGCTTCTCCAGCCACACGGGGAGCAGGAAACGCTCCTGTAGCAGGCCGGATAAATTACGGCCCGCGATATCGAAATTGCTGCTGGAGACGATCTCTTTGTGTTCCGGGTCGACCAGTCCGGAGACGGCGATGCCGATTCCCCGGATGCGGTCGCACCACAGTAGTTTCACGAGGTCCGTCACGGTTTTCAGGATGGATTCGAAATTATTGTCATAAGAGAGGTTTTTGTGGCGGACGACCTGTCCGTTCAGGTCACAGAGCACGCCGCGGATTTGATACTCGTCCGCCAGGTCGATGCCGATGGCGTAGCCGGAATCCGGCTGGATCTTGAGCATGATCGGGCGCTTGCCGCCGCTGGAAACGCCTTTGCCGGTTTCCATGATCAGCTCGGAGTCCAGCAGTTCGCCGATGACGCTGGACACGGTCGGCCGGGTCAGTCCGGTGAGCTTGGCGAGTTCCGCGCGCGAAACCTCGCCCCCGGCCCGGATCAGCTTCAGCATCTGGCGCTGGTTGCGGACGTTCGGAGGATTCATCCACTTACTCCAGTTCGGATTTGGCCTTGCGCCCCATCAGTTCGTTGATCGCCCGCTGCGGGTCGCCGTTTTCGTAAATGATCTGGTAAATCTGCTCGATGATCGGGGCCTCCACCTGATTGCGCTGTGCGAGCTGGTAGGCGCTCTTGGCGGTCTTGACGCCCTCGGCCACGACCATACCCATCGAACGGATGATTTCATCGATCTGCAGTCCGCGCCCGAGCTGTTCGCCCACGTAGCGGTTGCGGCTGTGGCCGCTGCAGCAGGTCACGATCAGGTCGCCGATGCCGCTCAGCCCGGCGAAGGTCAGCGGGTTGCCGCCGAGGGCCGCGCCCAGGCGGCTCATTTCGGCGATGCCGCGGGTCATCATGGCGGCCTTGGGGTTGTCGCCCAGCTTCATGCCGTCGATGATCCCGGCAGCGATCGCCATCACGTTTTTCAACGCGCCGCCGAGCTCCACGCCCACGTAGTCGTCCGAGGTGTAAACCCGGAAATACTGGTTCATAAAAAGCTGCTGGACCTCCTGCGCCAGCGCGGCGTCGGCGGAGGCCGCCACCACGGCGGTCGGTACTTCGCGGGAGACTTCCTCCGCATGGCTCGGGCCGGACATCACCGCATAACGGCATTCGCCGAGGATTTCGGTGCAGATGTCGCTGACGCGCTTCAGGGTTTCGCATTCGATGCCCTTGGCTACGTCGATCAGTTTGTGTTTTTTCGGGTCATAATACGGTTTTGCCTGATTCAGCACGCCGCGCATGTACTGCGTGGGGGAGGCGAGCAGCAGGTATTCGGACTCCATGGCGGCGGCCATGTCGGGCTCGAGTTTGAGCTCAGCCGGCAGGTGAACGCCCTTCAGGAAGCGGGTATTTTCATGATCGCTTTTCATGCGCTCGATGTAGTCGGGGAAGGGGCCCCAGAGCGTGACGTCGTGACCGTTGCCGGCCAAAACCATCGAAAGGGCCGTGCCCCAGCCGCCATCGCTTAAAACGGATATCTTCATTTTTTCTTTTCCTTCTTGCTGAATCTGTTTTCGGTGCCGTTCATCAGTCGCTTGATGTTACTGGTATGGCGGATGATCGCCAATATGCCGATCAGGTACAGGAAAGCCAGGATCCAGATCGAATGATAGCTGACCTTGAAATACGAGAAAAAGGTCGCCGCCACCGGCAGTACCGCGCAGGCCGCGATACTCGCCAGCGACACATAGCGGCTCGCCAGAAATACCACCAGCCAGACCACCCCCGCCACCAGGAACGAGTACGGCGAAGTACCGAGCAGCACCCCGAAGATCGTGGAAATGCCCTTGCCGCCCTTGAAGCCCATGAACACGCTGAACATATGTCCGACAATCGCCCCCAGGGCCGCGATGATCTGCCCGAACTGCTCGGGATCTTCGAATACCTTATGGAGCAGCAGCTGCGACACGATCAGGACCGGAATGAAGCCTTTCAGCAGATCCAGCAGGAAACAGAGCCGCCCCCACCATTTGCCGATGCTGCGCGTGACATTGGTGGCGCCGATGTTGCCGCTGCCGACTTTGCGGATGTCCACGCCGTTCAGCTTGCCGATCAGGAAGCCCCATGGGATCGAGCCGAAAAGGTAGGAAAAGAGGAAAATGAGGATATAGATAATAATAGTTGTCGTCGTCATCTTGTTTTTACCTTGTTTTATGGATCAGTCTCATTATATTATTGCATAAATCAGTAATTTGCAAACGAGGTTAATGTGAAAAAGGCGTCTTTAATCGTGGCCGAAAGCGAAAAATCGGCCGATATGCTGTACGCGACCGGGTTTCGTGCCCCGGACCCGTTCATCTATTTCTCGCTGGGCTCGAAAAAAGGGATGATTCTTTCCGTGCTCGAATACGACCGCGGCTGCAGCGAATGCCGCAGCGATGTCAAAGCGTTCCGCTATGAAGATTTCATCCGCCACGGGCGGCGCGGCATGGGCGATGTGCTGCGGGTGCTGGCGAAGAGCCTGAAGGTCGGCGGGTTCCGCGTGCCGCCGGATTTCCCGCTCGGCCTGGCGGATTATCTGCGCAAGCATGACCTGGAAGTGAGCTGCAGCAAAAAAGAGTTTTTCCCGGAGCGCGAGTTCAAGAGCGCGGCCGAGATCGAGCAACTGCGCGAGGCGCAGCGCGTGACCGGGCTGGGCATGAAGCGCGCCGAAAATATCCTGCGCGAAGCGGTGATTGCGAAAGACCGGAGCCTGCGCTGGAACGGTGCGCCGTTGACCTCGGAAATCCTGCGCGCCGAGATCAATATCGAGTTGATCCGGCACAACGCATTTGCCACCTCTACCATTGCGGCGGGCGGCAAACAGGGGGCTGAGCCGCACAACGAGGGCAGCGGCGTATTGATGGCGCATACGCCGGTGATTTTCGATATTTTCCCGCGCGTGGCCCCCGGCGGATATCACGGCGACATGACCCGCACGTTTGTCAAGGGCAAGGCCCCGGATATGGTCAAAAAAGCCTATCAGGCAGTGTTGAGTACCCGCGAGCGCTGCAAAAGCATGGTTCGGACGGGCGCGATCCCGGCTGAAATCCACGCCTTCGCCGCGGAGTTCCTGAAACAGCAGGGATTTCCGACCGGGCAGCGCGAGGACGGCAAAAGTTACGGATTTTTTCACGGCCTGGGCCATGGCCTCGGGCTGGAGGTCCACGAAGCGCCGCGAATGAACCTGCGCAATGCGGAGCCGTTCAAGGGCGGTGAAGTGGTGACGGTCGAGCCGGGGGTTTATGATCCCGACTGGGGCGGCATCCGCCTCGAAGATGTGGTGGCGGTTGGCCCGGACGGTGCCGACTGCCTGACCGATTACCCCGATCAACTGGAGTTGGATTGATATGAACAAAGTGATTGCATTGGATATCGGTGGCGTGTGCGTGCAGCTGCATCATGAACAGGCCATGGCGGCACTGGGGATTGCCTCGATGGATAAATTGCCGGAAGCCTTCATGTTCGCCTGTCTGCAGCTGGAATGCGGGATGATCGACGACCTTGAATGGCTGGCCGTCTGCCGCGAATGTTTCCCGCAGAGCCGTGAAAAAAGCGACAATGAAATTTACGCGATTTTCAATTCGGCGATCGGCGTTGATATACCGGGCAGCGCAGCGCTGGTGCGTCGTTTGCTGGAGGAAGGTTACCGGCTGGTGTATTTCTCCAATACCTCGCGGATGCACGCGCTGGAAGTGGCTCGCAAGCTGTCATTTGCGCCGCTGGTCACGGGGGCGGTGTACAGCTTTGAAGCTGGGTGCATGAAGCCGGAACCGCGTATTTATGAGATATTCGAAGAGCAGTACGGCGTGCCGGACTATTATTTTGATGACCGCGCCGAGAACATCGAAGCCGCCAGAGAGCGCGGCTGGAACTGCCAGCTTTTCACCACCGCCGGAGCCGCCGAAAAATTCATCTTCGGGTAGATTTCTTTCTGGTTTTGTAGAGGTGTTCCGTGAAGCCGCCGTCCTTTTCGAAGTCGGCAGCCTGGCGCTCGATCTGTTGCTTGAGCAGGTAGGTTGTCAGGTTCAGGAGGGTCAGCGCGGCGTTGGCCACATACACGGACTGACACGGACCGCACCGGGGTGAACGTCCGTGCAAGTCCGTGTATCCCGAACGGCCCGGAGCCATTGCCTGAACTCCTCCATCGAAGCGACACGTCTTTTTTTGAAGTCTTGCAGCACCGGATGCTCCGGTTCCCACAACTCATATCCGCGCTGCCTTAGATAATCCTGATAATCCAGCTTCAGTTCTTCGAGACTGGCGCGGGCGATATTGGTCAGTTTGAGCTCCATCTTTTTGCTGGTGGCGCCGGCCACGGAACCCTCGGCGATATTCTGGACGCCGGAGCGGGCCGCCTGGGTCATCTGGTCGCAGGTACGACTTTTCGGGTCGATATACAGCTCTACAAAACGCACTGTGATATCAAAGACCAGGCGAGCTACCTGAAAACTTTTCAGGTCCTCGTAGCCACCCCCCGGCAATAATGAATGCTTATTCATTTCTCGGTCAGTTTGACGCCGATGGCGGTCAGCTTCTCCGTGAGGTGTTCGTAGCCGCGGCCGATCATCTGGCAGTTGCTGATTTCACTGGTGCCGCGGGCGCAGATTGCCGCGATGATCATCGCCATGCCCGCGCGGATGTCCGGGCTGGCCAGTTTCTGGGCGCGCAGCTGGGTTTTGCCGGTGATCACCACCCGGTGGGGGTCGCACACGATCGCGTTGGCGCCCATGCTGATCAGGCGGTCCACGAAGTACAATCTCGATTCGAACATCTTTTCAAAGAACATGACCGAGCCCGCCGACTGCGTGGCGGTGACGATGACGCAGCTCATCATGTCGGATGGAAACTGTGGCCACGGGCCGTCGGAAATTACCGGCGTGTAGCCGCCGAAGTCGCTTTTCACATGCGGCTGCTGGTTGCCCGGCAGATAAATTTTGTCGCCATCGATGGTCATGCTGATGCCGAGGCGCTCGAACACGCGGCGGGTCATCCAGTAATGCCGCGCCGAAATCCCCTGCAAAATCAGCTCTCCACCGGTCGCCGCGCCCAGCGCCAGGAAGCTGCCCGCTTCGATATGGTCGCTGACCACGTGGTGCTCGGTGCCGTGGAGCTTCTCCACGCCCTGAATCGTCAGCGTGTTGCTGTTCATGCCGCTGATGCGCGCGCCCATGCTGTTCAGCAGATCGGCGAGATCGGTCACGTGGGGCTCGGCGGCGGCATTGCGGATGATGGTTTCGCCGTCGGCGAGCACGGCCGACATCATGATCTGTTCGGTGGCGGTGACGCTGGCTTCGTCCAGGAAGAGTTCACGCCCGCGGGGACGCTTGGGACAGGTGAATTTATAAGTATCATGACAATCGACCTTGATGCCGAGGGCGTTCAGGCCGTAGAAGTGGCCGTCGAGCCGCCGCCGCCCGATCACGTCGCCGCCGGGAGGCCAGAGTTCGGCGGAGCCCGCGCGGACCGCCAGCGGCCCGGCGAACAAGATCGAGGTGCGGACCCGCGAACAGGATTCGCGCGAGAGCGAGGTGGTGCGGACGTCTTTGGCGCGCAGCGAAAGGCGGTTATCGGCAAACGTGCTTTCGATGCCGATTTCGGCGGCGATTTCGAGCATCACGCGCAGGTCGACGATGTCGGGGACATTGTTTAAAATCACTTCTTCATCGGTGAGCAGGCAGGCGGCGATCATCGGCAGGACGGCGTTTTTGTTGCCGCTGATTTTGACTTTGCCTTTGACGCGGGTGCCGCCTTCGATCAGGATATTGTTCATTTTACGCTCCTTACCACGTCGTCGTATTTCAATTTGCCGCCGAAAATATCCAGCGCCGAGCCCACCGTGAACGATATCCGGCCCCGGCCGACTTCGCGAATGGCTTCGATATCGTCCAGCGAGCGGATGCCGCCCGCATAAACCGCCGGGACGGGCGAATGTTCCGCCATCACTCCGATCAGTTTCGCATCGATTCCGGCCTGTTTGCCCTCGACGTCGACGGCGTGGATCAGAAATTCGCGGCAGTAGTCCGCGAGGTTGCGCAGCGAGTCGGCATTCACCTCGACGTCGGTGAATTTCTGCCAGCGGTCGGTGACGATGTAGTAGCGGCCGTCGCGGATGCGGCAGCTCAGGTCGAGAATCAGTTTATCCTTGCCGATCAACTTCACCAGTGCGTGGAGGCGGTCAAAATCGACCGCACCGTTGTTGAACACATACGAGGTCACGATGACGCCGGCGGCGCCGAGGTCGAGCCACTCCGGAGCGTTGGCCGCAGTGATGCCGCCGCCGAGTTGCATGCCGCCGGGCCAGGCGCAGAGCGCTTCGCGCGCGGCGTCGTCATTGCCGGTGCCGAGCATGATGACATGGCCGCCGGTGAGGTGGTCTTTTTTGTATAATTCGGCGTAATATGCCGGTGAATGGGTGGATACGAAATTTTCCGCGACCGCGGCGGGGGCGTCGTCACGCAGGCTGGAGCCGACGATCTGTTTGACTTTGCCCTGGTGCAAGTCGATGCAAGGCCTGAATTCCATTGAGTGTCTCCTGATCAGATTTCGCGGATTTCCTTGGGGAGCTTGACCTTTTTCTCGATCTTGTCGCCGCTGCGGCGGATCGAAATTTCGATATCGCCGTAGGGGGTCGGCTGGGCGCCTTCGACTTTGGTCAGGTTCGCGGGAAGCGGATTGATCCGGACTTCGCGGAAACCGGGTGCGGCGGGGTAAATGCCGAGAATTTTCTCCGTCATAAACGCCGTCGGCCCCGAGGCCCAGCCGTGGCACAGGCTGTGGCGCAGGCCCTGGTAACAGTATTTGCCGAAGTCGCCGTGAATATCCTTTTTGCCCGTGACCGGCAGCTGGTCGATGCCATAGGAGTTTTTCGTCCAGTCCAGATCGAAATCTTCCCAGAACGTGGTGGCGCCGAAGTCCAGCATGCCGCCCCAGTAATTGCGGATGACGTCCAGCGCGCCGGACATATCGCCGGCCTTGGCCCGGGCCAGCAGCACGAAATAACCGTAAAACGTGCTGATGCCGTGATTCGGATTCTGCTGCATGATCGACTGATTGAGCTGCTGCCACTCGCCGGTGCCGCCGAGCATCTGCATGGCGGCGGCGATTTTGTTGCCCTGGCAGTCGGGGGAGTGTTTGCGCAGTTCGGCGGCGGCGGAACGGCAGCGGAGCGCGAGGCGGTCGTCGCCGAGCTCCAGCGCCATGTAATCGCCGCATTCGAAGGTCCAGGCCAGGAGGCCGTGCAGCCCGGCATGCTTGGCGTTTTCGTTGTCATTGGTGGACCAGTCGAGGAAGCGCCACTCGGTGAGCGCCTCGGTACCGTCCTGCCCCATACACTCGAGCAGGCGGTTCAACAGGTGAAAGAGCGCATCCTTCTGTTCTCGGAGATACGCGAAGTTGCCGGAGTAAAAATAAAGGTCATAATGGCAGATGATCCACCAGCAGGAATAACTGGACGCGGTATTCATCCATTTGTCGCCCGGCGTGTGGTCGCGGACGAAGTCGAGGCTTTTCATGATCAGATCCGTTTCGCCGAATGCCGCCAGAATGGTACGGACCTCGGGGTAAAGGTCCCCCATCCAGACCAGCCGGTCGCGCTTGACTCCGTCGTAAATATATTCCTGACTGTTAAGGTGCACCGTATAAGCGCCGACGTCCCAGATTTTGTTCAGCCGGGCGTCGTCCGACTCGAAAAATCCCCGGTAGGCCCAGTCGCGGTAAATGGCGATGGCACTGATGCCCTGCAACCGCACTTCCGCCGCATCCGCCGGGACCTCCAGCCGGACGAAGCGGAACGCGCTCTGGCCGAACTCGAAATTGCCCATGCGCGGCAACGGAAAGACCCCCTGGTGAATGGCGTGGTCCTGAGTCGGCGTGCCGAGCGTTTCCGAAACCGACTCGCCCAGCGTGATTTTGACCCGCGAACTCTCCATCAGCCCGGTGGTCAGGAGCAGCAGACCATGGAGCTCGACGCCGAAGTCGAGGATGATTTCGGAGCCGGGCGGCAGCACGCAGGTCTGCGGGTTGTAATGAACAAAGCTCTGGATATTGGCATGGCCGACCAGCACGGCGGAGTCTTTCACCGTGTCCGATTCCCGGACGATCCGGGTCGGCGGCACGTACTTGCGGACTCTGTCGTCGGATACGGAATTCGCATAAATCAACTTTTTCATAGGATGAATTTCCCCGTTATATTGTAAATATCAATGCTGCTTAATATAACGACCGAAGGGTATTATACAAGCAGGAAGAACTTAAAAAATCCGGGATAAAATCATCGTTTCGCCCTGTTTGCATTTTTCCGTGAAGATTCGTTATTCGTGGTTAAATAATGTCTTCAGTAGCACTCTTTGATCATCCAGACGTGGTCGAAGTTGCGCCTGGCCAGGTCGTCCTTGCGAATCCAGAAATAGAGCATGCCGGCGTCGCTCCACATCCAGCCGATGTCGTCGTCGCTGTCCACCTGCAGCAGCAGAATCCATTCGGTTCCGGCCGGGCTCCCGGTGATTTTGGTGCATTCGTCCTTCATGCCCTCGCCGTGCTGGATTTCGAACGGGAATCCGAGCATCTGGTGCTTTTTGCCCGCGGTATCTTCGGATTCGATGCCGTATTCGACTTCGGCAGTGTGCCAGGTTTTGCCGGGTTTGAAGGCGATTCGCTTTTCTTCATACTCGGCGGAGGCGGCGGGGCCGTTGCCCGCCGGTGCATCTGTGGCATAAATCACTTTCCAGTAACCGCCGTCCGATTCGGAATTGCCGAATTTCGCGGCCTTGATATCGTAGAAGAAATAGAGGAACCCGGCAGCGGGCAATTCCTTGCTCGGCGGCAGTTCGGCGCAGCTGATCTGGGCGATGAAGTCCAGCGGTTTACCCTCCGGGTTGACGGGGATCGAAAGCCCGGGCGGCAGGTCGGGGGCGCCGGTGAATTTGCTGAAGTTTTTGCCCGATTCGTCCTTTTTCAGGTTAATCGAATCTTTCCACACTCTTTTCGCCAGGACTTTCTCCTTTTCTTCCGGATGCTCGGCGTAAAAAGCCTTCATGTCGTTGTTCTTCGTCTCAAACGCGATGATGGTTTTGCTGTAGTCGTTCTGGATGGAACTGTTGAGAATCCCGATCAGCTCCGCGCCGGGGCGGTAGCCTGCGCGGACGGCACCCTGCAGCTTCAGGAGAAGCGGGTCGGTAATATCCTCGCCGGGAATGTCGTTGATGATATCGAATACCCGGAGCGCATTCAACTTGCCCAGTTCCACGCCATCCATGAGGTCGAATTCCATTTCTTCGTACTGCGAGTTCGTCCCGGATAACACCTGCTTGATTTTGTCAAAAATACCCATTCTATCTTCTCCTCAAAAGATTGATTTAATATTCGGAAATCATATTTAAGCGCCGGTACTCGGCGGGAGTCATCTGACTGTTTTTGCGGAAGGCGCGGTAGAAACTTTCGAGGTTTTCGAAACCGCACTCGAGGGAAATTTCCTTGATCGATTTTTCGTTGCTCGCCAGCATGGTGCGGGCCTTGCGCAACCGCAGGGTCAGCAGATATTGATGCGGCGACACATTTAAATAGCGTTTGAACAGACTGTACAGGTTCGGCGTACTGATCCCGGCGCGCTGCGACAGCGTCTCGATCGGCAGGTTGTCGGCGAAGTCGCGGTTCATCAGGGTGATGGCGCGGCTCAGGTGCGGCGGATAATCGGCGTCCTCCTGCTTTTTCTGATACATGTAGGCTTCCCAGGATATCCGGGAGTAGAGCATGGAGGTGAGCACGTGGTTGTCGATGCGTTCGTCGTGGGCGTAGCGGACCGCCAGACGATGAAAATCATTGAAGCCGTTGAGGTCCAGCCAATGGGTGACCCGTGGCCGCACCCGGCGGTTTTCGACCACTTCGAAGCGCATGGCAAGGCAGCGGTATGGATCGTCGAGCGGGTAGCGGTGAATGGTTTCCTCGCCGGCCACGTGCCAGAAAATCGCGCCCGGACCGAATTCCCGGTCCACGCCATTTACTTCAAAATAGAGCTTGCCGCCGGTCAGGATCTCAATCGTCTCATTTCCGGGAGGAATCTGGACGGGATTGATCTTGACGCCGTGGGGGGCGGCGAAATTTGACAGGGCGCACAGCCGGGTTGCACGGTTCATTTCCATTTTTGAGATACCATATCAATAAATGATAAATTTGGTCAATTGTGATAATCTCCTTCTGGCTGTAAAATATATACAGGCAATAAATTTTTTCAATGCCTGAAACCAAAAACTAAGGAGTATTTCTAATGTACCCAATCTCAGTGCAGCTTTATTCGTTGCGTGGCATGATGCAGCCCGGTTATGAAAAACAGGATTTCATCCAGGTGCTCAAATGGGTGGCGGATGTCGGTTACAAAGGCGTGGAACCCGCCGGATTCTGGGGGCTGACCCCGAAAGAATTGAAGAGCATTACCGATGATCTCGGATTGGAAATCAGCTCCAGCCACAGCCCGTGGTTCCGCGAAGTGGAACAGGCCCAGGAAGTGATCGATACCGCCGGTGAGCTCGGGCTCAAGACCGTTTGCTGCGGCTTCGGCCCGGCCGATTTCCAGGACCTCGCCGCCATCAAGCGTACCGCCGACAAGGTCAACCAGCTGCAGGAAGCTGCCGAAAAGGCCGGCCTGACGCTGTTTCAGCACAACCACGCCTGGGAATTCGCCAAGATCGACGGACGCTACGCTTACGATATCTATGTCGAACTCTGCCCGAAAATCATGTTTGAAATCGATGCCTACTGGTCCGCCAACCACGGCGCCAACGACCCGGTGGAAATGGTCAAGCGCTTCCGCGACCGCTGCATCCTGATGCACATCAAGGACGGCACGTTCTGCCCGGAAATCCCGATGCTGCCGCTCGGTACCGGCAAAATGGATATCCCGGCCACCGTGGCCGCGGCCGATCCGGCCCTGAACAAATGGGTGATCGTGGAGCTCGACAACTGCGTGATCGATATGAACTACGCGCTGAAGAAGAGCTACCGCTACATGGTTTCCAACGGTATTTGCGCCGGCAATAAATAATAATCTGGAATTTCAATTATGAAAAAGATGAAAATCGGTGTCATCGGCTGTGGTATGATCAGCAATGCTTATCTGACCGCCGCCACTAAATTCGATATCCTGGAAGTCGTCGGCTGTGCCGATATGAACCTCGAACTGGCCAAGGCCAAAGCCGAAGAGCACAAAGTCAAGGCCATGACCGTGGAAGAAATGCTGGCCGACAAAAAGATCGAGATCGTGATCAACCTGACTCCCCCCAAGGCGCATTTCCCGGTGACCATGCAGATCCTCGAAGCCGGTAAGCACGCTTATTCCGAAAAACCCTTCGGCATCAACGACGACGAAACCGCCAAGATCATGGCGCTGGCCAACAAGAAAAAACTGCGCGTCGGCTGCGCCCCCGATACCTTCCTCGGCGGCGGCCAGCAGACCGCCCGCAAGCTCATCGATGACGGCTGGATCGGCACCCCGATCGCCGGTACCGCCATGGTGATGGGCCGCGGCCCGGAAAAATGGGCCAATGCACCGTTTTTCTATGATATCGGCGGCGGGCCGATGCTCGACCTCGGGCCGTATTACATCACCGCTTTGGTGAACCTGCTCGGCCCGGCGAAGAGCGTGACCGCGGTCACTTTCCGCGGCGCCAAAACGCGCAAATGCGGCCCGACTTCGGTGCCGCCCTTCAAGGAATACCCGGTCAACGTCAATACGCACCAGTCCGGTATGGTTGAGTTCAAGAACGGCGCAGTGATCACGGTAATCGCCAGCTTCGAAGTTTACAGGAACCAGCATACGCCGATTGAAATCTACGGTACTGCCGGGTCGCTCGTGGTTCCCAATCCGAATACGTTCGACGGGCCGGTGAAGGTGTTCAAGCCGGGCTATGCCGACTGGGTGGATGCTCCGCTGTCGCACGGTTACACGGAAAACTCGCGCAGCATCGGCGCTGCCGACATGGCCTATGCCATTCAGAAGAAGCGTCCGCACCGCGCCAGCGGCGAACTGGCCAATCATGTGCTCGAAATCATGATGGCGTTTGACAAATCCAGCGCCAGCGGCAAGAAAGTCATCCTCAAGACCACCTGCGAGCGCCCCGCGGCGCTGCCGCTCGGCCTTGAGCCGGGGCTGCTTGACGACTGAGCCTGAATTCGCACTGAATCACGAACTCCGGGTTGAATCTTTCGATCCGGAGTTTTTTGTTGAGTAGGCTGAATTTTGTGATCGGCGCTTGAAAATACGGTCCGGATGGTATAATTTTGGGATAAACCATTTGAGAGATCTATGAAAATACAAACCAAGTTGACCGGTTTTTTTATTCTCCAGCTCGCGGTGTTCTCTTATCTGCTGATCTGGCTGAGCACATTTTCCTACAAACAGGAGGTTTACCGCCTGAACCGCGCCGTGGCCAAGGAGCGCATCCAGAATATGATGGTGATGCTGGAGAGCCACGCCAATATTTATATGGACGCCGAGGGCGAAAACCAGCGCAAGGCTCAGGAGCGCGCGCTGGAGGCCATCCGCAGCCAGTATCAGATCGAGGGAATCGCCTACCCGGTCATCATGGACAACCGGGGCAATTTCCTGGCGCACCCGGATACCGGCGAGGAATGGGAGCCCTTGAACCGTCCGGATATCTACAGCCTGCTGAAAACCGGCGGCGGCGAAATCCGGCTGTCGGAAAACGGCGGCCGGACAATTCATTTTGAGCAGTTCAAGCCGTGGAACTGGCTGATCGGGTTTTCGATTCCCGAAAAAAGCACATTTCTCAGCAGTTTGACCTTTGACGCCAATTACCGGCTGGTGATCGCGGTGCTGTGCGGGGTAGGGGTAGTGGCGGGGTGTCTCTCGTTGCTGCTGCAGAAAGCGCTGGCGCCGCTGAACGGCCTCGTGGATTCGGCCTCGGTCATGGCCAGGGGCAAGTTCCCCGAAGCCGGGGACTGGCGGCAGTATTCCAACGATGAAATCGGGCTCCTCGGGCGTTCATTCGACGACATGGCCGGCAAGATCCGGGATTCCATGGGCAAACTGCAGACGGAGATCCAGGAGCGCCGCAAGCGCGAGCACGAAATCAGTGAACTGCTCGAAAACTCACCGCTGCCGATCCTGATCATCCGTCCCGACCATACGTTCACCACCAACAATATGTTCAAGGACCTCTTCGGCTGGGGACACAACGAAATCGGCGATATCACCAACTGGTTCGAGTCCGTGGTGCCGCAGGAATATTACAGCGATCAGCCGGGGAACCTGCTGCGGCAGATGCTGACCGCGCAGCAGCACACCGCTCACGTGGTGCTGCCGATTCGCTGCCGCAACGGCCGGCGGCTCGATATCGACATCCATCAGAAGCTGATCGGCTACAATAACCTCCTGATGTTCAACGACCTGACCGAACGCAAGACCGCCGAACGCAAGCTCCGCCAGACCTGGAGTTATCTGAATCTGCTTTTTAACTCGATCCGGCTGCTGATTATCGCGGTCAACAACAAAGGGCAGATCACGCAGTGGAACCAGTCCATGGTCCGAGCCAGCGGCATCTCGGCCAAAAGCGCGCTGGGGGCGCGGCTGTGGAACGCGGCGCCCTTCATGCGCCCATTCCGCACGGAAATCGAGGAGGCGATCGCCGGCGGTTTCGTGCGCGAACTGTACCGCCAGACCATCGAGATTTCCGGCGAAAAATATTTCAATATTTCGATCACCCCGCTGAGCAACAGCGAGACGCCCGGCGCGGTGATCATCCTCGAAGACGTGACGGAGCTGATTCACAAGGGCGAGGAGCTGATTCAGGCCCAGAAGATGGAAACGGTCGGCACGCTGACCGGCGGACTGGCGCATGATTTCAACAACGTGCTCGGCGGCATTCGCGGTTCGCTGACCATGATCAACTACATCATCGACAAATCGCCGGACAAAATCGACGAAATCCGCGAATACATCGAGCTCTCGGAGAAATCAGTGGCGCGCGCCTCGAACATGGTGGAGCAGCTCCTGACCTTGTCGCGCAAGAGCAAGCTCACGGTCCAGCCCGTGAACCTGCGGGAAACGCTCGAAGGGGTTTTGAACCTGTGCCGGGTGTCGTTCGATAAATCGGTCATCCTGAAAGCACATTATCCCGACGTGTCGCCGATCGTGGAGGCGGACCAGACCCAGCTCGAACAGGTGCTGCTGAACATCCTGATCAATGCCGAGCATGCGATGACGATCATGCGCCGCCCGGACGAGCCCCGCGGCGGCGTCATCGAAATCCGGGTGTTGCGGATTCTGCCGGAGTCGCTGAACCACGACGTCCACGGCTATTACTGGGCGATTTCGATCCGCGACCGTGGAGTCGGTATTCCGCTTGAGCAGCAAATGAAGATTTTCGACCCGTTTTTCACTACCAAGGAGAAGGGCAAGGGGTCCGGGCTCGGACTCTCCATGGCGTACAACATCATTCTCCAGCATCAGGGGTTTATCGAGCTCAAGTCGGAGCCGGGCAGGGGCAGCGAATTCATCATTTACCTGCCGGAACTTTTTGAGCACTCGGGGGTGACGGAATTCGAACTGCCGGAGCAGGAAGAAATTCCCGGCAGCGGCACGATTCTGGTTATCGACGACGAAGACGCGATCCGCAAAACCGCCGCCGGCATCCTGGAAAGCCTCGGTTATTCGGTGATCACCGCCCGGGACGGCAGCGAAGGGCTGGAGACTTACTCCGCGCGCCGTCACGAAATCGACGTGGTGCTGCTGGATATGGTCATGCCTGGCCTTTCCGGCAGGGATGTTTATGTGAAACTCAAAGAGATCGATCCGCAGGCCAGGGTGTTGCTCTCCTCCGGCTTCTTCAACGACCCGCGGGTCAATGAAGTGATGGCGATGGGCGTGGACGGCTTCCTGAAAAAACCGTATTCCCGGATATCGCTGAGCGTCGCCCTGCATCGCATTCTGAAAAAAGGAAATCACACGAATGTATTATGATTTCCACACTCACAGCCGCGAACTGTTGTCCGATGTGGTGAAAATGGTTTGCGTGAAGCCCGGTGAAACGGCTCCGCCGCCGTATTCGAGCGGTATACATCCGTGGGATACGGACGCTTCGGACATTGATTCGCAGCTGCGGTGGCTCGACGAACACGCCGCGGAGCTGGCCGCCATCGGCGAGATCGGGCTGGACCGCCTGCGGGGCGCGTCGCTGGAGCAGCAGATCGTGATTTTCCGGCGGCAGCTCGATATTGCTTTCCGGCACCAACTGCCGGTGATCATTCATGACGTCCGGTGCAGCGCCGAAATACTTGCGATGCAGAAAGAGCCCGCGCGTGCGCTCTGGCACAAGGCCCCGGCCGGAGCGGGCAAACTGTGCCGCATCATCGACTCCGGTGCGACGGTGTCATTCGGCAGCCGTGACCTGCAGCATCTCGACCCTGCGCTGGTGCCGCTGACGCAGCTGGGGCTGGAAACCGATGATTCGGGCGACGATATCCGCGAAACTTATCAGGCCGCCGCCAGGCTCTGGCAAATTTCGCTGGCGCAGCTGCAGGAACAGCTGGCCGCAAACTTCCAACGCCTTTTCGGCTGACCCTGGGCAATAACTCGGACAAATACCGGTTGAAAACTAAGGTAGGGCGGTCTCTCCGCAGACCGCCGTTCACTCCGATCCGTCTGTCGGGTCGCCTATGTCAACAGGATATTCGACCCGAAGAGAACGGCTGCCTCGGAGAGGCCGCCCTACCTGAAGTGTATTGCAGCAGAGGTTTTTAGGCGATGACCGGCGTTTATCCGCCCCGCCCGACTTGTCCTGTGAGATATAATCCGTGTCCGTCCGTGTATGCTCAGCCGTTTCTGCAACTTGTTTCTTGTTTTGTGTTTTTTTTGAAAAAATTCGGCACAGGTACTTGACAAAACATGAAATTCCTGTATAATTTATGATAGTCAAGAAACAAGTTTCAGAAATGGAGAGTAACCGTATGGTCAGTATGGATGATGTTGCAGTTAAGGCGAAAGTCTCGAAGGCAACGGTCTCGCGGGTGCTTAACGGGAGACAGACCGTTTCGCCAAAAATCCGCGAAAAAGTGCTGGCATCCTGTCGCGAACTGGGTTATAAGCTGAATCATAATATCCAGGACCTGATCTTGAAGAGCCGTAACGGCGCCACCCGCAACATCGCCTTTGTCGTGGTCAACAAGGAATTCGCCGACCCCGCCTATGCGCATTGGATCGACGGCATCAGCAAAGCGGTTAACGCGGCGCATTATCATTTGCTGCTGGTCAAGCTTACGGGGCAGGAAAGCAATGTTTTCGACCTGCCGCCGATTTTGCGGGATGAGCGTGTTGACGGAATCATCATGACCGGCGAGCTGCAGAAAAATACCATTGAGCTGGTTCGAAACCTTGATTCCAAATGCGTGGTACTGGGCAATTACAGCGAACGGCTCCTGAATGGCATGGCCAATGTCCGCTGCAAGACCGAGAGCCGCATCGGCTCGCTGATGGACCAGTTGATTAAGTCCGGCAAAAAACGCATCGGTTTTGTGGAAGAAAATCCCGACAATTACGAAGCGCAGGCACTGTTCACCGCATACCGCGAGGTATTGGAGGAACATGGGCTTGAGTTCGACCCCGAGATCTGCTATTTCGGCAAGGGGTCCTTTACCGGTATTTTCGAGGCGATGCTGCCGGTGATGAAACGCAAAAAACTGCCGTTTGACAGCCTGGTCTGTCCGGATGTCCGGATCGGGCGCGAGGTTTGTTATCTGCTGTTCGGTCATTTCGGCCTGGAAAAAGCGATCAATGTTACGCTGGCGACGTTTCGGCCCTTCGAATATTACAGTTTGCCGGTGCCGGTGATTTACCATAATATCGATGTTGAGGATTATACGATTGCGGCATTGCAGCACCTGATCAACCAGATCGAGAAAAACGAAAAACCGAAGACGATTTCAGCAAATTGACGAATCATAAAACCAAATCAGGAGAAAATATATGAAAGGCTCAAAATTTACACTTATAGAGCTCCTCGTTGTTATCGCGATCATAGCGATACTGGCCGCCATGCTGATGCCGGCTTTGAACAAGGCCCGCGAAAGCGCGCGCAGGACCAGTTGCATGAATCAGTTGAAGCAGTTTGCCGGTGCCGGTATATTTTACCAGGACGATAATGATGGTTATGCCGGGCCGCCGCGGCCGTACTCCGTCTATCATCTGAATTATTACTTACACACCAAGCGGGACCATGACCCGGCTCAGTTCAGGGTTTGGAACGCGGCGCTGTTTTGTCCTTCCAACAATAAAGCCGGCTGGGATAAATTTGTCGCCAATGGCGGGTTTATTGACTGCGCGCGGACCAGCTATACGATGAATGATTTCCTGCGTTACCCGACCTCGGCTGCGAACACCAATACTCCGCCGAAAATCGACAAGGTGCGAAATCCTTCCTCCAAGATTTACTCCACGGAAATTGCCCAGGCCGGTTACACGCTGCATTCCAAGGATGGTATTGTTTACAATGCCACCAATTTTCTGCCGTATTCCTACAGCAAGCATGGAAACGGCAGTAATTTCTCGTATTGCGACGGCCACGTGGATTTCAAGAGCGATTCGTCGCCGGAGCGCGAGGTGAAAGCCTCTCCGACTGAAGATTGCAAGTCCGTTTGGCAGTGGTGGTATTAATTTTATCAGGATGAGGTTATAATGAAAGTTCTATTGAGTTCTGTTTTTATGTTGGCAAATATTCTGGCTGTGGGTGGGGATGGTTTTCCGCTGGTGGAAAAGGGGCAGTCGCGCTCGGTGATTGTGCTTCCGGCGCGAGCCAGGCATGTGGAGAAATACGCGGCCGAAGAGCTGCAGCATCATATCAAACTGATTACCGGCTGCGAGATCCCGGTCGCCCGCGAAAATAAGCTGCCGGAAGAACCGGCGAAATATATTTATCTCGGCGATACGGAAGCCGCGCGCAAGTTGAATATCGACGTCAAGAGCCTGCCGATCAACAGTACTGTGCAGAAAATAACCGGCGACGCGGTCTATTTGTTCGGCATGGACGGCAATGGAGTGGTGCCGAATGACGAGACCACTCCGATGGGGACCCTGTTCGCCGTTTATGATTTTCTGAATCAACAGCTTGGGGTTCGCTGGCTGTGGCCCGGCGAAAGCGGCATTTATGTGCGAAAACAGGATACTGTTTACAGCGGAACTCCGCGCGAGATTGTCAGAGCACAAAAATTGCTGCATACCCGGATGCGCGACGGTTCCGGGCTGGGCAATTACGACAAGGTGATGAGCAAGGAAGAATACGAGCAGGCGATAAATGAACGCCGAGTCTGGCTGCGGCGGCATCAGTTTGCCTGCGGGACCTCGTTCCAATATGGCCATGCATATGAGAAATATTGGGAGCGTTTCGGCGAATCTCACCCGGAATATTTCGCGCTGCGTACCAACGGCAAGCGGGAGCCGGCCGATCCGAAGCGCTCGAAACTGATTCAGATGTGCGTGTCCAATCCGGAACTGCAGAAGCAGATTATTGAGGATTGGACAAAGAATGTACAGAGTTACAAAGGGCCCTTTATCAACGGCGCCGAAAATGACAAAACCGCGGCGGATGAGCATTGTTTCTGCGAAAATTGCCTGGCCTGGGACCCGGTTTCAAACCGTATGACCGCGGAGGAATATCTGAAGCGGGCAGGCAAGGATTCGATGCCGAATATTTTGTCGGACCGTTACGCGAAATTCTGGTTGGCGCTGCAGCAGGAGGGGGCCAAACACCGTGAGAACCCGGTTGTGCTCGGTTACGCATACGCCGATTACAGCAATCCACCGCTGGAGACCGCGCTTAATGAGAATATCATCGTGGCGATTGTGCCCGGCATCCAGTATCCACTGGAACCGGACAGGCGCAAAGCGATGCGGCAGCAGTGGGACGGTTGGCGCGCGACGGGCGCCCGGCTGTACCTGCGTCCGAATTATTTCCTGAACGGCTACACCCTGCCGTATATCTATGCCCGGCAGTTTGGCGAGGATTACAAGCATGCGTATGACAACGGCATGGTCGGGACAGATTTCGACAGCCTGACCGGCATGTTCGGAACGCAGGGCCCGAATCTCTACATGGTGGCGCGCCTGACCGATAATCCGGCGATGAAGGTGGAAGACGTTCTCGACGAGTATTATAGCAGCTTCGGCAAAGCAGCGCCGAAGATCAAAGCGTACTTTGAATTGTGGGAAAGCGCCACTGGCGGATATACCCGCGAATTTGCCGGAAAATACCCGGGCGGCGGCTGGAATTATGCAGGCTGGAGCGGACATAAACTTTATCCGATGGAGTTGATCGCCACCGCGGAAAAAATCCTGTCCGAAGCGCGGCTCGCCGTCAGGGACAACCCGGATGACGCCCGGCGTGTCGAGTTCCTCGCCAAAGGGTTGAAGCACACCCGGCTGACGCTGGAAACGATGAATGCGTTCGAGGCATTTTCCAAAAACCGGAAGAGCGCGGAGCTGAAGGAGAAATTTCTCGAATCACGGCATCTGCTCGATGAGTATCGTCAGGAAATCCGCAACGACCAGGTGATCAATATCGTTATCACGGTCAAGCTCGAACAGTGGATGGGCTGGAATATTAGGAAATGAGTTCCGTCAGGCGGGATATTCGATGACGGCGGCGAGGCCGGGCATCAGGTCGTCTTGAGTGAGCCTCAAGGTCGAGATGAAGAATTCCAGATCCTTGATCCGCTTCATGGTGCCGAGTGTGTGGGCGTCGCTGCCGAAGGTGAATTTGCAGCCGGCGATTTTGGCCATATCGATGATCCTGAGCGGTATTTCGATATCGAAATTCTGGCTGCGCTTGCGGTCCGGCAGATAGTTGCCGGAAATCTCCAGCGCCACGCCGTTCTCGGCGGCAATCCCGAAGGCGTCGACCAACTGTTGATCGCTCAACTCCGCCATGGTATCCTCGTAAATATCGAGATATCCGTGCGGGATCATCGGGTGTGCCAGCGCGGTGGCCAGTCCGCTCCGGGCCCCGGCGATAAACATTTTCAGCATGTGTGCCGCCAGTGCTTTCGGGGTACGCAGCGCCGGTTCTTCGACGAAGCCGTGGAAGTAAAAATGATCGGTGGAAAGCAGCACGAAATCAAGCATTTCCGCCAACCGCGGCGTGATGCCGTAGTGTCCCGGCCCGGCCATTTCCGCTTCGCAGCCGACCAGTACCTGAATTCCCTCCGGAATTTCGATGGCGGTCAGCTGGCGGCGCAGTTCGGCAATGCTCCGGAAATCCTGTTTCTCATAAAACAGATGCGGCTTCAGCGTCGGATTGGCCCACAGGTGATCGGCGAAACCGATCTGTTTCAGTCCCAATTCCTGAGCTTCCCGGATGATGTTTTCCGGGGTCTGCTCCTGCGACATGCAGCATTCCGAAAGAAACGTATGCACATGCAGATCATGCTCAAGCTTGATCATTACCAGTGGTCTCCGAGTAAAATGTCACTCAGAGAGTGTAACCGCTTTTTCCGGAAAATCAAATTTTGAATGCAAAATCCCGCATTATTTCTCCCAATGGACCGCATCCAGAAATACGTTGGCACTTTGGGTATCCGGAGTTGTTTCCAGGTCGGGCGTCCGCTCGCTGGCCGCCGCATAAAGAATGCGGCCGCTTTCGGTGATCGTACTGAATCCGCGAATGAAAAGTTTCAACGAAGCACCGCCGGATTGATTGCTGCCGGTATCAATGGAATCCCCCTCGAATTCGACAACATTCTCGCCGTTCCGTTCCGCGATCCAGCTGTTGAAATGAATCTCTTTCATACGGCCCCCGCCGTTCTCGTCGTGGAACCGTTTTTCCAGGACTGTTTGATACTCCCGGAGCGTGCGCATTTCCGGAAGCGGATCGGATAAGCTGACCATGCCGATAATGCTGTGAAGGCGATTGTTTTTGTCCTCAATTCCCCACAGTGCGCGTCGGTTATCCTGCGGGGAGCGGACACTCCATCGGGAGCCGGGCATCGGGTCGATTTTGAATCCTTTGTAGATTACGCCGCGCGGAGCTTTTTTCGAATCGATCAGAACATGCAGTGGAAATATTCCAGATGCATCGAGATATTGTTTTTCTTCCGCCGGAGTGGTGGCGGAACGGCATCCGCAGGCCAGTATCGCAATTGCGATGTATAAAACTGCAATTCTCATTTTTCCCTCCAATGTCGAATCGTTTGATGACGGTCAGCCGATTTCCACGACACTGCTCAAGGTACCGTCGAAATCAGGCGCGGCGTACTGGTTGGCCGGATCGATGCGCCAGGAATTATTGACCCGGAATTTGTAACGGTAGATTCCGGGCGGCAGCAAAACGGTGCACCGGTACTCGCCGTTGCCATTTCGGTCTTTCAGGATATGGCTGTTGGGGTTCCAGTCATTGAAACATCCCGCCACCGAAACGATACTGCCGGGTCTTGCCGGCAGGACGAACGTGTGCCGCTTTTTGACTTGCGTGTTCTCCTCGAAAACGATTGCATTTGGGTTCGGCATAAGCCTCATTTCATTCATAATAACCTCTCCTTCGTTCTGATCATATTATACTACGGAATTCTGCCGCTACAAACAGGAATTCCGGTGAAAGCGTTAGGATTGTATTAGATTCGGTTTCATCTGCCGGAGGCGACGCGTTCAATTGCGGTATTGTTTGTTTTGTACACAAGAATTTCCTGATTGTCCATTTCAAAAAAATGGGAAATCATTATATTATACACAATGCGCAATTACATGGAGGCTGCATTATGTCTAAGTATGGTCATGGAGATTATTCGTGGTGGCGGGAGGCCCGTTTCGGGATGTTCATTCATTGGGGATTGTATTCGATGCCGGCCCGGCACGAGTGGATCCGCAATTATGAAAAAATCAGCAATGAGGATTATCAGAAATATTTCGACCACTTCGACCCCGATATGTACAATCCGGCGGAGTGGGCCAGGGAGGCGAAGGCGGCCGGCATGAAATATGTCGTTTTCACCGCCAAGCACCACGAAGGCTTCTGCATGTGGGACAGCAAATACACCGATTACAAAGTCACCAACACGCCCTGCGGCAAGGATTTGCTGCGCGAGTTGCTGGAGGCGTTCCGGGCCGAGGGGATTCGTACCGGGCTGTATTATTCGCTGATCGACTGGCACCACCCGGAATTTCCGGTGGATGACATTCATCCGCTGCGCGAGGTGGAGGAAGAAAACGAGAAAAACAAAAAGCGCGACGTGAAAAAGTACGCCAAATATATGCGCGACCAGGTTACTGAGCTCCTGACCGAATACGGCCAGATCGACGTCATCTGGTTCGATTTCTCGTATCCGCAATGCAAACGCGGCAAGGGCTGCAAGGATTGGGAATCGGAAAAGATGATCAAACTGGTGCGCAAGCTGCAGCCGAAAATCCTGGTCGACGACCGGCTCGACCTGCCGGAATCCGGCGACTTCCGTTCGCCCGAGCAGTATGTGCCGACCAACGGCATCCGCGATGAAAAAGGCGAGCTGGTGCCGTGGGAAGGCTGCCAGACATTTTCCGGGTCCTGGGGGTATCACCGCGACGAGACCAGCTGGAAATCCAACAAAATGCTGATCGAAATGCTGATTCAGCACGTCAGCCGCGGCGGCAATCTGCTGATGAACGTGGGGCCGACTTCCCGCGGCTACCTGGACAGGCGCGCGGTGAATGCGCTGCAGGGCTATGCAGAGTGGATGAAGTATCACTCGCGCTCGATCTACGGCTGCACGCTGGCGCCGGAGGGCATTGCCGAGCCGGAGAACTGCCGTTACACTTATAATCCGAAAACGAACCGTTTGTATTTGCATTTATTGGTTTGGCCGTTTAAATTTATCCATCTGCCGGATCTGGCGGGCAAGGTGGAATACGTCCAGCTGCTCACCGACGGCAGCGAGATCTTTTTCCGCGATTCATCGAAGGCGGTCCATATGAACGAAAACGCACCGACAAATGCGATTTCGCTGGACCTCCCGCCGGTGAAGCCGGATACGGAGATCCCGGTGATCGAAATATTTTTGAAGTAGATGGACGAAAAACGCAAGAAAAAGTTATTGAAATCGGCGCTCGGGACAGTAATCGCTGTTCCGGCGCTGTTGTTTTTCCTGGTCGGCTGCGCGGCGGACAAGATTATTTTCCAGCCGCCGAAGGGACAGCAGTCCTTTGTACCGCTGATTTACCTGGATGTAGAGGAGGGAGTGAATATTTCGCTGCGTTATTTGCGGCCGCAGTCCGAGGATGCGTTCGTCATTCTGTACAGCCACGGCAATGCCGAGGATCTCTCTTACATGGAATATTACCTGCAGGAATACCGCGCCCGCGGTTACGGCATTGCCGCGTATGACTACGAGGGGTACGGAGCGAGTGACGGCAAACCTTCGGAGCAAAACGCCTACCGCGATATCGAGCGGGTTTACCGTTACCTGACGGAGGAAGCCGGGATCGCGCCGGGGCGGATCGTGATTTACGGAACGTCGGTCGGCAGTGGTCCGTCATGCTATCTGGCGGAGAAATACCCGGCGGCAGGGCTGGTGCTGGAAGCGCCGTTTACCAGCGCGTTCGCGGTAGTGAAAATGGGGTGGCTGCCCGGCAACCGGTTTCGCAACCTTGACCGGATCGGCAACATCAAAATGCCGGTGCTGATTTTCCACGGCGACCGCGATTCGGTGATTCCGCATTCGCACGGACAGGAACTTTTCGAAAAAGCCAACGAGCCCAAGCAGTTTTATCTGGTGAAAGGCGCCGGACACAACAACATTCATCTGGTGGCCGGCGAAAACTACTGGCAAACCCTCGGCGCTTATTTCTCTGCGAAGCGGTAACCGACCCCGCGTACGGTTTCGATCAGGTCGCTGTACGGACCGAGCTTTTTGCGCAATCCCACGATCTGCACGTCGATGGCGCGCTCGGTGACCGGATAATCGTCGCCTTTGACCCGGTTGACGATCTGGCTGCGCGAATAAATCCGGCCCGGACTGCGGGCGAAGAGATGCAGCACTTCGAATTCACTGTACGTCATGACCACCGGTTCCCCGTCGATGCTGACTTCGCGGCGTTCGACGTCGATGACGATCGGGCCGCGCTTGATCACCGACCCGGACGGCTTGCCGGAGAGCTCCAAACGGCGCAGCGCGGATTTAATGCGCGCCAGCAGCACCTGGAAATTGAACGGTTTGGTCACATAGTCATCGGCTCCGGCTTCGAGCCCGGCCACGATGTCGTTGTCGGTGCTTTTGGCGGTGAGCATAATGATCGGGATGGGAGCAGTTTCTTCTTTGGCCTTCAGGTTTTTGCAGACGGTGATGCCGTCCATTTCGGGGAGCATCAGGTCGAGCAGGATGATGTCGGGGCGTTCGTTGCGGGCGATATCGAGCCCGGTTTTGCCGTCTTCGGCGGAGAGAATAGCGCCGATGCCCGCCTTTTTCAGGTTGTACTGGAGGACGCTCTGAATGTCCTCGTCGTCTTCGATAATCAGTACTTTCGTGTTGTTCATAGACGTCCTTCATTTTAGACTTTACATAATATGCCGCCAAATGATCAGGATTGCAACACGCTTATTGTTTGGATTTGGTTAGATTTGTGCTATTTTAAACTATAAACCAAGGAACAATGATGAATGATATATATGATGTGGTTGTAATCGGCGGCGGGACCGCCGGGGTCGTGGCCGCCATCCAGAGCGGCCGGGCAGGGGCCAAAACCTTGCTGGTGGAGAAATCCGGGATGCCCGGCGGTACTATGACCCTGAGCGCCATTGCCAAGCCGGGGTTGTTTTATGCCTGGCACAAACAGGTGATCGGCGGCATCGGCTGGGAACTGGTGATAGACACGGTGAAGGAGTGTGGCCTGAGCATGCCGGATTTCAACACGCAGGATGGGATGAAAAATCACGCGCTCTATCAGATCCGGCTCAATGCATTGGTCTACGCCGCGCTTTGCGACGCTAAAATGCTTGACGCCGGAGTCGAGGTTCTTTATCACGCCATGGCCGCCGCCATTGACGGTGAAAAGCTTACCTTGTGCACCAAGGAGGGCTTGAAGGAGATCCGCGCCAAAGTGATTGTCGATTGTACCGGCGATGCCAACGTGGTGAGCCTGGCCGGCGGCAAAATCGTGGAATCGGACGTTTGCCAGCCCGGCTCGTATTCGTTCAAACTCTCCGGCTACGACCTGCAATCCCTTGACTACGAAAAAATCGCCGCCAATGCCCGCCAGGCTGTGGCGGAGGGCAAACTCGAGTTTACCGATTTGAGCTGGAACGCCGGCGATTTTTCAGCCCAGTTATTGCACAGTCTGGGCAATAACGGCAACCATTTGTGGGGCGATCGCGCCCATACCAGCGAGGGACGCACCGCCATGGAAATCGAGGGACGGCAAGCGGCTCTGCGTGCATACCGCTTCCTGCGCCGTCAAGCGGGGCTGGAAAATCTGAAACTGGAGCTGAATTCTGCGGAATGCGGTATTCGCGAAACCGTACGGATTCAGGGCGAGACCGTGGTCACGGTGGAGGATTATCAGAGCGGCCGGGTTTGGGCGGACAGCATTTGTTATGCGTTTTATCCGATCGATTTGCACAACAAGGAGCACGGCGTGAGGCCCGAGCCGCTGGCCGAAGGCGTGGTCCCCACGGTACCGCTCGGCGCATTGATTCCGCAGGGGATTAACAACATGCTGGTGGCCGGGCGCTGTATCTCCAGCGACCGCCTGGCGAACTCGGCCTTGCGTGTGCAGGCTACTTGCATGGCGACCGGTCAAGCGGCGGGCGCGGCGGCGGCATTGGCCGCACAGCTCAATTGCGGTGTCAGAAAAGTACCGCTCGAGCAACTGAAAGAACTGCTGAAGCAGTACCAGGCAATCGTCCCTTGAACTGATGGTTTCCGCCCTTTCGCTCAACGTTGAAAAATCAGCTATCGCGCTTTTTCAATCTCGCTTTCGGGCGAGTGGCGATTTTTGCCCTAGCGCCTGCGGCTTACAATTGTTTCGCCCTACAGGCGACCAGCGCTATCCGCGCGCTGGACTGCGTCCGGGTGAGCACCCGGTGGCAAGTTATTTCCTTTTAATTCGTAATTCGCAATTCGTAATTCGTAATTAATTGAGTTCGCCCGGGTCGAGCCATTTTTTGAAGGTCTTTATGGCGAGAAAGCTCTCGGTGGTGACGATGCCGTCGATTTTGAGAATGGGGCCGTCGATGAACT
This sequence comes from Victivallis vadensis, assembly GCA_040394635.1. GTDB lineage: Bacteria > Verrucomicrobiota > Lentisphaeria > Victivallales > Victivallaceae > UBA5239. The sequence goes on along the minus strand of JBEBRW010000014.1, from coordinate 35,761 downwards.
GGATCAGCCCGTGTTTGGCCGGCAGCCACGCTTCCACGATCAGGTCGTAACGGCCGGTGGTGATGCAGACCGACTGCACTTCCTTCAACGCCGAAATAGCCTTGGCGATCTTGGTGATATCCTTGCTGGCGGAAACTTTCACCCCCAGCATGAACAGTTGATGATCGTCAACCATTTCCGGGTTTATCCACGCGGATACCCATAAATAACCGGAATCGATCAGTTTGCGGATCCGGTTTCGCACGGTACCTTCGGAGATGCCGAGTTCGCGCGCAATCGTGTTGTTGCCCGCGCGTCCGTCGGCAATCAGTTTGGCGATAATTTTCTGGTCAATCTCATCCATGATACTATAATCCCTGACTTATCGGTTTATGGGCCAGTTTTCATCTGATACTCGTATATTTTACGTATTTCAGAGCCGTATATTACCATAGTTACGATTTCCATAATTTCAATAGCTCCTGCGATATTTATCCGCTTTTTTTCATGATTTTCATTTGGAACGTGTCAAGGAAAATTGTTCATTTCCTAACAATATTTCTCTGCCTCAGTCGTTATTTATGACAGAAGCGACAATTTTAACAGGAGGGCCCGACCATGAAAAAGATACTGATTTTCCTGATAACGGCAACGACCGCATGGCAGCTTGCAGCGGCCTGGACGTTCACCGTCGCCGACGCGGTCGGCAAAGTTGTCGCCAGCGGCATCCTGAACGATAACAAAGTCAGCTATGTCGATGAAACTGGGCTCGCCATTGGCGACGCCGTCGAAAGCGCCGGTGGTGTCGAATACCGCAACCGCTATAGCCGGACCATCGGCCGGGCGGTGTTTTCCGGCAATGCGGGGAAATACGAAGACGCCGTGGCGCGGTTCGTCCTGTACGCCACGCTTACGGAAAAGAGCATCACTTATATTAATTCCGAGGGGGGCATTGTCCTGGAGGCGGAATTTCAGGGCAACGAGGTTGTTTACAAGGATGCATACGGACGGACAATCGCCAGAATCTTATTTGAGAATGTCACAATTCCCCCGGAAAGCAGCATCAATGTGCAGAAGGCGATCCGGGAAGTCACCAATATTTTCGACGACGTGATTCTGGGGCTGTCGCTGGATATCAATTCGCTTCCGGCACAGACATTTACTTCAATACCGACCGGCTTTGTTCCGGTTGCAGCGGTTCCTCCGGCCCCAACCCGCCTTGTCCCGTCTGCGCCGGTCACTTCCGTGGTTCCGGTAACGACGATCACCACGGAGCCTACCTATCCTTATAGGAGCTCAAGCAGCAATTATTACTATTATGTGTCGCCCCCGCCACCTGCACCGTATTATGACTCTGGCAGCGGCTGGCGCAATTCCCGTCCCCGCAGGAACGACTCTCCCCGCGAGCCCAAGCGTCCTGCACCATCGCCGCGCTCGCCAAGTCGCCCGGTGTCGCCACCCCGGAGCGAAGTCAGGCCACCGAGTCGCCCGTCCGAACGCCCCACACCGCCACCCCGGAGCGAGGTCAGGCCACCGAGCCGCCCGTCCGGACGCCCCACACCGCCACCCCGGAGCGAGGTCAGACCGCCGAACAATAATCCTGATCGCTGGTCCGGTCGCGGCCCGGTCGAATCCCGGGAAAATGGTCCCCGGAATCCCGGCGGCAAGCCGGGCAGGCCGAGAAGGTAGCTGGAAATTCGTCCATAAGGTCCATCCTTGTCCATAATGTCCATAAAATTTCCGGCTACGCCTCCGTTTGCAACTTTCGGGACATTTTTTACGAAAAAATACTTTCCTTGCGCGTCAAACCACACTATATTATGCTGATTGCAAAAATCATCAACCTTTTTCAAGCGAGGAAAAAAATGAGTTTTCTGGGTGAAAAATATCTGATCGACAACGCCGCGGGATTGAAGCTTTATCACGCCGTGAAGAAACTGCCGATCGTCGACGCGCACAACCATGCCAATGTCAAGGAAATCGCCGTCAACGACAATTATGCCGATGTCTGGCAGCTTTTTGCCGCCACCGACCATTATGTCTGGGAAGTGCTGCGCAAGCGCGGCGTGGCCGAGGAATACATCACCGGCAGCCGTACCAATGAAGAAAAATGGCTGAAGCTCGCTTCGGTTTTTCCGGAAATCGCCGGCAATCCGGTTTATGAGTGGGTGCACCTCGACCTGAGCCGTTACCTCGGCATTTCGACGCTGATCGGGCCGGACACCGGCGCCGCCATCTGGGCCGAGGCCAACGCGGTCCTCGCCAAGCCCGAAAGCAAGCCGCTCGCGCTGCTCGAAAAAATCGGCGTCGAGGTCATGTGCTCCACCGACGATCCGATCGATTCGCTGCACGACCACCGCACCGTGGCCAGCGTCAGCGGCCGGATGCTGGTGCGCCCGACCTGGCGTCCCGATAAAGCCATGAAAATCGCCAACCCCGGCTGGCGCGATTATATCGAAAAAGTCGCCGAGCGCTTCAACCTCAAAATCGAGACCCTCGACGACCTGCTGCAGGCCATGTCGCTCTCCCATGATTTCTTCGCCGAAAACGGCTGCGTAGCCACCGACCACGGCCTCGAAGTGATGGTCTCCGGCGTCGCCTCCAAGAGCGATGCAAACGCCGTGTTCCAGAAAGCCATGAAGGGTGACCGGCTCACCGCGGCGGAAGTAGATACTTATATGAGCTGCTTCCTCGGCGAGGTCTGCGAACTCAACGCGCAGAAAAACTGGGTGACCCAGCTGCACCTGGGCGCTGTGCGCGACGTGCGCGATTCGCTCTACAAATCGCTCGGTCCGGACGTCGGCGGCGATATCTGCAACTCCATGCAGGACCAGATGCGCCCGCTGATTCCGTTCCTGAACCGCTTCGACGGCCGCTTGAAAGTGGTGCTGTACTGCCTCGATCCGGCGCATCAGTCCATGCTGGCCACGATGGCGCGCGCCTTCGGCGAAAAGGTTCGCCTGGGCTCCGCCTGGTGGCTGCTGGATACGCCGGTGGGCATGCGCCGCCAGCTCGAATACATCGGCTCGGTCGATACCTTCGCCAACTTCGCGGGCATGGTTTCCGACTCGCGCAAACTGCTGAGCTACGGCTCGCGTTTTGAGATGTTCCGCCGCGTGCTGTGCAGCGTGCTGGGCGAACACGCCGAGCGCGGCCAGGCTCCGTTCGAAATCATCGAAAAGCTTGCCGTCAGCATGTGTTATCAGAACACCAAGGATTTCTACAACCTCTGATTTGTTCACAAAAAGTAAAACAGGCCGCCAATTTGACTTGGCGGCCTGTCTGTTTTGTGTCAGTCCTGCTGTTGAAGCAGGTGAAGTTCCAGGGGGGCAATGGTGGTCTGGGCGGAAAAGGGCTTTCCGTCAATCAGGTCGATCCAGGTACGGTCGCCCGGAATCTTTACCGTCAGCGGAGTTTTCCGCAGGTTGAGCAGGTAGAGCAGGGTTTTGCCGTCCGGGGTTTTCGCGCTCCGGTATTCCAGGCCGAACGTACCGTCGCCGGAGGCGGTTTCAACTTCAACAAGAGGTTTCTGGTTGAGCTGCTTCAGGAGCTTGCCGTATTGAGCGAAACAACCCTCGGGCGTATCCCGTTCCAGGAAAATGAAGTTCTTCCGGACAGCCTCCCGTTGAGCGATTTTCTGCCCGTATTCGTTCATGGACAGCGATTCCCGGCCGAGGCAAAGAACCTTGCCGCCTTTTCCGGCAAAGGCCGCGATTTTGGCAAATACTTCATCGGTAGCATACTGGGCGTTTGGCACGACCAGAATCTGATAATCCTGCAATTTGCCGTCCAGGACCAGGCGGTCGCTGACAAAGCGGACCGGGAACCCGCTGAAATAGCATCCCTCAAACGCCGTAATGAGCCAATCCGGGTAATCCTTGCGGGCGTATGACGGCATCGTGTAGAGGATGGCCGCGGGCGATTTGGCCGAGCGGAAGGTGGCGATTTCCGGCGCCAGCCGCCGCAGGTCCAGCGCCGCTTTGGCGGTCATGTAAACCGCGTCGGCACGGCGGAACGTCAACTCACCCCAGGAGCTGGTCCAGCTATGGTCCATCACGAAAATCGACGTGGCATTCCGGCCGTGCAACGCCGGCAGTATGGCTCCCGCATAGTGGTATTCCGGCGGCGGGATCACCGTGGTGTTGCCGATGCTGACAATGTATTCTTCGTTGTTGGCGCAGGGACGGTCCGGATACAGCGAACGGGCGAGGTCGGTCAACAGGATGGAGCGTCCGCTGAAATTCATGGCGTATTGCTTGTGGACAAAGCCGGTGCCGGCATCGAATCCGGGAATATCGTACGGAGCCCAATGCTGGTCATAATCGCCGCCGATTTCCAGTGTGTCGTAAGGGCGGAAATTCAATTCGGAAAAGTGAGTGCTCACCGGTAATCCGGAAAATTTGCGCAACGCCTGGTTGTAATTCCGGAGCGCGGGGGCCTGCAGCGCAGTCATGCACCGGAATTGCTCGAATTTCAGCGCAATGCTTGCCTGAACTGCTTTTTCGTTAATCTCTTCAAACGATTTGCAGGAGGTTCCCATGGCTTTGTTCATGGCTTCCGGAGAACCATATTTTTTGCGGAGATGGTCCTGGAGGGTTGCCATCCGGTGTTCCACCAGGGTGATACCGGTGAGATCATTGTCGATCACCGGAGGAAACGAAGCGGTTTCCTCATGCGCCACCAGATAAACCAGCGACGGGTCGTTTCGCTCGATTTCCGGCCAGGCCGCGCGGGCGGCAACGGACTCTCCCGAATAATACAGATAGTTTTTCCGGATGTGATTGCCCGTTTCGCGGCGATTATAAAAAAGTCCCAGGCGGTCGGCCAGTTCGATCAGTTCGCGCCGCCGTGCGGCGTCATGCACGTTTACCAGATTGAAGAAATTCAGGCCGGCGGTGGCCATGTCTTCCAGGTCTTCCTCCATTCCGCGGTTGCGGAGCATCCAGGTGTTGGCGCCGATGAAGAAGATTTCCTGTCCATTCAATTTGAAGCCGCCGTCGGCGATAACCGGGCGCACGCCTTTGGGCGGAGGCTGTACCGTGAAGAATTTTTCCTTGCCGGCCAGGATGGCATCCGCCTGCTTGAGCCCGTCTTCCGTTACCTGATTCAGAAAAGCCAGGTTCCGGTATGCCCTGATTGCGGTTTGCTTGTAGCGTTTCTCCGCGGCATCTCCCTTTTCCCGGCAAATCATACGGGTTTTGTTCAGGAAAAAATGGGTGACCGCGGTACGGCTGACCAGATAGGAGGGTTCCCCGGAAGACTTGCGGATTTCGTCAATTTTCCGGCTGAGCTTCTGATTTTCCTTTTCCAGCTTATCCGTGCTTTCCAGCAGGAATGAACGGGTGATCAGGGTAACCGGATAGGTTCTGGTATAACGCTGCTCTCCATCGCGGAGCAGGTATACCGAGGCGGTCTGATTTCCCGGAGTGAGTTCTTTGCGCGGGATTTTCCATTGGAACGAATTGAAGCCGGCTTTGAGTGCCTGGCGCTTCAAGGCTTTGCCGTTCAGATTGACTTCCAGTTCGGCCGGCAGATCGTCGGCGGCCAGAAAAACGAAGGCCCCAAGAGACAATTCCTCGTCGGCAATGAGAATGGAATCGGGGAAGAGCAATTCGGGGGCCGGTTCCCGCTGATTGGCAAAAAGCGCCTGTTCCATGCCGGAAAAATAGAGTTTCTGATAAAGGCCCGGGTCCTTCCCGCCCGCGATGCCGTCGGTAATCCCCATCCAATGCTTGCCGCCGTCCAGCACCACCACATTGAAGCCGATTTTGCCGTGTTTCAGCTCAAAAGGATTGAGGAAGCTCCAGGGAATGGCCATTTCGCATTCGTATCCGCCGGGAACAATGCGGCTGGCGGTTTTGACTACATCGGAAATGTCGTCGCGCACCAGATTTTTATCGGGATGACTCCAGGCGCAGACGGTTACCGGCTGAGTCGGCGCCACGCCGATCAGGATGAGGTTACCGGAAAGTCTTTCTTCGCAAAGCGGGTCGAAGGCAATCTGAATGCAGTCGCCGCTCCAGATACTGCTGCCCGTGGCTGTTTGAACCACTTCATCGTCGAGAACCTTTATTCTCAGATAGAGGTTTTCGGTATCGAATGCACTCCAGGTCTGGAAGCTTAAGGTCTGCGGGCCGCGCCAGGTATTGGCCTCCACCGGACGGTAATCGGTAATCTTGTTGCGTTCAACCAGCAGCGGAATGTCACCCCACTGGAAGCTGCCGATGGCAAGCGGCTTCAGAGCGGTTACCGACTTCATGCCCATGACGGGAACTTCCGGCGCGGCCAGGGTAACGTCCGGAAGCATTTCCCGGAATGCCAGCAATTTTTCCGCGTCTTCTTCCGTTCCGGCAAAACCAAAGAGCAACTTCAAACCGATCGATTCGCCTTCACCCAGCCGGATCGGTTTATATTCGTTGGGCGTGCCGATCGCGACAAAACCTTTGTTCGGAGTTTTGATGCTGACCGGGGCGATCAACATGGACTTCCCCTTCTTTTCCGCCAGGACGAACCGGGCCGTTTTCGAGCCGACTTTTATCGGCTTCCAGTCATTCGTGTCATAGAGCACCACTTCTTTTCCTTCCGGACGGTAAGATTCGAATTCCCTGCCGAACTGACCGGTCAGGCCCCTGATGATGAAATTGTCGCTCACCCCAATCACCCGGGCGTCTACCGCCACCCCGGGAATACCGGCAATAAAACGAAAATCAACCACCAGCTTGCCGCCGGGGTGAATCAACTTCAGCTGATCGACCGGCGAAAGGGCATATTCAGCCCGGATGTGCTTCAGCTCGGCCGTATCGCTCAGTACGGTCAGGCTGCTCTGGCTCCCATTGGGCAGCAGGGATACCGGGGTTTTGGTGCTTTCCGGCATCGGAGTCTGGGTGACGACCTGAATGGTCAGCGAATTGACATCGGAATCGCCGATTTTCAGGGGACTGCAGGCACCCCATTTCGGCTGAACGTTTTTCAGGATCGTGTAAATCCCGCCGGCACAGGAAACCTGGATGTCGTTGTCTTTCCGGCGCAGGGCGAAATCTTCCGCGCCTGATAATCCGGCAGTCAGGGCCAGCAGGCAAAAGACGATGCAGGTGCGGGCAAAAATTGAAACTCTCATCTTCATATTGATTTCTTCTCCTCTTCTCATTGATTCAAAATCGGGCCGTTAACAGAGTAGCCCAACGCATATTTCTCGATGATGATCCTGGGGCCGGATACTCCCTCTACGTGCCCGTCCATCATCGCCATATTGGCTGACTTCAGGTGTCGCGCATGCGGCAATCCCCCGTCCGTGGGAGCGGCCCAATTTTGATAGATTGAAACGGTTGGTACGATAAGCCCGGTGTTCGTAAACTTCGTATTGGAGTAAGAATCCCCGTAGATCATGGTTTCCGACGGCATCCGGCTCTGCTTTTGCTTGAAATTGAACCCGACCGTACTGGCGGGGAGACCATAGGCCCAGGCAAACTGGTTGCGGTACACACCGGCGGCGGGGTTGTACGGAAGAGACGGGCAGGTGAAACTGTTTTTAACGGCCGGAATCTTGGACCAACTGGTTTCCCGTCCGAACAATACATAAGTATACGGGTAATCATGATCATAACTTCTCGGCAGACGCCCTTCATTGTCATCAATATACATCAGGGAGAACTGCATGGCCTGCTTCAAATTATTTATGCAGCCGGTTGCTTTGGCTCTTTCGCGGGCCTGAGTGAGCGCCGGCAGCAGCATGGCCGCCAGAATTGCGATGATCGCTATAACTACCAGTAACTCGATGAGTGTAAAGTTTTTCCCGCATGTTCTTGTTGTATGCATATTCAGTCTCCTACTTAAGTTATTTTTGTTTCCGGGGCGGCGCGATTGTGCCGTTGTCCAGAAAACGATATTCCGTGTAATGTACCCCGCCGACGGGCTCGCCGTTGCGGATCTGCCGCGCCAGTTCTTTGACGCAGTTGGCTCCTTCGTCCCAGGCCGAGGAAAACACCGTGCTGATCTTGAAATGCGGCACGAACCACTCCGGCTTGCCGCTGGCATAAACCAGACTCAGGTCTTCCGGTATTTTGATGCCCGCGTTCAGCAGCGCCATGTAAATGTCGAAACTGATCACGTTGCCGAACGGCACCAGCATGGCGGTATAATTTTTGGCGATTTCGGCAATCTCGGCGGATTTCTCGTGCAGCGGCTTCAGCGCGCCCTGAATCGACCATGGCACATCGATAAAACCGAAATCGCTGAACGGTATGCCGTACTCCTGATAAAGGCGTTTCACCATGCCTTCGTACATATTGAAGTTTACCGCCAGAATCCGGGTATGCCCGAGATCGAGGAACTTGCGCAGAACCACTTCATGTTTATCGTCTTGCGGCAGGTAGCACTCAAAAAAGTGGTGCCGCCCCAGATTCCGTCCCACCAGAAAATTACCCATGAACACACAGGGCAGATACGCCTGGTGCAGCATCTTCAACACATTGTCCGACACCCGTCCCCCCACCAGATAACCCGCCGGTTCGCAGTTCGGGTGCAGCTGGCCCAGCGCGGTGAGGGTTTCAAGTTCATGCCCATCGGAAATCGTCTGGGTGGTCAACAGAATGTTTTCGCGCCGTGCCTGATCCAGGCAGCCGGCCACGAAGTCCATATAATTCGGGTCCTTCAGGTTCTCCAGTCCCAGCAGCATGACCGCCGGGGTCCAGCGCGAATCCTGTACCGCGGGCTTGGCCGCCGGCTGAACCAGTGAGCGCTTGTTGCGGTTGGGCTGGCGGTCCAGCAGTTTCTCGCCCTGCAACTGTTTCAGCGCGGTGCGGATGGTCGTTCTGGTACAGCCGTAACGCTCGGCCAGATCGCGCTCGCTGGGGAGCTTGGCCGCCGCTTGGAAATCGTCGCAAATCTGACGGGCAATCTCTTTATACAAAAATTTTGTCGGAGCCAATTGGTCGTTCATAATTGTACCATTTTTATTTGCTATGGCATTATTATAACCAAAATAATAAATAAATCAATACCAAAATGATCATAATAAACAAAAATTCATGAAAAAATTTAAAATATATATACCAAAACAAGGAAAATTCATACCAAATTTAGAATTCAGGATCATACCACAGTCGGGCAATGGTTTATTTATACCATTTGGGAATGCCTCTGGCGCGGAGCTTCTTCACCAGTCTCTCGCGGTACTGCAGGATTTCGGCGGGGCGGTGGGTCAGGCCGTGGTCGCGATAGGGGACCCCGGCGGTAGATTTGAGGATGATGTTCAACTCTTTTTCGGGCAGTGCGGTTTCGCCCTGCAGTGAGGCGGCGGTGCCGCCGCGCTTGCGCCCGAAGGCGGCTGTCTCGCGCACCTTGAAACCGAGCTTGAGAAATGCGCCGCGCAACGGGTACGCGCTCGAATACGTCACGATCACGCCGCGGGGTTTCAGGATACGCTTGAGCTGGCGGATGAAGTCATACGTCCACAGCTCGGGGTTGACGTCCGGCGAAAAACCGTCCATGAATACGACGTCGAAATATTGGTCCGGCAGGCTCCGTACCGAAGCCCGGGCATCGCCCGCGAGCAGCCGGACATTGTGCCACTGGCCATGTTCGCGCAGGCCCCTGATCAGCTGGTGCTGCAGCGACTCCGGCTCGAATAGCTCCTGCGCGGCCTCGAGTGTGCGCGGATCGTTTTCCAGCGTGGTGATTTCACTGTCCGGGTTGGCGGCCAGTGCGGCGGCGGCATTGTAACCGAGGCCGAAGCCGATGTCGAGCAGGCGCGGATTTTTCAGACCGGCGATGCCGGAGGGAACGGCGAATTTCTCCTCGGCCTCGGTCCGGGCTCCGGCCACGGTATGGAAATGCTGGCGGTAACCCGGATGGTAGAGGGTAGGGGAGCCGTCGCCGGTGACGACCTGCATGGCGTTGCCACCGTCCATCAGTTGCCGCACGTATTCGATGAACTGGCCCTTTTTCATCCACCATTTCGGGGCGATAATCGCGTCGTTGTCGGCGTCGGCCATCAGCCGCATGACGATCCAGTCATCGGGCAGCCGGCGCAGGAAATCGACCGCGGCGGCGGCGTATTCGTACTCGTTCAGCGGTTTGACGGGGTAGTTGCCGGAGGCGAGCGGAGTTTTGCGCAGGACCAGGAGCTGATGCAGCTTCACGGCTTTGAACGGCAGCGCGGCGAGGTCGTCGGCAGTCTTGCGGAAATCATCGGCCGTTTCGCCGGGGAGCCCCAGGATCACGTGGGCGGCGGTCTTGATTCCCCGGTCCGCCAGCTTGCGCGCGGCGGCCTGCACCGAGGCGAAATCGTGACCGCGGTTGATCAGTTTCAGCGTGGCGTCGTTGGATGTCTGGACGCCGAGCTCGACCCAGAGTTCGCAGCGCCGGTTCAGCTCCGAGAGCAGTTCCAGCACCTCGTTGGGCAGGCAGTCCGGGCGGGTCGCCACGATGATCATCTTGAACTCGGCCAACGCCAGCACTTCCTCGTACCACGCGCGAAGCTGCGCCACCGGTGCGAACGTATTTGTATAGGATTGGAAATAAGCGATATACGGTCCTGCGCTGTGGTAGCGCTCCCGGACATAGGCGATGCCCGCCGCGACCTGTTCCGGCAGCGAAAAATGATGTCGCAGGTGTCGCGCCCGGTTGCCGTCCTCGGCGCAATAGATGCAGCCGCCGCCCTGGCCGGTCCGGTTCGGACAGCTCAACGGCAGGTCAATCGGTATCCGGTAAAGCGCCGTACCGTATTTCCCGCTGAGATATTCGCTGAAAAAATTGATCTTGTTCATAAGTCTAAATAGTTTTATTGTCCACGAAATACACGAAAATTCACGAAAAAAATACAAATACTCATGGTCAGCCGAGTTCGGCTGACCATGACTTTCGTGTTCTTTCGTGTATTTCGTGGACAATTACTATTATACAAATTACGCACAATTACAAATTCCGAATTGACTTTTTCGCCGAAACTGGTTATTTTATGGAAAGTCGATGAGGTAATTATGAATAAACGAGTAGTGATTGTGGGGTCCGGCGCTGCCGGGGTGTCCGCCGCCAAGGCTTTGAGAGCCCGTGACGCGGAAATGCAAATCAACATTTATACCGACGAAGAAGTGCCGCCGTATTTCCGGCCGTCGCTGTCGTTCGCCATCGCGGAAAATCCGCCGGAGCCGCGGCCGATGAACCCGCCGGCGTTTTACAAAGACAAGGATATCGGGTTGAACCTCGAAATGAAGGCCGAATCGATCGACCGCGCAGCCAAATCCGTGCGCTTTGGCGACGGCTCCGAGGCGCCTTACGATTACCTGTTGCTGGCGACCGGCGCGAGCTGCTTCATCCCGCCGGTTCCCGGCGTGAAGCTGCCCGAAGTATTGTCACTCCGCGATCATCGCGATCTGGTGGAGCTGATGGGGTATCTGACCAAACCGCGCAAAGTCCTGATCATCGGTTGCGGTGTGCTGGGGCTGGAACTGGCCGGTTCGCTGCTCAAGCTCGGCAATGAAGTGACCATGATCGAAACCGCGCCGACCATTCTGCCGCGCCAGCTCGACGCCGCCGGCGGGGAGCTTTATCTGGAACAGGTCAAAAATGTGCCGAAACTGAAAATCCTGCTTGGTTCCGGGGTCAAGGAAATCACCGGCGCCGAGCATGTGGAGGGCGCGGTATTGCTGGACGGCAGCCGGATCGAATGCGACCTGGTGCTGGTTTCCGCCGGTACCCGCGCCAACATCGACCTGGCGAAAAACGCGGGGTTGAAAACCGATCGCGGCATTATCGTAGATGAACACATGGCGACCGATGACCCGGCCATTTACGCCGCCGGGGATTGCGCGGAAATCGTCTGCCGCACCTACGGACTGCAGGAGCCCGCCATGGTGCAGGGCAAGGTGGCGGCGGAGCAGATTCTGGGCGACGACTCGGTGTTCAGCTGCGGAATTTACGGTGCCACGCTGACGGCGTTCGGCATCAAAATGTTTTCGGCGGGAGCCATCGGCGGCGACGACAGCCGGGAGTTCATCGACCGCGACAAAAAGATTTACCGCAAAATATTCCTGGCCGGCGGCAAGGTCGTCGGCGGCATCCTGATGGGCGACATCGGCAAGGGCGTGGCGCTGAAACAGGCCATATCGGGGCAGATCAACGAGGCCCATGCTGTGGAGGACGGTCTGATCTGACGCCATGAAGAAGCTTTCCAAATGGCTCATTGGAGTGGCGGCGTTTCTGGCACTTGCCGCCCTGGCGGTGTTGTATTTCGTCGACCCGGCGGAAAACGCCTGGCTGTACCCGCAGTGCGGCACGTACAAATATTTCGGCTTCTATTGTTCCTCCTGCGGCACGACGCGGGCGCTGCATGCGCTGCTGCACGGCGATATCGTCCGGGCGGCGCGGATGAACGTGCTGGCAGTCGCCGCGATTCCGCTCCTGGCCGTCCTCATAATAAAACCCCGATGGTTCATGAATTACAAATTCGCCATCGGGGTTGTTGCCGTTCTGATCGTTTATACTATTCTGCGGAATATATTCCCGGTTCTGGCGCCCGGTTAAGGGCGTAGTCCAGCAGCCTCGCGTTGATTTTCTCGCGAACCGGAACATTTTCCGGCACTTCGAAGTGTCCGGCGGGGTAAATATGGACCTCGCGGAGCTGCTCCGGGACCGCATTTGCCACGGCGAACTGGCCGGGCGGAACCACGCAGGGGTCGAACAGGGCCGGGGAGGCCAGCACCGGCACACGGAAATACTTGGCTGAGGTGGCGGCGTCGAAATACGGCAGCACTTCGTCGCACTCTGGATGAGCCTGACGGTAGACGCGCACCGATTCCCCGCTGCCGGTCGATTCGAACTGCAGCCGCAACGGATTGTGCCCGAAGGTCGGGACATTCAGATACGCGCTGCGGATACGTTTATCCCACGGTACCGCAAGCGCGCCCATGCCGCCGCCGAAACTGCCGCCGCGATAGTGGATATTCGCCGCCGTGTCCGGATAGATTTCCGCCATCACCGACACCGCCAGCCAGAGGTCGACGGCGCAGCCGAGCAGCGCATACGTTTCGCGTGATTCAATGCCGTACAGCACGTGCCTGGCCGGCTGCCACGGAATCTCCGGGTGCTTCGACATGCCCATGCCGCGCAGGCACGGGGCGATGACCGTGAAGTCGTCATCGAGCACCGGCGTGGACGGATTGCCGTAGCCGTGGCCGGTCAGGATGCCGCCGCGGGAGTTTTTCGGGCGGCTCAGCCAGGCGCCGATCACCGCATCGTCCCAGGATTTGTAGTAGACCTCGTAAACCTCGATATCCGGGTTCGGGCTCCAGATCTGCCGCAGGCTTACGATGTTCAGCGGCATGGACATGGCCCTGTCGTATATCTCCTCCCAGAACGCCCGGAAATCGGACGGTTCATTATCAGGAGGTATGATTTTCAGAAATTGCTCCCGGGTATAACCGCAGGTGGGATCGAAGCTGTAATTGTGTTCAATCATCGAGCTGCACCAGGATTGCCAGGATTCCCTTGTCGTAATTCTGGGCGGATTTGCTGAAGGTCCAGTCCGGATGCTTCACCGGGGCGCCCGGCGCGGCGGGCGGCTGGTTGCCGATGCCGACGTCGGCGTCTTTGCCTTTGAGTAAGTTGTTGAAGGCAAAGATGGTTTGACCGGCCGCATAGTTATGGATCTGCATCGAGCCGTAGCCGACCGTGCTCTGCGTATTGATCACATCGCCGAAGTCATAAAGATTGTCGGACGCGCCGGCGATATTGGCCGCATTGGACGGGCTGTAGCTGTTCGGCCAGAATTCGATATTGCCTTCCGGAATCGTGCCGGTGATTACACCCTGCACATTGCTTTTCACATTCAGATTGGAGACTTTCTGCTGGAACATCGCCTGTGCGTCGGCCATCGGCACCCCGATCTTTTTGATATCCTGGGTGAACGGGTCCAGCGATACGAACACGTAGCTCACGTCGCCCGCCTTGGAGGTCAGGCCCATGAAGTAGCCGATACGCTTGATTTTCTTGCCGGCGAACTTGGCGCTGTCGTCAAGTGTGTACTGAATCGCGCGGCCGCTGTTGATGGCTTTGGAATTGGTCGGGTCGAGGCTGTAGACGACCTGGTATTTTTCGGTTTCCACAATATTTTTCAGGAACTCATCGGCCGTGGGGAGATTGCCGGCGATGAAGGAGCCCACCGGCAGGCCGGTTTCGCCCGTCAGGTTTGGCTCGGCAATGCCGCTCCAGGCATAACGCACCGCTATTGGGGTATCCACGCCATCGGCGGTCAGGGTGACCGTGTTGTTGGTGATCTCGGCGTTGGCCTTGACGAAGTTGGCGTCGGGGCCGCAGATTTCGAACCAGTCCGGCTGTTTCTCGTCGCGGGTTTTCAGCGCTTTGGTATTGAAGGTCAGGAGGACTTCCTTGCCTTTGACTTCCATCGCCTTCACGGTCGGGGAATCGGCCACGAGATCTTTCTGCCCGTAGGTTTTGTTCAGGGCCAGCAGCGCGAGGCGCTTGCCCACGTCATGCTTGTTAGCCGGGTGAATGTCGTTCCGGTTGCCGATATCGTTGATCACGGCCATGCCGGTGTTCGGCATTTCCCTGGCGAACTTTTCCTGAGCCTGCCAGATGACCGGCAGCATGTGGGTGTTGGTGTATTTGTAGGGAGCGAGCTGGACGAAATAGAACGGCATATCCGGATTGCTCCAGACGGTGCGCCAGCCGTTTACCAGCGCTTTCATTTTGTCGTAATAAAGCATCCCGTCGGAGAGGTTGGATTCGCCCTGGTACCAGATCGCGCCGCGGACGGCAAAGGGCACCACCGGGTTGATCATGCCGTTGTACAGGGTTGTGGGCTGGCGGTTGTTGTTGAAGGGAATCAGTTCCTGGGGGTATGCGGGAGCCGGGGCTGGCAGCATTTTGGCATCGACCTTGACCTGGGCGTCGGCGAGCCATTTTTTGTAGCTGTCGAGCGTGGCATTGACCTTCTGTTCATAAGCCGGGGAACCGGGGGTCTGGATCTCGATCTGGTTCCAGATGTTTTTCAGCGCGGGAATATCCTTGAAGCCGATTCCGGGGGTCCAGGGTTCGATCCTGGTGCCGCCCCACGAGGAATTGATCAGCCCGACCGGCATTTTCAGTTCCCTGAAGAGCTCCAGGCCGAAAAAATAACCGACGGCGGAGAATTCTTCCACGCTCTTGCTGTCGCAGACTTTCCAGGTTACATTTTGCACATCGGTCTGGGGCGTGTTGGTGAAGCGTCTCGGGATGTTAAAAAGACGGATTTTCGGATGATTGGCCGCGGCCAGATGTTTTTCCTTGTCCTGGACGACATTTTTGAAGGACCATTGCATGTTGGATTGTCCGGAGCAGACCCACACTTCGCCGACCAGGATATTGCCGAGCGTCTGAGTGTTGCTTTTGCTGCCTTTGACCGTCATTTCGATCGGACCGCCGGCGGCGAGGGGTTCCAGCGTCAGCTTCCAGTTTCCGGCGGCGTCGGCGGTGGCTTCGACGGTCTGGCCGGCGATTTCCACCGTGATCGTTTCGCCCGCCTCGGCAGTTCCCCACACCGGCAACTTCGTGCCGTGCTGCAGAACCATGTCATTGTTGAATACCGCAGGCAGTTTGACTTCCGCCTGACAGATGACGATGACCGACAGGGCCAACAACCACGCAAACATTTTGAACTTCACACGATCCTCCTTGATTTGATCAATAACAGCATAGTATATCATCGATTCATCAAAAAATCAAGAACCGTGCCCATCCGATATACACGGACGGGCACGGACGTACACGGAAGGACACAGATTAACGAAGCGCTGAGGCTAAGGAATGGACGAGCGCCACGGCGTCTTTCTGTTTGCCTTGGGAAATCAGGCGGACCACGGCGCTGCCGACGACTGCGCCGTCGGCGTATTCGGCGCTGGTTCTGGCCTGTTCCGGGGTCGAGATGCCGAACCCGGCCGCCACCGGTACCGGGCTGGCCTGGCGCAGCGTGGTCAGGTGTTCCTCCAGATCATCCGCCACCGAGGCGCGAACGCCGGTCACGCCCTTGACGGTGATGTAATACACGAAGCCCTCGGCGTCGGTCACAATCTGGCGGGCACGCTCGGGCGGAGTGGTCGGTGCGACCAGCCGGACCAGCGCCAACTTGTGCTTGTCGAGAATGGGTTTCACCTCGGAGACTTCCTCCTGCGGCAGGTCCACGATCAGCATACCGTCGATTCCGGCGGCGGCGCAGTCGGCCACGGTTTGTTCGAAACCTTTTGCCAACAGCACATTGTAGTAGGAAAAGAGAATCATCGGAGTGGTGTATTTCTGACGGAGCCGCGCCGCCATGGCGATGATTTTCGGCAGCGTGGCGCCGTTGGCCAGCGCGGTTTGCGACGACTCCTGGATCACCGGTCCATCCGCCATCGGGTCGGAGAACGGTACGCCGAGTTCGATCAGGTCGGCCCCGGCCTCGATGAGTTCGCCGATGATTTTTTCGCTTTCCTCCATGGTCGGGTGCCCGGCCGTTACGTAAATGACCAATCCTTTGTGGCCCTTATTGAATGCGTTTGCAATATTGTCTTTCATGATTATTTCACCTTGCCGAAAAGTTTCTGTTTTGCCTGAAATACGTTTTCCATGTCCTTGTCGCCGCGCCCGGAGAGACTGATGACGATCGACTGATCCTTGCTCATCGTCCGGGCGCTTTTGATGCCCTGCGCCACGGCGTGGGCCGACTCCAGCGCCGGGATGATCCCTTCCAGGCGGCAGAGCAGGTCGAAGGCTTCGAGCGCTTCGATGTCGTTGATGGTGGTGTACTTGACCCGCCCGCTGTCGCTCAGGAAGCTGTGTTCGGGGCCCACGCCCGGATAGTCGAGCCCGGCCGATACCGAATGCGTCTCGAGAATCTGGCCGAATTCATCCTGCAGGAGATAAGTCTTGCAGCCGTGCAGCACGCCGGGGCGGCCGCCGCAGATGCTGGCGGCGTGCTTGCCGGTTTCCACACCGGAGCCGCCGGCCTCGACGCCGGTCAGGCGCACGGAGGCGTCCGGGATGAAGTGCTTGAACATGCCGATGGCGTTGCTGCCGCCGCCGACGCAGGCGATGACCTCATCCGGCAGTTTGCCGGTTTTGTCGAGGATCTGGGCGCGGGCCTCGCGGCTGATCACCGACTGGAAATCGGCCACCATTTCAGGGTAGGGGTGCGGTCCGGCCACGGTACCGATGACATACAGCGTGTTGTCCACGCGGGTGATCCACTGGCGGAGCGCCTCGTTCATGGCGTCCTTCAGTGTGGCGCTGCCGCTGTCCACGGAGGTGACTTTGGTGCCGAGTACTTCCATGCGCTGCACGTTCGGGGCCTGACGGCGGATGTCTTCCGCACCCATGAACACCTCGCACTCCATGCCGAAAAGCGCCGCCACGGTGGCGGTGGCCACGCCGTGCATGCCCGCTCCGGTTTCGGCGATCAGGCATTTTTTGCCCATGCGGCGGGCGATCAGCGCCTGGCCGATGGTATTGTTAACCTTGTGTGCGCCGGTGTGGTTCAGATCCTCACGCTTCAGGTAAATCTGTGCGCCGCCCGCGTAATCGCTGAGGCGTTGCGCATGAAAGAGCGGCGATTCGCGGCCGACGTAGTCGCGCAGGTAATAGTTCAGCTCATCGCGGAACCCCTGATCATTTTTCAGTGCCTGATAGGTCTGGTCGAGTTCGTTCAGGGCCGGCATCAGCGTTTCCGCCACATACTGCCCTCCGTAGATTCCGTAGTGTCTAGGCATGTTTTATCTCCTTCAGTTTTATATGATCTTTTTTGCCTGGTTCAAGTTCCACGCCGCTGCAGAGGTCGAGTGCGAACGGATTGACCTGCTGCATGGCTGCGCGGAGGTTGCCGGGATTGAGCCCCCCGGCGAGGATGAGTTTCATCTTGCGGGCGGCCTGCGCCGCCAGTTCCCAGTTGCCGGGTTGGCCGAGTCCGCCGTTGCCGGTGACGGAATCCGCCAGCACTGCCTCCACCGGCAGCCGAGCCGCCGCTTCGACGTCCGCCGTGGTGCGGAGCTGAACCGCTTTCCAGACCCGTTGCGGACCGATTTCCCGGATGTCTTCCACGTTTTCCGAACCGTGCAGCTGGGCGATGTCCAGGCCGCACTTATCCATGATCGCGATCACTTCCGCGGGCGGCATGTCGACGAAGACGCCGACCTTGGTCACGCTCACGCCGCGAGTGAGTTCGGCGGCTTGTTCCGGGGTGACATAGCGCGGCGACTTCGGATAAAAAATGAACCCGAGGTAGGATGCGCCCGCCTCGATGGCCGCCTCGACGTCTGCCCGGTTGGTCAGCCCGCAAATCTTGATCTTCATCGGATCAGCTCCTTCAACGCTTCGCCGGGGCGCCCGGCGCGCATGACCGTTTCGCCGATCAGGAACGCGTTGGCTCTGGCGGCTTGCAGCTTCACAATATCGGCGTGATTGCCGATACCGCTCTCCGCGACCTTAATCTTCCCGGCGGGAATTTTGTTCAATAATTTGTAGGTCAGTTCGTGGTCGATCTTGAAGGTTTTCAGGTCGCGGCAGTTGATGCCGATGATGTCCGCGTCGAAACTCATCACCATATCGAGTTCGGCCTTGTCGTGAATTTCGCATAATACGTCAAGGTTCAGCGATTTGGCGTATTGGAAAAAGTCCTTCATCTGCGCCTTGTCCAGCGCGGCGGCGATCAGCAGTACCGCGTCCGCGCCGAATGCCGCCGCTTCCAGAATCTGCAATGGGTCGAAAATGAAATCCTTGCGCAGTACCGGAATTTCCACCGTGCGCGCCGCGAGCCGCAGGTAATCCAGCGAACCCTGAAAATAATACGGTTCAGTGAGCACCGAGAGCGCCGCCGCGCCGGATTGCTCCAGCTCCTTCGCCAGTTCCGCTACCGGAAAATCCGGGCGAATCAAACCTTTGGACGGCGATGCTTTTTTCAGCTCGGCGATGATGTTGATTGCAGGCTTGCTCAGCGCGGCGGCGAAGGAATGGCGGCGGGTACGTTTTTCCACCATTTCCTCGAGCTCAAATTTGTAGGAGGCCGACGGCTGGAACTTCGCCATATTGGTCGAAATGATCGTTTGGAGGATGGTTTGTTCTTTCATTCTTTGCTGCTCCTGATCAAAACTTGCAGTTTACCGAGCGCCGCGCCGGAGTCGATGGATTCGGCGGCCAGCTTGATTCCGTCTTCGAGGGATTCCGCGAGCCCGGCGGTGTAAATCGCGGCGGCGGAGTTCAACAGCACGACCGCACGCTTGGCGCCCTGTTCGCGGCCGACGAGAATCTCGGTCAGGATGGCGGAGTTTTCGATGGCGTTGCCGCCGGCGATTTCCTCGGCCAGATAGGTGGTGCCGAGGTAGCGCTCGGGGTAAAGATCGTAGGTGGTGATCACGCCGTCGCGCAGTTCGGAAACGCGCGAGGCGGTGGAGACGGAGAGCTCGTCGAGCCCGTCGTGGCCGTGCACGATCATGGCGCGCTTCATGCCGAGCTCGCGAAAGACCTCGGCGAAAACTTCCGTCAGCATCGGCGTGTAAACTCCGAACACGCCGAACGCCGCCCCGGCGGGATTGGTCAGCGGCCCGAGAATATTGAAAATCGTCCGTACCTTGAGCTCGCGCCGGACCGGGGCCACCGCTTTCATGGCCGGGTGCATGGTCTGGGCGAAAAGAAACCCGATGCCGTGATCCTGAATGCAGCACTCCATGCTGAACGCCGGAGCCTGCAAATCGAATCCCAGCGCTTCCAGCACGTCCGCCGATCCGCATTTGCTCGACACGCTGCGGTTGCCGTGCTTGGCCACCTTGATCCCGGCCCCGGCAATGACGAAGGCCGAGGTAGTGGAAATGTTAAACGTCCCCGCGCAGTCACCGCCGGTACCCACGATGTCCAGCACCGCGCCCGGCCCGGCGTCGATGAACTTGGCGTGCCGCCGCATCGAGCGCGCCGCGCCGGTGATTTCCTGCACGCTCTCACCGTTCATCCGCAGCGCGACCAGCAGTGCGCCCATTTGCGCCGGGGTCAGCTCGCCGTCCATCAGCAAATCCATCACGGACTCCATTTCGGGGGCGCTCAGGTGGCGTTTGTCCAGCAAGGTTTCGAGATATTGTTTGTACATGCGTTACCTCAGTTTCAGGAAGTTGGCGAGCTGGCGGCGGCCCATCGAGGTCATGATCGACTCGGGATGGTACTGGATGCCCTCGATCGGGAATTCGCGGTGGCGCACGCCCATGATCTCGCCGTCGAGCGATTCGGCGGTGATCTCCAGGCAGGCGGGGAGGCTCTCGCGCTCGATCGCCAGCGAATGGTAGCGCACGGCCTTGAACGGCTTCGGGATATCGGCGAAAATGGTTTTGCCGTCGTGCATGACCTCGGAAATTTTGCCGTGCATGATCTGCTTGGCCTGAATGATTTTGCCGCCGAAGGCTTGTCCGATGGACTGGTGGCCGAGGCAGACGCCCAGCAGCGGGATTTTGCCGGCGGCGGCGAGGATCAGCTCGATCGAGATCCCGGCGTCGTCCGGGCGGCCCGGGCCGGGCGAGATCACAATCGCGTCCGGCTTCAGGTTCATGGCTTCAGCCACGGTGATTTCGTCGTTGCGGCATACCTTGACATCCTGCTCGAGCATCTGGAAATACTGCACCAGGTTGTAGGTAAAGGAATCGTAATTATCGATCATCAATATCATGGGAGTACTCCTTAAATTTCGAGGTTGTTGGCCGCGAGTTCCAGCGCTTTGAAAAGCGCGCGGGCCTTGTGACGCGTTTCGTTGTATTCGTATTCAGGCTCGGAGTCATATACGTTGCCGCCGCCTGCCTGCACATAGATCATGCCGTTGCGCAGTTCCATGGTGCGGATGGTGATCGCCATGTCCATGTTGCCGTTGAAGTTGATGTAGCCGACGCAGCCGCCGTAAATCTCGCGCGGCTCCGGTTCGAGCTCGTTGATGATCTTCATGGCGCTGATTTTCGGCGCGCCGGAGAGCGTGCCTGCGGGAAACGCCGCCTTGATCAGGTCAAAGGCGTCCAGTTCGGGCTTGAGCATGCTTTCCACGTTCGACACCAGGTGCATCACGTGCGAATATTTCTCGATCACCATCAGCTCACGCACCTGAACGCTGGCGGGCTGGGCCACGCGTCCGAGGTCGTTGCGTCCGAGGTCGACCAGCATCAGGTGCTCGGCGCGTTCCTTTTCGTCGTTCAGGAGTTCATTGGTGTTCTGGTGATCCTCGGTGTCGGACGCGCCGCGGGGGCGGGTGCCGGCGATCGGGCGGAGCTCGGCCTTGCCGTTGTTCAGCCGCACCATGACTTCCGGTGAGGAGCCGACCAGATACTTATCGGCCCCGGTTTTCAGGAAGAACATATACGGAGAGGGGTTCACCAGACGCAAGGCGCGGTAGAGCTGCAGCGGCGGCACGGTCTGCTTCGTGCTGAAGCGCTGCGAGAGTACCACCTGAATGATGTCGCCCGCGACGATCCGCTCCTTGGCCTTGGCGACCATATTGAAAAATTCATCCTTGGTCATGTTCGACTGCACCATGTCCATGTTGAACTCGGCGCGTACGTTTTCGATCTTATGCGGTTTCTCCAGATGCGCTTTCAAGGCATTGATGCGGTCGCAGGCGGAGTCGAAGGCCTGTTTCTGGTCGGCAAACTCGTCGACCCGGGCGCAGGCCACCAGCCGCATCGTATGACGGATGTTGTCGAAGATCACCGCCTGGTCGAACAGCATGAAATAAGCGGTGGGCTCGGCCAGCGGCTGCTTTGTCGCGGGCATTTTTTCGAACTCCGCGATGGTGTTGTAACCCAGGTAGCCCAGCGCCCCGGCGTAGAAGCGCGGCATGCCGGGCATGTCGACCATTTTATAACGCTTCATGATCTGGCGCAGGGCGAAAAATCCGCCGTCGCGGGCGTCCAGCGTCTCGACTTTGCCGTTTGCTTCGAACGTCGGCACGCCGCCGGCCACCTTGAAGATGCCGAAGGGGCGGAGGCCGATGATCGAATACCGGCCCCAACGCTCGCCGCCCTCGATACTCTCGAACAGCGCCACGTGTTCTTCTGCGGCGAAACGGCTCAGCACCGACACCGGGGTTTCCAGGTCGGCCAGCATCTCATGGCAGACCGGGACGATATTGCCCTGGCTGCACAACTTTTTGAACTCTTCGAAGTTCGGCTTGAACATTTTGATTTTTCCTTGTCTTTATTGGTTAATTTGAAATTTTGGCACAAAAAAAAGCGGGTTGAGTTTTGAAGCTCAACCCGCCTGAATGTCTTGGTACAAGAACACAACAGAACCTACGGACTGAGCCGCGTCTGCCACCACCAGTTGTTGCTGGAAATAATTGTGTTCATCTGTAAAATTCCGAAATAAATTTAAAAAACTATACTTTAATAGACCGCCGGAAGATAAGTTTGTCAAGGGGCGGATGTGAAAAAAACATAAAATATTCCCAAGGGTTCTATTTACGCTCGGGCGAGATATCCGGAGAAGCGCTTCAGGGCGTTTTTCAGGGCTTGTTTTTCGGCTTTGCCGGGGCCTTTCGGATTTTCCGGCCAGAAGTTTTTGACGCTGCCGTCTTTGTTGAATTCGATGCGTCCGAGAAAGTCGTGACCGTAGAGTACGGGCATCACATAATAACCGTATTGGCGTTGGGCCGCGGGCACGTAAACTTCCCATTTGTAGTCGAAGTTGAACAGCGCGGCGAGCAGTTTGCGTTCCCAGACGAAGTTGTCCAGCGGGGCGATGATCCGGCATTCCGGCGGCATTTCATCGGTGCAGTTTTCCAGCAGCGGCAGGTTTTCGCGGTCGATGTACAGGGGCCATTTCAGGCCGTCGACGGGGAGCTCGATGATGCGTTTTGCCTTCAGCAGCCGGGCGAACGCGGCGTTGCGCTCGGGCGATTTGAAGTCGTATATGCCCAGCCAGGCGTCGCCGGGGCGGTTCCACAGCATGCCGATGCTGTTGATGCGCCGCAGCACCAGCCAGTCGTGGTAATCGTCATCACGCGGATTCGGGTCGGGCGCGTTGTAAACCTGCGCGGGGATAAAGCGCTCCGCCAGCGCGTAATAGCGCCGGGTGCCGCGTTTGTGATGGACGATTGCGAGCCCGGCGTAGCACATCCACTCTATTACATGTGTGGCGAGCCGCCTGGTTCCCCAATACTCGACCATCCCCTCAATTCCGAAATCACTGGAGCAGCCATATTCATTTTTCCGCAGGTATGCGGTGATCTGGGCCACACTTTTTTTGTGATCCTTGAGCAGTTGCACATAACGGTTTCGGAAGCGATGGAAATACGGCCAGTCCTCCACCGCGCAAATCGCCATATTCTTGTCCCAGACGTCGAAGAGCATTCGCTCGGTATAGAGCCAGTGCGAAAGGTCGCCGCGTTTGTAACCGGGCATGCGCGACTGCATCACCAGGTCGGCATTGCGCCCGGCGGCTTCCAGCGGGTCAAACTGAATACACCCCACTTTCCGCACAAACGCGGCGGTCTCGTGCGGATTGTGAAGTTGAGTTTCGGGAGCCAGATGGTGATAATGAACGAGGTAGCGCTTCACCTGCTCCGGGCTGAATGATGCTTTCACTTCCGGCCGATCTGTTCGAAATAGCTTTTGCAGTAGCGCTCGATTTTTTCGCGTTTTTCGCCGGGATGCTTCTCCAGATAAGTTCCGCCGAGGACGAAACAGGTGAAGCCGCCGGAGGCGCTGCCCCAGGCCAGGGCATCGACCAGGTCGAGTTCGCCGGCCTTCCGGGCCTGTAAACCGGCGACGAGTGAAGTCAGGACGCCGCCCGCGAAGTTATCGCCGCAGCCGGTGGTGTCGCCTTTCAGCTCCGGGTGTGCCTGCATATCTTTTTCGACCAGGGCGCAGACCGGGAAGGCGGTGAGTTCGAGCTTTTTAAAGAGTTTGCCGCCGGACCAGGCATAGGTGTTTTTTGCCCCGTGGGTTACGATGAACGCGCCGACGCCTTTGGCAATGAAAAATTCGGATGCGCTGTCGATATTGCTGGCGCCGCTGATTTTCATGGCTTCGTCCCAGTCCATGACCAGCAGGTCGATCAGGGCAAGCGAATCATCATTGCCGAGCGGCCAGCGTTTGCCGGGATTGGCCTTTTCGTTGCGGAAGTCAAAAACGGTGGTGACGAAGTTGATTTTGCCGAGTTTCCTGCCTTTTTCGAGGAGCACGTGCAGGTGATCGTGAATTTCCGGCACCAGCGCGGTGGCGCCGAAAAACAGGATGTCGGCGTCGAAGAATTTATCGCCGAGCATGGCCGGGGTGTACTGGCCGGCGACGCCGAGGCGGTTGACGAAGAGCCGCTCGCCCTTACCGTCGTGGTGTTTGGGGTCGGAAATACAGTCGGAGAAGGGGGATATGCCCTCGATCTTGACATAATTATCGGTATTGACCGGGGTCTGCTCGATGATCGACACGATGCGCTCGGCGGTCTTGTCCTTGCCCAGTGCGCCGTAGAGGTTGAACGCGATGTCCTTGTCATTGGTCAGCTGGGCGGCATTGATCAGCGCCACGATGCAGGGGCCGCCGATATTAAAGGCGTCCGGGTCGCCGCTGCAGCCGAGCTCTTTGGTGATCTGCGCATAGGGGACGCCGCTGAATTTCTCCAGGTCCTCGGCGAATACCAAATGGCCGGGGCTGAGCCCGCCGTCACCTTCCTTGCGCGAGCGGTACTTGGCGAATACCTCGCCGTTGAAATCAGCCTTGGTGTAAAGATAATCCGCCAGAGAGCAGCCGACCGCCGAAACCGTAAATTTACTCATATCCATTAACCTCATGATTTAATAATTATAAACCATATAATACAGTCGCGGAAGAACTTTTCAACAGCCATTTACAGAATATTTCCGCAAATGTGAATCCCGGATGTTAAACAATAACTTATGGCTTTGCTAAAAGGATGACCTCGGCTTTCCGGTTGACGATTTTCAGGCCGTTCCGGTTGATGAAGTCATCGGGCGAAGAGCCTCTTTCGGCCGGGAGCAGGAGAAATGCGCGGCCGGGATGAGCCATGAAGTCATTCAAGTCGCCGTTTTTCAGTGTCATCTGGCTGAACAGGCCATTGAGGAAATCTTTCTGCTCCGGTTCCCTGCTGCCGCCATCCGGGTCCACGGAGAAATATTCGGCGGCCAGCGCGGCTCCGTTGGCGTCAACGAAAACATTGTAGTCGACATTGAGGTCACGCTTGACGATTTTGCGGATGATCATGGTTTCCGAAATGCCCGTCCAGACCATGGCACAGGCGATCAGCAGCAGGGCGACATAACCGGGTATTTTTTTCAGGATCGCCGTGCTCGGCGTGAACTTGGCGACCAGTTTGTCGAATATTGCGGTGGTTTTGCCGTCCCGCGAACTCTCGAACCACGCCTGCATGATAATGCCGAACGATACCGAAAGGAACGTCAGCGACGGGTATAAGTACCACATCAGTTTACCCTTGGAAATATGAAAGAGTACGAACGGCACGGCAAAAGCCAGCAGGTAAAGCAGCAGCGGCTTTTTCAGTTTTTCCGGAACGGCGCTCCATCCCCGGACGAAAAGAAAGGCCAGCAGCGCCACCAGCGAGGTCAGAAAAGGCACCAGCATCAATGTCCGGGACATGATCTTGAGATAATGCATGGCCGACGCGGCTTCCGTCTGGTCGATGCCGTCGCCGGCCCGGGCCAGGACATCCCGCATGAACATTTCCTGAAAAAAGAACATGCCGTCAAAGCGGTAGCGCCAGAGGAACCAGCCGCCCAGCGGAATCAGGGCGCAGGCGGCCGCGGCTGCCAGATGCTTTATTCGGTAGCTTTTCCAGTTGATGGCGATCCAGATGACGATGGTGATTCCCAGCGGCATGACATGGAAACTTTTCGTCAGAAATGCCAGCGCCGACAACAGGCCGGCGGGCAGCAGCAGCCACTGGTTTTTCAGCGACAACTGCAGGGCGAAAAGGCAGAAGAGCGATAGGGTGATGAAAAGGGCGTCTGCATCGCCGTTGCGGAAGGAGTGCGACAGGAGCATCGGGCTTGCCGCAATGAATGCCGCGGCCAGCAGCGCCCCCGCCCTCCCGATATGGCGGCCAAGCATCCGGAGCGTGCCCGCTGTGCACAGGACCAGGCAGCACGCGGAAAACAGGCGCAGCCCCCAGAGGTTGAAACCGCACAGTTTGTATCCGGGCACAATGTACCAGTAACTGAGCGGTGGTTTCAGGTTCCAGTAATCGACTTTATGATTGTAAGTCTGCACCAGATAATTGCCGGATTGAATCATTTCCAGGGCCGAGGCCCCATGGCGCGATTCATCCCAGTTCCGCAGTCTTTCGTCGCCGAGCCCCCAGAAGGCATTGAATACGGCGAAGAGCATGATCAACGCGGCCGCGGCGTAATAAATCTTATTGTTCATGGGATATTGCTTTTTCTTTGGTATCTTCGCCGATCAGGTACAATGGGCGCTTCTGGGATTCGGTGTAAATACGGCCGATGTACTCTCCCATTACCCCGAGGCAAATCAGGTTGACGGCTCCGAATGCCGTGATTGCGGCCATGATGCTGCTCCAGCCGTGAACAAGTTCCACCCTTCCCAGGAAATGCATGACAAAGGTATAGATGAGATAAATAAAGACAATCGATGAAATGAACACCCCGAGATAGTAGGCCAGGCGCAAGGGGATATGCGAAAATGAAATGATTCCGTTTATCGCCAGGAGCAGCATTTTCAGGAACGGATATTTGGTCTGGCCGGCGATTCGCGGGCGGCGCTCAAAATAAACCCGGTCGACGCGGAACCCGATCCAGCTGACCATGGCGCGAAGCAGCCGTCCGTGCTCGTTCATGGTATTCAGGGCACTCACGCTGCGCCGGTTCATCAGCCGGAAATCGCCGCAATCTTTTTCGATGAATTTCAGCCCCAGCACATGCAGGAGCCGGTAATACAGGCTCGCCGTGAAAAGTTTGAATCTGGTTTCGCCTTCCCGTTTGCTGCGTACGCCGAGGACGATGTCCGCGCCGGCTTCCCATTTTTCAATCATTTCGTTGATCGTTTCCAGCGGGTCCTGGAGGTCGGCGTCGATGCTGACGACGGCATCGCCGGTGCATTGCTGATAAGCGCAGGTCAGGGCAATCTGGTGCCCGAAATTGCGCGAGAGGCGGATACCCCGTATCCTGGCGTCTTCCCCGCTCCATTCGGAAATCAGGAACCAGGTCAGGTCCCTGCTTCCATCGTCGATCAGCAGCACTTCGGTGTCATAGCCCTTGCCCTGCAGGCGATCGATAAAAGCCGACAACTCCTTGCGCAGAAACGGCATGACTTCTTCTTCATTGTAGCATGGTACCAGAAATGATATCTTTTTGCCCATTTTGCCCCCTGAAACATTCAAATAATAATCAACCAATATAACTATACTTATAGATGGATTAATTTTCAAATCAGGCGGTCAAAAATTTGTGACTTATCGAAGTTGCCCGGCAATCAACTGCTGCGCCGTGGCATTGTACGGTTTCATGGCATCGGTGATGAAGATCTCCTGGCCGGCGAGCGAGTGCAGGAAGGCCCTGCGTCCGTTTTCGTAAACTTCGGCGGGGATTTTCATAAAGGTCATATACTCGTTTCGAATGCCTTGCTCCGCCTGTGCAAACAGCGCGGCATCGGAGAAATAGGCATAGTCGAGGTCATGCAGGACCGGATCGCACACCGCCCCGGCCCCTTCCTTCGTGCCGAGGATCATGCGCTTGACGTCCGGGTTTTCGCCGAAATCGCGGACGAAATCTTCGTAGGACTTCTCCTCGTTGTCCGGTTGACCGGGGATATAAGTGGAGTCGTGGTAGCAGATCGCAAAAACCAGCGCCGTCCAGTTCTCCTGCGGAAATTCCTGGCGGAACGCCGCGAAATTCGCCTGAAGCACCTCGAACATGGAAAGAATGTGCCGCTGTGAATGCCAGAAGTCGCCCTCGCGGTAATGCCTCCCCGCGATTCCCCACACCGTCCTGCTCAATTGTTGTATATGCTCGATCATGATTTGAAAATACCCCGGCGGGCCGATAAATCAAGCGGCGGTATTGAAATTTTGTCGGAATGCGCCTTGCAAACTGCCGATTGCGGATTATTTTTGCATTACAGGTACTTAGGAGGTGGATGATGACGCTGAATTTCTTGTACTGTCTCGTTCCGGTAGTGATCGTGGGCGCGGCGGCTTTGTGGCTGGTGCGGCGCAAGAAGCGCAAGGCGGACGACCGCACGCTCAATTTGATGGCGACGATGGCGGCTGTGGCATTCGATGTTGAGCGTTTGCCGGAAATCGCGAAGGGGTTCGCGCAATTTCTCAAGGAGTCACACGGCGTCGATCTCGGCGCGATGAGTTTCGAGAAACACGTGCAGTACATATCCGATCACCTCGGGGAGTTGTGGAACGCCGATGCCGACCGCTTTTTCCCGGCGGCCGCGGAGACTTGCGGGGAGCTTTATATTGCCATTGCGGTGACGGCGGACCTGGGCGAGCTGGTCCGCACCCGGCAGAAGGCGGAGTGGAAACGCTCCGTCAAAGAACCTTTTCTTCCATTTCTGAACGTCGAATACGGAGACGGTCAAACCGTCGAATGCGATCCGTTTGACGCGGTGTTTGCGCAAATGATTTTGAAGGACCGGGGAGCGATCCTGTCGGCACTGATTCCATTCGAGTCGCCGGAAATTCTGGCAAATGTGATCCGGAATTTCAAGGAAGGCAATGTCTATACATCGGAGGAAATGCAGGTTTACGATGCCTATATCGAGAAGAATTTCGGCAAAATCAAGCAGGTTCTGCACGAAAAAGAGTCGCCGGATATCCACGTGGACGTCTACATACTTGAGCAAACCCCCGGAATTGATGCCACCCGGCTGGTCACCTGCGGCATGGGGGCGCGCCCGATGCCGATGGACGACAGTCTTCGCGAAGTGTGCCCGGACCGGCTCGAACTCATGATCGAGCTGCCGCCGGAATGGCCCCTGGACATGGCGTCCCTGGAAGACGAATGCAACTACTGGCCGGTACGTGTTTTGAAAATATTGGCGCGTTTCCCGTTCGAACAGAATACCTGGCTCGGCTTCGACCATAGCATACCGTGGCCCCAGCCGTTCGCCGACAACACCAAACTCTGCGGCGTGTTGCTCTCGATTCCGGGCGTTCAGAAAATCGAACAATCCCGGATTGAAGTTTCGCCCGGCAAGAAGATCCAGCTGTTCCAGATCATTCCGCTTTATCAGGAGGAAATGGACTACAAGATCAAATACGGCGCGGATAAACTGGAGGAACTTTTCGGCGACGATTTCAGCTACGTGGTCAATCCAACCCGCCCGAATACCGCGCTCAACCTCAAGGAATAGCCTTTTAGCTGAGATAATGGAGATGTATATTGATGATTGCTGAACTGCGAAAACTGGTTATGGAAGCTTCGGTTTCGGTCTGGCTGGAAAATCCTGGCCGAATGGTATCGCCATGGCCGATCGGGATTCATTTTCTTGATCATTATCAAAATGCGGATGAATTACGTTATTCGCTGCAAATGCTTTACGGAGGTATCGGTATATGCCGAGTCGGTTCGCTTTCAGATTTTGGCTTTTCTGATCACACGTTTATTCATTCTCTTGAGGAAGCAATTCGGCTTGTTCAGAGGAATAACGGATTTGCCGAAGGATATGAAGAAGGGTTCTTTGATCGATATTCACGGGAACATCCCGTACGGGAAAATGATCGCAATCAATATCACCGGGAACTTGGTAATGAGATATCGGCGATGATGCGTGAGCGGGGAATGATTATTCCAGAAACAATGTTTATGCGTGAACAGAAAATGATTGTGCCGGAGATCGTCAAGGGGGATTTGCTGGACCAGGAGGTCGAGGTGATCGTGAACGCCTGGAACCGGAATCTGATTCCGTGGTGGCTGCTTTTGCCGCAGGGCGTTTCCGGGGCGATCAAAAAGCGCGGCGGTTATGCGCCGTTCCGGGCGCTCGCCAGGGCCGGAATCATGCCGCTCGGCAGCGCGGTATTGACCGGGGCCGGGAAACTGCCGTTCAAAGGGATTATTCACGTGGCCGGGATCAATTTATGCTGGTTCGCGACGGAATATTCGGTACGGCAATCGGTGCGCTCAGCCATCGAAATCGTTAACCGCGACGGCTTCGGTTCGGTAGCGTTTCCGGTGATCGGGTCCGGCTCCGGGAACCGTTCGAAACAATGGGCGCTCGACCTCATGCTCGACGAACTGAAACAGCTCTCCACCGCCGCCCGCGTGATTATCGTGGAATTCAACAGGTGACCGGAAACAATGAAAAAACGGTTCAGTAGAAAAGAGTTTATACGTTTCCGGGGAATGGAGTGGCCGTCGCGGAAATCGTTATTTATTTTTTCCTGTCAGATTGCACTCGGGGCGTTTCTGCTCTATCTGTTTCCGATAGATAAATATGCTACATATCCGATGGCGCCGATATTTTACCTGATCGGGGTTATCGCTTATGGCATTTTTCTCTCATGGGGGCTGCTGGGGAGAAGACCCCGTAATCCGTTCGAATTCTGCCCGAATTGCGAAAAGAAGATTCACATCCAGTTTCTCCAAGTTAAGAAAAGTGTTGAGCTTATAGGTTGACAAAATGAATATTGATGTTAAGTTATTAGCGCAATGGAAAATAATAGAGGCAAGTTCTATTTGCTTAATTCTGATAAGGTATTATATTATTAGCAAAACACTAAACGAGTATTTCAATGGAAAATTGAACAATTCTAATAATTTGCTGTCAAATAAGGTTAGACGTTATAATATTTTTATGAATTGTACATTTTGTGTTTGGAGCTATTGCTTTTTATTGGTTATGAATATGTTTTATTATTGGTCTATATTAGGAGGTTACTATGTCTAAGTTAATTTATTATTTAGGACTTGGCTTATGCGCTCCTTTTGATTTCAGTGATAGATGCAATAGAGTGCTTAGAGCAAAGCAAACTACTGATTTAAGGGAATATAGGAAACATTACCGTAAATTAAAAAAACAGTATTTTGCTATTTCCTATTTAGCGTCGGTAGATGCTATAGGCGAAATCAGTAATGACTTCAGAAACGCATTAATCAAAACATTGTCAAATATGTCTGAGGAAGAAAAAGCTAAGCTTATTGGGTTGATTGTTAATGAGTATCAAAAAAATGAAGAAAAAGAAAAAGTCCCAGAATGCTGTAGCACCAAATAATCTCTTAGGTATACCCCCAGAGATTCAGGAATTGTTCAGAGGAGAAAATGCTCCTATTGATCCTGAATTATTGGATGATATGCCGAAAGAGAAGCTTTTTAAAATCCTGCTTGAGAAGAAAACACATGAATTTTCGAGTCCCCTTCCGCCACCAGAATACGTAAAGGCTTATCAAGAGCTTGGGGTTTGGGATAATACATATAATGATATAATGCTTCCCTTGGTGAAAAAGAAAATGGAGGTAATGGATTCTCAAATTCGGTTAGGGGATTCAATTGCGAATGTTTCGGAGGGATTTCTAAAGCAAAAAGGACGATTCGAATTTGCTCAAATTATTATGTCGGTAATTGGGTTTATTTGTAGTTATTTTCTTATATTATTATTAGTTGTTTCAACCATTTTCTTTGCATATGTAGAAAAAAACGGATGGGCAATTTCTTTAGGAATTGTATCATTAATTAGTGTATTGCCTAAATTTATAACTATTCCCAGTGTTCAAAAATCTTCTAGCCGTAAAAAGTAAACTTTTCTTTAACTTCATGGCTCCGGGGCTTAGGCTCCGGAGTTTTTTTCGTTTCGGGGGAAAAGATTCAATTCGTGCTGATAGGGGCGCAGGACCTCGGCGCGGGCTTGGGGCGATAATTGGGCGAGATTTTCCGTGAGGCTGTCTGTGAGGGTGGCGGCCGGCGGCTGCAGAATATGCGAGTAATAGGCGCGGTAAACGAAGCGGGCGCAGCAATCAAGATTCTTACAACTGCCGACTTGCAAACGCAAACTCTTTTTAGCCATGAACTTTCTCCTGTTTGGTATCATCCGTAGCTAAAAATAAATTTCCAGAAGTGTCCGTAAATTATTCGATGGTCCTCGATGGCACTTCGAAGTTTGCAAAGGGTAACAAGCAGGGGCGCGGCAATCCGATGGCCGCGAAGTGCGAAGCCCTGCGAATGGCTTTATATAAGGCCGTTTCCATTGAGGATATCCGCGCCATTGTCGAACAGTTGAAAGAACAGGCGATCGGGGGCAATCTGGGCAATCTGAAAGCGATCGGCATTCTCCTTGACCGTTTGCTGGGGCCACCGATTCAGCCCGATATATTGGCGCGGATCGAAGAAATCGAAAAAACCTTACAGGAGGAAAAGACCGATGAGCATTGAATTGAGACTGGGGAAGATCGAGAAAGCCGTAAAGGAGTTGCGACAGGAAATGAATAATGCGCCGCCACTGGTCATAATCATCATGGACGACGACGGCAAAGAAGACATTCGGCTCGACCTGGGGCCACCGAAAGGAATGAGCCAGATCAAAAAGAAGCGAAAATAGATTTAATATGCTTATAATAAATCATATATACAATACAATGTCGCATAATATGAATTATGTTAAGTCATTTATGCTTAAATTTGCTCAAATATCAAATTATCAAATTATTATTTTGAGCTTAATGGATAATTGATAATTGAATTATTGAAAATGAGCGATTATATTATTAAGTCAGGAGAAAAAACCATGTCAGATATTGAAATTTTAAAAGCAACCCTTGAGCGACTGGGTCTTACCTACAAGGCCGCCGCCGCCATTCTCGGCATTTCCCCGGCCAGCATCAATCAATATATATCAGGGAATAATAAAATCCCGGAAAAGGTCTGGCGCGGCCTCCTGGAGCATGAAGCGAAGATATTCCAGCGCCAGCAGTCACTACAGGACCAGGCCGCCAGGATCACCGGCAAAGCCAACATCTCGTAATAGGAATTGAGCAAAATTCAAAATACCATCAAAACCTATTACGGTTTTATCGCTATGAAATTTTTTCCGATTTCACAGAAAATATCTTGACAAAATATAACTGACGAGTTATAATAACTGCATGGGCAATATGGAGACATGATGGAAGAGCCAGAAAAGAAGAAAATTTATAAAGAATTATCACGAGTTGAGGACTTCATGGCAACCCAGGAGGAAGCGATTCGAGATGAATATGACAACATTGTAAGAGAATTGGAAATAAATGGACGGCTTTCAATGCCGACCGGCGAAAAACTGACAGGCGAGAATCTATATGCAATTCGAATCATCCAGGCCGGGAATGTTCGAGTATTTTATGTTTACGGCCATGAAGATAAGGTATATGGCATTCATGGGTACGTAAAGAAAACCCAGCAGATTCCGGTCAAGGAATTGGAAATTGCGAGAAAGATTGCAAAAATTTTACGGAAGGAGAAAAAAATATGAGCAAGAAATATCCGACCGACAAAGAGCTCGAAGCGGAAGTCAAGTATTTCATTGAGCACGAAGATGAGCTCTACGCCAAGCAAAGCGCACGGCGCGAAGCAAATCTCAATGATCCGGCCAAGGCTGAGTTCTTCAAAGAATGCCGCGAACGTCGCGCCATTGCCGAAGCTTTGTATAAGGCCAGATCGGAGGCGAAACTGACCCAAGCGGAAGTTGCCCGGCGTATGCATGTATCGCAACCGTATGTTGCCAAATTGGAACGTGCCACCGGCACTATCTGCTGGACCGCCATTTCAAAATACGCGGCGGCGTGCGGGAAAAGAATCTCCATAACGTTGCTGTAAACGTGGGAAGCTACTAGCCGGGGTAATTCCCGGCTTTTTTTGTTTTGGGGCCTTGACGACACATAACAAACAATTTTGTTCGGTTTCTCGCCTTTCATCTCTCCTCAAATTGTCTCGTTTCGTTCGGTATTTGTGCATAAACGAGACAAGATATCAAATAACGCAACGCATTAACTAACAAGTAGTTAAAATACGTAATATTCATTAAAATTCGCTTGATTTTTCCTTAAATTGACTGTATATTATAAGTGTTGCCGGTGGAACGGCGACAAGCCTTTAATCTCATTGCGGGAGTAGTTCCCCACAATAAATTCGCAGGTTGCGGAGAGGCGTTAAAAGAGAGATGTTTTCTGGGCTTTTGGCGTTCCGTGAAGCAGGGATTAACTACCCCGGCAAGGTGTTCCACCACCGACCGGAGCGCTTTTTCTAATGCCCGAAGGAGCTTTATCATGAAGCAGAGCAAGACCACCAGAACGAACAAGGCCGCCGAAAAGGAAGTCGGAACCACTGTAGCCCCTGTTGTTGACTGCTGCGCCGCCAAAGACCTGAAAAGCACTCTTGCGACGACAAGTAAGACCACCGTCAAAGAAGCAGAAGATGAAGTACAGGAAACGATTAACCTCCTGGTGGATGCGGACGTGATCGTAAATCCCCAAGACTATCCAGGAACGGTATTCACGTATGAGGAGGTAATGGCGATCCAGCAGCGGACGGAGAGAATCATTACTAAGGCGACATTGGCCGAAGTGCTGCGTTTCTTCATGAGGGATTCGTTTAATGATGATGCTATAATTACCTTGTGCCAGGTCATTTCCAGGCTCAACCCATCGGAGGCAGATGATGGAAGATTTATCAAACAGGAAATTCCTCAAACTTAAAGAGGTCCAGGCCATATATGGGATCGGGCGAAAGATTGCAATTAGGTTGGTCCAGGAAAGGCGATTGCATCGTGTTAGAATGGGGCGAACCTGGATGTATTCAGTCGCTGATTTAGATAAAGCCTTTCCAAAACGTCCAATTCGATTTTAATAAACAGTGCCGGGTGAAATGCCCGGCTTTTTGTTTTCAGAAAACCCAAGTACAGGAGGCTGAAAATGGAGCAAGAGAAAAGGTATCTAAAAACAAAAGAAGTTCAAGCCATTTATGGGATTGGTTGCTGGGCTATTCGTACTTTGATCAGGAAGCGAGAATTGAAGAGGAAGAAAGTGGGGAATGCATGGCGATATTCAATCGAGGACCTAGAAAGAGCCTTTTCGTCGCGGATGCCTCGCTCTTAGTAGCAAATTGGCCAGTTACGCGAGGAAAGTATTATGCTTAAGAAAAAGTATCTCACTGGCCCGGAAGTAAAAGAAGTCTATGGTATTGGTTACTGGGGGCTCCGAACCTTAGCGCGAAAAGGAGAACTAAGCCGAAAGAAGGTTGGTCGGATGTGGAGATATCCAGTGGCCGATCTTGAGAAAATCTTCTCGCAACGGACAATACGCTTTCGAAACTGACCCGCTGTCGCGCCACCTCCTATATAGTCGGAGATTGCCCGGCACGGCCTTTCCTGTTGAATGGGCTCAAATTACGGCAAAATTACGGCATGCCAATAAGTGGCCGCGAAAATCCATGCCGTAATTTACGTAATTCCGTAATACTGTCCCTGGTATATTTAGCCTCAAATTTTGCCGTAATTTTGCCGTAATTTGTATTTGATTGATGCAGTGTTTGATGATATTGCAGGGTATTGCTAAAATTGGGCATTTTGGTGTTTTTGAGGCTAAAAAATTGGTACCCCGGGTTGGAATCGAACCAACGACCACCTGCTTAGAAGGCAGGTGCTCTATCCTCTGAGCTACCGGAGCAAACCATTCTATAAATATAGTATTTGTACGGAATAATTCAAGATTATTTTCGGAAAAAGTTCAATTACAACGGTTTGTTTTTCCGGCCGGGCTGGGCGGGGGAGCAAAAAACGGTTCTTCTCCGGTTTAAACCATAAACGGCCTCAAAAATACAGAAAATCCTGG
>JBEBRW010000013.1:0-107107 GCA_040394635.1 Victivallis vadensis | reverse complement strand
TATAGCACCACATTCAATAAAAAAAACTACAAATATTTTACTTTCGGATCAATAGTAAATATGGATAGTTGAAAATTCGACGTGATTTTTGCGCTGTTCAGAGATGCGTGTAGAAATGCGCAAGATGTTGATATAATTAGCAAGTTTGCAGCATTTACTTTTTGTATGAATCTGGTTATACTATCATTAGTAATATTCTAAAAAGGAATTGAAAATGGCTTTTACAAATATCAAATCGCCGGTTATCTCTCAATGTGCCAATATGATGACTTTGATGAGCGAAAGCATTGGGCATGTTTTGCGAATGATGATTATTTCCGATGCTCATTTGGCTTTTGATGATGAATACGGTATCCCTTATGCGGATTACAGTCGCAGGATGGCGCAGGGGAGCGGCAAGTCCGCGGTTGGATTGGAAGCGGCTTTGGGCACGGCCAGAGCCGGGCAGTATGACTTCATCGCATTGACCGGAGATATCCTCAGTTTCCCCAGTGTGTCGGGAGTGGACACAATCGTGAAAATCCTGAATGCATCAGGTATCCCGTGGGGATATACCGCCGGGAATCACGATTGGCACTTCGAGGGACTGGCCGGTTCCTCTTTTCAAGTACGGGATGAGTGGTGTAATGGCTGGTTGAAACCGCTTTTTCAGGGGAATAATCCCCTGATGTATACGATGGAATTGAAGGGGGCCAAGTTAATATTCATCGACAATTCATTGTATGAAATTTTGCCGGAACAACTTGAGTTCCTGCAAGCCGAACTTTCGCAGCGTATGCCGTCTTTATTGTTGGCGCATGTGCCGCTTTATGTGCCGGGGAGAAGTGTCTTCTTCGGTTGCGGTCATCCACAATGGGGCCGAGCCTCGGATGAGCTTTGGAAAATTGAGCGGCGGGAACCGTGGGCGGAAAAACATTCGGAAACTACAATGGAATTCCATAAAACGGTTTTTACCGCGCCAAACCTGCTGGGGATCATTGCCGGGCATACTCATTCATTATCAAGTGACTTCATGAACGACAAGATTCAGTTGATTGCTCCGGCATTTCTTCAAAACGGGCAGTTTCTTGAAGTGGAAATCCGTCCGCTTTGTGATTGAAATCATGGATTTTGGCGATTGACCTTGTTGACCTTGCTGCGCCATATGGAGAAGGCGGAGGGACTGGCGAAGCCGAGTTCACGGGCAATCTCTTTCTGTGAATAATTCTGCTGCTGCAGGCGCTCCATTTCGTCAATCCGGCAGGAGTCGATATATTCCTGTACGGTACAGTTGGCATATTGTTTGAATATCCGGACGAAATGATAACGGCTGTAACCGGCGACACGGGCGAGTTGATCGATATTGATTCCCTCCCGAAAGTCTTTTTGAATCCGGTCTTTGGTCAGGTCCACGATGGATTGGTGATAATCCTGATTGTTGGAATAAGTCGGGTTTTCAAGCAGGCGGCAGAATATGATCCCCAAAGCCATACGCATTTTCTGCAGGCAGCAGAATTGTGCAAATGAAGTTTCGGCATCATTGTATTCGTCCCAAAGGCGGTTCAGATGAATTTCCGAAGTTACAGAGGTGGCCGTCCAGGCGAAAATCTCAAATTTCTTCTGATTGATCCGGGTGCAGCGGATTACGGTCTTTTTCAGCCCCGAATAAATCCAGATATGAAAAAGCCCGATGGCATCGGAAGTGTAATAATTTTCGTGCGACATATTGGAATCGATCAGGAAAATAGTGCCAGGGGGGCAGTCGTAATATTTATAATTGTAAGCATAGGTGTATTTCCCGGAAACCGCCATTAAAATTTCCCGCATCGGATGGGAATCCAGCTCTTTCTCCTGCGAATTTACCGGTTCCTGCTCCAAAATGCTGTTCTGGGTGCGTGAAGTGATGAACTGCCATTTTTCAGGTGAAAGGAGAAGTTCCACGGTTTGACGGTCAAAAATTTTGTTTTCCATAATTTATAGCAAAATTTGAAAATAATTAGCAAGTTTCCGGTATTGCGATTCCTGCGGTTTCTTGTTATAATATATTTAAAATCAATAAATAATCAATAGCATAACGGAAATAAAAATTCAAAGGACCGCAAACATGCTGAAAAAAATATTGTTCTCACTCGGGATGATCCTGCTGGGGAATCTGGCCGCCCAGGGAAACCTGTGGGAAAATTCAGAGCTGAATATGTCCGCAACGGCAAACGGCAAAAGCACGGCCAAATTCGCGCCGGTCATGACCAGTATGGAGTTTTTCCCCGACAAGGATTTCCGGGGACGGAATGCCATTACCGCCGTTATGAAGCAGCCGGAGTCCGGGGAATCCGTCATGGTACAGGTGTCCGAGCATATTCGCATTGTTGAAAGCGGGAAATATATTCTGAGCATGTATTTTAAATCCGATCGTCCGATCAACTGGATCCGACTGGTCAGTTGGAATGAAAAATCGACCGGCAAAAAATTTCAGGCCGAATATATCCGTGCCGACAATCTGCCGAAGCCGGGCCAGTGGAAAAAGATCATGGCCGAATTCACTCTTACCGAGGGGCTGACCATGCTGGGGGCCCGTATTTACGACGACAAAGACGGAACCGGCGTCTGGATTTCCGCACCGTCATTAATCAAAAAAATCGAGGAATAATTGATGAAGAAAATGTTCTTGCTGGTTGGTTTGGCCGTTTGTTGTTGCGTGTGGTCGCAAAATCTTTATCGGGGAGATACCAGTGCCGAAACGGAAACCGATACCATGACTGATGGCGTCTATACCTCGGTGGTGTCGCCCTGGCATTGGGACGACACTGTCGCTTACGACGGCAAACGCAGCATCCGGTTGGATTGGCCCGGCAAGTTGGATTATCCCGGCAGGAATACGATTGTACCGTACCTGAGCCGTCTCTCCATGACCAGTCCGGCGTTGGAAGAGGGAAAGACTTACACGTTTTCCTTTTATGCCAAGGCTTCGCAAGCGGATTATCCGCTGACGCTGGTTTTGCGTCCCGACGCGGGGCATATTTACGAGCTGGAAGGTTCGATTGTGACGACGCGGTTCAAGCTTTCCACCGACTGGCAGCGCTATCATGCGGTCTTTTCGCCTAAATTCAAGGTGGATGCTCCGCGCAAAGGGTATACGCCGATTTTTCAGTTTCATGAATCTCCTCCCGGCAATATCTGGCTGGATGCCATTCAAATGGAGCCGGGTGATCAGGCGACCCCCTACAAGAACAGCAATCCGGTCAATGTCGGGGTTACCGTAAACTGCGGCAATTTGTTCAATGTTTTCAGCGAAGGGGAAAAAATCGAGGCGGTAATTCGCACGGCGGCCGCTCCGGGTGTGACCGGGGAACTGAGCTGGTGCATCATCGATTTTCAGGGAAAAACCATCCATGAGGAGAAACGGAAATTCACCGGCAATGAAGAGTTTACCCTGCGCCCGGACAATAAGCTGTTCGGCTGGTACAAGATTATCGCTGAGGCCGCCATCGGCGGAAAAACGGTCAGCACCAACTCCAAAACATTTATCAATATCAAGCCGCCGGTGGCATTGGCGGCCGACATGCAGCCTTACAGCGGCACATTTTCATTTCCCGGATACGATGTTTTTGAAATTCTGCACAAGCTCGGCGTGAAGCGCCAGGAAGTCAAAGGGGAATGGGGGCCCGGCGCTTTATGGATCCAGCCGATCGAATATGAGCAAGGTAAGTACGATTGGGAACTTTTTGAATGGGCGCTGAAGCGCGGACGGGAATTCGGGATGTTCAACAAAGTGGCCATCCCCACCATGCGCGCACCGAAATGGCTTTTTGAGCAGTCCGAGTGGGAAAAAGCGAGTGCAATGAACAGCAACCTGGTACTCAGTCCGGATAAATTCAACCACTGGGAAACTTTCCTGAAAGAGATGATGACCCGCTATGGCTCGTCGATTGATGAAATCGAGCTCGGCGGCGAAGACAACGGGCGCCTCGGGCGCAATGAATATTATCGCAAGCTTTATCCCGGCGAAATTGTGAATGCGAGCGACGGCACTTCCTGGCTGTGCGGCGGCAAACCTTTTGATGACCTGTGCGCCCTGGTCCGAGCGGGAGCGCAGGAAATCCACCGCCATTCTCCGGAGATGAAAGTCGGGGCGATCCGTCCTTGGGGCGGCTTTCCCGGAGACAATTGGCCTTTTGTTCGGGCCATGTTCAAACAGATCGGCAAAGATTTCAATGTATTTCCGGTCGACCAATATATCATGCCGTATCATTACGGGCCCAAAATCGATCCGCGCCGTCGCCTTCACAGCGTGGATGACCGGCAGGCTTCCTATGAGGCCGCCAAGTCGCTGACCCGTGAATTCGGCATCGACCAGCAAGTTTACATGTCCGAGTCCGGTTTTGCCGTGGATGTAAACTTCGTTGACGAAGATCCACTGCGGCAGTTTCAGGCCGAACAGCTCGTCAAGGATTTTATTGCCTGCCGGGTGGCCGGTTATACCGCATACGATTATTTCCATGCGTTCACGGTCTATCCGTCATCTTCTTATTCGTTTACATTTCACCAGAACCGGAGGATACAGTCGTTGGCCGCGGCTTACAGCGCAGTGGCGCGAATCGTGGAAAACATTACCGAAGGCAAATACTTGAGTCCGGACCGTGTCACCAGGATCGTACCCATGCGCAAGCACGACGGCAGCGGCATAGCCGCCGTCTGGGCCGAACCCGGCTACACGCTGAACCTGCCGCCAGATTCCCTGGCGGAACTCTCCATGTACGATATGATGGGCAATCAACTGCCTTTGACCGAAACGCAAGTGGCATTGACCAGCACGCCATATTTCTTCCATCATGCCGATTACGGGAAACTTTGTGGAATCATCGGCAAATTCGATATTGACGAGGCGGATTTCTGCCGGGTTTTGTTTCGCATGGTTTCCCGGAGCCGGGGACAGCTGAAGTTTGTCAACAACTCCAATGTCCGGGATTATGAGCTGGAAGTTGAAATTTCACAAAACGGCAAAACTCTCACGCGGACGGTCGACCTTCCGCGCGGCTCCGA
Organism: Victivallis vadensis; assembly: GCA_040394635.1. GTDB lineage: Bacteria > Verrucomicrobiota > Lentisphaeria > Victivallales > Victivallaceae > UBA5239. Next base: position 102,088 of record JBEBRW010000013.1, on the reverse strand, counting down.
CAATATCTGTGAATTTCCGCTGACGAGTGACAAACTTACGGTCAATGTCCGGCGAACCGACAGTCTCAAAAATGTCATGCGGCGGGATTTCACCTTGCCGTTGCTTACACCGGTGAAGTCCGGCAAGGAACCGCATTCCGTGGCGCAGGTTCGCCAGCGCACGGACATTTATCCGCCGGCCGACCCGTGGATTACCTGGACCGGGCCGGACGACCTGAGTGCGGACCTCCGGGTTTCCTGGGATCAGGAAAATCTATACCTGCTGGTGTTGGTTACTGATGACCTCCATTTCAATAAATTCAAAGAGCGTACCTATGAAGCGGACTCCATCCAGGTGGCGATCGACCCTCGAAATACCGGCAACTTCTATCTCCAGACCGGCGGCAAGGCGCTGGGCCCCGATCATGCGGAATTCGGGCTGGCCCTGGGCAACGACGGTCAGACGTATCGCCATTACTCGTATGGCCGGCGCGATCTGTGTACCGCGGAGAACTCCAGTGTCACCCGCGATGAAAAACAGAAACTCACCACGTACCGCCTGGCGCTGCCGTGGGAGAAATTAGGCATCCGGCCGCGAAAAGGCATGCTGTTCGGCATGAGCCTGGTGATTTTTGACGACGACTCTGATTCCGGACAGAATTACTACGCCCCGATCGGCGCCGGTATTGCCGGCTCAAAAGATCCGGCCCTGTACGGGAAATATATTCTTGATTGAGGATTCCGCAAGATTTGAAAACGATTAGCAAAATCAGGATATTGCGAAAAAGACGTCCATTGGATATTATATAAGTAAAGACAATTATTTCAGGTGAAGAAAATGGCTGTAGCAGCAAGAGTGAACAATAAAAAAGAATTACAGGGCGAACTGGATTTACCCGCCTGGCCCCCAGTTTACCCGGATACTGCGGAGCTTTTGCTGGAAGTTTACCGAAGCGGGAAATGGTCCTTTAACGGCAACTATGAGAAAGAATTCAACCGGCGCTTTGCCCAATCATGCGGAGCCGCTTACAGCATTTTTATGTTTAACGGCACCGTAACGCTGGAATGCGCGCTGGAAGCGTTGAATATCGGCCCCGGCGATGAGGTGATCGTGCCGGCTTACACCTGGATCGCCACACTGATGGCGGTCCTTTATGTGGGGGCCACCCCGGTAATCGTCGATATCGAGCCGGATACCCTGTGCATGGACCCCGCCAGGGCGCAGGCCGCCATCACCCTCCGCACCAAAGCGATCATTCCGGTTCATCTTTATGGTTCAATGGCTGATATGGACAGGATTATGGCGTTGGCCGACAAGCATAAACTGTTTGTCATTGAAGATTGTGCCCACGCCCACGGCGGCGTCTGGAACGGCAAAGGCTTGGGCTCGATCGGGCATATCGGCTCTTTCAGTTTTCAGGAATCCAAAACCATGCCATGCGGCGAAGGCGGCTGCTGCACCACCAATGACCCGGCGCTTTATGAACGCCTCAACCGCCTCAAACATATCGGTTATCAGTTGAATGTCGAACAGGGTAAACCATCCGAGCCGCCACCGCCCGGACTCTTGTGCCGGAATTACCGGGGCACTGAATTTCAGGCGGTGATTCTGCTCGGCATGCTCGAGCGATTGTGCGAGCAAACCGCGTACCGGGCCGAAAGCGCCGAATTCATTCGTGAGAAATTGAAAAATACGCCCGGCATCGAGCTTCAGGCCCCGGGGCGTCTGGCCGATATCCAATCGTATTATATGTTGGCAATGCTGATTCAGCCATCACAGCTCAAATGTGGAGTCAGCCGGGATGATATTCTGAATGAGCTCGCCGCTGCAGGTATTACCGCCGGCATCGGCTGGGGCGGCGTTCCGGTTTACCGCCACCAGTTGTGGAATGTTCCGGAGTATCAATACCGTATCGACAGCAACAGCACAGCCGAAAAAATCACGACCCGCCAGTTATTGACTTTCAAACAAACCTGGCTGCTGGCAAGCCGGAACGTACAGGAAAAGTTGTGTCAGACGATTCATCAAGCCATGACGGCAAATTGCAAATAAAACAACCATTGGAATGGATTGAACAATGAAAACAAACAAACATCTTTTCACCCTCATTGAGCTCCTTGTCGTGATCGCGATCATTGCCATCCTGGCTGCCATGTTGCTGCCTGCCTTGAGCAAGGCGCGCGAAAGAAGCCAGGGCATAAAATGCCTCGGCCACCTGAAGCAATCCATTACCGCCAACATCAGTTATCAACAGGATTACAACTCCTGGGCCGGTACGCCGTTTTGCGAACCCAGCGAAATGGGGCTGAGCAGTTACCGGATCGGTGACAAGACCGTCACCTCATTTATCAATTATTCACAGCTCCACAACTATCTTAAATACGTTTCGTCTTTTGAGGTCGCCATTTGCACCAAAGACGCCCCAATCGTGAAGAATGAATCCAACCCCAGCGGTTACTCCTACGGCATGCCGATCTACGGGGCCAATGGCAAATCCCGGGTTCAGGACAGGCTTTTCTCCGACATGGGTTATTCGACACTTTTCCAGGTGTCATACGCACGTTATTTTTTGAATTTCAAAAACGAAAAGTATCCCTCGGCAAGAGTGATCTTCGGCGACAGCATCGTAAAATACGCCGCTACCAACACCCTTTACCCGGGAACCTGGGGCGGGTATACGGAGATTCTGCAATTCCGCAACATTTACCGTGGTGTGACCGAAACAACTTCCGGGCTTGACGGCGATACGGCTCGTGCATCGCTGGCCGAGAGACACGGCAAAGGCGTCAATTCCGCCTTTGTGGACGGTCACGCCGAAGCCGCTTCGCCCTCGGTTCTCTATCAGTCTGACATCGTACTGTTTCGCAATACCATGAATTTCGCTGTCGCCACCACCCCATAATTTCAAGGAATAACATTATGCGCTTTTCTGTCCTGTTCATTTTCTGCACTCTGATTTTCACTGCGTCATGGCTTGCCGCCCAGTCCCCGGAAATCACCGGCAATACCATCGTTTGCGGCAATAAAACCCTGTCGATGCTCGAAAACGGCACCATGACTTTGAGTGTCGACGGCAAAAACGCCGGCTCGTTTTACTATTATTTCAGCATTGCCGACAAGAACCGCAACAAAACATATTGGTTTGGGATCGGAGAAAAGCGCTCCTTCAATATCGCCAGATCCCAGCTCACCCGCGACGGCAATAAATTTCATTATCACGGCGTAGCCAAACTGGACGGTCGGGAATGGGATTTCTATGAACAGACCGTCGAGTTGACCGAAGAAGGGTTGATCCGGATTTCCGGGCAATGGACGCCGCCGCCGTATGACGAACTGGAGATGGGTACGCGAACCTTTTTCTTTGCCAGCGATTTTTCCTTCCTCGGCGGCAAGAAAGTGGTCATCAATGCAAAGGAAATCACCATTCCCGAAAAAAAGACGAAGGAAGGCAACGAAACTTTTATCGATATACCGGGTGGAACATCCTTCTCCGCGAAATTTCTGCCGGATGAACCGGACAGGAGCTTCAGCATCAGCGGCGCCAAGCCCGGTTTTGCTTCCATCCGCGGCTGGCTGCCGGCCTCCGGCAAAGGGGTGACATTCTGGCTTAACCGCGGCGCACGGTCCACCACATTTGATCTTGATATTCGTCCGGTCACAGGAAAATAATATGAGTTGGATTGACTGGTTGATCGTGCTGGTGCCGCTGGCGTTTGTTATGTATATGGGATACTATGCCAAGCGGTTTATCAAAGGGGTGGCGGACTTCCTTTCGGCGGGCCGGATTTGCGGGCGCTACGTCATCAGCGTGGCCGACGTGGCCAACGGGCTTTCCATCATCACGCTGGTGGCGTTTGTCGAGGTCCAGTACAAGACCGGTTTTGCCATTGCGTTCTGGAGCAATTTGCTGCTGCCGCTTTCGATTGTCATATCATTGACCGGTTATTGCATATACCGTTTCCGGGAAACCCGTGCGTTATCGCTGGGGCAATTCCTGGAAATGCGTTACAACCGGTCATTGCGGATTTTTGCCGCGGCTTTGCGTTCGGTCTCGGAAATGCTTGCCAATATGATTTGCCCGGCCATTGCCGCCCGTTTTTTCATCTACTACCTCGACCTGCCGCACAAAATAAACCTGTTCGGCCTGGCGGTTCCCACCTTCATGATCGTGGTGCTGATTGTCCTGACGCTGGCGATCTCGATTATCTGGATGGGGGGGATGCTGGGACTGGTGATCACGGATACGATCCAGGGGTTGTTCTGTTATCCGATGCTGGTGATTTTTACGATATTCGTTTGCGTAAGCTTTTCGTGGTCCGGCGAAGTCGTGCCGACCCTGGCAGACCGGGTTCAGGGCGAGAGCTTCCTGAATCCGTACGATATCTCGGCACTTCGCGACTTCAATATTTTCGCACTGGTAGTGAGTATTTTCAACGTGATCATGCACAAGGCCAGTTGGTACGGCGGCGGCACTACCACCGCCGCGCGGACTCCGCATGAGCAGAAGATGGCCGATATTCTGGGTACCTGGCGGACCGGGTTCAGCCTAATCTTGTACTTGTTGCTGGCCATTATGATTATCACGCTGCTCAATCACAAAAATTTCGCGCCCCAGGCCAAGGAAGTGAGAACCTATATTTCCAGCCGGGCAGCCGACGAATTGGTCGATGACAGCGCTGTCCGGCAAACATTGAAAAGCCAAATAGAGGCTTTGCCTGTTCATAACCACATCATCGGCGTTGACCGGCCGCCTTCACAAAAAGAAAACCTCGATACCCCCTATCTGGATACGGCGCTGGCAACTTTGAGCAAGGAAGAAAACGGCAATGCCAAATTCCAGGAGTTCCGGACCCTGTACCACCAGATGATGCTGCCGGCTTCCATGCGGAGCATGCTGCCGGTCGGTTTAACCGGCCTGTTCTGCCTGCTGATGATACTGATGATGATTTCGACAGACGACAGCCGGATCTTCAGTTCGGCCCGGACGATCTCACAGGACGTGATCATGCCGCTGTGCAAAAAAACATTTGACAAAGAAAAACATGTGTTGCTGGTCCGCTGGGTCGCGGTGGGGGTTGGCGTCTTTTTCCTGTTCGGCTCGTTTTTCATGGCGCAGCTTGATTACATCAATCTTTTCGTCACGATCATGACTTCGATGTGGCTCGGCGGCTGCGGGCCGGTGATGATTTTCGGGCTTTACAGCCGTTTCGGCACCACAGCCGGGGCGTTTGCGTCGTTAATCAGCGGCATGGCGCTTTCGCTCGGCGGCATCCTGCTCCAGCGCAACTGGGCGGATCTCGTCTATCCCTGGCTCGATCGCATGGAGTGGGTCGAGGGTGTCGGGGATTTTCTGGGTACGGTATCGTCGCCATTCAACCCGTATATCGTCTGGGAAATGAATCCAGTCAAATTTCCCGTCAATTCCATCGAAATCTACTTCATGACTATGTTAGCGACATTGATGATTTACTGTGTGGTGTCCTGGTTCACCTGCAAGGAACCCTTTAACCTCGACCGGATGCTGCATCGCGGCAAATACAATGTCGAGGGCGAACATCCAACTGCGGTACCAGCGTGGTCATTCCAGTCCCTGTGGCGGAAATTGATCGGTATTACCCCGGAATACACGCGCGGCGACAAAATCATCGCCTGGTCAGTGCTGATCTATTCGGTCGGCTACAAATTCGGTATCGGTTTTTTGCTGGTCGTGATTTACAACCTGGTTTCGCCGTGGCCGCTGGAATGGTGGGGCACATACTTCTTCATCATCTCGCTGCTGGTTCCGGGAATTGTAGCGGCAATCTCTACGGTATGGTTCTCCATCGGCGGCACCATCGATCTTTTACGCTTGTTCCGGGATTTAAGGGTTCGAGTGGATAATCCGCTTGACGACGGCCGCGTGGAAGGGCATATTTCGCTGGCCGACAAAGCCGCCATTGATAAAATTGATCAACCCAAAGGCAATAAACAATGAAAGTAATGGTTATTTCAGCCCATATCGACGATTCCGAACTCCTGGTCGGGGGCCTGACGGCAAAGTTAACCGCCAAAGGTCACCAAGTCACATTTGTCGCCATGGCCGACGGCGGCATGGGGCATCATCTGATGAGCCAGGAAGAAACCGAGAAACGCCGCCATCAGGAAGGACTCGCCGCCGCGAAATTGCTCGGAGCCAATTATGAATTCATGCATTTCCCCGAATGCGAGATCATGCCAACCATCGAAAACCGTAAAGCCCTGGTGGCCATGATCCGTAAATATTCCCCGGATATTCTGATCACCCACCCACCTTGCGATTATCATGCCGATCACAAATATACCTCGGAATTGGTGGCCGATGCCGCATTCATGCTGCAAGTCCCGAAATTCGTCCCGGACACCCCGCCCATGCGTCAGATGCCATACATTTTCTATACCGTCAACCGCATGGCCTATATGGACTTCCTTACTCCGGCCTGGGGCATTCCGATCGATGACGTCATGACGCAAAAATTCAACGCGCTTCATTGTCACACCAGCCAAATGTACGAATGGCTCCCCTGGACCATTGGCATTTCGGACCAGGTTCCCGGGGATGAACAAGCACGCCGGAACTTTCTTTACAATTGGCGCAGCCCGGCCTACCGGCAAATAGCCGACCGTTATCGGGACCTCCTGATTCAACAATACGGCGAATCCGGCCGACAAGTACAATTCGCGGAAATCTTATTCAGATCCCCCCTTGGCCAAGAACTCAAGGATAATACCTGCCAAACTCTATTCAGTACCCTGCAGCTTCCATAAAGTCATTATATAGGTATATCTGCTGCCACTACTGACTGTATACCCCTGTTGAGGCGGAGCCATCCCCTGGTAATCACTTGCATACGATATTATTGCAAATCCCATCTGCTTGAGATTATTTGTGCGGGTGATTGCCTTTGCCTTGTCGCGGGCTTTGTTCAGGGCCGGAAGAAGTAATGCTGCCAAAATTGCAATAATCGCAACAACAACCAATAGCTCAATAAGTGTAAATCTTCTTCTCATTTTTCTGGACTCCATATTTTAGTTTAGGGTATCACTACAGAATTCGGCGGTTTTGGTCATCTCTTTGGCTAGCACACCCCAATCGGCTTCCGCCAAGCCGCCCGGCGTGCTTAACAGGGTTATCGCTCCGGCAATTTGATTCTGATCGTTGCATACTGGTATCGATAACGCGTCCACGTGCCATTTGTATTTCGGGTCGGGCGAGGCCGGGTTGAAGACGTAGCCGGTTTCTTTGAAATTTTTGATATTGTCCTTCAATTTCTGCAAACGGACATCGCCGTCGACCTTGCCCTTCAGACTTTTAGAGAGCTTGGATAATTCTGATTCATTCATTTCCGAAGCCAAGATCACACCTACTGAGCCGCCGGTCATCAGGTGATCACGGGAACCGATCGAAGTCGTCAGCGCGATGTCCCAGGGGGCCTTGGCGCACAGTACGTTGACTTGCTCGTCGCCGTCGCGCACGGAAAGCTTGACCGAATATCCCACTTTTTTCGCCAGGTGCTCCAGTATGGGTTGAAGTACCTTGTAGCGTTCAAGCTGAAAGGAAACTTTGCGGGTAATCGGCAAGATGCCGGTCGATATGTCGTAATGGTTTCCGTTTACTTTGATCAGCCAGTTGTATTCCACCATCGTTGAAATAATCCGATAACAAGTCGCCTGCGGAATTTTCAAGGCATTCTTGATTTCCGACTGGCTGACCCTGCCGGGGTGAGCTCCAATATATTCAAGGACTTGAATCGCTTTTTCCAAAACCGGTATTGTATTAGGATTTTCCATTTATATTCTCATTTGAATATATTAATTTCTCTTATGAATTATTATAACATGAAAAGAAAATTTGTCAATCCTGAAATCCAAGAAATACGTTTTTTTTGTTTTTCAATCTTTCAGATCAAAATAGAAAGCAAAATAGCAATTCAACAAAAACCCCTGAAAATATTTAATCATTCCTCCTGCTTTTGCTATCAAACAATCAAAATCATCAAAGAATTCGAAAAACATGTAAATATCGCGAATAGCAATGACAGCAAACACGTCTCCCCTCAAAAGATTAGTTTAGTTTTGCTTGATTTTGCGTATCTGCGGAGATGTCTGTATTTGTGAAAATGAGTTCACAACAGACAATATTTGAGTCTGATCATGGAAAAATAGCAACCTGACCGGATCACACCAAGTTGCTATAGGCACTTATCTTTATCACGTCAATGAATTGATTTGATTTTCTCTCATTTCTGTATATGGTTATTTCCAGTTCACTAAAATCTTATTTTTCCCGATAAGCAAGAATAGGCAAATAAAATCACTGATTTTGAGCATGAGTGAGGGGGCGCGCAGCCTCCCTCGTATCCTCTTTCCTCTTATTTATTAAGGAATTCGCGAATTAAGGCGGCGGCTTTCTGGCCGGATTTTAGCATGCCGCCGAAAATCGGGCCCATGCGGTAACCACCCATGACGTTGTTCGCGCTCATGCCGCAGGCGAAGAGGCCCGGATAATATTGGGCGGTGTTGTCGACGGTGGAGGCTTCGCCGCTTTCCACCCACATGGGCTTTTCGCCGACGATGTCGCCGGTGGGCGTATCGAGTTTGATTTTGGCCTTTTTGACGGCCAGCTGCATGATTTCGCTCGGGTGGCCGGTGCCGTCCAGCACGCATTTGGCGATTACCGTCAGCGGGTCCACATGCATGCCGAGGCGCTCCACCGGGGTCCAGTTGATGACCAGCCCGTTAACTTTGCCGTCCTTGAATACAAGGTCCTCCACACTCATGGCGTTGAAAATGACGGCGCCGGCGTGAACGGCGCCATAAATCAGTCCGGCGGCCATTTCCACGGAGTCGAGGGTGTGGTATCCCGGTGCACCGTCGGTTTCGCGGTGGCGGATCGAGAAATCGTCGAGGATGGGGAGGGCGTCGTCCTGGACCACGACTTCGTTGAAGAGCATGCCGCCGCCCCAGGTGCCGCCGCCGGGGGCCAGTTTGCGTTCGAAGATCGCCACCTTGACGCCGTTTTCGGCGAGATAACGCGCCGCCACCAGGCTGGACGGTCCGCCGCCAACGATGGCGACGTCGAGATTGAGGTTGTCGAGGAGTTTGCCGCTGAATTGGCGGACGATGGCGGATGAAATGATGTTTTCTGCAGACATTTCCGATTCCCTTTCTTTTTTTGACAGGAAACCGCAAGGCAGAAATGCGGATTTTGCGATTTCCTACGCCGGAATTACCCGGATCAGGTTCTATGGGTATAATCTCAGCCCCGATCCGAATGACCGGAGCACCCCGAAATATGCAGATAATATAGCCGGAAATCCCGGAATTTCAAATTTCCCCACCATAATCAGAGAGGGTTTTCCGGGCGAATTCCCGGTGAAAAATCTTTAATCTGTACTTTTAGTAGTGGAAAAATAAACTTTCACGATAATGCGCCTGTTATTTCAAAAATAAACTACTCATCTTTTTTTCTGCCAATATACCTTTCTGCTCAAATATTACCAAATTATAATTAATATTTTTGCATTTTGAATTCATATCAAATAAGTATAGAATGTTGAAAAATGCAGGGAGGTGGAATCATACTGAGATGAAAGGGAATCGGGTCGTATAATGAGTGTTTTGTGGAATTATTCCGCTTCAAATGATAGATTTTATGAAAAGTGATTCTTTACTATTTTTTAGATGACCGGGAAGGGATGGATGTCAGAATTCTTTTGAAAAAAATATAAAAAAGACTTGAAAAGTATAGAACATATGATATAATTATAGTGTCAAATAAAAAAACAGAAAAATGGACTTTTCTGAAATTTGTTGGAAAATGGTGAAAATGAACTTATAATAGGGGGCAAGTTGTAATACTGGTTTGAGATGACCGGAATTATGACGGCATTATTGTCGATCCAGAAATACGATACAGGATTTGAAGTATAGGGTATTGTATTTTTCTGAGATAAAGGGTTTAAGGGTGAATATCATGAATAAAAATAAAATCTTAGAATTTATCAAACTTGAAGATCGCGTGCTGTTTGAAGCGGCGGCGGTCGCTGAAATTGTGGAAGCGCAGGCGAACGACCCGAACGCGGACATGAACCACAGCGACCAGCAGGCGCAGGACGAGAAAAATGCGATTAAGAACGCCCCGGTCGAGAACCAGGCGGATGCGGAGGCCAAAACAGGTGCGCCCGCGGCTTTGACGCAGCCGGAAGACGTGGCCAATATCGACGCTCAGATTCAGGCGTTGATCGAGGGGGAAATCAGTGCGCCCGTGGCGGGCACGGAAGCCGCCGATGCGCTGATCAATGAGATTTTCAATGACTATGGTGCCAACGCGGTAAGCGACGCGATTCACGACATTTTTGCCGAAGCGCAGCATGATGACCTCAAGATGACCGGTATTCACGCGGATACCACGATCTCTACGGGAACGGAGCACGAACTGGTCGTCATCAATTCGTCGGTCCAGGACATGGACCAGATCATTGATTCCCTCGGCACGAACCAGGAAGTGCTGGTGCTGGAAAACGGCAAAGACGCCATGCAGCAGATCAATGAATATCTGGAAGCATCCGGCAAAGAATACAGCGCCATCCATATCGTCAGCCACGGCAACAGCGGTTATATCACGCTGGCCGGGGAGCGCTACGACGTGTCGAATTTCGACGCTGCCGATTGGGCGGCGGTCGGCGGACACCTGAGCGAGGGCGGGGATATCCTGTTCTACGGCTGCAACCTGGCGGAAAACCAGGCCGGGCAGGACTTTATCGCGCTGGTGGCGGACGCGGCCCACGCGGATGTGGCGGCGAGCACCAATACCACCGGACTCGGCGGCGACTGGACGCTGGAATACAACCATGGAACTGTCGAAACCGCCTCCATCACGGTAGACGGCTACGATTATTCGCTGCTTCCTCATCAGATCATCATTACGACGGATGCAAACTCCGGCGCCGGTTCTCTGCGGGAAGCGTTTGCCACGATCAACTCCGGTACGGATCTGGAATACGAGCTGGAATTCCAGATGAGCGGCAACACGATTTCCCTGAGTACGCTCGGCGAAATGTCGATCACCAGAAGCGGGCTGACGATCTCCATCGACGGTTCGCTCGGCGGCAGCGACAGAGTCACCCTCAACGCGAGCGGGAGCCGTATTTTCAACTTCGGCAGCGGCAACACGGTCACGATCGAAAACATGAGATTCACCAACGGCAGTGCCGGGAACAACAACGGCGGCGCCATTTACATGGCCAGCGGCTCGCTGGAAGTGATCAATTCTTATTTCAATCTGAACCGGACCGGCAACAGTTACCAGGGCGGAGCGATTTACCTGGGCAGCGGCGATGTGGAAATTACCGATTCCAATTTCAAAACAAACTGGTCCGGGCAGGGCGGCGCGGTTTTCGCGGCGGCTGGCGATGTGATCACCAAAGACTCCACTTTTGAGACCAATTACGCCCTGAAGCCCAGTGGCGTTGTCCTGGGCGGCGCGATTTATGCCAATGGAAACGTCTCGGATACAGGATCCACGTTCAATGGCAATTATGCTCAGAACAGCCAGACGACCACAAACCGGACGACCACGATCACGGTCGCGGGAGGAGCCATTTACAGCGCCACGGCTTCGCTGACCGGCACAACGTTTACCAATAACAATGTGAATGACGCTTACACCCAGGGCTCGCTGCCCCCCAACAGCAGTATGACCGGCGGTGCGATTCACACGACCGGTGACCTGGTGCTCAGCAACGTCAGCATCAGCGGCAGCAAGGCCAGTACCGCCGGCGGCGCGGTATATACCGGTGGAAATCTGACCATTACCGGAGCAAGTTCGTTTACCGATAATCATGTCGACAAAACACTTCAGCACTCTTGGAGCGTGTACGGCGGAGCCATATATGTAGGCAAAGGCCTGACAATCGATGCAGGAGAAGGCAACAGAGTCAGGTTTGAAAATAACTCCGTGTTCGGAACTCCCTATGCCTATGGTGGCGCCATTTACGTGGCCAATGTCGACGGGGATGCCGTTTCCTCCATCACCGGTGCTGATTTTATCGGAAACTCCGCCAACAAGGAAGATACCACTGCCACCAGTCATCCGCATGGCGATGGCGGCGCGCTCTGGCTCAATACCGTTACCGTCATCAACGATTCGAATTTCATCAACAATACCACCTACAACGAAGGCGGGGCGATCTGGGCGTGGCAAAAACTGACCATCAATGACAGCTACTTCACCGGTAACGACAGCTTCTGGGGCGGCGCAGTGTTGTTCAATAGCATCGCCATAATCGAAAACAGCACCTTCGACTCCAATATCGCCAACGAAGGCGGGGCCATCGCTATACGCGAGAGAGGGAACAAGACTTATCAGGAACTGACCATCATCGGCAGCACCTTCACCTCAAACCTGGGAACGTGGAACGGTGGAGCGATCAGTTTCGGCGACTATACGATCGCCACGCGCGTGCTGAATATCACCGACAGCGATTTCACCGGTAACTATGCACTCGGCAAGATTGTTGATGACCAGACCGGCAAGGGCCTGGGCGGCGCCATCCACATCTCAACCATGGGTGCGAACGGGGTGGTAACGCTCAATATCAACGGCGAATCGAACTTCACCGGTAACAAAGCCGTTGGCGGCGGCGCCATCTATATCCTAGGCAAGGCGGTATCGGGGTCGACAGTGGTGATATCGGGAAACGCATATGTCAACATCGGCACCGAAGCCGGCAGCAAAGTCACATTCTCCGGCAATGAAGCGTACGGATTCGGCGGTCAGAAAAGTGTTTCCGCCTATTCCGGCGCGGTTACCGTGCTGGGTACAACAGTCAATATGAATATTGGCACGGGTGCCGGAAGCACGGTTGATTTCACCTCGAACAAATCCGGTTTCACCGCTGCCAGCGGCAGTGATTTCGCCTCGACCACCACGGGTTACGGCGGCAACGGCGGCGCGATCTACACCTCCGGCATTACTACGATGAACATCGGGACCAACGGCGGCAAGGTGACCTTCACCACCAACTCTACTGCCGGCAGCGGCGGCGCGATCTACGTCACCGGCAGCACCATGGTATTGACCGTCAGCAGCGGCACCGGCAGCAAGGTCGATTTCACCCAGAATATCGCCAAAAATCACGGCGGCGCGATTTATGCCTATGGAGGCGGCGCGACTATGACCATCGGCAGTGCCGACAGCACCACGACTTTTGACGGCAACCAGGCCACGAACCGTTCCGGCGCCGTTCACGCGGAATCTTACTGGTACGATACAAATGTTACCGTAACCAAGGCTGTTTTCAAGAATAACACCGCGGGCACGGATGGCGGCGCGCTCTTCGTTCACAGTTGGAATACCGCCAACCGAAACACTTATTTGACTGTCACCGGCGGCACCGAGTTCACCAATAATCAGGCCAAGGGCCATGGCGGTGCGATTTACGGCAACGCCCAACTCGGCAATCTCAGTGCAACCATCGGTAACGGCACGACGTTCAGCAAGAACACCGCCTCCTCATACGGCGGCGCGATTTACGCTTATGCCGGTACTACGCTTGGCGTATCGGTTACCGGTACTTCGTTTGACACTAACATCGGCACTTCGTTCGGCGGCGCGATTTATGCACAATCGAACGGTACCTCGAGCATCAGTATTACCGGATCGACCTTCAACGCCAACAAGACCAATGGCAACGGCGGTGCGATCTTCATGTATACCAACGGTCATTTCAGCCTGAATATCACCGGATCGACCTTTAACGGCAACAGTGCTGCCAACGGCGGCGCGGTCTATGCCTACCCTATCAGCGGCGCTACTGCCAATGCCACGCTGACTGTGGATAACAGTGTATTCAAGAATAATACAGCCAACAGCTCCGGGGCGATTTATTTCCGCGGCTCGGGAATCGCAACCACGATCCTCAATATATCGAACTCCACGTTCGAAGCCAATAAAGCCCTGAGCGGCGATGCCGGGGCCATCTGGACCTGGGGCAACCTCACGGTCACCAACACGAATTTCTACCGCAACACCGCGACCTCCAAAGGCGGCGCGATCTATGACAGCTACGGCAGTGTCACCGTCAACGGCGGCACTTTCGACGGCAACAGCGCAGTGAGCGGCGGTGCCATCCATATCGACAGTTTGTCTGCCACTAATTCGTCGATCACCGGCGCCACTTTCCTGAACAACAAGGCCACTGCCGGCAGCGGCGGCGCCGTGTGGGTCGGTGCGTCCGGTAACCTTACGGTCTCGCATTCGGAGTTCCGCCAGAACTCGGCGTCGGTGAACGGCGGCGCGGTTTATGCCGCGGGCGCCAAGGGCGATATGGACAACTCGCTGTTCGCCGACAATTCGGCCACTGGCAGCGGCGGCGCGATTTATTTCGCCAACGCGTCCGTGGCGGCCACACTGGTCAACCTGACGGTCGCCAACAACTCAGCCAAGGTCAACGGCGGCGGCATTTACGCAGTCGGCGGCGACAAGATATGGGTATATAACTCGATTCTGTGGAACAATCTGGCCAACGGCGCAGCGAATCAGTTTGTCAATATCGATGTCGCCAACAAAGTTTGGAACAGCGGTATCCAGGGCTGGACCGGCGGACACGAAGTCCACGGAAACATCAATCTGCAGGCAGACAACAGCGGCACTACCAGGACGGGTTATTACTACGTGGAATTCGTTGATGCCGCCAACACGGATGTGAGCAAGCGCGATTATCGCCTGAGTGCGAATTCGTATGCGATCAACCGCGGCGACAATGATAAGGTGCAGTCCGCCACCGACCTCGCCAAGCAGGATCGCATTTATCAGGTCCCCGGGGATACCCTGAAACAGGGCATCGTGGACATTGGTGCTTACGAGTCGAATTTGAAGGGCAACCTGATCGTGACGCTCGATCCGGTCCAGAAAGATATCACCTACGGCGATTCCGCCACGTTGAACTCGAGCCGTGACGGTTACGCCACCGGCAACAACACGTATTCCTCCGGCGACGAATCGTTTGTAAGCATTGATGGCAACAAGGCCACGGCGGTGAAGGCCGGCGGCGAGCTTGTCGAAATCACGGCCACCTACGGCGACAGCTACTGGCAGGCCATCAACGATACCGCCACCGTGAACACGGTCAAGCGCGATATTTCGCTCCAGGCGGTCGGCGGCACCTATACTTATGACGGCAAAAATCACCAGTTCACCTGGGACGGCGTCATCGGCAAGGAAGGGCTCGCATCCTGGGACACGCTGGAGTCCTACGATGTCGACTCCTACCGCAATGCCGGTGAATACCTCGGTAAAACGCTATCCAATGTGTTGATTGTCAACGGCTCCGATATCAAGATGAACGACAATTACAACATCGATTACGGCAAAGCCGATATGATCATCAAACAGGCCGACCTGATGGTCTACGGCCAGAGCGACAGTTTCACCTACGACGCTCAGAATCACAACTACAGCTGGGACAAAACGCTGACTTCCGGGCTGGTCGACGGCGATGTGATCATCAGTGCCACCGTCAACGGTTTCCGCAACGCCGGAAGCTGGGATAACATTCTGAACAAAAGCGACTTGAAGATCGAGAATGCAGGCAATGAGAATGTGTTTGGCAACTATAACATCACGCTGGTAAAAGGCACCGTGACTATCGGTCAGGCTGTGCTGGTCATCACCCGCGACGGCAGCGACAAGGTCTATGACGCCAACACCAATGCCAACTATACCTGGTCGTTTGACGTGCTCGGCAATGATAAAGTGACTTACCACAAGGGCACCGCCGCGTTCCTCGACAAGAACGTGGGCGAAAATAAGACGGTTACCTTCTCAGGCGACTCGGTCGATGGCGCGGATGCGGGTAATTACCGGATTGTGTATAACGACCTCGGCGCAGACATCACCAAGGCTACGCTGGTCATTACCCGTGATGGCAGCGATAAGGTCTATAACGGCGGCACCGACGCTCAGTACACCTGGTCGTTCAACGCGATTGGCAATGATGAAGTGGTTTACAACGAAGGCACCGCCGCGTTCCTCGACAAAAATGTGGGCGAGAACAAGACGGTCACCTTCTCCGGCGACTCGGTCGATGGCGCGGATGCGGGTAATTACCGGATTGTGTATAACGACCTCGGCGCAGACATCACCAAGGCTACGCTGGTCATTACCCGTGATGGCAGCGATAAGGTCTATAACGGCGGCACCGACGCTCAGTACACCTGGTCGTTCAACGCGATTGGCAATGATGAAGTGGTTTACAACGAAGGCACCGCCGCGTTCCTCGACAAAAATGTGGGCGAGAACAAGACGGTCACCTTCAGCGGTGACTCGGTCATCGGTTTGGATGCAGGTAACTACGACGTGGTTTACAACGACCTCGGCGCGGATATCACCAAGGCCACGCTGGTCATCACCCGCGACGGCAGTGACAAGGTTTATAACGGTGGCACCGATGCTCAGTACACCTGGTCGTTCAACGCGATTGGCAACGATAAAGTGATCTATAACGAAGGCACCGCTGCGTTCCTCGACAAAAATGTCGGCGAGAACAAGACGGTTACGTTCAGCGGCGACTCGGTCACCGGTGCGGACGCGGGTAATTACGACGTGGTGTACAATGACCTAGGCGCGGATATTACCAAGGCCACGCTGGTCATCACCCGTGACGGCAGCGACAAGGCCTATAACGGCGGCACCGACGCTCAGTACACCTGGTCGTTCAGCGCGATCGGCAACGATAAAGTGGTTTACAATGAAGGCACCGCTGCGTTCCTCGACAAAAATGTGGGCGAAAACAAGACGGTCACCTTCAGCGGTGACTCGGTCACTGGTTTGGATGCGGGTAACTACGACGTGGTTTATAATGACCTCGGCGCGGATATTACCAAGGCCACGCTGGTCATCACTCGTGACGGCAGTGACAAGGTCTATAATGGTGGCACCGATGCACAGTATACCTGGTCGTTCAACGCGATTGGCAACGACAACGTGATCTATAATGAAGGCACCGCCGCGTTCCTCGATAAGAACGTGGGCGAAAACAAAACGGTTACCTTCACTGGCGACTCGATCAGTGGTGCGGACGCAGGTAATTACGATGTGATCTATAATGACCTCGGCGCGGATATCACCAAGGCCACGCTGGTTGTCAACCGCGACGGCAGTGACAAGGTTTATGATGGCAACACCAACGCCAACTACACCTGGTCGTTCGACGGCAAGGTCAACGGCGACAAAGTGACCTACGACAAAGGCACCGCTGCGTTCCTCGACAAGAACGCAGGCAGCGGCAAGGAAGTCATTTTCAGCGGTGATAATCTCGGCGGCGCCGACCTCGGCAATTACGACGTGGTGTACAATGATAACGGTGCGGATATCACCAAGGCCACGCTGACCATCGTCATCAACGACCAGTCCAAGAATTTCGGAACCGTCGACCCGGCCTTCACCGGTACGGCTACCGGCCTGGTCGGCGGCGACAGTGTCGACGGCTACAACCGTACCGACAAGGGTGAAACCTCCGGCAAATACGCCATCGACCAGTACCAGCTGCATGATGACAACGGCGGCCAGAACTACAACGTGACCGTGATCAACGGCACGCTGACCATCGGGGAAGCCGCCCGGACCAACATCTACATGGATGCGGCCTCGAAGAACTATGTGATCAACGGCATGGACCAGGCTTCCCTGGTACAGAACGTATCGGTGATGTCGGCGAACCGCGAAGCGGACACTGTGCTGGACACGGAAACCAGCGGCAACGTCAACAGCGTGTCGCATCAAACTGCGACCAGAGCCGGCGAAAAAGCCAAGAGCAACCTTCGCGAAGAAAGCCAGAAAAAACTGTTTGAAGAAACCGACAAACAGGTGGTTCAGCAGCGGACCAATCTGACCGTAAAAGGTGATTTGTTCACGGATAAAGGCGAAAAGAGCGGTATTGTGGAGTCGCATGGCAAGAAGGGTGCCGGCAGCAAGTTCGGCGGCGTCAAGATCGTGGTGCCGGCAGAAAGCAACGCCAGTACTTCTCCGGATATCGTCAGCGAGCACCCGATGAACCATATGCCCTCGCAGATCAACCTCGAAGGGGTTTCTGACGTGATCCACTTCAGCAGTGTGGATCTGGCGAGCGTAAATTGGACCGAGAAAGCGGACAATCTCAAGGATAAGCTTGATATCGTTCTTGAAGAAATGATGGTTGTGTAAAAAACAGCAGGCATACTGCACGGTAGTGTTTTTCAGCAAATAATTTTGGGAAAAGGAAAAACTGGAACTATGGCACCTCCTAAAAAATTTCCGCAAATCGCGGAGCAGATTGCCGGAGAAATCAAAAACGGCACCTATCAGGTCGGAGACAAATTCCCCAACCTCGATGAAATGTCTAAATTCTATAACATCAGCAGGGCCACTGCCTTCAGGGCAATGGCGATTCTGGCCAGGGAAGGATATATATCGGTAGGGCGCGGCCGCAAAAGCGTGGTCATCCGGCGCGACAAATCCTCGGTATTGCAGAAAAGCAATCACCCCAGGACCATCGCCGTCCTGGCCGACTTCAATATGGATATGCACATCGGGATGTCCCTGAAACTCGTTTACCTGATCATGCAGGAGCTCAAGGAACAGGGGAACCATGTGGTGTGCTTCCAATATTGTGGCAACATCGACCTGCGGTCCGACGACGTGGATGCTTATATCGTGTTCGACATGCTGGGCGTTTACTGCAACTACTGCGAACGGGTGCAGCAAACCGGCAAGCCGTATGTGATCATCGATTACATGAAGGATCACGTGGTCCGTCCGAACCACCTCCATTTGCAGTACAAACCCGCGCTGATGGAATTCGTTTGCCACCTGCTGGCAAACAAGATCGAAAATTATATTTTCTGCCTGGTGGATGAGAAATCAAGTTGCAAGCACGCCGGCGAAAAAGAGCTCCAGCGGATCAACAGCTGGATCAACGATGAACTGATCAAGCCCCTGGTCGATTCGCTGGAAAGCCACGGCTGCAGCAAAGAAAGCGCCCGCATCCGTACCATGTACCTCAAGGCGGACGGCTCCAAGAAGAGCTATAACGAAGCCCTCCGGGGGCTACCCCCCGAAACCGGCATCATCGCCATATCGGAAAACCACGCGCTGGACATCGTCCGCGAGTTGAAAAGCCGCAATATGCACCCGCAGCGGGATTTCCACGTCGTGCTGGCGGACTCGGTGAGCGCGGCGAAGAACGAGGCCCTGCAGGAGCTCTATACCATCAAGGTCCCGTTCACGGACATGATGGACAAGGTGGTCAAATCGCTTGACCGGCAATTGACGGCCGCAAGCAACTTCTGCCCGGGCGGAGTCATCAGTTCAAGCCTGATTTCCCCCGAAAAAATCTGCTGAACCGGCAACACGACGGACCGCCTCTCTGAGGCGGCCGTTCTTCTCGCCCGAATATCCTGTCGAGAAAATAAATGCAAAAAAACAGACTGGAAATCAGCACTGTATTTGTATTTTCGGCAAAGCTATCTATTCTTATTGATAAATCATTAAAGCTAAGGAAACGAGAATGGATAATCGGCACTATTTCGAACGGTTGAACGCGCTTAAAAAGAATCTCGGCAAGGTGATCCGCGGCAAGGACGAGGTGCTGGACCTGATGGTCATCGCCATCATGGCCGACGGGAACATTTTGCTCGAAGACGTGCCCGGCGTCGGCAAAACCACGCTGGCCAAGGCGCTGGCCGCTTCGCTGGACAGCCGTTTCACCCGCATCCAGTTCACGCCGGACCTGCTGCCGGCGGACATTCTCGGCAGTTCGATTTATAACCCGAAGGACGGTTCGTTCCTGTTCCGTCCGGGGCCGATTTTCACCAATATTCTGTTGGCGGACGAAATCAACCGGGCCTCGCCGCGAACCCAGTCGGCCCTGTTGGAAGCCATGAGCGAGCACCAGGTGTCGGTGGAGGGCAAAACGACGCCGCTGGAGCGTCCGTTTCTGGTGATCGCCACCGAGAACCCGGTCGAATACCAGGGGACGTATCAGCTGCCGGAGGCGCAGCTGGACCGCTTCGCCATGCAGTTGACGCTGGGGTATCCGGAAAGCGAGTTCGAGCTGGAAATGCTTTTTGACCGCATCAACGGCGACCCGGCCACGGCGCTGCAGGCGGTGTTGAACAGCGAAGAGGTGGTGGAAGCCCAGAAGCGGGTTTGTCAGGTGAAGGTGGAGAAATCGGTGGCGGGTTATATGCTCGACCTGGTTCGCGCCACGCGCGCCGACAACCGGGTGGTGCTGGGGGCCAGTCCGCGCGCGCTGCTGCTGCTCTCGCGCTGTTCCCAGGCGGCGGCGTTCCTGGTCGGCCGCGAGTTCGTATTGCCGGAGGATGTGAAAAAAGTGGCGGTGGCGGTATTGTCGCACCGCCTGGTCCTCGATAACAAGACCCGTTATTCGGGCGTAACCGCGCAGCAGATCGTCAAAGACCTGTTGTCACAGACCAAAATACCCGATTGATGAAGCTGTTCGACTCCTATAATCAGAAGATGGAGAAATTTCTGGACGGACCGGAGTGGTACCAGTTGAGCGCCCTCGAGCGCCGCCCGGGGCACTACCGTCCGCCCACGGTGGCGCTGTTTGCGTGGATCGCCGGTTTCCTGTGGCGCTCGCTGACACTGCAGGCGCTGCTGCTGCTGGTGCCGGGCGGGCTGATTTTCCTTTACAGTACGATTTCGCTGGAGTCGCCGATCCGGGTGACCACGATCGCCATTCTGATGGTGATGATCGTGGAGGTATCGATCGGCTACGTGTTCCGCCCGCGGCTTAAAATCGAGCGTTCGGTGCCGGAGCGGCTGCGCACCGGGGCCGAATTCAGCATCGGCTACCGCGTGACCAACAAACGGCGGCTGCCGACCTGGGATATCGAGCTGGACGCCTATCTGCTGCGCAAAGGAGTCAAAATCGACAAGGCGGCCAGCGTCAGCGGCATCGCCGGCGGCGAAACGGTGTTCCTGACGGCGCACGGCACCGCCACGCAGCGCGGGGTATATCATCTTTATTCGCCGATTGCCGACTCGCTCTTTCCGCTGTCGATCTCCAAATGGAGCTGTTCGAACAAGGAGCTGAAGCAGGCGATTCACGTCTATCCGGCCTTTACCACGCTGAACAGATTGACTTTGCCGACCGGGAGCAAGTTCCAGAAAAACGGCACCTCGCGGGTGTCGAAAGTGGGCGAATCGGCGGATTTTTACGGCTGCCGGGAGTTCCGCGAGGGCGACGACCCGCGGCACATTTACTGGCGCGGCAGCGCGCGCTCCGGGCAGCTGATCGTGAAGGAGTTCCAGAACGAATACCTGAGCCGGATCGCGCTGGTCGTGGATACCTATATCCCGGACCGGCGGAAGTGGTATTCCTTCAAGCCCCAGACTTATTTCAAAGAGCTTGAAGGGGGGCTGGAAATCGCGGCGGCGATCACCGACTACCTGACGCGCGGCGAATACGTGGTGGATATTTTTGCGGCGGGGGACAAGGTTTATCATTTTCAGGCCGGGCGGCACCTGGCCTGTTTCGACAATATCCTCGATATTCTGGCGGAGGTCCAGCCGAATCCCGACCCGAAGGTCAGCGAGCTCTCCGATTCGGTGATGGAGGAGATTTCCGGCATCGGCAGCGCGCTGGTCGTGCTGCTCGGCTGGGATGACGAACGGGCGAAAATGGTGGAGCGATTCCGGGAGTCCGGCATCAGCATCAAGGCGATCATCATCGACGCCCCGCCGGAAGCGCCGGACTATCTGGTCAGGCTCAATTCGGACGACATCAACTCGGGGAAAGTACGCGACCTATGAATAAATCCATGTCACAAGTCGCCTGGTCCGCGGTCATCATAGCGCCCGCGCTGCTGCTCTTTGTGATTGTGGCGGACATGCCGCATGTGCTGCTGGTTACGGCGGGCGGCTACGCGTTGTCGTTCATGCGGCGCAAACAGATCATCTGGACCGACCGTACCATCATTTACACGCTGGTCATTATCGCGGTGACGGTGGTGATGCTGGACATGGTGTTTCCGTTTAACCGCGACCGTTTCGGCTATGTGACGATGCTGATCCAGCCGCAATTTTACACGGTGGGGGCGTTTTACCTGGCGGTGGCGCTGACCTTTTTCAATACCGGCAAGTCGATGATCGGGGGGGCGGCGGCGGTGGCGATCTTTTCGCTGATCGCCTCGGCGGACGTGTTCAACTTCAATATACCCAGCGTCCGGCTGCCGTTTGTCGAAGCGGTGGTCAATACGCATTTCTACAATTTCTATGTCTGGACGATGTGCATCGAAATCACCCTTATCCTGATCGCGTTCCGGCACACGGTGCCGCTGCCGGTGGCGTCACGCAAGAGCCTCGGTACCAAATGGGTGGTGATGGCGATTATGTGGATCGCCCTGCCGCTGCTGATTTACGGCGGGTTCAAGCTTTACCGGCATTTCGAGAGTGAGCTGCGCCGCTGGGAAAACATGCTGATCCGGATGAGCTCCCGCCAGACCTGGCGGCGCGGCCGGACCGCCGTATTCAGCAAGGAAACCAATCTGCACCGGATCATGAGTCCGGAAGTACTGGCCAGCCAGCAGCAGATCATCCTGCGGTCGATCGGGCCGAATCCGCCGGGTTACATGCGCGGCCGGGTTTACGAGGAATACATGAACGGCATCTGGAAGGAGACCGCCGACCAGAAAGCGACCGAATCGCTCGCCGGCAAGACGTACGGCGGCATGATCACCTACAAAAGCTTCTTTATCCGACCCGAAAAAGCCGAGTACAAATACGAATACCAGATTTACCAGGACGCCAACTTCGTTTCCGACGTGCTGCTGGTGCCGGGCGCGGTCAAGCGGCTCGACGCCATTGCCGACCACGTGACACTCTCCGAAAACGGCATCGTCAAGCTGGAAGACTGGCAGAAAGACGGCGGCTACACGATTTTCGCCGACGCCGGGGCCGATGAGGCCTATCCGAACCCCGCCGCCGACCTGCCCGAATACCTCCTGCAGTACTCCCCGCGCCTGCAGCAGGGGCTGCAGGAAGTTCTGGACGCCGTGCCGGGACTGGCGGACGCCGCCACCGATGAGCAGCGGTTCATGCTCCTGCTCAAGTATTACCAGGACAATTTCACCTACAGTTTGAGTTGGGAGCCCAACCCGATGCTCGACCCGGTGATTCATTTCCTGAAAAATATCCGCCAGGGGCACTGCGAGCTCTACGCCGCGTCGATGACGCTGCTGCTGCGGCGAATGGGCATCCCGGCGCGTTATGTGACCGGTTTCATCTGTGCCGAGGGGCACCCCTCCGGCAAATACTTCGTGGCCCGTATCGGCAATGCCCACGCGTGGCTGGAGGCTTACGACCGCGACCGCAAGCAATGGGTCATGCTGGAGCCGACCCCGCCCAGCGAAATCGGCGGGGCGCAGGGCGACTGGGACACCATCAGCGACTGGCGCGACCGGATCGGGCAGAGCTGGCAGCAGCTCATGGCCAACCTGCGGCGCGGGCTTTTCGCCGAGGCCATTGCCGACGCGGCAGTGTTCATCTGGGAGGTGGTCTGGTTTATCGTCGCCAATCCGTTCGGCGCGCTGCTGATCATCGGTTTTGTGGTCTGGTACTGGCGGCGACGCCACCGCCATCGCAAAAAGCTCTCCGCGCTGGCGCAGTCGCGCGAAATCATTGCCCTCGGCAAGCTATACCGCAAATGGGCCGACAAATGGGAAAAACGCCTGGCATTGCCGCGTGAACCGGGCCGCAGCTCCAGCGAACTCCTCGAGCTGCTCCGCAATTCCGGGCAGCTCAAGCCAGAGGAACTGCAGAAAGCCGAGGCCTTCATCCTCCGCTACCAGCAGCTCCGCTTCAGCGGCAACCCCGTCACCCGCGACGACCTGAAGCAACTCCTTCAGTAGGAAAAGATAACAAAGCCGGGACGTTGCGGGATGGCGACACGGATTTGTCCGGGGGTAAGATTGGTGATTTCAGCTTCACCATGGATAATTTTCCAGGCGGGATTTTCCGGCAGGTAATTCATTTGCAGAATGGTTTTTTCTTCCACATTACCAAGTTCACGGTAAACGGTCAGCAAGCCCGTATTATTCGCGAAATCGTGACACTGCAGTGCCGTTATGGCTGCGCCGTCGGGCTCATCGCCGATGGCGAAAACTTCCCCGGCGAAAATGCGGTCGCGATACTGCAAATGCAGATCCATGATGGCCTTGATCCGGGCGCGGGTTTCAGCCGATACCCGCGAGGGGGCGAGCCACAGCAGCGGACTTGCGAAAAAGGCGATTGCCGCCCAATATTCGACCGGATATTCCGCCGGGTGGCACCACGGTTTGGCGGCATAGAATTCCGGGCTGATATCGTCCGGGCTCGGAACTTCGATCTGCAGCATTTGCGGACGGACAAAGCGGCTCAGGCGCCACAGCGAACGCAGTGTTTTTTCCGGATGATACCCGATGCCGAGGCTGACGTAGCGGTTTTCCAGAAAGATATTGCCGAATTCCAGAAAATGAAAATACCCGGTGCGCTGGCCGTTGGTAATGTCGAGGTTGAAATAGACCTCGCCGCCGGAGGCCGTCCGTAAGTGTGCCAGCAGTTTTCGCAGGTTTTCCTCGGCAATGTACGTGCGAATTTTGATGAAGTCGATTTTGAACATTCTGAAGCCGAAACGGCGGTGGTAATCCAGCACCATCGCGCCGAATTCCCGCCAGTCGTCGTAATCGCTGTTTGCTGAGGGTGCCAGCCACAGCCCGAGTTCGATCCCGGCGGTTTGGGCGGCGCTCACAAGCGTGTCGAATGAACCGTCGAGCCGTTCGCTGGAAATGGTCCAGAATTCCGGGGTGACTTTGCGGTTTTTGCCGGAAAGTTCGGAGAGCGAACCGCCGGTCTGCCACGCATCGTCGATTTGGTAATGGGTGGCGCCGAGCGATGGCGCGGCAGCGATTTCGTCCAGCAGAAATTGCTTGCTGACCAGCGTGGGGAAGCAGCCGCATCCCCATGGATTGATCAGGATGGAGTGGTGCTTGGGCACATCGAAAGGGAAGCGCGTCCGCAGGTACTTTTTCAGCAGGAAATTCCGCTCCGCCATTGAATGAAAAACCATCAGTACATGACGGTAGCCCCGGAAGGTTTTTCCGGGTGTCAGCTCGGCCGGGTGAATGCCCCAGTTGCAGGAGAGAATCGTGTCGCCATCGATACGGAAATCGTGGGCCTCGTAATCGCGGCGCTCGCCGCTGGGCGGAGCCTCCTGCAAATAGGCAAATCCCGCGCTGTCGGCAGAGGTGCAGAACAATAAATTGCCGTTCAGGAATTCACCTTCGACCGGGTGGATGGCAACCAGTTCATCGGTGATGTCGGTGATGGCGGTGAATTCGACGGCGCACTCCGGGCGGATGCCGCTCGCCGGGAGGATGCTGTCCGCGCAGCTCTCGGCTAGATGACGGTAATCGGGGACCGCCTGATTCCGGGCGTAGACACCGCGCCGGCTCCAGTAAATATTGGGCTTCACCGGGCATTCGATGAAGTTCTGTACCGCGATCACCGGCAGTCCCGGGTAAATGAGGTATTCGCGGGTATATGCGGCCTGTGCCACCGGCTCGAACATCGTCAGCCGGACGCATACACGCGTTGAATCGAAGATATCGCCCGGCAGCACTTCCGCGGAAATATCGCGGAGTTGCCACGGTGTTTTTTCATTGCCCGGATGGTTCAGGCCGATGAACGAGAGATCCGCGCACGATTTGTCCGGGGCGGCAAACTCGCGCCCGCCACCGTCGCGCAGCGAGACCGTTCGCGGAGCACCCAAGGCCAAATCCAGCGTCCGCGCAATAACGGAATTGGCGATCACGAGGTGATCGCCCGAGCGTGAAATTCGGATGTCTTCGTATTCAAGCATCATGGAAAACTCAGTTTATAGCGCAGTGATAAAATTCCTTCCGGTAGTTTGCTCTCCGGTGTTTTGTCTCGCCTGCTGCAGTAAAAAACCGTCAATATTTCGCCATTATCAAGCTCAATGCTGGAGGGATACCCCATGTCCGGCGTGTCCTCCCATTCGTAGAGCGTGACAATGTTATCGAAGTCCCAGCTCCGGCCGAGGTCGTGCGAGAACATGGCGCGAATGCTGTAGGGATTTTGGCGGTGCCCGAATGAGCACATCAAAATACCGTTTTTCAGTTTCAGCAATTGAGGCGGGCAACCCATGACCGGCAGCTTGCGGGCGGGACTCCAGGTGCACCCGCCGTCGTTCGATTCGGACTGATAGACGGGACAAATATCGGCCTCGGCGGAACGGAACATCGCAACGATGCGGTGCGGAGTCACTTCGAGCAGATGGGATTCGTTGATAATCGGGCGTCCGTCCGGTTTTTTCGGCCCGGAGATGATGCCGATTTGCCGCCAGCTCCGTCCGCAATCCGATGATTTGAAAACGCAGTAATCCTTGTCCACTGCCCCGCAGGTCAGCAGCGAGCCGTCCGCCAATACGCTGGGCGAGATGTGGTTGCCGGCGGGCATGCGAGTGGGAATTTTGTCCCAGGTGTGGCCGTCGTCGGTGGATTTAACCAGCCAGGAGCCGATCAGTTCCTCGCACATTTGCGGGGTAACCCGCGCGGCCCGTTCCGGCCAGTTGATTTGAAATGACAGCGAACTGAACCAACTCAGGATCACGGTGCCGTCCGGCATAGTCAGGAGATTGGAATCGCGGTCGTCGAGCTCACTGTTGTAAATCTCCAGCGGCAAGCTCCAGCTCCGGCCGTTGTCGGAGGAGCGCGCGACCACTTCGCGGCCGAAAGGACAGCAGTGGAATTTGCGCTCCGAAGCCGCGAGCAGCAAATCGCCATTGCGCGCCCGAGTGAGCCCGGGCCAGCCGTACATCTGGCCCGGCCGGGCCATGGCGATATCAAACTTCAGATCAACGACTTCGACTTTCTTTTCCAGAACCGGTGCAATCATTTATTTACCTGCTAAAAAAACTTTTACTTCAAAGGGGCGGAATTTGGTTTTGAGCTGCGGGCCATCCTGTTTCTCCTGGTAAAACCCACGGACCGGGCGCCGCCCGACCGGCAGCGTATAGTCCAATTCGTACTCGCCGGAAGTCGGGTTGATGATGGCGATGATGGTTTCGCCGGCGGCATTGTCGCGTGTCCAGCAAACGAGCGGCTTCGGCAGTTCCAATGTCAGGACGTTGTTCTTGCCGGGGTGCGTGGCGAAGGGGGCAATCTCCTGCAATTCGCGGTTCATCCTGCCGATACCGGCCCAGGACTCGGGCGCATGCTTGAGCATATCGTAAGCGCGGTGCGGCAAACTGTAATGAATGATGCCGTTGGCACCGCCGCTCAGCGCCAGAAACGCCTGGCACTTGATCTGGTCGTAATTCGGGTAGACGATGGGCCCGTGCTGCCCGGCCTGACCGTAATATTTGCCGGTGTCCCACAGGTAGTCGGGGTCGAAGGTTTCCAGCGCGATCCAGACCGGACGGTCCTCGCCCGCCAATTTGCGGCAGTTTTCGGTCCAGCTCTTGACCAAGATATAATTATCCTTGTTCCCGCGCCACGAGGGATAGGGATCGCTGCCGATGGCGTCGGCCTGACCGGCATATTCGTAAACATCTTTGGTCAGCGAAATCACGGCGTCGGCATAGAGCGTATAACCGAAGTGGAACGGGTCGATTTCCTTGAATGAACGGTAGAAATTCGCCATTACGTTTACCGGTACTTTGGAGAGGAGGGGCTCATCGTAAAGATACCAGGCAAACAGGGCCGGATATTTCTGTACAAGCGGTTTCATATACGCGTAAATGCTGTCCATATCGCTGCTTTTGCTGAGATTGCGCGGGATGCCGAGCAGGATTTTCAGGCCTTCCGACTCGGCGTGCTGCAGGAATTTCGCGGCGCGTTCGCTGTGGGCCTTGACCGCTTCCGGCGTAGTTTCCTTGATCGCGGTATAATCGTAACTGTGCGCAAAGTTGAACCCGGCTTCTTTGAGCCCGGTCAGGTCGTCACGGTTGGCGTGCAGCGGTTCGTAGGTGCCGATGGGGAAAAACGGTTTGCCGTCGATGTAGGTGATCCCCTGCTTGAATGTGGTCTTGCTGATCGGTTTGGCCGTGGAGAAAAAGCGGCTGATTGTTTCCTGCCGTTCCCCGGCGGCAATGCGGAATTCAACGCGGTGAACATCATTCGCCAGATCCGCCGCCGGGCGGAACGTGAATGTGTTATTCGAAGCGGACACGATTTCCGCGGCCTGACCGTTGATGAAAATCCCGGTAGTGCTTTTTTCGGGAGCGCGGACCTCGACTTTGAGCGTGGGCCTGGGCTCGGTCGAGGGAACGTACTGCAGATTGACCTGCGGCGGCCAGACGCCGGCGTCTTTGGCGATGGAGAAACTTCCGATTTCGCTTCTGAAACTGTCGTTTACATACATGGGGGTATCCTGTATTATGAAATACCAGGTGCTGCCGGGCGGAAGTTCTTTGTCGATCCTCAGTTGAGGTTCATTGGCGGCAAATACCATCCGGTCGCGGGTCAACGCTTTGTCGGAAGCAATCGTCACCTGGCAGGGGCGCTTGACATCCTGCCACTTGAACTCCGGAAATACATTGTCCAGCACCGTGCCGGGCGCGGGTTCGGACACATTCAAGGCCTGATAACCGGTAAATTCCGTCACCAGAAAATTGCGGAACCATGCCTTGCCCGCGCCTTCGAGCGCCACGTACAATTTGAGGTATTGCGTACCCTCCGGCACCACCGGCGAGAGTCTCTGCAGTTTGGTCCACTCTGCCGGCGACTGCTGTTCCCCGCGGTAATCGCCGCCGCGCACGAAATTATGTCTGGCGTCGGCCCATTCAATGAAAATCGTGGCGCCGCGATGGGGCTTCTTGATTTCCACTCCTTCGGTTTTCAGCTCATAACTGACGGTGTAGCGTTTGCCCTTTTCCACCGGAATATAAGTGAAATGCAGATTGCGTGTGACCTCCGGATTGTTGAGCAGGATCGATTCATTCTGCAGTTCCATTTTCGGGGCGTTTGCGTGGTGGCTCCACTTGTCGCTGCTTTTCGGGCCGGTATATTGAGGTGCGGCGAAACTGCCGGTTCCGAGTATCAGGACGAAGGTCAGGGCGAGAGATTTGAATTTCATGGGATAATATACTCCGTTCAGGTTAATTCCAGATTCTGAGATATGGGGTGCCGCTGCCGTACATCAGGCGGACCACGGTGGCCGGGTTTTCGAGCAGGTCGATTGCCGATTCCACGATTTCCTTGGGCCCGCAGGTGCCCGCATGGCCGTCGGCGAAACTCAGGTTGGCCCGCTCACTGTGGCGCATGTGGATTCCGTAGTCCCAGCCGTTGTAAGCCAGCGTACCGTATTGTCTGCCGACATAGGCGGTACGGTGCACGGAATCCCCGAGGATCATGGCCGCCGCCGGACGCTTGATCTTCTTGAAATCCAGCATTCCCCAGCGCGGCGTTTTTGAGGTATCGGTATTGTACAGTACGTTTGCCGGAAAGGCATTGCTCATACCGTAGGTGAAAATCGAGGGACTGTCACCGACCGGATTGATATTCGTCGGGCACCGGGCCACTCTGTAATTGCTATCTTTCGGCAGGTAATCGCCCTTGGCATAACCAATCAGATAACCGGCCCAGAAAACATCGTTGGTGCCATTCGGCGTGAAATACCTTACCGCTTCGTCGTTGTAGTCGTTGCTATAGAGTATTACGGCCTGCATGGATTGCTTCAGGTTCGACAGGCACCTGGTGGTCTGGGCCTTTTCGCGCGCCTTGTTCAGCGCCGGCAGCAGCATGGCTGCCAGAATGGCGATGATCGCGATCACGACGAGGAGTTCAATAAGGGTGAAATTCATTTTCGCCGTCTTCATCGGTGAAATCTCCTTTGGTTGATATGTTGCTTTTTTTGAATAAGCATTTTATTTTATTGATTTCATAGTATATTATATCCAAAAGCGAGTGTTTTGTCAATATGATAAATGTGGTATTGATTCTCATATTGTTGCTTTCTTAAAAAATGGTATTATCATGAACAAAATGATTCAACTTGAGCAGGAAGACAGGACTCAATTCCTCGAAATCGGCCGCCGCGTGAAAAGTACCGGAATACAAAGCATCCGCCTCAGCGAACGCACCAAAATTCCGGAGCTCAAGCGTTATATGCATCCGCTGCACCGCATCATGTCGGTAATCAGCGGCGAACACCCCTATCGGATCTGTCGCGACAACCAGGTGCAGAGCATCCGCCTGACCCCCGGCAATATCCTGTTCTGCTCGCGTTACGCCCTGACTATTCCGCCGCTCAAAGAGGAAATGGGGCCGATGGAAATGTTCACGCTGGTGTTTTTTCCGCAATACATCCGGTTCCTGTTTTCGGTGGCGGAAATGCACGGCAAAGAAATCGTGTCAAAGCACTATTGGTACCACACCAGCGCCCCCATGCCGCAGCCCGGCTGGGATATCCTGCAGGCCCTGAATGAACTAGTACGACAGGACGATAAAATCGATTTGAGCCGGCAACTGCTTATTTTCATGTACGATTACTGCCTTGACCAGCTGCTGCATGACCAGCCGCCGCCCGGCAGTAAATCGCTGCTGACGTATCACCGGATAAAAGATTATATGGTGGAAAATATGCACCTGCCGATCAACCGCGATCAGGTCGCCCGGACACTGCAGCTCAACCCCTCGCATATCTCGAAACTTTTCTGCCGCTACGACGAACATAACTTCAATGCTTCACTGAAGATTATGCGCATGGAACTGGCCATGGAACTGGTCCGCGAAAATCATTTTTCCATCGATGAAATCACCGAACAATGCGGCTTCATCAATACCGGCTATTTCATCAAATCCTTTCGCGAATTCTACGGCAAAACTCCGGGCGCGTTCCGGATCAAAGGGTGATTATTCCCCGAATACTTCGGCGGCCTTCTTCATGTCTTCGATGATGGATACGCCGAAGGGGCAACGCGCCTCGCAGGAGCCGCAGGCGATGCAGTCGGAACCGTGCGCCTTCATGCTGCGGTAGTGCTGGGCGATGCTCGGGGGCACGTTCGCTTCGTCGAGCTTGGCGATATCGAGGTATTTGTGAAGCATGGCGATATCGATTTCCACCGGGCAGGGCAGGCAGTGGTTGCAATAGACACAGCTGCCCTTGAAATCGGCTTTGTAACTGCTGACGACGGAGGCGTAATCACGCTCTTCGGCGGACATTTTCAGGTAGCTGACGGCTTCGGCGACCTGTTCCGTGGAACTGTAGCCGATCAGGGCGCTGATGACCGCCGGACGGGTCAGCGCGTAATGGATGCACTGGGCCACCGTCAACGGTTTGGCGAACGGCGTCTGTTCGGGGGAGAGCAGCTTGCCCGCGCCGAGCGTTTTCATGACCGAAATACTGACGCCGCGCTGTTCGCACAGCCGGTACAGTCCGGCGCGCTCGGGGTCCATGCCGGACATGTTGCCGGAGAAATTCGTGACCGCATCCATCAGGTCAACCTGCGCGGGCATCAGGTCAAAGGCCGGGTTGATGCTGAACATCAGGTGCTCGACCACGCCGGTTTCGACCAGTTTGCGCGCCACGGCGGCGTTGTGCGAGCTGGCGCCGATGGCACGGACCACGCCCTGCTTTTTCAACCCCTGGACGTAGTCGACGATGCCGTTGTCAAAAATCTCCTTCAGCGCTTCGTCCGAATCGATGAAAAACAGCATGCCGATGTCGATGTAATCGGTGTTGAGATTGGTCAGCAAGTTTTCGAAATAACGCTTGCTGGTGTCGAGATCACGGGTGATGTCGTACTGTTCCTTGAGGTCGCACGAGCCGATGTGCCCCTGAATGATCATCCGGTCGCGGCGGCCGGCCAGCGCCTTGCCGATGAAGCGGCGCACTTCGTCGCCGGGCATGAAAAGGTCCATGAAGTTGATTTCGTGGTCGAGGACGCAATTGATGACTTTCTCCACCGTTTCATAAGGTTTGCGGTCGAGGTGTTCCGCGCCGAAGCCGATGATGCTTCCCCGCATGTCCGTTCTGCCGATCTGACGGTATTCCATAAGTACGCTCCCTGTTATAATGTATTCAATGAATATAGCTGGTAATAATATCCTTTCAAGGCCAGCAGGTCTTCGTGACGGCCCTGTTCGACCACTTTGCCCTGGCGCATGACGTAGGTGTAGTCGGCGTCGCGCACGGTCGAAAGACGGTGGGCGATGATGATGGTGGTGCGGTCGCGGCAGAGGCGCTCCATGGCGTCGCGAATCAGCTCTTCGCTTTCGTTGTCCAGCGACGAAGTGGCTTCGTCGAAGATCAGGATCGGCGGATTTTTCAGGAACACGCGGGCGATGGCGATGCGCTGGCGCTGGCCGCCGGAGAGCTTCACGCCGTGTTCGCCGACTTCGCTGTCCAGCCCGTCCGGCAGACTGGCGATGAAGTCGTAAATATTGGCGTCGCGGGCGGCGTCCATGATTTCCTCGTCGGTAGCGCCGGAGCGGCCGAAAAGAATGTTCTCGCGGATGGTGGAATCGAAAAGGAACGGCTGCTGCTGGACGATGCCGATATTGGAACGGATGAAGTTCTGGCTCAGGCTCATGACGCTGATGTCATCGAGCGTGATCACCCCTTTGGTGGCCTCGTAAAAACGCGGGATCATGGCGGCCAGCGTGGACTTGCCCGCGCCGGATTCGCCAACCAGCGCGATACGGTCGCCCGCGCCGATGTGCATGGTGATGTTTTCCAGAATCCATTCGTCTTCCGGCGTGGTCTGGTAACGGAAATAAAGCCCCCGGATGCTGATGTTGCCGAAAATCACCCCGGGGTCCTGCGGGTCCGCCGGGTCCTTGATGTCCGGCTGCTCCTCCATCACCTCCACGAAGCGCTCAAACGCCGACGCCCCCTGCTGGAACTGCTCGATGAAGCTGCACAGCTGCAATATCGGGTGCGTGATGAAGCGGTTGTACACATAAAACGTGATGATATCCGAAACCACCGCCTTGCTCATATAAACCATGATCGCCCCGCCGCAGATAATCAGGATCGAGTAACACTGCACCAGCACCTGAATCCCGGAGTGGAACCCCGCCATGGCGGCGTATACATCCTCGCGCGCCTGGACGAACTTGCGGTTGGTCTCGAAAAACTTGGTGATCTCCTGGTCCTCGTTGGTGAACGACTTGACTTCGCGGATGCCCTGAATGGAGTTTTCGACGCTGCTGTTGATGTCCGCCACTTTTTTGCGCACCTGCCGGAAGCCGCGGAACATCCGTCCCTGGAAAATCAGCCCCCAGATCACGATGAAGGGCAGCGGAATCAGGCACAGCGCCGCAAAGAGCGGATTGATATAGAACATGAAACCGAACGCGCCGCACAGTGTCAGCGTCGAGGTCAGCAGGTCTTCCGGGGCGTGGTGCGCGGCCTCAGCAATGCTGGTCAGGTCGTTGGATATGCGCGACATGATATGGCCGGTTTTGGTGCGGTCGAAGTAGTTGAACGAAAGCTTCTGCAAGTGGGTGAAAATGTCCCGGCGCATGTCCGCCTCCATCCGCACCCCGAGCACGTGCCCCCAGCGCGTGTTGATGTACGAAAACGCCCCCATCAGGAACGTCATCGCCAATATCACCGTGCCGGCGATGATGATCATGCGGATATTGCTCTCCGGCAGATATTCGTCCAGCACGATCTTGATGCCGTAGGGGATGACCGAGCTGAGGAGCGCGATCATCAGCGCGCTGAAGAAGTCCAGCGCCACCAGTTTTTTGTGCGGGAAATAGTAATGAATGAAATTTTTCAGCAGTTTAAGCTTGCCCATAATCAAAATACCAGTCCTATGAGGGATTGAAGAATGCCGATGATTGCGCCGATGATCCCGCCGAGCCAGGTGACCCAGCGCAATTCGTGGTTGGCGATCTTGCGGATCAGCCGCTCCATTTCTTTGTTGTCATATGATTCGATCGACTCCGAAACGATGTTCCAGAGCCCGGTCTGTTCGGTGAAGTCGTGCAGCCGCTGGATCACGATGGTGCGGACCTCCTGTACGCCGAGTTCGGTCATCCGGCGCCTGCCCTCCGGCGAAATGAAACGGCTGATGCGCCCGAGCGGAATCTCGCGCCCGTCATCGATGAAATCCTTGACCTTGTCGCTGAGGATGTGCCGCATTTCCTTGCCGGAGAGCAGCCGGTGCAGTGCTTCCACCGCCTGGTCCAGTGTCTGGCCGCCGGCCTCGATGCCGCTGAGTTCGCCCAGTTTGCGGTGCAGCAGCTTGTCGATGCCGTTCACCAGCATTTCGTTGAGCGCGCCCATGGTCTGGCGGCTGTCCAGCGCAGTGTTCAGCCCGAGGTAAATCAGCTGTTGAACCTGGCGCGGCGTGGGGTTATTTGTGGCCTCCCGCCAGGTTTTGCGCATGAATTCGCGCCCGGACCTCTGCAGGGCCTGGCGGATGTGCTCCTGCGAAGCGGGAGCGAGGAAGTGCTCGCGGATCGTCTGCGGCAGATTCGCGCAAACGTCCCGGATGTCGCTGTCGATGCCGAGCATATGCGCGCCGAATTGCTTGATCCGGCCGAAAAGTCCCTGCTGGGACGCCAGTTGCGTGTTGACCGCGTTGCAGACGGTGTCGGCGATCATGCGCTGGACCTCGGGCTCCTCCACCGCGTCGGCGAGGCGCTCGACCACGAAACGCGACTGGTCGCCGATCATCCGCAGCACCGCCTCGCGCAGGGCCGGCGGGAGCTGTTCCTCGAGGCTCTTGGCCGCGTCGAATTTCTCGGTCATGATGGTGCTCAGCGTCATGCTGAGCCGCGCGCGGAAAATCGGCGACGACAGCGTTTTGTCCAGCAGCGGCTCCACCATCGGCGCCACTTCCTCTTTCAACTGCGGAAATAGCTCCAGCGGGGTTTTCGCCTGCAGCCTCGCCCACTGGCGCTCCACCATCGGGCGCAGGATTTCGTCGCGAAACTGCACGCTGCTCAGGTGCGTCACAACCTCGCCGACGATGATGTGCCGCAGCGTCTGGCTGAATTTCTCCACATCCGGCAGGTGGTTGTGGAAAAGTTCGTTGATGCTCGGTAAATCGCGCTCGCACCACTCATCCAGCCACGCGCCGATATTGCGCGAAATCTGGTCGTGCACCACGGTCTGCTCGAAATGCGCCACGATCTTTTCCGTGCTGAAAAGTTCACTGGAAACGACCTCGCGCACCGAACCGGCCATTTCAGCCTTTTTGCGCGGGATGATATAGCGGAAAATATAGTAAATCGCCAGCGCATTGGTAAACGCGCCGATGACGGCTCCGAATATGATATTAATGCTGAAATTGAGTAACATTGATGATCTCCATAAGCTGAAATATAGTACAATGTAAACGTTTTTCAACCGAAAAACAAAATTCCGTGCAAGTCCGTGCCCTTCCGTGTAACCGGGCAAGTCGGCCGCAGCCTAGTCAAAAGGACAAATATGACGAAAAAGACAAAGGACAATGAGGGCTTGCCCGAAGTTTAGTCTTCAAAGTCTTTTCGGTATTCTCTCGCCGCCGTGGAACGTTCCGGAATTATTTGAATTTTTATTGAACAGATGATTGACATTTCTGCAAACGGCTGTATAATTTAATCGTGGAACGTTCCACGAAGATAACAAATCGAGATAAATCATGCTACAAAATGACGTCGTAAAACCGAAGCGGGTAACGATCAAGGATATCGCCGAATACTGCGGCTTGTCCAAAAGCACCGTGGCCTATATCATCAGCAATTCCGAGTACCGCAAGGGGTCGGAGGAGAACCGCAAGCTAGTGGAAAAAGCGGTCAAGGCGCTGAATTACCGCCCGAACCACGCGGCGAAGAGCCTGAGCTCGCGGCGCGGCTTCACTATCGGCGTGACCATGCCGATTGCCGGCAGCAGTTTTTATGATGAAATGGCGCTGCACTTGCAGAAAATGATCAAAAAGCTCGGCTACCACAGTATGTTTTCATTTTGGGGGGTATCAGACCCGCCGGCGGCCCGTGAAGAAGCGTTCAAGGTCATGTTCGAGCGCAATGTGGATGGCGTCCTGAGCTGGGACAACTCACTGCAATTCCTGCATGAGAACATTCCCACCGTCGTTTACGGTCTGGACCCCGGCAACTGCTACGACAGCGTCGAGCCGGATTTTGAACGTCTGGCGAGCGAAGCACTGGAATATCTGGTTGGTCTCGGTCACCGGAAAATCGGCTTTCTCGGCTTTGAGGACGACTCTCGTTATTTCTATTTGAAGCAGTTGGCTCCAACGTTTGGAGTCGATATGAATCCGGAATGGTGTTCCTTTCCCGACCGTGCATCTTTGAGTGTCGGCAATGCGGAGCGGTTTCTGCGGCAAAGCGGCAAAAATTTACCCACTGCGCTTTTTGTCCAGAGCGATTCCATCGCCATACCGGCGATCAAATCCATTTACAAAGCGGGCTTGCAGGTGCCTGAGGATATTTCCATCATTTCGTGTGACAACATCAAAATGGCCGAATTCTGCCGCCCCGGCCTGACTACCTTCGACATCAACCTGGAGGAAATCGCCACCGCCATGGTGCAGCAGCTCCTGGAACGCATGAACCACTCCGGCAGCGCCCTGAAAACCATCAAAATACGTCCGAAATTAATCATTCGAGAATCGTGTAGATCAATAACTAAATAACCTAAAACGAGGATTAGATCATGAGAAAATTATTCACACTTATTGAATTACTGGTAGTTATAGCGATTATCGCTATTCTCGCCGCCATGTTGCTGCCCGCTTTGAACAAGGCACGCGAAAAGGCGCGTACTGCCAATTGCCTCAGTAATTTGAAGCAATTCGGGCTCGGCGCCAACACTTACCACGGGGATTACGATGATTATTTCCTGACCGGCATCGGAACCAACAATATGGATGTGGTCTGGTTCAATAAACTGTATCCGTATATCAATGCGACGAATGTGTTTCAGTGTCCGGCAGTGGCACAGCCGGAACTCGTGTCGGGGCGCTTTTTCAAAGATGGCAACGACACGCTTTATCAGAACACCTATGCGATCAATACATTTCTGAACAATGCCGACCGGGACGGCATCAGTCTGACCGCGGGAACCGGCAAAGTAACCCAGGTAAAATCCTCAAGCATGGTTCCTTATATCATGGATATTTATAATGCCGCGTGGTGCTCGGAATGGGCGTACCAGATTGAAGCCGGACGCCGGCCGATGGTCGGCACCTTCAACACCATTCACGGTGCCAATGAACGCGGCAATACCGTCTGGGTCGACGGCCACGCCACCACCGACGGACAGACTGAAATGGATTGGCTCGGCAGGTCGCTGAATACCGGGACCGGGGATCACGTGAACTTTTTGCGCGGCTGGTAAGCGGAGACGATGATGAAATTTTTGACCATACTATTTATGATCGGATTTTTGAGCTGCGCCATGGGCGGCACCAGGGTGGCGTTTGTCATCGGACAACAGCATTTGGAGGCGGATGAATTTTCCGCCGCAAACGGCTGGGAACTGACACGCTACCGCGATACCGAGCTGGACAGACTTGCCAATGAGTTTGACCATTATCAGGTGGTGATCTGGGGCTCCCTGGCCGGCTATGAGAAAAATCTGCCCTGGGCAAAGTACAACCAGGCCTTGCGGAAATACATCGAAAATGGCGGTATTTTCATTGTCCTCGACGGCAATTACGATGCGGCTACCACTGAAATTTTCGGTTCCTGGGGCGGCGATTTCCAGTTAAAAAGAAATCCGCATTGCGCCATGCGCCAGAAAGACAAAAAGCATTCGCCGAAGATCCTCAAGGCTTTGCCGGTCAACAATTTTCCTTATGAATTGTATGGACTTTTCGACGGTTATCCGGATGGCTGGTCGCATTTCGAATCGCTGCCGCGTCAGTGGCAGGTACTGGCACAGTGCCCCGACGGCGCAGCTTTTATGATCATGCGCCGCGCAGGCAAGGGAACCATGGCGGTACTCGCATACGCCATGTTCAACATCCATGAACGCCAAGTGATGCTCGAAGCGCTGGCGTCCAATCTGCTGGCCGCGCAGAATCTGGAGAAAGAAAAAAGCGGCCTCACGGAGTACCGGCTTTCCGACCGGTTCGGCGATAGCGGCGCGCAGCTCGGACTTACCGGGAATTCAGCGGAAATCATGGCCGAGGTCCTGCTGAATGATCAGGTGATTGCATCCCAAAAATTGAATCCCGGTAAAAATGAAATTCCATTTGCGGTAAATGAGTTAGGCAAATTGAAGCTGATCGTGAAAAAACGCGATATCGTTATTGCCTCGAAACATGCGGAAGTGATGCCGCCGATTTCTCTGGCCATCAGCCGGTACACAGTCTACCCGTTGATCGCGCCTCAGATCCGTTTATACGTAAAGGCCGCCGCAAACGATTTCCAAAACCCTCCGTACCGGATCGATTTCTTCGTTGATGGCAAGCCGTTCGCGCCGGGAAAATTGGCGGGGGACGGCGTTTATCAGGCGGATTTCTCATCGCTGTCTCCCGGCGAACACGTGATTTCGGCCCGGTTGGTACAAGGTGACAAGGTATTGTTCAATACCGAACCGGGCAAGATCAAAATCATGACGCACAATCCGCGCGTGGCGATTTCTCCGACGGGGGTACTGCAGATTGAGGGAAAACCGTTTTTCCCCATCGGTTTGTATCATGTCTCGCGGGATCACCGGCTGCCGCTGGAGAAGCGCGATGAAGCGCTGCGTTTTGCGGCGGAGAACGGCTACAACACGCTCCATGTCTCTATCAAGCCGGATGAATCGGCGGCGTCCTTCGGAAAATTTCTGCAGGCGGCCCAGGAGCACAACATCATGATCCTGCCCGAAAGCGATTCCCTGGCGCTGTCCGTACAGCAGCACGCCGCCGCCCCGGCCATTCTCGGCTGGAACATCGGCGACGAGCCGGATCTGGCAGGCATTTCCGCCGCGCTTTTCCAACAGCGGTTGCGGGACCTGAAAACTATCGATGCCGAACACCCCTCCTACACCGTTTTCATGGACCCCGCATCCATCGGCAAATACTGGCCGGTCACCGAAATGGCCGCGGTGGACCCTTACCCGGTTCCGAGGTTTCCGCTGGATACCGTCTATAAATCGGTGGCGTCAGCCAGAGATACACTGCAGGGAAGTTCGTCAAATCTGGTTGCGGTGCTGCAGGGATTCGGCTATGAGAGCGACCCCATTTTTTCCGTGCCGACCAGCCGTCAATTGCGCAACATGCTTTATCAGGCGCTGGTAGCCGGGGCGAAGGGCGTTATCTTTTATACCTATGAGGACGGACGCTTTTATCTGCCGGATCACCCGGAGCTTTGTGGACTGATCAAATCGGTGCCGGCGGAGCTGAAAGCGCTGGAAGCGTTTCTGCTGCACGGCGAATACCGCGAACTGGCGGTGAACTCTCCCGGGGTCTACGCTGCCGAGTGGAAAACGGCGGACGCCACACTGCAGGTTCTCGTCAATACCATGGGCAAAACCGTACAACCGGTCATTGGCGGTAAGCGAATCACCCTTGGTCCAGAAGCAGTCCAAATCAGCAAATAATAATGGCTGTGCGATTTGCAATCTTTCCATTCCGGTAATATTTTAATGAGATTTTATTACCGAATGGAGGATGGCATGAGCACCGTGCACTTGGAACTGGGGGACCGTTCCTATGATATCGTGATCCGGGAGGGACTTCTGGATTCCATGAAACCGCAGATGCGCCCGGGGCGCAAATGTCTGATCGTCGCCGACCGCAATGTGGCCGGTCTGTATCTGCAGAAAGTCTCCGCGCGCCTGGCCGAATGCGGCGCCGAGGTTCATTCCCATATCATCGATCCCGGCGAAATCCACAAGACGCTGACCGCAGTCGAGGGTATCTGCCGCGAGGCTGCCTGCCTCGGACTCGAGCGCAAATCCCTGATCGTGGGGCTGGGCGGCGGCGTGACCGGCGACCTGGCGGGTTTCGCCGCCGCCATTTACATGCGCGGGACCGGGTTCTGCCAGGTGCCGACGTCGCTTTTGGCCATGGTCGACTCCAGTGTCGGCGGCAAGACCGGGGCCGACCTGCCGGAGGGCAAGAACCTCGTCGGGGCCTTTTATCAGCCGGAACTGGTCATCATCGACCCCGAGGTACTCGAAACGCTGCCGGCCTCCGAGAAGCGCAACGGCCTCGCCGAAATCATCAAATACGGCGTGATCATGGACCGCGCCTTTTTCCATACACTAGAAACCACTAAATGCGAAATCACGTCCGAGGTCATTGCCCACTGCTGCCATTTGAAAGCCGCCGTGGTCAGCGCAGACGAAACCGAACAGGGCCGCCGCGCCATCCTGAATTACGGCCACACCTTCGGCCACGCGATCGAGCTGCTCTCGAACTTCAAAATGAGCCACGGCGAGGGCGTCGCCATCGGCATGGGCATGGCCGCCGCCATGGCCACCCGCAACAATCTGTGGCGCGCCGAGGACGAAAAACGGCAAAATGATCTGCTGCTGGCCGCCGGGCTGCCGTTCCGCGTCGGCGGCTTCAAACCCGAAGAAGTTCTGGCCGCCATGAAGCACGACAAGAAAAAAGCCGACGGCAAGCTGACGCTGGTCCTGCCGGTCGAAATCGGCCGCGTCGAACTCTACAGGGATTTCTCCGACGAAGCCATTCTCGAAGCCATCAGGAGCTGTTGTGACTGACCGCGAAGCATACATCGTACTGAACCTCCTGCCGGGCATCGGCTCGCTGCGCGTTCAGGCGCTGATCAACGAATTCGGCTCGGCTTCCGCCATTCTTGAACGCAGCTACGATGAACTTAACGCGGTTCGCGGCATTCCTTCCGCGCTGGCCGCCAAGCTCGCCAACTGGCAGAGCGAAACCAATTTTCAATTTGAACTCGACCTGGCCGATCGCGGCGGAGCGCAAATCATCACTCCCGTCGATTACGATTATCCGGCGATTCTGCGGGAAATTCACGATCCGCCGCTGTGTTTGTACGTACGCGGCAATATGCCGGATTTCGACGCCCGGACCGTGGCCGTGGTCGGCTCGCGCCGCATGACCAAATACGGCCGCGCCATGGCCAATCTCTTGTCCGAAAGCGCCGTCCGCGCCGGCTGGAAAGTCGTTTCTGGCCTCGCCTACGGCATCGACGCGGTGGCGCATCAGGCCGCAGTGAATGCCAACGGCATCACCGTGGCGGTTCTCGGCGGCGGACTGGCCCGGATTCATCCGCAGGACCATATCCCGCTGGCCCGGGCGATCATCGACGCCGGCGGCGCGGTGATGACCGAATTTCCGATGACCTACCCGGTCAGCCGCCAGTCGTTTCCGCGGCGCAACCGTATTGTTTCCGGCCT
Organism: Victivallis vadensis; assembly: GCA_040394635.1. Classification (GTDB taxonomy): domain Bacteria; phylum Verrucomicrobiota; class Lentisphaeria; order Victivallales; family Victivallaceae; genus UBA5239. The sequence goes on along the minus strand of JBEBRW010000013.1, from coordinate 60,752 downwards.
CAGCCGCGGCGTGATCGTGGTCGAGGCGGATATCGACAGCGGCGCCATGATCACCGCCACCACCGCCATCGACCAGGGGCGGACGGTTTTTGCGGTGCCGGGCCAGGTGGACAACCCGCAGTCGCGCGGCTGCCACAAACTGATTCGCGAGGGCGCCCGCCTGACCGAGAGCTTCGATGATATTCTCGAGGAATTCGAGTTCCTGCCCGGCTTCGGCAAACCGGACGGCAAGGTCCGCGAAGAGCCCGGCGAATACGTGGCCGATCTTTTCGACATGGACCCGCACGAGAGCAAGGTCATGGAGCTGCTGCGCGGCGGCCCGATGAACTTCGACGAAATCGCCGCCGAGAGCGAAATTCCCACCGGCGAACTCCTCGCCGTCATGATGCGCCTCGAGGTGAAATCGGCCATCAACCAGGACATCGGCCGCGTCTACCGCCTGAAGTAACCTGTTCACAAATCTTTCCCATAACTCCCGGATTTTATTTGACTTTTTGATAAATCTAATTTATAGTAAATGTAGTTTACTAATTTAAAAGAGGTGAAATCATGAGTCGTGATATCAAGCTGATGGCCCAGTACATCACTCCTTCAATCGGGGGAATGCTGATTGCCGGTACGTACAGTATTGTTGACGCATTTTTCGTGGGCAAGGCAATGGGGGAAATCGGGCTGGCGGCGAGTGCCATCACCTGGCCCGTCGTCATGCTGGGCGGCGCCGTGGGCGATATGATCGGGACCGGCGCGGGCATCATCATCGCCCAGGAAAACGGCGCGGGCAACGTCAGGGCCGCCAAACGCGCCTTCGGCAACATGTTCACCCTGGAAATCGCCGCCGCGCTGCTGATGTGCGCGCTCATGCTCCCCTTCATGGAGCCCCTGCTCCGCCTCGTGCGTGCCGACGACACCATGCTGGCGGCGGGCGCCTACAACTACGCCATGATCCTGACCGCCGGTTTCGTCTGCGCCATGCTCTCCATGGGCATCATCACCGTCATCCGCAACGACGGCCGCCCCATGCTTGCCATGCTGATCATCGGCTCCGGCCTGATCGCCAATCTGATCCTGGACTATTTCTTCGTGCTGGTTTTCAACTGGGGGCTGGAGGGGGCCGCGATCGCCACGGTGATCGGGCAGGGCATTCCCGTCGTGCTGGGCCTGATCTATTTCTACAGGGGCAAAACGCAGTTGCGGCCGTCGCTGAAGCTGCTGAAACCGGACTTCGCAATCTGCGCCCGGACCATGAAAAACGGCTTCCCGAGCTTCGGCTCGCAAATCGCCATCATCGCCATGCTCTTCATGCACAACTACCAGTCGCTGCAGTACGGGCTGCTGGGCGGCCTGGCGGCCTACACGCTGGTATCGACCATCCAGTCGATCGGCTCCATGACGATGACCGGCCTGGCGGCGGGCATGCAGCCGCTGGCCAGCTATTTCCACGGCGCGGGCAAACACAAGCGCAAAAGCCGGATCGCGTATTACAGCTTCAACACTTCGCTGGTGATCGGCGTGATCATGATGGTGTTTTCGATGGCCGGCTACAAGTTTTTTCCGCAGGCTTTCGGCCTGACCGGCGAGGTGGCCGAACTGGCCGGGCGCGGGCTGCTGATCAGTTCCTGCGCGTTTATCCTTCTCGGGGTCATCCGGGTCGGCAGTTACTACTTCCAGTCGGTTGACAAAATCTTTGCGGCATCTATATTAATTTATGGTGATTCATGCTTTGCCATGCCGCTGAGTTTGATTGTGCTGCCGCTGTTCTGGGGCATGGACGGGGTATGGCTGGCCATGCCGGTGTCGCGGATCATTCTCTTCGGAATGCTCTGGTACTTCTGGCGCAAATATCATAAAAAGCCCAAAACGGAGAACCTGCTATGCCGAACGCCGACGCACAGCGAAATCTGAATGAAATGTTTGAATACTGGCGGCTGACCGATGCCGCCTATGTGCAATTGCTGCACCACTGGAATCTCTCGCTCAATGAGTATTTCATCATCGAACTGCTCGAGGCGAACCGGGAGGGCGAAGAGCCCGCTGTGCTGGCGGAAACGCTGAACGTTCTCCGCCAGTCGATCACCGTGAGCCTGAACAACCTTGAGGAGCGCGGCTACATCGCGCGCAAGCCCGACAAACAGGACCGCCGCCGCAAGAAGATCGTCCTGACCGCCGCCGGCCGCAAATTCGCCGCCGAGGTCCTTCCGGCCATCCGCGGAATCGAGCTCGACTGCATCGCGGACTGGACCGAAGCCGAGCAACGGCTGATCATCGATCTCTCCAAACGCTTCTACGAGCGCGTAGTCAACGCCGCCAAAAAGCTCCGCTGAAATTCTTTTTGTGGAGAAAAAAAGGCTGTTTAGAGCGGGAAGTTTTCCTGTTCCAGCCAGAGGTTGTTTTTCAACATCCAGGCGATTTCGGCTTTGAAGGGGAATTCCGGGTCCTTGCTGAGCCGCTCGGCTTTTTTCTGCTTGGCGGGGCTCAACTCGCGGCACTTGGCCCTGCAGCGGTCGAGGTCGACCACCGAACAACGGAAAAGCCGCAGCGGATGCAGTTTGTGGAGCGCCGCGGCGATTTCGTATCCCTCCGGGTCGCTGTCGCCCCAGTGGCGCAGCTCATTGCCGCGCGGCACCAGCCCGATGAAGCGGCACACCGCTTTGGTCGGGTACCCCGCCGTGTAGACCAGCGCGTAATCCCGGTTCGATTCCTTCATCCGGTTAAATGTCGATTCGTTTTCGATGCTCAGGACGGGCAGATCGACCGTGAGATTTTCCATTTTCGCCAGATTGTCGCTGTTCAGCACCACGCTCTGGCCGAGCGTCCACAAATCCTTGATCCAGGTCATTTTGCGGCCATCGATCTCGTAGACGAAGGGACCGTAGACCGTCACCATGGACGCGGTCGGATTTTCGCTGAAAACCGGACGCGTTTCCTCCAACGGTTCAATCTGCTGAAGCAGACGGTTGATCCACGAGGATAATAGTTTGTTTTTCAGGTATTTACTGTCGCCGAAACGAATTGCACCGACTTCTGCCACAGTCAGATTCCTGTCTTTATTTTCTGCCATATATTCCGCCGCGTGCCAGGCGTCGATCAACAGATCTTTCAGGTCCTGCGGATTCTGGGTGAATTCAGCTTTCAACAATGTCTCGTGCTTTTTCCAATCCACCAGGGGCAGCTTCATCTGCAGCGAGGTCATGAACTCCATAAACCGCTCGTCCTTGCCGGTTTCCACGTAGCCGGAGCTCTCGGCCAGCGTCACCAGCCAGAGCTGGAAATCGTCGCCAAGGTGCGCCTTCAGGTCGCGCAGGTTCGCCACATACTGGCCGCTGCGCGCGATGACCTTGCCGAACAGCAGGTTATCCAGCTCGAGCCGCCCGTCGCATTTCACGATCATGCTCTGCCGTTCCGGGTCCTTGTTCACGCCGGCGATGATCTTGTGGGCCACCTCTTTCAGCTCGGGGGCGCGCTCGAATATGGCCTTCTGGCCGTTCAGAAATTGTTCTCTCTTCTCTTCCATTTTATATCAATTCGGTCCCTAATAATTCTGCTTCGCCGTGTTCAAACAGCTCTTTGTTGCGCTTCCAGTTGTACGGGAACAGATGCACCTGGAATTCGCGGTCCTTGCGGACGAAAATATTGGTGGAAGTGGAAAGTTCCAGCTTCACCCCGTCCTGATCCGGCGAGGCCACCGCCAGCTGCAAACCAAGCTCCTCGGCGAAGCCCAGCAGCTGGTCGCGCCGCGCGATGTCGATGCCGTAAAACGCCTCGTCGAAGAGGATACTGTTGATCTTGATCCGCGACGACGATCCCTCGACTTTGTCGAAAAGCAGATGCGCGATCATCATCACCAGCAAGTAGTTCGGCACCGCCTGTTCGCCGCCGGAGCCCACGCTCTTGGCGCGGGTATCCATGATTTTGCCGCTCTTCGACTCGGTATGCAGCACCATTTCGTAGCGGTAGTAATTGCGGTAGTCGAGGATCGGCGGAATCTGGTTCGACGGCGTGTTGAGAATGCTCTCCATATTCGCGTCGAAAATCTCCTTCAGCTCCTCCGAATGCTCGATGTCCTGATCGGTGAAGCCGCGCAGCAGCTTGACCAGCGGCGCGTATTCGCCCTGCGGCGTGACCCGCAGACTGTACGTATTGCTGCCGAAAACGTGTCCCTTCAGCAAACGGTTGATCTGCGTGCACATGCCTTCCAGCGCATAAATGCGGCGGCGTAGCGACTCGCGGAACTGCACCAGCAGAATATCCTCGAACTTGCGGCGCGTCTCCTGGTTCAGAATCTCTTTCTGCTCGGCCAGGTTCACCTGCAAATTGTCCAGCAGATATTTGAGCGTGCGGTGATCGCGGCTGTAAAGTTCGTTCTGCTCCTCGTCGTACGAGAATCCGTAGTCGTTGCCCTCCGGATCGTTGATCTTGGTGCGGATGTATTCCTTGAAGGTGGCGATCTGCTCGCGTTTTTCGCTGATCTTCAACCGGCAGGCCTCCAGCGACAATACATCGCTGTCGTTCAGCGCGCGTCCCAGTTCTTCGGCCGATTTGTGGCGCGGATTGCGTTCCAGCCGGGTATTGAGCTCCAGTCCGATCTCGGCGAGACGGCGGCTGATTTCGTCGCGCAGCTCGGTCTGCTGCTCAAGTTTGGTGCCGATCTTGACCTGTTCGTCGTGCAGGCGGATGCACTCGGCCTGAGCGGTTTTCAACCGCACATCCTGCTCGGTGATCTGCTGCTCGAGCGCTTCCAGATTCTGTTCCTTGATCTGGCGGCGGAGGCGGTTCAGGTGCTCCATCAGCTCGGCGCGGGTGTTCTCGATATTGGCGTATTCCTCGCGGTTGCGGGTCAGCTTGTCGGCGATTTCGGCCAGGTCGCGATCAAGCGCGATCAGCTCGCGGGCGTCGCCGCGCATCAGTGTATTGAGCTCGCCGAGCCGCTCGTGGAAACGGCGCAGAGCTTTCTGGCGCTTCTCGGTTTCGGTGACCGCGGCGGCGGCGTTTTTCGCGCTGTCCTCGGCGGCCTTCAGAAGTTCCTGCGCATCGCTCACGCGGCGCTTCTGCTCCTGGCGGCGCTCGTCCTCGCCGATCAGCACCGCGTCCTGCTCCACGAGCGTGCGGAACGAACCGCGCCACTCGACGAACCGCGGCTCCGCCGACGGGTCGAACTTCGGCGCATTGATGCCGTCCAGCTCACGCGCCAGCACTTCGAGGAACGCGGCATCCTTGTCCGCCTCGAAATAACGGTTCAGGAATTCACGGATTTCGGTGGACGGCACCCGCAGCGAGTCGTCGAACTTCTGGGCGCAGCGCGCGCCGGGGTAATCGGCCAGCAGCAGCGTTTTCAGCTCGTCCACGCAGTCGGCGGCGGCCACGACGGTACTGAGCGTATTCTCGCCGATCAGTTCCTCGATCGCGCCGCGCAGCCCGGCGGAAACATCCTTGCGCCAGTGCAGTTTCAAATACAGCGGCGACGCGTCAAAAAGCCGGGTATCCAGCTCGCTCAACAGCTCGCGGTAGCCGGAAACGCTCTCCGGACACGCCTCCTCGGCCGCCATCAATTCATTCAATTCGGCCTCGCGCTCCTGCTTGAGCTTCTGCGCTTCGTCGGCGCGGGTCTTGTAACCCTCCAGTGCGGCGCGGACGCGCTCCTCCTCGCCGGCCACGGCCCGGAGCAATTTCTCCAGCTGGGCCTCGGGGAGCTTGCGGTACGGCTTATCCTGCTCCATGGCGGTGTTGAATTCGTCCATGACCTCGCGCAGCGGCAAATTGCGCCACTGGGTCAGGTTCTCCGCGATCTTGCCGGAAAATGCCGAACCGTTGTGCAAAAATGACTCGAAAATCTTGGTGCGTTTGGTTTTCAGAACCTTGGAATTGCTTTCCAGCGCATCCGCGGCCTGGTCGAGGTCGGTGGCTTTGCCGGAAAGGCGCTCGTATTCGCGGGTGCGGTTTTTCTCGGTGGCGACGAGGCTGCCCGCATCGCGCTCCTTCAGGTCATGAATGGTTTTTTCGATGGCCAGCGCGGCTTCGTCGGCGCGGGTTTTGTCGGCGGCCAGGGCCTGAATCTGCGTGTTCCATTCGTTGATTTTCAGCGAAACACGGTCAAGCGCGCGGTTCTGCTCCTTCTGCTCAAAAACCAGCACTCCGGCCTCGAGGTCCTCGATCGTTTCGCCGGAACGCTCGATGCCCTTCTGGCGCTCGTGGATTTCGTGCAGATAATGGCATTTTTTCTCCAATGCCGAGAGCGCCGAATGCGAATCGCGCAGCGCCCGCATGCTGAGGCGCAGACTGCGGATGGTGTCTGCGTCCGGCTCCGGCAGCAGCGATTTGAAAAGTTCGTGGTAGTTGCCCGCCTTGCTCGACATTTCGCGGTAAGCCTTGCACATGTTCAGGAAACTGCGGTAGTCCTGATACTGCGATTCGGTCGGGAAAAACCGCGACGTGATCGCCTTGGCATATGCCTGCATGCTGGTGTAATATTTGCCGCCGCACTTCTGGATGGCTTTCTTGAATTCCTCGCGGTCCGGCGGATACTCCTCGCCCGCCTTGTCGGCGATCAGCAGCGGCAGCTCGTTGACGGGGGCGTCCATGGTGAAGCCCCATTGCTGCAGCGCCGCCCCGGCGTTGGCGATGGAGAGGCCGATGCCGACCGAAACCACCCCGCCGTTGTTGTTGCGCAACTCCAGCGCGGCGTAGGTCACGCGGCCGTCCGGGAAGCGGTCGCCGCCGTCGTGGTCCACGTTGTACGCGGTGACCACACCGTGAATGCGCCGCCCGTTCTGCTTGTTGCCGCCGAAGCGCGCCGCCGAGTTCAGCTCGAGTTCGCCCGCCGAGAGCACATAGTGGATCGCATCGAGGATCGTCGTCTTGCCCGAGCCGTTGTCGCCCAGCAGGAAGAGGTGTCCGCCCTGGATGATCGGGATCGTCACGCAGTCGATGTTATGGAAATTGACCAGCCGCACGGCGTGGATCGAGTAGATTTCTTTATCAATCTTCGGCATCGCGCACCTCCTCGATGTTCTTTTCCAGCGCCGCCGGATTGTACTGGTAGCAGGCCGGGAGCGCCTCGTAAATGGTCTGTTCGTAGGAGACGATTTCGCCGGTGTCGCGGGGCAGCGGCTTGATGAAACGGTAGTCGATGAGCTTGTCCATCAGCGCGCGCAGCGTGCGCTTTTTGATGCTTTCCGCGTCGATGTCGGTACGCTCGGGGAAGAGCGCCTGCATCCGCAGCGCCACGTGCTCGAGGTATTCGCCGAAGGTGAACGTGGGATTCTCGCGGTCATTGGCCGAGAGCGACTGCTCGGAAAGCAGTTTTTCGTAAAACTCGATCATCAACAGAAACGCGATGTATTCGTCGCGCCCGCGCAGTTTGAACATGACCGTGCCGCTGCCGAGCTCGGCGTTGTAAACGCGGTCCTTGACCAGCCGCGCGCACTTGGCGTCGATCCGCAGTTCCCAGTTGAAATTGCGCCGGAAAAATTCGGCGAATGCGTGTTCGTTATGATGCAGGTCATAAAACAATTCCGGGTCGTCAGTCTTGTAAAACCACGCCGACTCGGTCAGGATGTTGTTGATTTTCACCACCATCTCCCGATTTTTGGCCAGCAATTCCTGATATTCATTATCCATGTTGCGGTATCTCCTTCAATGTAATTTCGGGACCTTCCAGTTCGCCGGCCGCGCCGGTCACGGTCATCTGCTTCTCCGCGTCAGCCTCCAGGCAGTAGCCGAGCGCCGCCAGCGTGGCGCCCCGGCCGAGCATACCGCGCTTGAGCAGGAACATCAGTTGACGGAACTCGTCGATCTGCGGCAAATGGGCACCGCCCAGGCTGCCGCCCTGCGGGTAATATTTTTCGATGAATTCGCCGAGCAGCCGCAGGCGCATTTCCTCATGCGTCTCCACGTGCTCCTCGGAAAGCGGCCGGGTGCGCTTGAACGTGCGCGGCGGTACCTTGCGGCTGGACGCCGAGGCGCGGGGCGCGGGCGGTTCGGCCTTCTGGTACTCGTCGGCGTCGTTCGGGTCGAGCGGCGCGGCGGGGCTGCGCAGCAGGTTCCACAGCCAGGCGGAACCGTCGATCTTCTCCGGCTTAGCGGCCAGCTCCTGCAGGCGCAGATTGATAAATTCCAGACGGTTGCTGCGACGTTCGAGTTCTTTCAGGAAGGCCGTCAGCTTGCCGAGCACGCGCATGGCGTTGTCGTTCACCGCCGAGCAGAGGCGGTCCACCCGGCCGTTGCGGCGGTAATACTCGAGCAGTTTGTCGATCTGCCCGGTGATGGATTCGCGCGGCATGCCGGAGCGCATCAACCGCGGGAGCTTCTGCTGGCGCAGCGAGTATTCGTCAAACTCCTGCTGCAGCGCGGCACGGCGATCAGGCTCGTTCAGTTTATCGAGCTCATTAAGGATCTTCATCCGCAGCGTTTCCAGCGTTTTCAAATAAGCAGTGAAGTAGACGCCGAGCTCGGAAACGATCTGCCGCGCATCCTCCGCCGAATACGCCCGCAGCAGGAAATCGCCGAGCGTGGCGGTGATCCGGTTCAGGTTCTGGCTCAACCGCGCGGTTTTTTCCTGCACGTCGAACATGGCGAAAATGCTGCCGGTGCCGCCGGACGGGTTTTTCAGGTCACGGTTGACCTGTTTCAGCGAGCCGAGGATGAACTCCAGCAGATTGATCGAGTCGTCGTCGTGCGGCAGCAGGTCGTTGCGCAGCCGGTCCTCCAGATAGTTCAGAAACGCGATTGTCTCCTCGGTCAGATGATAGCGGAAACGGTCGCGCCGGACGTCCTTGTAGGAGCGCAGACGGGTCTTTTCGAGGCGCTTTTCGATCAACAACCAGTCCTCGAGCTGCTTCATCAGCAGATTGAAGTCCTGCAGGTCCAGCTCGTGCCCGGCACTCAGCGTTTCGTAGAGGACATCGTTCAGCACTTCCAGCTCGTGGTCGCGGCGGAACCGCAGCATGCAGTAGAGAATCCGGATATAATCGAGCGCGGACGGCGCGGCGAACATTGCCCCCAGGTTGCGATTGCGGTTCTGCAGCAGAATATCCGTGTCGCCGGTCTCGAGCGCAGCCAGCAGAGCCTCGGCCGAGATTGTTTTATCGGTTTGATCCGTCATAATTTCCCATCAGTTTAACAGACAGGTAATATGACATTTCCAACCCGATTTTTCAACCCGGATTCCAATAAAATCGGTCCCGGTTCCGGAACGGGTTATATCACAGCCATCTGCCCGCCGCGTTGCCGTACCATCTCAGCTTATTTTCCTGCCCGGCGGCATCGGAATTGTCGATGCCTTCCGGATAAGGCGCATAAACGCTTTGTGCCGTGACGGTCGTATATTGAATCGGGTATTTCACCTTGAAAAGGGCGGCGTGCCCGTCCGCGTAAGCAATATTCAATCCCCCCAGGTGCCTGGGGTCCGCCGTATATCCGTAAGCCAGCCCCTGCAGGTAAGGCATGACATAAAAGCCGCCCCGCTGGTCCCCGGGGTCCCTCGCAAATTTGGAATCCAGCAGGCAGTAGGTGACGGACGGCCTTTCCATTTTCTTAAATTCCGCGGTTTTTGTGATGGTCCAATGGGTGTACTTGGCAAGCACGATATTCAGGCCGATTCCATGATAGCCATATGTTTTGCCGGACAGTGTCCGCTGAATCTCCTTCGGAAACACCGGGCAGGCGAGACAGTCCACGCTTTTGTAATATCCCTGGTCCACCAGGATATAGGACCAACCTTTATCTCCGGCGGCTTGATAATATAACGGAAAAGCGGTGTAATCATCGGAATAGAACTGCAAGCCCAGCATCGACTGTTTCTGATTGCTCAGGCAGCTTGTCTGCCATGCCCGCTGGCGCGCTTTGTTCAGAGTCGGCAGCAGCATGGCGGCGAGAATGGCGATGATCGCGATCACAACGAGGAGTTCAATAAGGGTAAAATTTTTTCTGAATGCATGCATATTACACCTCTTTTTTGGTTTTTCAGGCTTACCAGCGTATCCAGGGCTTTTCCGATTCGAAGACATTGTGCCACAATACATTATCCATATCCTTGTGCTGCTTGCGGAAATTCAGCAGTTCCGGCAAATGCTTCTTTTTTTCCGCCGGAGTGGCGGTTACTACATTGAAAACCAGCCTTGCATGGCGGTTGGCGATCTGAAGCCGCTCCACCCGGGCCGTTTCTCTGGCACTGAGATTGTGCTTCAGGGCATCGCTCAAAAAAGAATCCGTCTGATCGAAGTCCGATTCCCTGTAGTATTGCCCCAGGTTCCACATCAGCCCGCGGGTAAAGAAGCCGTATCGGCCCTTTTTGATAATCTCCGCATGATCGGGAGCAATTCTCTGGTCCCAAACCGCCGTGCGCCAGTACGTGTAGTATTGCCGGATATCGTTTTCCGCGGGGCCGAATGTTCCCAGGTATTGTTTCTCCCAATATTCAAATGGTTTCGACGGCTCATACATGGCTTTGGCCAGGACGTAATCGGCCATTCCGGTGACCAGCCAGGTATTCAGCAGTGCATCGAAGTCAAAAACGATGCAGTTATTTGCCCGCGCCGTCTGGAAGAGATCATAAACATGTTTTTCGAATCCAAGCGGAATGGTGCTGACGAAGTAATAATGATGCATATTCGGGCGGAAAATTATCTCCGTGGCGCCTTTTTCGGTCCAGCCTTTGAGCAAACTGGTGATGCCAGGCAAATCGAAGTTGGTCGGGACAATGGCGACCGTGACATTTTTGTCCACTTCGAACCGGGAGGGCGGATATTCGGTATCGCGGTACGCATACATCACCGGCCGGGCGGAAGGATTGTGTTTCCCGGCTTCATGCGCCACTTGATTGGCGAACCATACATAGCGGTCCGTGTAGTACGAATACCATCCGGCGGTCGGCCGGTCGGGGTTATCCAGCGCACGGCAGTTCTCGCAGCGGCAGAAACCGTCCGGAGCCGAATCGTTGAGGCACACGTTCAAATAATTGTTACTGCTTTTATTGCTCAGCCAGTTGTCGACAATCTGCTGATGCACCGCCGGGTTGCTGACGCATAATTTGATCCGGCTGATATTAAGCACCTCCGTCCTGGGATGGTCCTCCACACAGCTTGCATCTACGGGAGCTCTTTTGCCGGAGGAGTTCAAGGCGAAATATTCAGAATGGTCCTGCCCGTATAATTTCCACCAATTGGTAAAAGCATGCCCGTACAGAGGTAGGTCGTGATACCCCATCCGCATACGCAGCCGCCATCTTTTGACTTGCTGCATCAATTCGTCAAAGCGGGCCTGGGAAAGTTGGAAATCCTTTAATTTGAGGTCTTTTACTTGCGGAGGCTGTTTGGCATAAGACGCCCTGATGGTCCTTCCGCGGAATTCAGGCCTCCATTCCCCGGAGGCGGGCGCGAGGGAAAGCGTCTCCTGCACGGCATACTCAATGTCGCCGGGCTCGATCCAGCGGACCTGAAGGACCTTTTCGAGAAATTCGTACACTGAAAACAGTGTTCCGTTGCGGCTTTTTGAATCATCGCCGTAAAAATACGCGCATTCCGGGGTTATCCGCCACCTCGCTTCTTCCGGCGCAAGCTCCCGGTTGTCACCGGGATACCGTATGCCGATCTTGAAAATATATTTGTTAGCGTCCGCCTGATTCCCTTGGTTGACCGGAATGGTTTTGCCGGTAATCAGTTTCAAGTGCTCCTGCAGCTCCTCCGCAGCAACCTTGACTGAATCATTGGCGGCGGCCGGCAATTCAATCACGGCGTTTTGAGGATCGATTTCAAAATTTCCGGCGGCATATATCCTGATAAAGCTCACACCGGCAAGCAATACAGTGAATATAAATTTCATGCATTTACATTTAGAAGTTCCATTATTGCAAATTATATGACTTAACATATTTTTCTCCAGTCTATTCGGTTATATGATTTTTATGATAATTGTTCTTTCAAAAGATGTTGCGGCGAAAGACAACTTTTCCGAATGATCAGTTCGCCCGGAAAATACTCCGGTTCCGCCGACGTGCATCCGCTTGCTTTTTGCGACTTGATCAGATGGGCGGCGCGCCAGCCGATTTCCCGCCGGGGTTCGCACAGGGAGCTGATCTCTCCGATTTTCTGTGATTTCTCGCTTTCTTCCAGGCTGAGGAGCGACAAATCCTGCGGAATCCGGCATCCGCGCTTCTGGAGATAATCCCAAATTTCGGACACCAGCGCCACCGAAAAGAAAATTGCCGTCAGCTTGGGATGCTCCAGGAAAACCCGGTCCATATCCGCGTTCGTAATTCCTTTGAACTTCATTGGATAAACATATTCCTCGGGATTCCGGATGCCGTCGGCCCGCAATTCTTCCGCGAAAACCCGGCGGCGGTCCGTGAATACCGGTTCCGTATGGTCAAGGTCGATAAACACAATTTCGCGATGCCCGATCCCGCGCAGGAAACGCAAAACTTCCCGGGTCCCCGCCTGATAGTCGAAAAACAATGAAGGCACATCCTCCAACTGCCGGCTGATCGTTACCTGGGGCACACCGAAACGGTGCAATTCTTCGATAACCGGATAATACTCCAGTGTCGGGCGCTCCCAGATGATTCCGTCAAATTTCAGGTTGCGGAACTGGTCCAGCAATCGGGACGCACTGTCGCCATATCCCCGCAACTCCGGTTGTCCGCCCTGATGAAAGGAAAAATCGGCAATTCCTGAAACCAGGCTGCGGTCATACCACCCCAGCTGCGCAACTTCACCGCTATAATTGGGGATGATGGTCAGTATTTTGTTCAAGGTGATGCGTTCGGATGAACGCTCCGCGGGCGGCACCACAAATGTTCCCAGCCCGTGCCGTTTATAAAGCAATCCCTCGTTGGTTAATGCCTGAAGTGCCTTGCGGACGGTATTGCGGCTGATGCCATATCCTTTGGCCAATTCCATTTCCGTGGTAATCGGCTGGTCATAGTCCAGCTCATTACCCTGAATCATGCGCCGCAAATCCACTTCCAGGCTCTCACGCCCTTTAGAATCTTTCAACGGCCGGTTGGTTACTGCTTGAATCATTGGTTGTTCATAGTTGTTTTTTTAATTGTACACGGTTGTTCATATTTTTATTATACAAGACAATTCAAGTTTTGTCAAGAACCTCAAAATGAAATTTCGGAATTTATTTCCAGATGAATGTACCGGCAAGCCAAATGCGGATACGGCGCTCTGCCGGGCCGCCTGTGCCGGCAGGATATTCGGCCCGAGAAGAACGGCTGCCTGTCCACAGGCAGTCCCTTAAGTATTCGGTAACCCAGTGATTAGTACTGGCCGCGTCCTATATGTCCTATACGTCCCATGTGTCCTATATTAATAATGGCTGAAAGCCCTAGTCGCCGCTATTAAAATCAAAAATATGGCCCACTTCTCCCATAAATATTATTATATAAAAGAAATTAACTCCATATTGTCTGATTATACGAACTATTCAATATACTTTATGTTTTTATAAGATATCATTTTAATCAGCATTCTTTGGCGAGGGTTTCTGCTTCACATCTTTAGTGCGGATGTATAAGATACGTATTTTTTTACGATTCAATACTATTATTTTTTTGTACTTTATTTCGGAAATCCTTACAAAGAACATATAATATTAACTTTTTTTGATTTTTTTTCCACTTTTTTTAGTTTTGCTCTTTTTTTTTCATCAAAATCATGTATACTAGTATTGGTTCAGGGTTCGGAACGTCCAAGTTCCTATACGCAATTTCTCCTCTTCATAATTACTCCTCTAAACTTGGACAGACCCCTGAACCTTTTTTTATTTCTCTGAAAAGGATTTCCCCGCAAAATCAAGTGACGGCTAAGTGACGGATTGCAATTTAAGCTCAAATGACGGCATTATTCGTCATTTACTACCAGCTTGGAGAATGAGGAGATACGGGGTAGTCTTCCGGTTGGTCAGCGGCGGTGAGCCTTGCCAAAGAGCTTCATGACTTCCTGGAGATCGTTCCAGACGTCGCGTTTAGCTTCCGGACGGCGCAGCAGGAAGGCCGGGTGATAGGTCGGCATGACTTTGATGCCGTTGTATTCGCCCCACTGGCCGCGGCGGCGCATGATGCCGGTCTGCCCCAGGACGTACTGGAGCGGCGTGGCGCCCAGCAGTACGATCACTTTCGGTTGAATCAATGCGATCTGACGCCGCAGGTACGGCATGCAGGCGCCGGCTTCGTCCGGCAGCGGCACGCGGTTGTTCGGCGGACGGCATTTGACGACATTGGCGATATAAACGTCATCGCGGTTGAACTGCATGGCGTTGATCATCTTGGTCAGGAGCTGTCCGGCGGCGCCGACGAACGGGCGTCCCTGGGCATCTTCATCCATCCCCGGGCCCTCGCCGATGAACATCAGATCGGCATTCGGGTTGCCCTCGCCGAAAACGACGTTGGTGCGGCGCTCGTGCAGCCCGCAGTTGCGGCAGGTCAGCGACATCAGCCGCAGTTCATCCAGCGACAATTCATCGACCGGGCACGGCGTAATGACCTGGTGCCGTTGAAAAACCGGTTTCGGAATCGGCTCGAGCGCCGGTCTGGAAGCCGGGGGCTGCGAGGGCGCTTGAGGCCGTTGCTGCTGCTGCATTCGCTGAGGGGGCGGAGAAGCCGGAGCCGGAGCGGCGGCGTCATTATAGAAGCGCTCGAGCACTTCCGGCGGCACCGTGGCGCGCGGCGACTTGGCCTGTTCGTGTTTCAGGCACTCGATCATGGCTTCGTAAAATTGTGGTGACTCACTCATACTCATGGTTTTTGCCGGACAAGCCGGACAAATGCATCTTAACTCTTAACTCTTAACTCATTGGCCACGTCGTCGATGATCTGTTCCAGTGTCAGCGTCGACTGCCAGCCGATCAGGCCCTGGATGACCTCCGTGCAGGGACGGCGGCGAAGCATGTCTTCGAAGCCTTTTTCATAGGCTTTGTCGTAGGGAATCAGCTCGATCCCGGACTTGCTGCCGAGGCGCGCGATGATGGTTTCGGCCAGTCCCCTGATCGTCATCACGTCGCGGCTGCCGATGTTAACCACTTTGCCGATCGCGGCGTCGCACTCGGACAGTCCGCGGACCGCCCTCACCGCATCGAAAACATGGCAGAAACAGCGCGATTGATTGCCGTCGCCATAAACCGGCAGCGGTCTGCCCTCCAGCGCGGCGGTGACCATGCGTGGCACCACCATGCCGTAGCGCCCCGTCTGGCGCGGCCCCACGATATTGAAAAAGCGGACAACCGTGCCGGGAAATCCCGTCGCCCGGTGGTGCGCCATCAGGTAAAATTCATCCAGCAGTTTGCTGCAGGCATAGGACCAGCGCGAATGATACGAGGAGCCGATCAGCAGGTCGTCGGTTTCCTTGAACCCGTCTTCCTTGGATTTGCCGTAGACTTCGCTGGTGGAGGCGATCAGCGTACGCTTGTGGTACTTGGCGGCGCTGTCCAGCACGCGCTCGGTGCCGTGAACGTTGGTGATGATGGTGTGGACGGGGTCGTGCACGACCAGCTCCACCCCGACCGCGGCGGCCAGGTGAATGACGACGTCGGAGTCGGCTATGTCGCGGTCGAGCCCGGAATATTCGAGAATATCGGCTTTGACGAAGCGCAGCGCCGGGTTGCCGGTCACCGCCTTCAGGTTATCCGCCGAGCCGGTCGACAGATTGTCGATCACCTTGACTTCGTGCCCGTCCGCCAGAAGCGATTCGGTCAGGTGACCGCCAATGAACCCCGCTCCCCCGGTAATCAGATATTTCATGGGAACCTCCAGTTAACTTGCCGCCGGCTGCATGTCTTTTGTTCTCGGGCGCCTGAGCCACTTGATAAATGCAATGACAGGAGCGGAAAAGATGTAGATGTTGATGATAATCGTCAGCGCGTAAACCCGGAAAATCGCTATGAGAATGATCAGGATCACCAGGATGATGAAACTGCGGGCATTGCGCCGCGCGGAAAAAATCCATTTGCCGACGTGCAGATACGGGATATGGCTGACCATCAGGAAGCCCAGCAGCGCGGCGTAAACCGGCAGGTAAATGGCCAGTTCCAGCGAAAACCGGTCATACAGTTCGGCGCTGTTGAAAAACAGCAGCACGCTGCAGACCCCGGCGGCTCCGCCCGGCGAGGGCAGCCCGGAGAAACCGTCGCCGCTCTTTTTCTGCATGATCGCGTGAACGTTGTAAGTGGCCAGCCGCAAGGCGGCGCAACCCATGTAGATGCAGCTCATTGCATAAACGTAGATGTCGAATGTGTTGGAGAAGTCGTGAACCCAGTGCGACATGACGGCGATGATCGCCGCCGGCGCCACCCCGAAGGTCACCATGTCCGCCAGCGAGTCCATCTGCATGCCGTGCATGCTGGCGGCATTGAAAATCCGCGCCGCAAAACCGTCCAGCGCATCGAACACCATGGCGAAAAGAATGATCCAGGCGCTGACAAACAACGCCCGGGCATCGTATTCGGAACCGTGAAAAGCGCGGATCGTATAGAGGATCGCGGCGAAACCGCACAGGGAATTGCACAGTGTTAAGGAATTCGGCACATATTTCAGCCAACGGTTATTGACCATGAATTCCTTGAAATTTTTCTTCTGAACCCGCATATTGCACCGTTATTTTGAGTCGCGGATGCGGCAGAGGATGGTACTGCCGCCGGAGACCGCTTCGCCGATGTTGACGCAGATCTTCATGTCGGCTTTTTCCGGAAAATAGAGTTCCGTGCGGGAGCCGAATTTGATCATGCCGTAAATTTCACCCTTGATCAGCTGGCGGCCAGGCTCGACCGGACAGACGATGCGGCGGGCAATGGCCCCCGAAATCTGGCGGATCGCCACCGGGTAAACGTGTTCGCCCACCGTGCCGCTGCCGACAATGGTCATGGCTTCGTTTTCCTTGATGCAGTCGGGCGAGCGCGCGTCGAGGTAGCGCCCTTCGCGGTAGTGCTTGGAGCTGATGGTCATGGCGCAGGGGGCACGGTTCACATGAACGTTCAGGACCGAGAGGAAAATGCCGATCCGGACCACGCGCTGGCCCTTGAATTCGGGGAAATCGCACTCGTCGAGGACCTCGATGTCCTTGACCGTGCCGTCGGCCGGGGAGACCATGACGTAATTATCGCCGGGAATCGTCCGGTGCGGACTGCGGAAAAACGCCGCCAGGCAAACCCAGCCGACCACCGCTACCCCGCCCAGGACATAGGTGACCCAATGCAGGTTTTCATACCGGTAAACAAAGATCCCGACCGCAATCAGAGCCAGGGCGATTACAGCGCCGCCGAACCATTCCTTGAATCCGTACCTAGTCAACGTCATTTTCCAATTTTCCCTTCTTTTATATTTTCATCCACCGATGCCTCGGCTTCCTTCAACAACGCATCCAGCCGCTTCCAGCGCCTGACTTCGGCCCGGTTCCGGTGCCGGATCACCAGCGCGCGAACCCCGAAATAAGTGATCGGCGCCGCAATCACCGCCAACAGAAAACCGCCCATGAAGAACGAGGCCACGATCTCGCCGCCCATTGTCGCCAGCGCCTTGAAACTCGGCTCCGCCACAAACTGCTGCAAATCGCTCTTCACCGCCGCATAACTGATCGGATTGCCGAAAATGCAACTCCCCAGCCACACCTGAAACGGGTAAATGACGATAATCGTGAAATTATTGGTGATGAACGTACCCGCCACCGCCCCGATTCGCGACGCTTTCAACAAAAACGAAAGCGGTATTACAATAAACAACTGGAACCCGAACGGTATCGCCAAACCGATCAGCACCCCCAGCGACCAACCGCGTGCGATATAGTCCGGCGTGCCTTTTTCTCTGGCGAATTTAATGTAATAGTAAAGGATTCTTGATTTGTTGATTCGGATCATGAATTTACCTTTGCTATTAACTGTCGGGTCCTAATTCTAAAACATAGTCCAAATACCCGTTTTTACAAGGAAAAATTCAGGAAATGGCATAGTTTTTATCAATGCCCCGTACTCCGCCGGAAGCCGGGCAGAAGGACAAGTTCCAAACAAAAACCGTCCTTTCGGTCATTTCTGTCATTTCCGTCCCTTTTTCCCCATACCGGGGCAAAAAAAGTCTCCGCCCTGCAGTTGTTTGATTAACCACAGGAACGGAGTTGGGATAAGGGGCTCACTCATCAGTACCGGAAACCCGGTACATCCTTCTCGATAGTCTTAAAACATTGTATTGTTGCTATCTATTTATATTATATACCATGAAAGTAGACATTGCAAGCGTTTTTCTATTTTTTTCAATAAATTTTTTGATAAAATTTTTGTGCTGAAAAGCGCCTGAACAAGAAAATCCGGCCAGACTCGAAATGGACTATTTTTCGGACTAGTTTGCGGTTTTGAGGCTGAATTCTGTTAAATTATGGGAAAACAGTCCGAAAGCCTGTTTGGGGAAACGACAGTGATCTCACGGAGACTACATCTGTAATCTTCATGAGGCAAAAGTATGCACAAATACTGAAAACGTGGCTGAAGAATGCCGACTTATGTGATTTCCTGTCTGCTGTTGGCCGCCGTCCGGATTACTTGACCGTGATCAAGCCGGTTTCGTGCGGAGAGAAGTCGTACAGGTAGAGCCGGTGCGGGTGTCCCTCGCCAAAGGCGAATTCACGCTGACCACCCTCGACCTTCTTCAGGTTTATCCTCAACTTGCCGCTGTCATCCACGGGCAGCTTGTCCAGCGGCAGGCGCAGTTCGACGCCGTCTCCGGTCATCCTGGCCACGGTGCCGGTCGCGAGGGGCGACTTTTCGGCGGTCACGTGACTCAGGTTCTCCATGGTCATTTCCACGCTGTTTCCGTTGGCCGTCCACTGGAACATCTCCGGGAAACGGTTGCCGCAGCGGTCGATCAGGTAAATCCACAGTTCGCCGTTCCTGACCTTGCTGCTGATGACCAGTTGATCGCCGTCAACCTCGTATTTCCAGAAGCCGTGCCATTCGCCGGGCGAGGCCGCCGTCGGAGCTCCGGGGCGGGCCATGAAGTAATCCCATGGGGTGGTGCCGTCCGCCAGCGCCTGTTTCAGTGCCGGGAGGTCCTCGTCCAGTACCTTGCGGATCTGGGTGCCGCGCCACTCCAGGAGCGCCGGGTAATAACGGTGGCACAAAGCCTCGGACTGGAAGCCCAGGCGTGAATCAAGCGTACAGAGCTTGGCCAGGCGCTGGCTCAAGGTGATTTCGTATTCGAGCAGCTGGCGCATCGGCTCCAGCACGGAATCGTCGTTTTTGTTGAACAGTTCCTCACGCAGGCGGCAGAACAGCAGCACGTTGTTGGCGTTCATCAGCTGCAAGCCCAGCGCGTGAATCAGGATCATATCGATCTCGCGCTCGCGGTTGCCGGCGAAAACGGCGCGGTGCGGCGTGAGCAGCGCGATTCCCTGCTGCCATTTTTCAAACATATCATGAACCAGCATCAGGGCCTCTTCGAGGTCGAACCCGGCCATGGCTTCGCCGAGCGCGTCGCCGTAAACGGTGAAATCCGGTTTCCACGGCGGCGCCAGCGGCTTCAGCTCCGGAAAGAGCGACAGCAGCCAGCTCGAGCCCATATTCTGCGGCCCGTAATACTGGAACATCAGCGAAAACGGCAGCTGGCGGTACGATTCGCTGAAGAGGTGCCAGGCCTTTGCCACGTCCGCGGCGGCGCTGCCCCAATCGGGGGCCGCCAGGCGCTCGAGGAACTCGGCCTCGGTGCTCTCAAAGGTATCAAACGCCAGCCGTCCGGCGGCGCGATTCATCAACCCCGGGTAATTCCCCAGGTACCAGCAGTGCATGGCGTGCTCGACGCCGTTTTCCTTCATGGCCTTGAACTTGCGGTAAATCTGCTCCGGGGCCGGGATAAACGGCACCGTGCCGAGCTCGTGCCCGCAGCCCACCTGCAGCTTGGCCGAAATCTCTTTGCCCGCCGCCGCCTGCTTCAGGAAGCGTGCCGCGGGGCCTACGTAACTGAGCCAGTAGTCGCCGCCATAGTGCTTGCGCCCGAGCTGCTCGAGCTCGCCGCCGGATTCGTAATTGAACTGGGCGATCACCCCTTCCGGCATGTAGGAAGCCAGCGTATCGGACCATTCGGAGAGTTCAAACGGATACGGCATGTAGAACCAGCTGATAATCCGGGCGTCCGGCTGATGCTTATGGATGCCGTCCTTGATGGCCTGCATGCTCTGGCGGACGATTTCGCCGTGCGGAATCTTGCCGCAGCGCGGACACGGCACCGGGGTATTGTCGCGCACGGACGTGGCGGAGAGACAGGTGGTCGGGCGCTCGCCGTGCGTGATATTGATGATCCCGCCGAGCCCGTCGACCCGGCTGAACACATAGTCGAACATTTCGCGGATGAACTGGCGCGTTTCCGGCACGCAGGGGCAGAAACAGTTCCGCCCCCAGGCGTTGGCGCCGAAGAGCTCCGGGTGTTCCTTGAACAACGGGTCGCTCTCGCTCACGCCGAAGGGCTCGATGCAGAACAGGAAAACCTTGATTCCGTAGCGGCGGCACTGGCGGACCGTGGCCCTGAGCTTGGTCAGCCGTTGCTCCGTCTGAGGGTCGAGCAGGGTGAAACTGGTTTCGGAGAGTTCGCGCATCGACACCACCAGCCACAGACCGTTTACCGCCTCATGCGCCAGCCGGTTCAGGTATTCGTCCGGGTAATAATTGATATCGTCGAGCAGTTCGTCGGTGTTGACCGGCCAGCGCTTGACCGGGCTGAAAAAGCAGCGGCTGATCCGGCTCTTCAACCACGGTTTGCGGCGGATGACCTGGCACTTGACAAACGGCCCCTCGGCGGCCTGCAGCAATTCTTCGAACTCAAAAATACCGCGCCGGATTCCTTCCGTGTCCGCCGCCGCAATCACGCACTGTTCCGGCGTGATTTCAATGGAATACTCCTCGAAACAGGACGTCTCGACTTGCCGGGTGACGACCGGGTAATTTCCGGCGAGCCCGTTTTCCACCAATAACGTATTCAGGTCGGCATAAGCGGTATCGAGCAATCGCTCCGGGTCCGGGAATTCCTGTATAATCTTGACCCCGCTGCTCAAATCGGCCTCTCCCGCCATTGCCTGACTGCGCTGTTTGCGCAATTTGCGCACCACCGGGCGATTCAATTCCCTGACAAACTCCCATTCGGCCATGGGCGGCGGGACAGGAACATCCATTTGTTTCATATAATCATATCCTGTAAAAATTTATACGACATCACATTATTATAGTTAAAATTAACAAAGTTTCAAGTTTTTTAAACACGAATCACAGGAATAAACACGAAAGTATTTTTTTCGTGAATATTTGTGCTATTCGTGGTTAAATCGTCCCCCTCCAGGGGGGATCAATCATCGCCGAGCTTGCAGATCCGGCAGTTGCGGCAGCTCAGGCCCTGCGGCGGGATATAGACTTCGCCGCGCTTCACCGAGCGCCGGATGTTGAAGTAGTTTTTCAGCGCCAGGAAACAGCCCACGATGATGAATGCGCCGGGGGCGCTGTTCGGCAGCAGGAAGTCTTCGGTCCAGGCGGTGATGATTTTCACCTCAAAGAGCGAGCCGCTGGTCAGGAATTCGCGGGTACAGCCCAGCAGCACCAGCGTCAGCGTGAAGCCGAGACCCATGCCGAGGCCGTCGGCGCTGGAACGGATCACGTTGTTCTTGGCGGCGAAAGCTTCGGCGCGGCCCAGCACGATGCAGTTCACCACGATCAGCGGGATGAAGATGCCGAGCGCGTTATAAAGCGTGGTCGGGGCGTAGGCTTCCATACAGCGGTCCACCACGCTCACGAAAGTGGCGATGACCACGATGTAGCAGGGGATGCGGATCTTGGCCGGGACCACGCCTTTCAAGAGCGAAATCACCACATTGCTGCAAACCAGCACGCAGGTGGTGGCGATGCCCATGCCGAGGCCGTTCACGGCATTGGTGGTCACGGCGAGCGTCGGGCAGGTGCCGAGGAGCAGGACCAGGACCGGGTTTTCCTTCCAGATGCCTTTGCTGAAATCTTTGAATAAGCTCATTTTGCCGCTCCCCCTTTCTTGTTCAGTTCGTCGATAATCTGCTGCTGGTTGTCAGCGAAGGTCTTGACCGCCCGGTTCGTCAGGTCCGCGATGGCGCGGCAGGTCACGGTGGCGCCGGTCATGTAATCGGCTTCGCCGCCGTCCTTGGCCACTTTCCAACCGCTTTCCGGCTGTTTCTTGCCGTTGTACCAGTCAAGAAAACGGTTGGCGGGCAGGCCTTCCTTCTTTTCTTTTTTACTGAAAAGGTCGAAAATCGTTTTGGCTTCCTTGCGTTCGCAGACCACTGAGCCGAGGCCGGGAGTCTCATTGTGCTTGGTGATGACCATGGAGCGCACGGAACCGTCGAGGTTCAGCGAGATCACCGCGTCGATGCCGCCGCCGTAACCGAGCCTGGAAGTGCTTTCCACCGCGATTCCGGCCAGCTTGCCGCCCTGAAACGCACCGTAGAATTTGAGACCGTCAACCACGACGGTTGTTTCGGTGAGGTTATTATCGAACTTCGGCAGGATCGAGGCCAGCGAGTTCTGGATGTTCTGCATTTTTTTCTGCTTGATCGGCTCCTCGGTCTTCATGGCGCTGTAGGCCATGATCACCCCGGAGACACCGCAGAAAACCGCCAGGAACACCCCCAGCGCGACGATATTTGAGACTTTGTTGAAATTCATGGTCACGCTCCTTTGGCCGGAACCGGTTTGCGGAATCCGAACGGGCGGATCCGGGCGATACGTTCAATCAGCGGCACCAGCGCATTCATCAGCAGGATCGAGAAGCTGACCCCTTCCGGGAAGCCGCCCCAGATACGGATGACGCAGGTCATGATTCCCAGCAGTACCGCGAAAATCGCGGCCCCGCGGGCGGTAATCGGCGAAGTCACCATGTCGGTGGCCATGAAAAACGCCGCCAGCATCAGCCCTCCGGTCAACAGGTGGAAAACCGGCGGCGGCGTGACCCCCGGACAGAAAAAGTTCAGTATGCCGGTGAAAACCGCCACCGTGCCGATGTAAAACACCGGAATCTGCCAGCGGATCAGTTTCATGCCGAGCAGCATTGCGCCGCCGATCAGGATGGCCAGTGCGGAGGTTTCGCCGATGCAGCCGCCCATGTTGCCGAGAAAGTACTGCCAGTAGGCTTCGGGGTTGGCGATCTGAGCGAAATTGTTGACGGCCTCGGGGCTGTGACCGAGGATCTTGGTGGTAATCTGCGCTTCGGAGAGCGGCGTGGCCGTGGTCATGGCGTCCACCGCCATTTCGCGGGTCGGCACCCAGGTGGTCAACTGGCGCGGAAGCGCGATCAGCAGCCCCACGCGGGCCACCGCGGCCGGGTTGAACGGGTTCTGGCCGAGGCCGCCGAAGACCTGTTTGCCCAGCCAGATCGCCAGTACACCGCCGATCAGGCAAACCCACCACGGCGTGACCGGACCGAGGCTCAGCCCCAGCAACAACCCGGTAACCAGCGCACTTCCGTCCTTGACCGTGCCAAGAGGTTTGCCGGCGAAGTAACACCAGACCATTTCCAGTGCTACACAGAAAAATGCGCTCCAGAACAGCACCAGCGCCGCACCCGGTCCGAAAAAGTAGATCCCCGCGGCAATCGCCGGTATCATTGCCAGCACGACCTTCAGCATGATCGACTGGATATTTTCCTTGTCGTGGATATGCGGCGAGGGGCTCAGCATAAGCTCCTCACCCTTCGGCAACATCATTTGCGGTTTGTTTTCTTCGCTCATCTATCTTATTTCCTGTTCATGCGGTTGCGGATTTCCGCCTTGGCGCGGCGGATATGCTGGACGATCGGCCGGTGGGATGGGCAGGCAAACGCGCAGCCGCCACATTCAATACAATCCATAACATCGTTTTTCATCGCTTCATCATAATGTTCGGCCTCGATCATGCAGCTGAGCGGACCGGGCAGCAGGTTCATGGCACACCCCTCCACGCAGCGCCCGCAACGGATGCAGGGCGACGATTCGTACTGCGAAATCTGGCTCCGGTCCAGCAACAGAATCCCGGAAGTGTTTTTCATCACCGTAACCCCGGTCGAACGCTGGGCGAAACCCATCATCGGCCCGCCGAGGATCAGCTTGCCGGGTTCGCGCTTCACGCCGCCGCAGAGCTTGAGCGCTTCCTCCACCGGAGTGCCGAGCTTCAGGCGCCAGTTGCCGGGGTTCACCACCGGTTCGCCGGTGATGGTGGTCACGCGCTCGATCAGCGGGATTCCCTGGGTCACGGCGTCCGCCACGGCCGCGGCGGTACCGGCATTCTGCACGATGCAGCCCACGTCCGCGGGCAGCGCCCCGGTCGGGACCTTGCGGCGGGTGACGGCGTAAATAAGCTGTTTTTCCGCGCCCTGCGGGTACTGGACCTTCATGCCGACGATGCCCACGCCGTATTTCTCGCTTTTCGCCAGCAGTGCGTCGATGGCGTCCTTTTTATTGATTTCCACCGCGATCACCACGTTTTTGACCCCGGCGGCTTTGCCAAGGATGGCCGCGCCGAGCAGAACCTTGTCGGTCTCCTCAAGCATCACGCGGTGGTCGGCGGTCAGGTACGGTTCGCACTCGGCGCCGTTAATGATCATGTAGTCGACTTTCTTGTCCGGCGGCGGCGAGAGCTTCACGTGCGAGGGAAACGCCGCGCCGCCCATACCGACGATACCGCAGTCCACAATGCGCTTTTTCAGCGTATCCGCATCGGCGTTCTGCCAGTCGATCGGCGGAGCCAGTTCGCCCCACTCGTCCTTGCCGTCGGCCAGGATCGAGATCGCCTGCGTCGGTACGCCCATCGGCCCCGGCACATCGACAATTCCCTCCACCTTGCCGCTGGTCGGCGAATGCAGCGGCACGGAGACAAATCCGCCCGCCTCGGCCAGCAGCTGGCCCTTCTTCACCTCGTCACCGGTCTTCACCACCACCTTCGGCGGTGCACCGATGTTCTGAGCCACGATGACCTGATAACGCTCCAGGAGCGGCGCGGTCTGAATGGCGGCGCTCTTCGACAATCCCTTGCCGTCCTCTTTCGGATGGACTCCGCCCTTGAAACTTACGATTTTGACTTCTTTTTCACTCATGGCTCACCTCGGGCTCATTGCGTTCGATTTCCAGGTGCCGCTCCGGGGTCAACAGGCAATTTTTCGGGCACTCGGCCCGGGCGATCACTTCCGGCTGCGGATAATTTTCGTAATTGACCTCCACGCGGAAGCCCTTGGCGACAAACTGGCCCTCTTCGCCGGCCTTCATGCACTTGCGGCAGGCGATGCAGGGGACGTTGCAAACCTTCATCTTGGCCGGGCCCTTCTCGGGGGAACTGCAGTATACATGGACCTTGGCGTCGGCCGGCACCAGCTTGATCAGCTTGCGCGGACAGGTGTTTACGCACTTGCCGCAGCCCACGCACAATTCGTTGTGAACCACCGCCAGACCCTTGATGATTTCAATCGCATTAAACGGGCACGCCCGCGCACAACTCGCCATGCCGAGGCAGCCGTACTGGCAGCTTTTCGGCCCGCCGGCGATCATCGAGGCGGAAATACAGTCGCTCACACCGTTATACCGGGTAAGAATTTTGGTCTGGCTCACGTCGCCGCCGCAGAGGATCACCGCCACCTGTTTCACGGCGCAGTTTACTTCCATGCCGAGCAACTGTGCGAGCTGCGTCATCACTTCCTGCGAGGATACCGGGCATTGTGAGGGGCTGACCTCGCCGGCCACCAGGGCGCGGGCGAAATCGGCGCATCCGGCCTTGCCGCAGCCGCCGCAGTTGGCGCCGGGCAGGAGCTCGAGCACCAGGTCGACCTTCGGGTCGGACGGCACCTCAAAAAGTTTATAAATCACGCCGATGGCGACCCCCAGCAGGAGACCGGCTCCGGCCAGCAGTACCGCCGCCAGTAAAATTGTTGCACTCATACGATCTCCTCCTCAGCAAAGTCCGGAAAATCCGACAAACGCCATTGCCAGGATCCCGGCGGTAATCAACGCGATCGCCATGCCCTGGAAAGGACGCGGCACCGCCGACAGCTCCAGCCGTTCACGCAAGCTCGAAAACAGCACCAGCGCCAGCCCGAAGCCGAGCGCGGAGAAAAATGAAAAAACCACCGATTCCCAGACGTTGCGCCCGCTGTTCGCGTTCAGCGTGGCCGCCCCGAGCACCGCGCAGTTGGTCGTGATCAGCGGCAGGTAAATCCCCAACGCGCTGTACAGCTTGGGGCTGAACTTCTGCAGCAGCACTTCCACGATCTGCACCAGCGCCGCGATAACCACGATGAAGGTCAGCGTTTCGAGGAATTTCAAACTGACCGGGACACCGTTGAACATGAAGGTTTTTGCCAGCAGATAATTGCTGATTGAGGCGGTCAGCAACGCCGAAAGCGTCATGACAAACACCACCGCGGCGGACATTCCAAGTGCCGTATCCAGTTTTTTCGACACCCCCAGAAACGGACAGATCCCCAGAAATCGGGACAGCACGAAATTGTACACCAGCATCGCGCCGACTGTCAGTTCCAATAAGTTAACTAAACTTTCCTGAGCCATGGTTTAATCCTTATTGTTGCGAATTAATTTCATAATATGCATCCTCGCGCCGCAATAGTCAAGCAGAAATGAGCATGAACCCCGAAAATCCTTGTTACAATACATTTAGATAAAAAAATACTAATTTATGAATTTCTCATCATGGAGAATGCACCTCCGGCAGGGGCCGGGGGCGGCAGCCTCTCATTTCTTTTCTTGAATTTTCTGCCGGATGGTGATATATTTTTTCTTCTTAGAAGCAGAAATGGTGGCGTATGATAAAGATGATAAACGATTTCCGGCACGGCGCAGGGTATGTCGGGATCGGACTGCGTAAATTTTATGGCAATAAGTCATTATGGAAATATGCGTTGCTGCCGCTGGTGATTATTCTGGGATTGTATATGGTGGTCGGGGGTTTTGCTTTTGCCTGGGTTTTGCCGAAGCTGCTCGGATGGGTCGAGGGAATCGAGCTGCCGGCATGGCTGAGCTGGTCGGCGCTGCTTTCGCAGATTGTGTTTGCGCTGATTTTCGTGATGGTGTTTCTGTTTGCGGTCTGGATCACGCTCGGGATGCTTTATGAAATCTGCGGAGCGCTGATTTTCGATTCGCTGACGGAGGCCTTCGAGAAACAGCATTTCGGTGATGAACCGGACAAAAAGCCGTGGAAAAAACAGTTGAAATTCCTGCTGCAGTCCGTTTTCTTCTCCATAAAGGTGTTTGTCATCGGGATTGTGATGTTTCTGGTTTCGGTGTTTATTCCGGTGGCGGGGCATGTGTTGATGTATCTGGTGCTGGGGTATTACCTGGGGCTGTCGACACTGCAGGGGAGTGCCTCGAATCACGGCATCGGCGCGGCGGAACTGCCGAAGAAGGTGGCGTCGAAATCCATGGTCCTGGGGTTCGGGGTGACGGCGTTTCTGTTGATGTTGATTCCGCTGGTGTTTGTATTTCTGACGCCGGGGCTGGTGATCGGCGGCAGCATGATCTTCCGCGGGGAATTTCTGTCCACGAAAGCTGATTGACCGCCGGACCAGCGGTCAATTAGAGATATTTTATTCGTGGTGAAATATTATTTTTTGGCGGCGGGGGCGGCTACGAATTCGATGTAGTCGACTTCGGCGGCGCCCTTGGTCTGGGTGTTGTGCGCGTTGGCGATGATGCTGACGGCAAATTCCTTGGGGACTTCGCCGTATTGCTTCTTGAGGTCCTCGGTTACGTTGCGCTCTTCGACGTACCATTCGCCGAGTTTGTCGGTCTGGTTGCGGACGGCCAGGAACTTGACCTTGATGACGCCGAGGATATAGCTGGTTTCGCCCCAGACATCTTTCGGGGTTACGGTTTCATAATGGTAGGATACGGATTTCTTGTTGAGGAACCCGGGCATGCCGATGTAAATACCGACAGCCTGGTCGTCCTTGTCCGGGTCGGTGCCGTCCGCGCCGGCGGGGAGGAGGGTGGCGCGCCAGCGCCAGCGCATGACCGGGGTCTTGTTGAGGTCGACGCCTTTCATGACTTTGATCAGGCCGCCGCTGGATTTGTCGGCTTCGAGGTGGAGGATGCCGTCTTTGACATATACTTTGGTGGCGGGGACGCCGGGGAGGACGCCTTCGCTTTTCCAGCCGGTCGGGAAATTCTTGTTTTTGGGGTCGCCATGGCTGAAATCCTCGCGGACTTCGGCGGCATTCAGCAGCAGAGTGGAAAACAACAGGGCCAATAACAGCTTTTTCATCGGTAAATACTCCTTATTGTCAAGAGTATACTTTAGTCCCGTAAATCGAGTTTTTCAATTGAAATAAATCATCCGGAGGAAAAGTATAACCAAAATGTAATTAACAGCAAAATTGTTCAAAAAGCCGACATTTTAGACAAAAAATTTACATTATCGGGGAAAATTACTTGCCATGGGCGGACTTTTATGCTAAGTTTACAGGTAAGGTAATTTATTTTGAAAAATTAAGTAATATAGAAACAATCCCGGGATAAATGCGTTTTCAATGCCCAATATGTCATAAACTGGTGGCGGTGGACGATAGCCAACAGGGAAATCAGGTCCAGTGCGGTCACTGCAATGAAGCGGTATCCGTACCGCCGTCGCGTTTCGCCACCGGAGCCGTAATCGCCGATTTCGTGATCATGAAGGAGATCGGGCGTGGCGGCATGGGGGTGGTTTACCTGGCGCACCAGATTTCGCTGGACCGGCCCGCCGCACTGAAAATTCTGCAGGACAGCTACGCCAACAACGCCGAATTCGTGGTCAATTTCATCAAGGAAGCGCGCCTGGCGGCCAAGCTGAACCATCCGCATATCGTACAGGCCTACGCGGTGGGCGAGGACGAAGGGGTGTTTTATTTTGCCATGGAGTATATCGACGGCGAGACCATGAAGTCGGTGCTGCGCCGCGAAAAAGTGATTCCGGTGGACCAGGCGGTGACGCTGATCCAGCAGGTGGCCGAAGCGCTCGACTGCGCGTGGAAAGAACAGAAGCTGGTGCACCGCGACATCAAGCCGGACAATATCATGCTGACCAAAAAGGGGCAGGCGAAGCTGGCGGACCTCGGGTTGTCGCAGGTGGCGGGCGAGCTTGACGACGAGGACAGCGACGAAGTCATGGGCACCCCGCAGTACATCAGTCCCGAGCAATTGACCGGGGCGCCGGTGGACGTGCGCAGCGATATTTACAGCCTGGGGGCGACATTTTACCAGTTCGTCACCGGGCGTTTTCCTTATGAGGGGCGAAACGGCAACGAAATTGCCCGGAAGCATCTCGAAGCCGAGTTGGTGCCCCCGCAGCAGGTGAATACCAGTGTACCGGAAGCGGTCGGGCAGATCATTTGCAAGATGATGAAGAAAAACGTCAATGAGCGTTATCAGGATGCCGAGTCCCTGGTGGAGGACCTGCGGGTTCTGCGGCGGGGAAAAACCGGCGGCGGCACGCTGCCGAAGGTATTTTCGACCCAGACCGGTTCGGTGGCGCGGCAGGTGATGCCGGGCGGCGGCACCACCTCGTCGGTGGACATGCCGAAGCTTACCCCGAGAAGTAACGACGCCCCCAAGATTACCCCGAAACCGGCCGGCGCCCGTCCCGCGATCAACTTGAAAACGCCGATCAATATGAAGAAAAAGGAGCCCGAGCGGGCACCCGTGCAGCCGCAGGCCGCCGAGGAAGCCGCTTCCGCACAGGCACCGGAACCGGAAACCAATTCGCCCACCGAGGGAATCAAGCCGATTTTCGACCAGGGGCAGAATGTCAATACTCAGACCAATAACAATCTGGTGCTCGATCCGCAGGGCGTGGAGGATTTGAAGGATTTCCGGCCGCGGCGCAAAATCCGGCAGATCACACTGCTGGTCATCAGCGTGGTGCTGCTCATCGGCGCGGGCGCAATCACTTATATGTATTGGTTCCACGGGGACAGCGTCCAGATTCCAATCACTCCGCCCAAACCGCAGGACCCCGATACCCCGGTGGTCGACAGTTATGTAACCACCATCGATGAAGCGTTGAAGAAGGCCAGCGGTAATTTGACCCCGGCCCAGGAGAACGAGTTCCTCGCCAGAGTGGACGAGTTTTTCGAGAAATACCCCGAAGCCAAAACTCCCGAACAGCAGCAGAAGCTCGCCGCGCTCCTCGATGTCTACGTGAAGCTGGACAACAAAAACCGCGTGGAACCCGCCCGCAAAAAGGCTTATGACAAGCACCAGGCCGAAGTGGCCCAGCGGAAGAAGACCCTTGCCGACCTGGCCGCCCAGGAAAAAGCGGTCAGAGACGAACAGGCTAGAATCCAGCGCGAAAACGCGGCCAACCAGGAGCGGATCAGGAAGGAACAAGCGGAAATCAAGGCGCGCGACCAGAAATATACCGCGGCTCTCGGCGCGATCAAGACCCTGATTCCTTATCATTTCCACCAGCTGATGCTGGAGAACAAGTTCAAGGAAATGGGGGATTTGCAGAAGCAGATCGCCCAGGAAACCAACAATTTCGAAACCTCCACCCCAGCCGTCCGGACAGCGATCACCGGGTTGAATACGTATATGACGAACCTGACTGCCGAGCTGAAAAAGGCGCGCGAGTATTACAATCTGCTTTATAACAGCGGCACCACGCTGGAGCGCATACAGGTGGAAACCAAGATCGACAACAATACCGTGTTGCTGCAGCTCCGCAACATCCAGAACGGCGTCATACAGATGGTGGACAACCTCTCCGGCAAGGTTTACAATTTGAAGATTGCCGAAATGCAGCCCGAGATGTACGACCTGATCATCAACCGGATCGAGCGCCGCCAGCCGGATGTGAAGGACCTCAAATTCTATGTGCAGATTTATAACGGCAATTTCGCCAACGCTCAACCGCCCGCCGGTTTCTGGAAAACCGAATTCAACGCCTACAAGACCAATTTTGAGCGGGAAAAGAGCAAAGGCTCCAAGGAACTGGTCCTGCCGAAGATCCAGTAGGTACGTGTTATGAAACTGATCCATTTTTCCGATCCCCATGCCGGCGGACCGGCTGAAGACTGGATGGCCTACCTGGACAAGCGCTGGGTCGGGGTTTTCAACTACCGCTACCGCCGCCGCTTCAAGCATGATTTGAGCTTACTGGAAAAAGCCGTGGCCTATACGCTGGCCAATCCCCCGGACGTGGTGGTGTGCACCGGCGACCTGACTTCCACCGGGCAGCCCGGCGAATTCAAGCAATCCCTCGACATCATGCGGCCGCTGGTCGAATCGGGGATTCCGCTGCTTTATGTGCCGGGGAACCACGACTGCTATGTCAAGCGCCGCAAGTGTCTCGATGCCGTGAAAGACGCGGTGCATTTCCTCTGCGATTACGAGCTCTCGGACTTGCCGCTGGTCCGGAATATCGGGGGAGTCGACTTTATCCTGGTTCACGAGAGCCGCCCGACCAACCTGATTTCTTCCTGCGGTTACCTGACGCGGGCGACCAGCAAATTCGTTGCCGATTACTGCAGCAAGCCGAAGACTTGCCCGCGAATCATCGTCGGCCATTATCCGCTGATCGAGGAGCAGCCGCTGTGGCGCATCCGGCACCGGCTGTGGGGCCAGAGAAAAGTGGTGAAACTGCTGCATGACAAAGTGATCGACGTTTCGCTATGCGGCCATATCCACTGTCCCTTCGCCAAAGTGGACGGGGACGGGCGCGGCGAATACAGCGCCGGGTCGGTCACCCGCAACGGTACCATGGCGGAGCTGGAGTACGTGGCGGACCGGGATGTTTTCGAGCGTCGACAGGTGGACCTTCAGTAAGGGGTGATTTATGAGACTTTTCAGGAGAAGGCACTTATATCTGATTTCCGCGTTCGTGGGACTGATCCTGGTCGGGACGATTTTCCTGAAAATGCCGTTCGTCACGCATCAGGACGGAATCGGCTGGGATGACGCGCTTTTCACCTCCACCGCCGCGGTCTGCGTGACCAATATGTGCAACCTCTCCACCGAGGGCTTCAATATCCCCGGACAGCTGGTGGTGCTGGCGCTGATTCAGATCGGGGGGCTCGGCATGATGGTGATCGCGGCGACGATCGTAATCATCCTCGGCCAGGGAGTGTCGGAGGACAGCCACATGGCGCTGGGCAGCAGCCGGCACCTCTCGCCGCGCGAGCTGGAAAACCTGATCCGGACCATCGTCATCTACACGCTCTCGATCGAAGGGATCGGAGTGGTGCTGCTGACGGCGATTTTCAAGCTTGATCAAGGCATGGATATCCGCAACGCGGCATACAACGGGCTGTTTCATGCGGTCTCGGCGTTCTGCAACGCCGGTTTCACGCCGCTGCCCGGGAACCTGATGGGAGTGAACAGCCTGCTCAAAGTCGTGATATCGTTTCTGATCATCGCCGGCGGGCTCGGTTTTTATGTGATTTTCGACCTGGCTGGATGGTTCAGGAAGCGTAGCAATCTGCAGATCAACAGCAAAATCGTACTGATCGCCTCCGTGGTGTTGATTGTCGGCGGTACGCTGATGATCCGGTTGCTGGAATCGCCGATTTCGTGGCTGGACGCGTATTTCATGGCGGTATCGGCGCGCAGTGCGGGATTTTATACGGTGATGCCGCTGCATATGCACGCGAGTACACTGATCGTGCTGGCCTGTCTGATGCTGGTGGGCTGCTCGCCGAATTCCACCGGGGGCGGCATCCGCACCACCGGGATCGCCATGATCTTCCTCGCGGTGTACAACGCGTTCAAGGGCAACACGAAGCTGCTGCTTTTCAAGCGCCAGATTCCGATGCGTTTCGCGCTGCGGGCCTTCGCGGTGACGCTGGCATTTTTACTGATTTCGGCGCTGACGGCGCTGACCGTTTCCA
Organism: Victivallis vadensis; assembly: GCA_040394635.1. Classification (GTDB taxonomy): domain Bacteria; phylum Verrucomicrobiota; class Lentisphaeria; order Victivallales; family Victivallaceae; genus UBA5239. Next base: position 27,937 of record JBEBRW010000013.1, on the reverse strand, counting down.
CCATCTATGGGCAATCGCTGAAGGATATCGGTTTTGAGACCATTTCCGCCATTACCAACTGCGGATTGCCGCTCGATTACAACGAAAGCGAACACCTGCCGGTCCGGATCATGATGAGCATATGCATGTTTCTGGGGCGCATGGGGCCGTTGACGATATTTCTGTTTTTTTTGCACGAAAGGCACAACAGTCATTTGTCTTATCCGCAGGAACGGATTATTTTAGGTTAAGTCCAAGGAGAATGTATTTATGAAAGGAAGTTATGCCATCATGGGGCTGGGCATTTTCGGTACGAAACTGGCGACCGACCTCAGCAGCAACGGCCACTATGTGGTGGCGGTCGATATCGATCCGGTGGCCATCGCCGAGATCAAAGACAAGGTTTCGACGGCGATCATCGCCGACGTCAGCAATGCCGATACCATTAAAGAGCTCGACGTCAGCAAATTCGACACGATCGTGCTGAGCATGAGCAGCCACTTCGAAAACCAGATCATCGCACTGACGCTGCTCAAGCAGGAGGGCGCGGTGAACGTGATCGCCAAGGCGCAGTCGCCGCTGCAGAAGCGTATTCTGCTGCGGCTGGGCGCGGGCGAAGTGATCCTGGCGGACTTCGACGTGGCCGAGCGCTACGCCAAGCGCCTCTCGATGAGCAGCATTACCGACATGCTCGACTTCAAGGGCGGCACCATTGCCGACGTGACGGTGCCGGAGAGCATGGCCGGGCACTCCATCCGCGAGCTCGACCTCCGCAACCGGTTCAACGTGACGATCCTGCTGCTCAACAAGCCCGGCGAAGAGAACCGCACCGTGTGGAATCCGGATGTGATCCTCGAAAAAGGCGACAAGCTGACCATTTTCGGACAGGAAAAAGATATTGTCAAGGCATTTCAGGGGTAATTGACTATGGGAGAGCCATTCAACCTGGTACTGGTGCACCCGGAAATCCCGCAGAACACCGGCGGAATCGGGCGCTTGTGTGTGTCGACGGATTCGCGGCTGCACCTGATCCGCCCGCTCGGATTCTCGCTGGACGACCGCTATGTCAAGCGCGCCGGCATGGACTACTGGCCGCACGTCGAGTTGACCATCTACGAAAACTGGAAGGATTTCCTGCAGCGGAACCCGGAAGCCGAGCTCTATTTTTTCAGCACCAAAGCGACGAAAACCATCTGGGAATGCGAATACAAACCTGGCGCGTTCCTGGTGTTCGGCAGCGAGGGCTCGGGGCTGCCGCCGTATTTCCACACGGAATACGCGGACCGGATGTACACGATCCCGATGCCCGGCAAATTCTTCCGCAGCCTGAACCTCGCCAACTCCGCCGCCGTGGCCCTCTACGAAGGCCTCCGCCGCCAGGCGGCCGATTGATTCATATTTCCATGAAAATGAGAATGTTTCTTTTGAAAACAAATGCTTATTTATTTGGAAAATGAGGAATAGAGGTTTATATTACGTTGGAAATATATTGTTAAACTGTGAAACTGTACAGGAAGTTGAATGGGCGTACGCTTTTTTAAAATTCCGGCACTGCTGGTATTGTGTTTGTTGGGCGCGGGCGTGTATGCGACCGACGCCGAGGCGAATCTGAAGTACCAGAGGGGTCTGGAAGCCGTGGAAAAAGAGAATTTCTACGACGCGGGCGGGCTGTTTCTGGAGGCCGAATTCATGGCGGATACCGTCAGTTTGCGGGCCAATGCGGTGAAGGCCGCGGCCGATGCTTACCGCCGGGCCGGGGTGCTTTATAAAGAATTCGAATGCGTGGAGAAACTCCTGACCAGCTATCCCGGCGAGGTCGATTTCCAGGGCATGATCGAGCGTGAATATGAAATCGGCGACCAGTTTTTCGCCGGTCACCGCGACCCCTCCTACTGGGCACTGCGCTGGGTGCCGTGGCTGAAGAGCTCGGACCGTTCCGAAGAGATTTATACCAAAGCGATCAAACGCGCGCCGTTTGCCAGCCAGTCGCCGATGGCGCGGGTGCGGGTGGCGGCGCTGATGATCGATAAGGGGCGCGCGAAAGAGGCCATGGGGCATTTGCGCGATGTGATCGAGAAGCATCCGACCGCGCCCGCCTGCAAGTATGCGTACCTGGAACTTGCCACCGCTCTGTTTGAGCTCTCTGAACGGGGCGACGGGGACGGCAAGTACAATCAGGAGTGCATTCAGATCCTCAAGGAATTCATGAAGAAGTATCCCGATGCTTCGGAAAACGACTGGGCCGCGAAAACGATCCTGAAATCCAAGGACATCGCCGCCAAGCGGGTCCTGGGCAAGGCGAAGTTTTATGACCGGATCGGACGGCAGGAGCCGGCCGAGCGCTATCTGACCTCCGTGCTGCGGAATTATCCGGATACGGAAGCGGCCAATGATTCGGAGGCGATGCTGGCCAAAATGGACAAGACATTTGTGCCCGAGGCGTTCCGCCCCGAGGTAGAGAGCCGGATTCAGACGTTTTCGAATATTCCCATTCCCGAGGAACGCTCGGAGATTATGGTTTATCCCGAAAACAGCGATGGCAGATGGCTGCTCCCGATACGGGACCTGGGCCTCGAAAAGAGCAAAGAATATCGCAAAGAAGCGGAGGCAAAATGAAATCAGCCCTTGTTAAAATGATCTGTGCGGCCGGGATGTTCCTGCTTGCCGGCGGTTGTTATCATATCGGTTACCTCGGGCACCCCCAGATCAAATCCATCGCGATTGCCCCGGTCACCAACCAGACCGTGATCTATAATGTGGCCTCCGAAATGCGCAGCATGCTCACCGAGCAGTTCAATGTCGACGGCACCTACAAGCTGAAAAACCTGAAGGATGCCGATTGCATTCTCTACGCCAATGTACTCGAATTCACCACCACCAAGCAGACGGACACCACCGACGACCAGGACGTGATGTACCGGGTGATTGAGTGGGCGGCCACGGTGAAAGTGGAGTTTTCGGTCATCATCCCCGGACGCAAAGAGCCGGTGATCAAGACCAGGACCGTGACCGGGTCGTGCCTCTTCCAATCGACCGGCGACATGGAAACCAGCCGCCGCAACGGCGCCCGCCTGGCCTGCCGTCAGGCCGCCCAGACCATCATGCAGTACACCACCGAAGGCTGGTAACATGCGCCTGGCCGTCGTCGCTATTCTATTGGCTCTGGCCGGGGTCGGCTGCAATGTGTATAACGGCGTCCACGTGAAAAACGAAGTCATCGAGGCGAATGAGCACAACCTGAAATACAAATACGCGGGCAAAATGCAGGAGGTGAAGTACATCACCATCCACAACACCTGGAACAGTGCCCCCGCCCAACGCGAGCGCGATTACCTGAACAACCGCCGTGACAGCGCATATATATCTTATCATTTTGTAGTGGATGAGCAAGGCGCCATCCAGACCCTGCCGCTCGATCAATGCGCCTGGCACGCCGGAGACGGGCGCGGCGACGGCAACCGCAAGAGCATCGGTATCGAGATTGCCCGGAGCCGCTGCTACGGCGATCAGGAGGCACTATACCGTCAGGCCGAAGAAAACGCGGTGAAACTGACCGCCTGGCTGCTCTGCAAATACAGTCTTACCACCGGCAGTTTGCGCATGCACAAGGACTGGAGCGGCAAGAACTGTCCGCACCGGATTCTGGAAGAAAAACGCTGGGATGAGTTCAAATCCCGGGTGGCCGCTTCGCTCAGCAACCTGAAAAAGAAGTAGCGCCAGAAGTTTTCTTGGGGCTAAGTTTCGCCCGGTGGGCGACCAGCGTTCCGCCGCTGGACCACGTCCGGGTACGACCCGGCGCGAAATATCTTTAAAAGATCTCGTATTCCCCTCAGATAAAAATCAGGATTTTTTTCAAATATAATTTGTAATTCCGGAAAAAAGCTGTATCTTTTAGTTCATGTTACTTCTGGGGCATTAGCTCAGTTGGCTAGAGCGCCACACTGGCAGTGTGGAGGTCAAGGGTTCAAGTCCCTTATGCTCCACCAATTTTTTTAAATTGGTAAGTAATATCATGGGGAATGAGGTTCTCCCCGGGGTCAAACCCGAACCGCGATTATCGCTGATGACTTCTGCGCAAGCAGGAATCGTCAGCTTTTTTTTTGGTCGAAAATCAGGAGATTGCAGTTATGTTAACAAGTCTGGCTTATATTTTTCTGCTGGGAATGCTGGCGGCTTATGTGTTCAAAAAACTGAAGCTGCCGAATCTGCTGGGGATGCTGCTGATCGGGATCGCGCTGGGCCCGTGCTGTTTGAATCTGCTGGATGACTCGCTGCTGTCGATTTCGGCGGATTTGAGGCAGCTGGCGCTGGTGGTCATTCTCGCCCGGGTGGGGCTCTCGCTCGACCTCGGTGACCTGAAAAAGGTCGGTCGGCCCGCGATTCTGATGTGTTTCGTGCCCGCGACTTTTGAAATCGTCGGCACGCTGCTGCTGGCTCCGCCGTTGCTGGGGGTATCGCTGCTGGAGGCGGCGATTATCGGCTGCGTGATCGCCGCGGTTTCTCCGGCGGTGATCGTGCCCCGGATGCTGCATCTGGCCGAACACGGCTGGGGCAGGAAAAAGAGCATTCCGCAGTTGATTATGGCCGGCGCGTCGGTGGACGATGTCTTTGTGATCGTGCTCTTTGCCGCATTCACCGGCATGGCGGCGGGGAATGGCGTGTCCCCGCTCAAATTCGCCGAGATACCGGTTTCGATCCTGCTGGGAATCGGCGGCGGGGTCCTGGGGGGCTGGCTGCTGAATTTCTGGTTCAGGCGTTTCCATATGCGCGATACGGCCAAGGTGCTGATTCTGCTCAGTATCGCATTTCTGCTGTTGGCTTTTGAGAAGATGCAGCTGGTGCCGTTTTCGGGCTTGCTGGCGGTCATTGGTATCGGGCTGACGATCCTGAAGCTGAACAAAGGCCTGGCCGAGCGTCTCTCGCACAAGTTCGGCAAGCTCTGGGTCGGGGCCGAGGTATTGTTGTTCGTACTGGTGGGGGCAGGGGTCGATATCCGCTTTGCGCTGGCGGCCGGGCCATTGGTTATTATACTGGTAGTCGGAGCTTTGGTTTTCCGCATGGCGGGGGTCTGGTGCAGCGTGTTCAAAACGCCGCTGAACCGGAAAGAAAGTCTGTTTTGTATGCTGGCCTACCTGCCCAAGGCCACGGTACAGGCCGCGATCGGCGCGATACCGTTGTCGATGGGGTTAAGTTGTGGTCAAATCGTGTTGACGGTAGCGGTTATTTCGATCCTGCTGACGGCGCCGCTGGGCGCGCTGGCGGTCGACCTGACATACCGGAAATTATTGACGAAAGACTAATAAAAAATATAAAGTATAATTACCATTTGGTCATCCACCTTGCCTCTGTTCATTTTATGCGATATATTAACTGATATCCATAGAGAATCAACAAAAGGAGATGATGAAAATGGAAGAAAATACCAACAACGCCGCCGTGAACGCTGCCCTTCAGGACAAGAGAATCGTAGCCGGCGTACTGGCCATTCTGGTCGGCTGGCTGGGCATCCACAAATTCTATCTGGGCTACACCATGCAGGGCGTGATCATGCTTCTGGTTTCCCTGTTGTCGGCTGGTATCCTGAGCGGGATTGTCTGGCTCATCGGCATTATCGAAGGGATTCTTTACCTGACCAAGACCCCGGAGCAGTTCAAAGCCGAATACGTCGACAGCAAACGCCCCTGGTTCTAATTCTCAGTTCAACTGAGTTTGCAAGGCCGCTGGAATCATCTTCCGGCGGCTTTTTTTATACCTAGTTGGATTCTAAAGGTTAGTAACTGCCGCTGGAATTGAGGAACAGAAATTTGGTTTGATGAGCTTGCCGCTAATAAATTAGCGGCTGCGAATCAGACCGGATTTCTGTCCGCAAGATCAAGGCGGTTACAAGCTTTAGAGTCCAATTCGGTATTATTTGAGGCCTTTCAGGAGTTCGATGATCTCATTGATGTTGAAGAAATTGACGATGCCGGTGAAGATCATCTGCATGGCCAGCGTCGAGAGGATCAGACCGGTCAGTTTGCCCAGGATCGCCAGGTTGCGGCGGCCGAGGAATTTTTCGACGCGGTCGGAGAAATAGAGCATTGACGCCACCGCCACGACCCCGGTCAGGACGCCGGCGCAGTCAACGGCTTTCAGCACAAACGTATCGCTGTCCGTCCCCATCAGCAACAGCGCCCCCATCGTACCGGGCCCGATGGTCACCGGTACCGAGAGCGGCACCACCGAAATATCGGATGTCCCGGCGTCCGGCGCCTTGACTTTGCCGTTGATCAGGTCGATGGCGCTCAGGAGCAGGATCAGCCCCGCCCCGACCCGGAAGGCATCCAGCGTGACCCCCAGGAACGCGAAAAAGAAGTTGCCGAAGAAATAAACGAAGATACAGATGCAGAAATTGGAAATCGATGTCCTGACCGCGACCCGGCGCTTTTCCGCCAGCTCCATATCGGAGGTCATGGTCAGGAAAATCGATAACACGAAAAACGGCGTCAGCAGAAAAAACAGCTTGGCCGCTACTGCAAAATACTGCCCGATCATTTCCGTCGATTAAATTCCCGCGAGGGTACCCTTGTATTGTTCAAGTAGTTGTTTTACCGGAAGCTTGATATCGCCCAGCACCACGTCGGCGCCGGCCGTAACTTTGCCGGCCTGCGCAAACGGCACGCCTTTCAGCAGCTCCTCGACCTTGGCCGCGTTTTCCGGCTTCACGGTCATGATGAAACGGCTGTTCGACTCCGAGAACAGCAACTGCTCCGGGGTCAGGCCGCCCTGCTGCGGGAGCTTGGCGAGGTCAATTTCCAGCCCGAGGCGTCCACCCATGGCGACTTTGGCGAAGCCGACCGCCAGGCCGCCGAGCGCCGGGGTATGCAGCGAATTCGCCAGTTCGGCTTCGGTAACCGCGGAAACGGCACGGTAGATCTTCTGGGCGTAGCCGGCATCGACCTTCGGCACATCGTTGCCGGTGGCGTCGAGCATGGCGAAATATTCGCTGCCGCCGAGCTCATTGGCGGTATTGCCGATTACATAAACCAGGTCGCCGGCGAACTTGGCGTCCAGCGTCACCGCTTTGATGATATCGTCCATCTTGGAAATCGCGCTGAAAAGCATGGTCGGCGGGATCGATATCTTCTTGCCGCCGCGCGTGCTGTCGTTTTTCATGCTGTCCTTGCCCGAGATACAGGGCACCAGAAACGCCTTGGTATAATCATAAAGCGCCTGATTGGCGCGGACCAGCTGGGCGAGCTTGTATTCGCCGTCCGGGGTCTTCGGGCTCTGGACCGGGTCCGGCCAGCAGAAGTTGTCGAGACCGGCGATATGGCCGAGCTTGCCGCCGACCGCGATAATCCGGCGGATGGCGAGGTCGATGGTCGACGCCACCATGTGATAGGTGTCGATGTCGCTGTAGCGCGGCAGAATACCGCCGGAAAGGATCACGCCTTCGCGGCTGAGCTGCTCGATCATCGTCACGGTGGCGTCGCTGACCACGTCGCGCTCACGGCCCACAAACGGCTTGATGACGCTGAGTCCCTTCACCTCGTGGTCGTACTGACGGGCCTTGTACTCGTCGGAACAGACGTTTAACCGGCCGACCACGTCGAGGATGTCGGCCTTCAGGTCGCGCCCGGCGGTTTTCGGCTCGGTGTGAACCGGCGGCTGCCATTTGGCTTTCAGCTGCAGCGCGGGGAGACCGTCGTGCATGAATTCGATATCGAGATAGGCCACGGTTTTGTCGCCCCAGGTCATGTGGAACTTGCCGTCGTCGGTGAATTCGCCCATCACCGTGACTTCCACGCTGCGCTCTTCGGCGAGCTTTTTAAAGGCATCGATGTTCTCCGGCTGAACGGCGAAGCTCATGCGCTCCTGCGCCTCGGAAACGAGAATTTCCCACGGATCGAGACCGGAATACTTCAGCGGGGCCTTCTGCAGGTCCATCCGGCAACCGTTGCACAAGCCGGCCATTTCGCCGACGCTGGAGGAGAGACCGCCCGCGCCATTGTCGGTGATGAACCGGTACAAACCGCGGTTACGCGCCTCGTAAATGAAGTCGCTCATCTTTTTCTGGGTGATCGGGTCGCCGATCTGAACCGCCTGCGTCGGGCTGTCCTGATGCAGTTCTTCGCTGGAGAACGTGGCCCCGTGGATGCCGTCCTTGCCGATCCGGCCCCCGCCCATCACGATCAGGTCGCCGGGCTTGATGGATTTATCCTCGCCCTTGACATTGCCGATCTTCACCGGCAGCGTGCCGACGGTACCGCAATACACCAGCGGCTTGCCGAGGTAGCGTTCGTCGAAATATTCCCAGCCGAGGCCGTACGGGATACCGCTCTGGTTGCCGCCGTCGATCACGCCCTTGTGGACGCCGTCGCGGAGGCGGCGCGGATGCAGCAGGCCCTCCGGCACGTCTTTATCTTCAGTAAACGGCGAACCGAGGCAGTAGCCCCAGACGTTGATCAGGAGTTCGGCACCCTGTCCGGTGCCCATCGGGTCGCGGTTCACGCCCACGATACCGGTCATGGCGCCGCCGTAGGGGTCGAGTGCGGACGGGCTGTTGTGGGTTTCGACCTTGTACACCAGGTTCAGCTTTTCGTTGAACTTGATGACTCCGGCGTTGTCGTGGAACACGGACACCAGCCAGTCGACCTTTTCGCCGATCTCGTAAGTGCTCTTTTTGACGAAAGTCTTGTAGCAGGAAACGATATGTTCAATCTTGCCCGAACCGTCATCATAATCGATCTCGGCGGCAAAAATCTTGTGCTTGCAGTGCTCGGACCAGGTCTGGGCGAGAACTTCCATTTCCACGTCGGTGGGATTGGCGTTCAGCCCGACGGCCTCGCGGCCCTTGGCGTTGCGGAAATAGTTCTGGATCACCTTCATTTCATCGAGCGTCAGCGCCAGGATGCCCTTGCGGCTGATTTCGACGAGCTCGGCGTCGCTGACTTCCAGATTGTACTCGCGGCTCATCGCCTTGTTATCGGAAGAAATGATCGGCAGGAAGATCGGAATGCCGTTTTTCAGCTCGGCCCCGTCGAAAATACGAACGGTTTCGATCAATTCGTTGGCCAACAGCTTGCGGGCGATATTTTCCACCTGGGCGCGTTCCAGCTTGGCGGAGATCATGTATTCGACGGAACTGCAGACATGCTCGTTGCTGTTCAGCTTGCGGCCGATGATGTCGCCGATGGCCTCACGGGCAGTACGGCCGACGTTGTCAGTCACGCCCGGGCGGAAGCCCACGGAAACGAGCCAGTTGCAATTGCCGGCGGTGGTTTCGCCCACGCTGCCGTTCTGCAGGATGGGGTTTGCGAGCTCGCGGGCCACCTTGGCGGCCTCGGCGTCGGTGATGTCGGCACTGACGGTATAAACGTCACGCGTCCGCACCTGATCGACCTTAATGTTAAGGAAGTCGGCAATCTGTTTCTTAACGCCTTCGCCGCGGGCGTCGCGCCAGCGCTGCAACGGTGAAATTTCAATACGGTAATTCATCCGGTGGATCTCCATTTTAAAAAATAAATGATTCGCTGGTAATTTACTCCGTCAAAGCCCAAAATGAAAGTACATATCCGGAATAATTCACAAAAAGTGCACCCTCCCATCATTCCGCCCAAAAACAAACACGGCGGACACCGCAATTTGCAATATCCGCCGCCCAGTAAATTTTTCCAGGTATCAGTTCTTCAACTCAACCGGCTCCAAAGCCACCTCATCCAAAAAGATCTCCCCATGCCTCAACATAAAACAAATCCGGAACTGCTCACCCGGCGCAATATCCTCCGGCCCAATCGGAATCCGATAAAGATAAACCCCCTCCGAAAGCACCTTCAACTCCGCAATAATCTGGTAACTCAAATATTTATCTTCAGTTGTGTATCCATATAAACAAACGGCAAATTCAGTACCGGGTTTACCGCACACCAGAAACTGAAATTGATAATATTTTTTTGGATATGCCATCGAATGAAAGATTGTAATCAAAGAACTGGAAGACATTCGGAGAGAATATTTTCCCTGTATGGCTTTTTCGGAAAGTTCCACTTCGCCTTTGCTGGTATGTGAATAACCAAAGGCTGGGTTTAACGGCCAGGATGCAGGGTAAAGAATATCTTCATTTGAAAAGAAAGACAATTCTCGCTTTTGTAATATCTTTATATCAGCATTATTCATATCCGCTAAATGATATTTTTCAAAGTCACCGTTTGACATCAAATTATTTTTGGAAAAATAATCTACTTCTGAAACCTGTCTGGCAAAATACTTTTCCGGATCTGGAATAAAACAGTAAACACTGAAACGTAATTTTTTTTTGTTATTCTTATAACTGGATGATATCAATTCCCATTCGCCATATCCTAGAGAGTTCAGGCTGTTTTTTTCCAATTCGTTGCAAATCACATATATTACGTCATGAGTATATGTATACGCCTTCAAGTATTGATTAATTTCTTTTGAGGGGGCAATTTGACTTCCGGTGTAAGGACGCTGAATGGTTTCGATTTCCGAATAGTATCCAATCCGGGCGGCTTCTCCGGCAAAATCCAGATTGACCGGAGATTTAAAATTGGCGGCATCATTTTTGATGACCATACTGCTTTTTTGGATAAAACCCGCATAGTAGTTGAATCTGAAATCCTTAACAATGCAAGGGATAATAATTCCAATCAGTAACGCCCGAGATATCCACGGGTAGAGTTTTGCCGGGATTTTGTTCAGATAAGGAATTTTCCCGCATAGAGGAATAACCGCATAAAACATATATACAACTAATATCACAGCCGGATAGATCAGTGCGGATGCATACCGTGAGGAAATGATCTGTACCCCAACCCGCCATGCAACCATGAACAGAATCGTGACCGATACATAGATAAAAACCGGACTTCTATTTTTCCTGTTCAGATAAATGGAGAAAACGATAGCCACCAAAGAGGCGATTGCAATCGGTTCATGCAAAACCTTGCTGATTTCAATGAAAGCTCCCATCAAACTTTGTCCTTCCTGGTTTGCATAGAATACTGCAGGGCTTCATGCATTCTTTTCTGATATTTTTCGATATAATGATCGAGTGGAATTCCCAGAAAATAGAGCGCGAGAATGTAACTGGCAGCAAAACAGAGAATCAACAGACCGTAGCGGGGCAGGGATTTTTTCAAATCAAGCCATTTGAAGAAGAGGGCAAAAATAAAATATCCAGTAGCAAGTATGATGAATTCAAAAGATTCATATCTGGTCAGAAAGGACCAGCCCAGTAGAACTCCTCCAACGCCCCACTGCCACCAGCGATTGTTCTTGATGGCATCCAATAGGCAAATTATTACAAGCCCGATCAGAAACAGATATAATGTATCCCGCATGACTTCGATGGACATATCGATGGCCGGCGGATGCCAAGCCATTATAAGCGCTGCCCCGATGGAAACTTCATATTTCTCTGCACAGATCTTCGCAATAAAGAACATAATCAGTGGCAACAGGCTTCCCAGCAGAATATTTAAAGTCACCGCGGTGGTTTCTGGAGAAATCCCAAGCGGAATAAAAACTTTCATGATCCACAGCATTAAAGGGGGAACCCAGCTTGCTCCCTCAAAAAACTCAGCCATCTTGGAAAAACTACCATATTCCGCCCATTTTTCGGCCATTCGAACATATAAAACACCATCCCTAGCAATAGTTGGCTCCATATGATGATGAAGCAATCGCAACGAAAAAGCCAAAACAAAAATACTAAATAAAATCAGCCATTGTATTTTCCAATTGCTGAATGATATATACCGCGAATTATCCATTTATCGCTGCTCTACTACATTGACAATTTGCTTCACCGAACTTGCCACAGAGAAAACCGAATCAATCAATTGCCGTCCATTCTGGCCGAATTTCATACGCAACTCTTCCGAATTCAATAACATACAAGCATTGCTAAAAAATGCATCATCGTCAGGATTTATAGAAACTAAGCCAGCCTCATTATCCATTACAATACGCAAAAGATCATTGCCTTGGTTGATACTGCCTAAAATCGGCTTGGAATATGCCATATAACCGAAAGTTTTTCCCGGAATATTCTGAGTAAGATGCCCTGAATGCAGGGAGAACAGGCCGATATCGATCTGCGAAAGCATTTCGAAATATTCATTTTGAGGAACCTGAGGAAGCAACAGGATATTTTTTAACCCGAAAGACTGTATTTGTTCTTTTAGTAAATCAAATTCATCACCTTTACCTACCAGCAGAAAAAATGCTTTTTCATACGGCTGCATGACTTTGGCCAACCGGAAAATATTCATCATATCCTGAGCGTGACCAATATTTCCGCCAAAAAAATAAATGATCTTATCTTCTAGTTCGTAGCGTTCTCTTAAACCGTTTCCAGTGTTAAGTTTGCTGCTATCAAACCAATTAAATAAGACCTCGGCCTTTTGCTTAAATTTCGGATATTGCGTGAAAAAGTCGAGGTTACTGGTGGTTTGGACACCTATTCTGTTTGCCGCATAATAGTTTATAAACTCAAATATTTTGAAATATATGTATATGGGCGAATATTTTGACATTATACCAGTGTCAACAGCCCACTGTGGAAAAATGTCTCTCAAGATCAAGTAACTTACGCAATTCAGTCTCTTTTTCATATAGCATACAAAAGGACCGAAAAAAATCGAAGGAGAATAATACACCAACAATGATTTTCCTTGCCGGAAAAATAATTTCCTTGTCCGGAAAAGCCGATAGGAAAGAAGTGATTCGCGAATTGCTCTTTTCAGTTTATTGACGTTCTTCAGCGGAGGACTGTAAAAATGAACTATGCTTATGCCTTCTTCTTCATTGATCTCAAAATGACCTTGGACTTCGCTGGAAGGCGAAATCAAAAATACATTATATCCCTGCCGATGAAATTCTCGGGCCAATTGTCGCATCATCAGCGGAGCGGCTTTCGTACTCGGAAAATCATCGTCAACCAATAAAAAAATATGCTTCATCTCGTGTTTATTCATCAATGTAGCCATAGGTCGTTGACGGAGCAATATGGATAGATACCGGTATTGGCAATCATCCAACATTTCATTTCTTCGAACATTTGTCTGTAGGAAACCGGTAACGTATATTTGAAATCCTGACGGTCGGATATCATACTTTTGTCGCAGAAATATCCATCGTAAGATTCTACTTGGATGTCATCCCGAAGCCAGATATCTTTGAAAAGTTTTAATAAGTCGTATTTGGATATTTTCTCCGGCATGGTCAATTGATAAAGTCCCGTCAAGTCCTGTTCGATGGCGGCGGTCAGCGCTTTTGCCAGCTCAATGGTTGTAACTCCGGACCAATAGGCTTTACTATAGCCTTTTATCTTCCCATGTTGTTGCATGAACCAATGGAATAGTCCTGTTCCGTTTTGCTTAAGTTCCGGTCCAATGATGGAGGTACGAATCGTTAAGTCGGTGTCATTGATGACCTCGCCAAGAGTTTTCGTCCTAGCATACGGAGTATCACCGTCGCGGAAATCGTTGTCATGATAATTGCCTTTGCTGCCGGAAAAGACGCAATCAGTACTGATATGAATCAAACGAAAATTATATTTCCGCCCTAAAACCGACAGGTAATTCGGCAAATAACTGTTGATCAGGATCGCCTGAGCCGGGCGACTTTGGCAAGCTGCCACCAACATGCCGATGCAGTTGATCACAACATTCGGTGTTTCCCTGCAAATGATATTCTCGATACCGACAAAATCCGTGGCCTCGAATTCAATTTCTCCGGGGCCGGCATTTCGTGCACAACCGCTTACAGTCCAATCCTCATGCCGCCGCAAGTGCTCCAAGGCCACATGGCCCGCCATTCCCTGTGAGCCCAAAACAAGAATTTTCTTCACTTCTGGATTCTCCATACGGTGTGATTAATATAATCGATGTAGCTCAGTATGATCCGAACGACTTTCTGGGAAACATTGTCTACGTCATAATCTTTGATTAGGTGCGTGGAGCCGGAGTTTTTATCCTGCGTCGTCACCACATCGATCGAGTTGATAATGTTTTCTTTTTTAAGCCCGCTCATGATCAGGGTGCCCTCATCCATGCCCTCCGGGCGTTCGTGGGCCTGGCGGATCGTGATCGCCGGAAAGCCAAGTAACGATGACTCTTCGGTAATGGTGCCGCTGTCCGAGATCACACAAAAGGCTGTCTGTTGCAGTTTGATATAATCGAAGAAACCGAGCGGTTTGATGAATTCAAGGTTGGTATCGCCATCCGTGCTAATTCCCATAGTTTCCATTTTCTTGCGGGTACGCGGATGAGTCGATATAATGACCCGCTTCTTATAATGCCTGGAAATCGCATGCATGGAATCAAAGAAATCGGCAAAATTCTGCATATAGTCGACATTTTCTTCACGATGTAGGCTGACCACAAAGAAATCTTTTTCAGCCAGGTCCAGGCGTTTGAGAACGTCAGAGGTGTCGATGTTTTTTTTATGAAAATTCAGAACTTCCTGCATTGACGATCCGGTCTTAATGATCGTTTCTGGTCGAATCCCCTCCTGGATCAAATACCTCCGGGCATGTTCCGTCAATACCATGTTGATATCGCTTAAATGATCGATTACTTTTCGGTTCAATTCTTCCGGAACCCGTTGGTCGAAACAGCGATTACCGGCTTCCATATGAAATACCGGAATTTTCCGTCTTTTGGCAGAGATGACCGAGAGGCAACTGTTTGTATCTCCATAGAGGAGTATTGCATCCGGTTTTTCCTTTTCCATCACCTCATCGGACTTGGCGATCACATTGCCAATCGTTTGAGCGGTGGTAGTTCCTACGGCTTCAAGGAAGTAATCCGGCTTGCGGATATTCATCTGCTGAAAAAATATTTCATTCAATTCATAATCGAAATTCTGTCCAGTATGAACCAGAACATGATCCGTATATTTCTCGAGTTCGGCAATTACCCTGCTTAATTTAATGATTTCCGGCCTGGTTCCAACGATGGTCATGACTTTGCGCATAATACAATACCCTTAATTATAAACCGAGGTCTTTTCTTACCATTTCCAACTTCAGAAGCAATGTTTTCATCTCATCCTTGTTCAATCGGTACGTATTGTGTGAATGGTAGTCCTCGAATTTCGCTATTTTGGATTCCCCCTCGATGAAATATTTGTTATAATTCAAATCACGCCCGTCGCAGGGGACCCGATAATAATTCTCCAAATCTTCAGCCTTGGCCATCTCTTCCCGGGTCACCAGGGATTCATAAAGTTTTTCTCCGTGACGGGTACCGATTGTTCGGATATTTGTATCGGCGTTATAAAGCTCCTTGAGTGCGGACGCAAGCGTTTCCAAGGTTGCAGCAGGCGCTTTTTGAACGAAAAGATCGCCGTTGTTGCCGTTTTTGAATGCAAATAACACCAAGTCGACTGCATCATCCAGAGTCATCATGAAACGGGTCATTCCCGGGTCGGTAATCGTAACCTCTTTGCCACTCTTGATTTGATCGACCCAGAGTGGTATGACGGAGCCGCGGCTGGCCATTACATTGCCATAGCGGGTGCAACAAATAGTGGTGGCGGCATGATCTCCTAGGGCCCGTCCTTTGGCAATGGCGACTTTTTCCATCATGGCTTTACTGATACCCATGGCATTGATCGGGTAGCAAGCCTTATCGGTACTGAGGACAACAACGTTTTTAACGCCATGCTCAATTGCTGAATCCAATACATTTTCAGTGCCGAAGACATTGGTTTTTACCGCTTGTGTGGGGAAAAACTCACAGGACGGAACCTGCTTCAACGCTGCGGCATGAAAAATATAATCCACCCCTTTCATGACGCCGTCCACCGAACGTTTGTCCCGGACGTCGCCTATATAGAATTTAACCTTGGAACTCTGCAGCTCCTGCCGCATATCGTCCTGCTTTTTCTCATCCCGGCTGAAAATGCGGATTTCCTTAAGCTCTGAATTCAGAAAACGCTTGAGCACAACATTCCCGAAGGAACCTGTTCCCCCAGTGATTAACAGAATTTTGTCTTTGAACATCTTAATTATTCCTTACATAATTGTTTATCTTATATGGCTATCTGTAAATTTCTTGATGATCTTCTTAATATTTCGTGATAATAATTTCCCTGCAATTCTCCGATACCAAGGGCGCGGCGGCAAATATTTGTAAACCAATTCATTGAAATCCAAGTCATTCAGGTCACGCATAAATGCCTCATGCAAAGGATGCGGTTTTGAGGGCTGCTTCAATTGTAGATTATTTTTTGTCGCTGTTTCAAGGTCGAGTTCCTCGCAACGAGCAATGCGCTTAATTTCCGGTAAGAGCGCCTGAGCCTTTTCATTGTTGCACAACAGTAAGGAAACTCCTTTTCCATCATCCCAAGAAGGAAGTACCGTCTCGATTCCCCAGAAATCACCGATCGTTATATCGGCACAACGTTGCATCGAGACGAAAGAGCAGCAATAACACGATGGGCGCTGACAAAATGCCGCATGAAAACCATGGATAAAAGGGTCATCGTAATTGGCCGAACATCGATATTTTTTCCCATTCTCAAAATACAGAATAATTTGAGAATCTTTCCAGGCTCTTTTCCGGGTATTATTCCGAAAATCAAGCTGACATAGCGCGGCATGATATTTTTTTTCCATTGCTTCACGATATTTATTAAAAAAATTTTGGCTGGGAATACCGTGACAAATTATTTCAACCAAGAGCAGATTTTCCGGTATATTTCTCAAAAATGCTTTTAAGCCTGCAATTTGACATGGAGTGCCGGAAAAAAGAACCCTTGTTCCTGCCTTAAGTAATTCTTGAATTTGTCGATACAACAAACCGACATCACTTTGCAAATATTTCGATTTTCTGAACCGATCAATTCCGATAGAAATATTAATCAATTGATGTTTGACCGTAAAATCTTTTCCCAATACTGCTCCGGCAACGTATCCTGACGTGCCGCAAAATACCTCCGCCAATGCAGAAAATGCACCTCCCGATGTGCTTTCCAGCAAGATTCCTTCATCAAGATGCCGTAAGGCAAATACCCGGTGCATTTCCCTCTCGCGAAGGTCATTCATCTGCCCGACAGTAGGACAAACACGTTCACATTGGCCGCAACTACTGCAGGTGGATTCATCAATCTGCGGATAAATAAAACCTTCATCATCCAACTGCATGGAAATAGAATCACAAGGACAGATATTACGACAGGCACTGCAGCCGCTACATTGGCTCTTTTCTGTTTTCACCGTTTTGGTCATTTCATCTTTTCCTGTTGGAATGAATTTACTGAGTTCAGGAGGAATTCCTTTGAACGGACAATATGCGGTGCGAGTCTTTTTCGTACTTCAGTGAAATCAATTTCTCCAATTTTGTCTAAATCTGCAGCCGAATTGATTGCTTGACCAGTCAAACCGGCGACACTCAGAATATTTTCCAAACGCAAAGAATTAATTCGGGGTTGAATAACAGCAAACTGGCACTCAAGAATCAATGCTAAAGCGACTCCGTGGAACGAACTGGTAAGGAAAAAATCAGCTTTGCGAATCAGATTGAGAAAATCAATGGGGCCCGCGGAGCGCATGAAAAGATCGCATTCGCATTTCCGGGAAAAACCGCCGATCGAAATAATTTTAAGCCCGCGTTTACGCGCGATATTCTTTGCAGCCTCTTCCAGGAGTGGATCCGGATTGATTGCATATACAAGCAGGAAACGGTCAAAGGGTACCGGCTGCTCATGCACCGAATAATAATCCGCGTCAAAAAGAAATACCGGATCCAGCACAAATTCAGCATCGGCTCTTCCGGAAGCGGCAAACTGTTCTTTTGAATGATTTTCACGCACTCCGATATGCTTGAATGAGCGAACCCGTGCAATTAAAGTGGCCATCTCATCCGGGGAAAAGGGACGGCCCAAACTGGCGGAATAGGCCATTTTAGGGGCGTCAGCAATAAATTCCAGATAATATACTGCATCATGTCCACAGGGAAAGCTCGGATTCCACACCTGATCGCTCCCAACCATATAGAGATCACTCAGGGGAGGATCTTTTTTCAATTCTTTAAAAGAATGGTAACGCCTGGAAAGTATCGCATGATGCCGGTAATAAAAGCCGAAACGGCGATTACGTTCAAGCCAGTGCGGGAAAAAAAGGGCATTGATCAGCAATGAACGTAACTTTCCTGAGAGACTTTTATAATCCGGCATATAATCAATTAGTTGCGCCTCGTACCCATTTCGGCGCAAAAATTCGCATAAGGCACAACTTTGTAGCGTAGAACCGAAGTTATTGCCAATGTCATGAACCGTGATAATTGATATCTTCATTTTTATTTTAAGATATTCCTTATTATCTTAGCCGAAAAATTTGGAAGAGCATTGGCAAGTCTATTTTGAACAACATCAAAAGGAATTATTTTCTTATGATTTTCTTTTGTGAATAAGATTAATTTTCTGCTATTTTCAATGAGATATTCATCTTTCTGCATCAGACTACAGGCAAGTGGATACTGTTCTAAAAGGGGGATAGCGGAATCATCCTCCTTGCAATTAAGATGAATAACAGGTTTTCCATATGCAAAGTATTCTATTATTTTACTTGATAACTGAGGCGTATTAGTGGCACCGATAGACAAGAGTATATCGGCAAATTTCATAGCATGATATGCATTTTGATTGGTTACTGCACCATGATATATAATATTGTTGGGCATTTGTCGGGCACCTCTAATAACTTTTTTCATTTCATTTCCAGAGCCCATAAAATGAAAAACTGTATCTGGAAATTCTTTCACAATTTCTTTGATTAATTTGAGAGTATAACCAACAGGACGGAATTTATTATTCAAACTTCCTGCATATAAAATATGGATCTTATCTTTTTGAAAAAATACAGGAGCAGTGCTTTGCTCATTTTCTTGCTCTATCTTGAGTAAAGGATGTTCTATTGGCATCATTTTATTTACATATGATTTCCCAATTTCATTTAGATGTTTTTGCCAAGAGGGAACAAAACATACATAATTACTGAATTCTAAAATATTTTGCTCAATACGGATATGAGCCATCCGTTTTAGCATTTTATTCCATCGAAACCTGTGCAATGTATCGCTTTGCGCAAATGCATCAAATAGAAATGGAATAATTTGAACGTTTGGCTTTTTAGTAATTTTATAATTTAATGCAGCCAGAATTGCCTCCATTGGACCTTGACTGGGAATTAGCAGATCAATATCGGATATTTGGCACAATACTTGTTCGTAAGCCTTCTGTAATTTGGCATTAATCGAGACAGGAGATAGAACTATACTTAGGACAGACATGATACGGTGAAGCTGCTGCGCGGCCGGACGCAGAGGCTTATAGCGCATTAAAAAATCAGATATCTTAAATCGTGGAAGTGAAATACGGAAAATTTTACAATTTCTGTATGTATCATTGATTGGCAGCGCATCGTCAGGATTAATACAAATGACAACAATTTCATAATCTCCCTCTAATTCGTCAATGACATTACCCATACATTTTCCTACTGCAGAATAATAGGGATAATAACTACCTACTAGAAAAACAATTTTTTTCATATCATAAATAAGCGTTTCGGATTGTTAATGTAATTTCTTTGATCGTCTTGCGGCTATATATCAAATATCCAGTTAATGCTATAAAATAAAGTACAACACTTCCCCAGTTATTGCCCCAGAGAACGGTTGGTATGATAAATGCAGAAAACATTATAAACTCTCGTCCGTATTGAGCTCCTTTTGAAACATTCATCTTACGGCGCAAAAAATACTCGGATGCATAGCAGCGGACTCCCATGACTAGAAAAGAGGACATGGCAATACTGGCGATCTTTCCGGTTGTCAAGAAAAGCAATGGACCACATACAAGAAACAAAATTACACAGCTTAAATTGGCTTTTAGCATTTCTTTTTCCAAGCGTAATGTTTTGTAAAAAGTATTGTTCAACAATGCAATCTTGCTTTGCATCACAATTAATCCGAAAAGAAAATTGAGATATGCCAGAACAGGCATATAACGAGGCAGATAAAGTGCGATAAGCCAGCATACAGGAAAATACACCAGAAGAATTCCGAAATTGAAAAGACTCAACCCAGTATTGAGTTTATTGTAATAGTTGCCATAATGAGCATCCGGCAGACGTTTGAGTGCCGGATAAATTACCATGCTTACTGCTGTAATGAAAATAAAAATCAGGTTGGTCGCAGATATTCCGAAAGAATAAAATGCATACTCTTGGATATCGCCAAACCATTCCACCAATATCCGCCCGATTCCCAGAATCAGCATTCCCATCAAATTGGCAATCATTAACTTGATCCCTATCCGGATATCTGCTTGAAGTTCCCGCCAGGCACTGCCTAATGAACAGGAATCTCCCCAGAAAAGCAGTCGGCATGTCCAGATCATGGCAATCAGTACAACACTTTTAATAAAGATATCTGCTACAATTATAACTTTATAATTCTGTTCATTAAGAAATATAACAACTAAAATTGTTAAAAGCAAAAATATTTTATCAGCCATAGAAAATATACTATATTTTTTCAATTGATTCGTTACTTGCATGATAAAAGATAAAACTCCGTTCAAGCAGACCAGAACAATATTCATACAGACAGCCCAGAATACAAAACGTCTCTCTGCGTCAGAGTTCCCCAAAACGATTAACGCCATAAATATACTACACAATATCAAACAGATTGTGAACAATCGCAAGGCCGTTCGCAATCGTTTTTGGGGCAACTCCTCATAAGCATATTTCCCATATCGCAGATAAATTCCATCGTTAAAGCCGAAAGCAAACACTCCAGCATATGCGCAATAAAAAAGATAAAGCTGCCAATAGCCAAAGGCTTCCACGCTCCAAAATTTAGGAAGCAAAATCGACTTGGCAATTCCTAAAATGAACACTGCGCATTGTGAAAATAACACATATGACAAATTACCAGAGATTTGTCGGATAACACTATTTTTCTTCATAATCATTCAATTTATAATCAACATCACAAATCGTAGTATATACCGATTTTTTACTGGTACGTATAAGGAATTCCAAAAATAATGGAAACAGACCGTAATAAACAAAGTTGCGCGGAAATGTTGCAGTATCACTTCTAGTATAAAACAAAATAAGCGATGATGAATAGACACAAAGAAAAAAGACTCTGAAAAGTTTTTCATTTGCACTCTTTTCCAACCAAAAACAAAGTTTGGCCAGGAGCATTCCAAATACTAACATTACAAGTAGCCCCCAACGGCCAAAGTTATAATATGCCTCAGCGATAAAAGAGGATCCTATTCCTCCCTGGGTAGTATAAAATTCTGCGAACAGCATATCAGTATTCTGGGCGGCAATATGAGTTCCTCCAAAAACATTTGGAAAAATCGCTGTCAATCCCAATAAATATGATAACCCGTAATTATAGGGCACGGGAACGGGACAGTTTTCAATTACACATGCAATTACGTTATAAGTGAATCCCAACTCTTCAAAAACTGAAAAGACAATAAAATTATCAAAACTTTTCTCTGTTGCAAGAACAACTATTTCCCCAATATTATCGGAAGTATATAAAACATTACGTACACTTGAGACCACAGAGAGAGATAACATGAGAAAAAAAGCAACTGTGCCAAGTAATATAATTGTTCTGGCACGTAATTTCTGAAACTTCTTGTAATGAATCATAAATAAGGCAAAAGCAATCATGAAAACAATAATCCTGCTCCCTGTAGTCAGTAGAACTAATGAATATGCCATTAAAATTAAAAGGATTACAATACGCAGTTTCTTGCTGGCAAGGATATAAATCAAGTAGGTCGAAGGGATGAAAAACAAAGAAATAAATCGCTTGATATTTGAGAAACTGGTTAATTGATAGTTCTCTGTCTGAAAGATCATTCCATAACCATGAATTGATGCTGTTCCTAAGTTTTCCAAGGCTAAACTGAACGCTGGTATTATCGATATAGCCATTATCCCTAACGCAATCTTCAGCAAAACATCCGTATTTGATGTTTTCTCGTCATAAATTTCAATATACTTTGTGTTCCTATATTTTTTGAAAAAAAGACAATAACCGATGTGCATGGTTAGCATGGATTGCAAAATAAAAACACCCGCAAACATCATCGCCCAATCTGCGACTCTCCCTGACAAAATAGATCGATTAGGTTCTGTAAAATCAACATTGCATAAAAGAATAATGTGTTGACCCCAAAAGAAGACCAATGTTGAAAATAGAAAAATAATATAAAAATTTATATGTCGCGCTAAATGCCAGCTTGATACAAAAAGATATGAATAAACAATTAATGCAGCTATACCTATTCCCTGCATACTAAATGAATCTTCAAATATATAACTAAAAAAGAATAAACAGAAGAGCATCAATGTACTGAAACTCGCGTAAATGAATCTCATGCAAAGGTCTTCCATATTAAATCAGCCATTAACTCGCTTAAAGCCTTCGCATCATTGTACGCAAAGAATTTCACTTTGTCATATTCTTCCAATACTTCCCGTGGAACTTCCCAGTCTGCTGAAAGAATCGGAGCATTGGTCGCTTTTGCTTCCAACAGAGGCAATCCGCACGTTTCCGCATAAGAAGGAAATAATAATACGGACTTGCTATACTGCTGAAACACTTCGTTCAACTCCAGTTTCCCCATAAATATTATCGGAAGGTTTAATTTTTTCACTTTATCATATAATTCCCGGATTTTTTCATTTTCATTGCCCGTCAGTGTGAAAATAACACGGTAACAGGGAATTCCTTTTTGTTGAAGAAGTAGTTCGCAAGCATCTACAATCACTTGGTGGTTCTTGAAAATCATGCCTGAAGCTGGATAAAAAAATGTCCGGAAATGATCTTGTTTTTCCTGAAACGGAACAATTTTAGCATAATTTATTTCAGGGGTCTGTACTATGAACTTTTCCGTCGGTATTGGTACTGCTTCTTGACACACACACTTCATCCAATGTGTTTGAACGATTAATTCATCAGCCCGGCGTATTGCTGATTTCATGAAATACCCAGCGATATTCTGATTGATCCAAAGCGTACGGTTATGGTGAAAATCAAAACGTTGTTTGATGAATGGTAGACAATTGTGCATATATACCGTTTGAAGAACCGGGCAGAAAGGTAAAGCCGTATTTTGCAGGGATATTACATGATTTATGGCCAATAGACGAATTAGAAATGGCATATAAAAATACTCACAAAACAGACGTAAAACCTTGCTTTTCTTTGCCCAAGCCAAAGTTATGACTTTTACGCATGAGGATTCCTCTAGTTCAATATTTCCTACGACAAAATATGTTATAGAATGCGTTTCGCGAAGTGCCTGCTGATGAAAAAATCGCAGAATAGCTATAGCGCCCCCCTCTGAGGCTGCCGTATTATATATTAGCTTCTTCATATTGGTGATATTATTCTTAATTTAAATTATCATAATACCATCTGACGGCTTCTTTCAAGCCTTGTTTCACGCTGAATTCCGGAGTATAGCCGAGAAGGGTTTGTGCTTTGGCGATATCGGCGAAGGAATGAGGGATGTCGCCGGCGCGGTTCGGGCCGTATTGCGGCTCGACTTGGGCAATCTCCGGGTCAAATTCAGTCAGGTACTCGCGCAGATAGGCAAATAACTCATTTAAGGTCGTCCGATCGCCGAAAGCGATGTTGTATACCTGGTTTACCGCTTCCGGTTTGCCGGTCAGCAGAGCCAGTTGGTTGGCCTGAATCACGTTATCCACATAAGTGAAGTCACGGGAATAATTGCCGTCACCGTTGATGAGCGGACTTTCGTGTTTGATCAGGCTCATGGCGAACTTGGGAATCACTGCGGCATAGGCGCCGTATGGGTCCTGACGGCGTCCGAATACGTTGAAATAGCGTAGGCCAATCGTTTCGATGCCGTAAATATGACTGAAGTTTTCGGCGTAGAGTTCATTCACATATTTGGTGATCGCATAGGGGGACAGCGGCTTGCCGATTTCGTTCTCGACCTTAGGGAGGACTTTGCTGTCGCCGTAAGTCGAGGAGCTCGCCGCGTAGACGAATCGTTTGACCTTCGCCTCCTGAGCCGCATAAAGCATATTGACGAAACCCGATATGTTGACCTCTGTCGCGGTCATGGGGTCTTCGATCGAGCGCGGCACCGACCCCAGAGCGGCTTCATGCAATACATAATCGACTCCCTCCACGGCCTTGCGGCACATCGCCATGTCCCGGATATCCCCTTCGATCAGGGTAAACCGGGTATCACTGGCAAACGGCGCCAGATTTTCTCTTTTGCCAGTCGCGAAATTGTCCAGAACTACGATCTCGTTGTTCTGTTTCAATAATACTTCCACCAGGTTCGAGCCGATGAATCCGGCTCCTCCGGTGATCAGAATCCTTGAATTTTCAACACATTTATTCATTTTTACAGGCGCCCATCCACGTCGGCTTTCGGAAAAAATCCCTTTATATCGAAAACAGTCGTTTTGGCACGATCGATTGTCGAAAGGTCCAGTTCCCTGAATTCTTTGTGTGATACCGCCAGAACGACGGCGTCATAATTCCGGAAGTCCTCTTTTCTCAGGGATTTAAAACAGCTGTTGATATTGTATTCGTGCCGGACTTCTTCCGGATTGGCCCAAGGGTCGTATACATCGACTTTGCAGCCGAAGTCTTCAAGGTTTTTGACCACATCCACCGCGCGGGAATTCCGGATATCCGGGCAGTTTTCCTTGAAGGTGATCCCCAGCTGAAGCACCTTGGCGTCGAGGATGTGACGTTTTTTCTTGATCAGCAGTTTGATGATTTCGCTGGCGATGTATTTGCCCATTCCGTCGTTGATGCGCCGGCCGGACAAAATAACTTCCGGCAAATACCCCAGCGCCTGCGCTTTGTGCGTCAGATAATACGGATCGACTCCGATGCAGTGACCGCCGACCAGGCCCGGTCGGAATTTCAGGAAATTCCATTTCGTGCCGGCAGCTTCGAGAACTTCGTTGGTATCGATGCCGATCAGGTGGAATATTTTGGCCAGTTCGTTCACGAAAGCGATATTCAGGTCGCGCTGTGAGTTTTCGATTACCTTGGCGGCTTCGGCCACTTTGATGCAGCTGGCTTTGTGCGTGCCGGCGGTAAGGATGCTGTTGTACAGGGCATCGACGAATTCGGCAACTTCCGGGGTGGAACCGCTGGTGATCTTCAGGATCTTGGTCAACGTATGCTCTTTGTCACCTGGATTGATGCGTTCCGGACTATAGCCGCAGAAAAAGTCCTGATTGAATTTCAAACCGCTGAATTTCTCCAGCACAGGTACGCACTCTTCCTCGGTACAGCCCGGGTAGACGGTACTTTCGTAGATGATGACCGCACCTTTTTTCATCACTTTTCCCACAGTTTCACTCGCGCGGTACAGTGGGGTCAGGTCCGGTTGTTTGTATTTATCGATCGGAGTGGGGACGGTGACAATGAATACATCGCAATCCTTCAAATCATCGCTGTTGCCGCTGAATTTCAGCTTCACAGCCGACTTTAAATCGGCTTCCGAGGTTTCCAGCGTCGAATCGATCCCTTGTCTCAATTCTTCCAGCCGCTCTTTTTTGACGTCAAATCCAACCGTATTGAATTTTTTTCCGAACTCGGCTGCTAATGGAAGACCAACATAGCCTAAGCCAATAACAGCTAATTTCAATTCATTATCATGGATTTTTTTCAGTTGCATAAGATGTTCTGCTTATTTTAATGACGAAAATTCTTTCAACGTTCGTGCGATTCCTTCATCAAGCATAATCCGGGGCTGCCAGCCGAGGGTGTGGGCCTTGGTGGAGTCCATCAGTTTGCGGTACATGCCGTCGGGCTTGGTTGCATCCCAGGTGATCTTGCCCTGGTAGCCCGCAGCGACGGCGATTTTTTCCGCCAATTCTTTGATCGTAATATCACTGCCGTAGCCGACGTTGACCACCTCCGGGTTCTCACGGGTTTGCAGAAAATGGTAAATGGCCTCCGCCAGGTCGTCCACGTGCATAAATTCACGTAACGGCGCTCCCGTTCCCCACAGAACCACTTCCGGAAGGTTGTGTTTCGCCGCTTCACTGAAACGGCGAATAAAGGCCGGAAATACATGACTGTTTTCCGGATCATAGTTGTCATTGGTCCCATACAGATTACAGGGCATCAGGTTGACGGTTTTGAATCCGTATTGACGGCTTAAGTACAGGCAGAGTTTGTAACCGGCGATCTTGGCCAGGGCGTAACCTTCGTTGGTCGGCTCCAGCGGACCGGTCAGAAGATATTCTTCTTTGATCGGCTGCGGTGCTTCATTGGGATAGATGCAGCTGGAACCCAGGAAGCATAATTTCTTGACTCCGTTCAGATAGGATTGATAAATTACATTATTCTGTATTTCGAGGTTTTCCAGCAGAAATTCCGCCGGATGGTTTTTATTGGCCATGATACCGCCGACTTTGGCGGCGGCCAGAATCACATATTCGGGTTTTTCGGCGGCGAAAAACTCTTTAACCGCCGCCTGATTCCGCAGATCCAGTTCTTTGGCGGTACGGAGAATCAGGTTCGTGTAACCTTCGCGTTCAAATTTTCTGACGGCGGCACTTCCCACCATGCCGCGATGGCCGGCGATATATATTCTGGCGTCTTTCGGTATCGGCATCAGAAACCTGCCTCATACTTAGGATTGTCCAAAAGCCTCAAATCGCCGTCGACCATGATCTTGACGAGTTCATCAAACTTCACCTGCGCTTCCCAGCCGAGCTGACGTTTGGCCTTACTGGGGTCGCCCAGAAGCTGTTCGACTTCCGCCGGCCGGAAATAACGCGGATCGATCCGGACCACGGTCTTGCCTGTCGTGGTGTCAATTCCGACTTCATCGACCTCTTTGCCCTGCCATTCGATCGGACGGCCGACTTCGGCAAACGCTTTTTCAATGAACTCGCGCACTGAATGCATTTCGCCGGTCGCAATTACATAATCATCCGGCTGATCCTGTTGCAGCATCATCCACATCATCCGGACATAGTCAGGAGCATATCCCCAGTCGCGAAGCGCGTCGATATTTCCCATATAAAAACAATCCTGCATACCGCGGTGAATCCGGGCCACCGCCATAGTGATTTTGCGCGTCACAAAGGTCTCGCCGCGCCGCGGGGATTCGTGGTTGAAGAGAATGCCGTTGGAGGCATGCAGTCCGTAAGCTTCCCGGTAATTTTTGGTAATCCAGAAACCGTATAGTTTGGCTACTCCGTAGGGGCTGCGGGGATGAAAAGGCGTTTGCTCGTTTTGCGGTACTTCGAAGACCTTGCCGTATAATTCCGAGGTCGAGGCCTGATAAAACCGGGCGCCAATCTTTGTTTCACGAATCGCGTCGAGCAAACGCAATACCCCCATGGCATCCACTTCGGCCGTGTATTCCGGTACTTCAAAAGATACCTGGACATGCGACTGGGCTCCGAGGTTATAGATCTCAGCGGGGCCGATTTTTTCGATCAGACGATTGAGGTTGCTGGAATCCGTTAAATCACCATGGTGCAGGAACAGATTAACATCCTTTTCATGCGGGTCTCTGTACAGATGGTCAATGCGGCTCGTGTTGAACAAACTTGCTCTTCTGATCAAGCCGTGCACTTCGTATCCTTTTTCCAGCAGAAGTTCGGCCAGATAGGAGCCGTCCTGCCCTGTAATTCCCGTAATAAGTGCTTTTTTCATTTTTTGTTCTTCTGTTTAAGCCAATTCCATGTTCCAGATATCCATCGTCACGATCGAGTGCCCCAGAAAGTCCAGGTTCACCGCAATTCTGCTTTGTCCCTCGCGGCGCAAAATTACCGCGAAATACCCCTCGAAGGGCCCCTTGGTGATCCTTACCTGTTTGCCGGGTGTCAGCTCCGGCTTGATCTCGATCTCCTGTTCACCGGCAAGCAGTTCGAAGTGCCGGACCG